>CAMHUU010000045.1 GCA_946188395.1 uncultured Prevotellaceae bacterium | reverse complement strand
CTGCGGGCTTGCAGGGCTGGCACAAGGAACGCACACTGATAAGATTGACCATCGAGGGCAATAAATTCGGTGATTGCGAAGTTATTACATTAGGGAAACATTAATAAAAATATAACACGTATGAAAAGAACAATCGTTATTACCGGTGGCGCAGGCTTTATTGGAAGCCACGTGGTGCGCCTGTTTGTGAACAAGTATCCCGATTACCACATTATCAATTTGGACAAGCTGACTTATGCGGGCAATCTGGCTAACTTGAAGGACATCGAGGACAAGCCCAACTACGAGTTTGTGAAGATGGACATCTGCGACTTCGACGCCTTCTACCAGCTGATGCAGGACAAAAAGGTGGACGGCATTATCCACCTTGCTGCTGAGAGTCACGTCGACCGTTCGATCAAGGACCCGTTTACGTTCGCTAAGACCAACGTGATGGGTACGCTGTCGCTGCTCCAGGCTGCCAAGTTGTATTGGGAAAGCCTGCCTGAGCGTTATGAGGGCAAGCGCTTCTACCACATTTCTACCGATGAGGTGTATGGTGCATTGGAACTGACGCACCCCGAGGGCATCGAGCCTCCGTTCACCACAACGGCTTCGAGCGCTGAGCACCATCTGGCTTATGGCGACAAGTTCTTCTTGGAAACCACGAAGTACAATCCTCATTCTCCGTACTCAGCTGCGAAGGCCAGCAGCGACCACTTCGTTCGTGCCTATCACGACACCTACGGCATGCCCGTCATCGTCACCAACTGTTCGAACAACTACGGCCCCTATCAGTTCCCCGAGAAGCTGATTCCGCTGTTCATCAACAACATCCGCCACCGCAAGCCGTTGCCCGTGTATGGCAAGGGCGAGAACGTGCGCGACTGGTTGTTCGTCGAGGACCACGCCCGTGCCATCGACCTCATTTTCCACAAGGGTATGATTGCCGAGACCTATAACATCGGTGGTTTCAACGAGTGGAAGAACATCGATATCATCAAGGTGGTCATCAATACCGTCGACCGCTTGCTGGGTCGTAAGGAAGGCGAGGATATGGACCTCATTACCTTCGTTACCGACCGTGCCGGTCACGATCTGCGCTATGCTATCGACTCGTCGAAACTTCAGAAGGAGCTCGGCTGGGAACCCTCGCTGCAGTTCGAGGAGGGTATCGAAAAGACCGTCCGCTGGTATCTGGACAACCAGGAGTGGTTGGACAACGTGACGAGCGGCGACTATCAGAAGTATTACGAAAAAATGTATAACAACAGATGAAAAAGATATTACTGTTAGGCTCAGGCGAACTGGGCAAGGAGTTTGTGATTGCTGCTATGCGTGCAGGACAGTACGTCATTGCCTGCGACCGTTACGACAATGCGCCAGCCATGCAGGTGGCCGATGAACGTGAAGTATTCTCTATGCTCGATGGCGACGCACTCGAAGCTGTGGTGAAGAAGCACCAGCCCGACATCATCGTGCCTGAGATTGAGGCCATCCGCACGGAGCGCCTGTTCAAGTTCGAGGAACAGGGCATTCAGGTGGTACCTAGTGCCCGTGCCGTCAACTACACAATGAACCGTCGTGCCATTCGCGACCTCGCTGCAAAGGAGCTGGGCCTGCGTACGGCGAAATATTTCTATGCCAAGACCTACGATGAGTTCAAGGCTGCCGCCGAGGAGATTGGTTTCCCCTGCGTGGTCAAGCCCCTGATGTCGTCGTCTGGTCACGGCCAGAGTTACGTCCACAACGAGGGCGAACTCGAAACGGCTTTCCGCGAGGCTATGGAGGGTTCGCGTGGTGACGTGAAAGAGGTGATTATCGAGGAGTTCATCGACTTCGACTCTGAGTTCACGCTGCTCACCGTTACTCAGCAGCACGGGTGGCCCACACTGTTCTGTCCGCCAATAGGACATGTGCAGAAGGCGGGTGACTATCGTGAGTCGTGGCAACCGTACAAGATCAGCGATGAGGCTCTGAAGCAGGCTCAGACGATGGCCGACAAGGTGACGAAGGCCTTGACGGGTGCTGGTATTTGGGGCGTCGAGTTCTTCCTGACGAAGCAGGGCGAGGTCATCTTCTCAGAGCTCTCGCCACGTCCGCACGATACGGGAATGGTGACGCTGGGTCACACCACGAACCTCTCGGAGTTCGAACTGCACTTCCGTGCTGTCATGGGATTGCCCATTGCCGGCATCCATCTGGAGCACGCTGGTGCATCGGCTGTCATTCTGTCGCCCAAGGAGGCTTCTACGCCCGTCGACCGTTCGCTGCTCGACTATAACTTCGTCGATGCCCTGAAGGAAGACCGCACGCGCATCCGCATCTTCGGCAAACCCGAGGCTCACAAAGGCCGCCGCATGGGTGTCGTGCTGTGCTATGGCGAGGTGGGCGACGATGTGAATGCCCTCCGTGAAAAGGCCAAGCGACTGGCTAAGACCGTGCTCGGTACTGACCCTTATGCGAAACTGAGGTAAAAAAGCCTACCCAAGCCCTCCCAAAGGGAGGAATGTTTAGATAAGATGCATTAAGTAATGAATATGAATACAAAGGACTCTGAAGAAAACCGTCTAATCCAACATCCCTCCCTTTGGGAGGGCTTGGGTAGGCTCTCTGATGACCGTCCAATCCAACATCCCTCCCTTGGGGAGGGCTTGGGTAGGCCCTACGGACTCATTGACCTGCCCAAGATTGTCGATCCGCGAGGCAATCTGACGGTGGCCGAGCAGCTGAAGAATGTGCCGTTCGACATTGCCCGCGTCTACTGGACCTACGATGTGCCCTCGGGTGAGCGTCGTGGCGGTCATGCCCATCGCACCTGCGAGGAGATTGTCATTGCCGTCAGTGGCTCGTTCGACGTGACGGTCGACGACGGACGCGGAGGCAAGGAGGTCTTTCATTTGAACCATCCCTATCAGGGGCTGTACATTGGCACGGGCGTGTGGCGCACGTTGGAGGATTTTTCCTCGGGTGCCGTGTGTCTGGTGCTGGCATCGGAACTGTTCGATGAGGACGAGTACATCTACGATTACGACGAGTTCGTCAGTTACGTGGGCCAATCATCGAAATAACGTCATATCGTTATAACGAAGAAATGAATTTCGAGATTATCCGATATACCCCTGACCGCAAGGACGAGTGGAACGCGTTTGTCGCTCGGTCGAAGAACGGCACGTTCCTCTTCAATCGTGGCTACATGGACTATCACAGCGACCGATTCGAGGACTGCTCGCTGATGTTCTACCGCGAGGGACGGCTCTATGGGCTGATGCCTGCCAACCGACGGGGCGACGTGTTTCAGACGCATGCCGGACTGACCTATGGCGGACTGGTGATGGATGCGAAGACGACGGCAGCAGCGACGGTTCATCTGTTCAGCGAGCTGAACGAATACCTTCATGCAGAGGGTTTTCATCGGGTACTCTACAAGTGCATCCCCTGGATGTATCACCAGTTGGCTGCCGAGGAGGATCTCTATGCCATTGCCCGCACGTGCGACGCCCGATTGCAGGAGCGCGACCTCGGGACGGTCATCATTCAGAGCAACACGCTGCGCTGGGAGCGCATCCGCCGTCGTGCACTGAAACGGGCACAGGAGGCAGGCATCGTCGTCGAACGCAGCGAGGATATGGCTGGATTCTGGGCGGTGCTCTGCGACAATCTGAAGCGAACCTACGACTCGAAACCCGTTCATACGCTGGCGGAAATCGAGTTGCTGCACGCGCGATTCCCAGATAACATCGTGCTCTACGTGGCCCGCAAGGACGGCGAGATACTGGCGGGCATGGTGCTCTATGTCAGCACGCAGGTGGCCCGTGCACAGTACAGCTCGGCCTCTCCGCTGGGCAAGGAGCTCGGAGCCATCGACATCATCTACGACCGCGTCATCTGTCACGACTACCATCACCTGCCGTACTTCGAGTTTGGCACGTCGGCGATGGCCGATTCCAACGCCATCAACGAGTCGCTGGTGTTCCAGAAGGAAGGCTTTGGTGGACGCGGCATCTGTTTCGACCGATACGAATGGGAACTATGATTAAATATTTGGACCTGAAAGCCATCAATAAACCCTACGAGCATGCTGCCGACGAGGTGCTCAGGAGCGGGTGGTACTTGAAGGGCGACTGGACGCGCCGCTTCGAGCAGGCCTACGCCGCGTACATCGGCACGCGCCATTGCATCGGCTGTGGCAACGGACTCGATGCGCTGACGCTCATCTTCCGAGCCTACAAGGAGATGGGCGTGATGCAGGAGGGCGACGAGGTCATCGTGCCTGCCAACACCTACATCGCTTCGATACTGGCCATCACGGAAAACCGCCTTCGTCCTGTGCTCGTCGAACCCTCGCTGGACACCCTGCAGATTGACGACGTGCTCATCGAGCAGGCCATCACGCCTCGCACGCGAGCCATCATGATTGTCCACCTCTATGGCCGCTGCGCCTATACCGACCGCATGGACGACATCTGCCGCCGCCACAACCTGAAGCTCATCGAGGACAACGCCCAAGCCCACGGCTGCGTGTATCATGGGGACTGTCCCAGCTGTGAGCAGCGAAGCGAATTACAGGGGGACTGTCCCCGTGATACGCATTCAGCAAAGCTGAAAACCGGCTCCCTCGGCCACGCTGCCGGCCACTCGTTCTACCCCACGAAGAACCTCGGCGCCTTTGGCGACGCAGGGGCTGTGACCACCGACGACGACGAGCTGGCTGACGTCATCCGTGCTTTGGGCAACTACGGCTCCGCCCGCCACTATGTCTTCGACTACCAGGGCCGCAACTCGCGCATGGACGAAATTCAGGCTGCCATCCTCTTAGCCAAACTGCCCGACCTGGACGCCAACAACCAGCGCCGCCGTGTGATAGCTGCTCGTTACGAACGAGAAGTAAGCAACGACCTCGTGAGAATACCGCTCTCCGACCTCACAGGGGGACAGGCACCGTGTGAGGTTTCCGTGATAGATTCCGTCTACCACATCTTCCCCGTGCTCTGCGAGCGTCGCGACGAGCTGCAGCAGTATCTCTTGGACAACGGTGTCGGGACGGAAATCCACTATCCCATACCGCCCCATCGCCAACGCTGCTATGCAAAGGGGGCGCAGAATCGGCTGTCAGAATTGTCAGAATTGTCAGAATGGTCGTCGCTGTCGCTGCCCATCACGGAGCAGATCCACGCGCAGGAACTCAGCATCCCCTGTAATCAGGCGCTGACGGACGACGAAGTGACGCGCATCATCGACCTGCTGAACAGCTTTAAATAATTACAGACAAACGAATAATGAATCATATGAAGAAGAATTTACTCATCGTGTTGCTGCTGATGCTGAGCATCGGCGTGCAGGCACAGATTCCTGAGGAAGTCAAGGACATCATGAAGAAGTGTAGCGAGAAAATGAAGAGCGACAACGGCCTCGAGATTGACTTGAAACTGCACGTTGGTGCTGTCATCGCATCGATGGACGGTACGATGAAGATGTACAGGAAGGGCGACAAGTCGTTTTCGGTTATGTCGATGAAGGTGAAGGGCCACGAGATGTATCGCGAGACGGGCTACGACGGCACACAGACGTGGAGCTACGAGAAGGCTGTCGACAAGGACGAGCGCGATACGCTGACCATCACGAAGGGCGCACAGAAGAAGAAGGAGAAATTTTCTGTCGATATGGGCTTGGACAAGGAGTACAAGAAAGCAAAGCTGAAGACCACCGACAAGTTCTACGAGATTACCTTCACCGGTCCGCTGACGAAGGACATGCCCAAGAAAAGCATCATCCGCATCGTGAAGGACACGTACATGCTGCACCAGTACGAGACGAAGGTGAGCATTGCCTCGGTGAAGATGACGGTGACGAAGGTTAAACTCGGCCTCAGCGACAACGTCTTCGTCTTCGACCCCAAGAAATACCCCAACGCCGTCGTCGTCAGGAAATAAGAAAACAGAATTCCTTACTCGTATCTTCTGAATCTGTTGACGCCGCCGTAGCCGTACTCACAATTCGTGATGGTATACTGATCGCCTCCGAAACGGTCGAAGATGTCGTTGTCGCGATACAGCTCGGGATAGAAGCACCCAATGAGTTGCCGCATGTAGAAATTGATGGTCAGCAGGGAGTACGTCGAGAACGTTTCGTCCTTCGAGTATGAAATGACGAACGAGCGGTAATAGGGCGAATTGTCCTCTGTGAACGACCGGACTTCAAACTGATCGAGAAAACCTTCACAGACTCCGGCTACCTTTGCATCCCAATTGAAATCCTCAGGATAATCGATGATTTTGAGTTCCGAGTATTTCTCTTTTTTGATTAATTTGGCTTGATATTCTGACAGGTTCCTCTTCGAGTGTGGCGGAATGGCCAAGATGCGATTTACGTTTCGCTCAGCATCTCGTTCAGCGTCATAGTAACAGTATTTTTTGCCATTATGGTAAACCCTGTAGCAATGACTTTTGTCGATGTAGAGGGTCTGGTTCGACTTGTTCTTGATTTCAATGAAATACAATCGGTTTTCCATGTCGTTGATGGCCGCATCCTGAACCCATCGCTTGACAACGTTCACTTCGACGTCGTCAGTCGACATGATGGAATTCTGCTTCACGCCAAACACCGCGGTATATCCTATTCCCATGCCTCCCGTGCCAGGGGCAAATGCTTTGTGATAATAGCGGTTGTATCGCTTGATGACCTTCTGGTTGTTCTTGTCAGGTCCCAAAAATTCCATCTTCTGCGCATACAAAGGCGCAGACAGGGACATTGCCACGAGAAACAGAAGGCTTTTTAAGCATGATTCTTTCATAACTGTTACCATTGTGGATGATTATTGCCACAAAAGTAGTGTTTTTTTCCGAAACGCAATGAGGGGAATTTCCTATAATGTGATAGGGAATTTCCTATTCATCCAACAGCAGCACCGTTGCCGAGCGGGCGGCTTGGGCACCCATGACGAGCACCTGGGCAATGTCGGCAGTCTTCGAGGGACCGCTGATGAACGTGCCGTAGCCGTACTGGTCGAACATGTCGAGGCCGGACTTCGGGTCGCGCTCGGTGAGGCGGCGGTAGGCCTCGTGCATGTTGTTGACAATCTGCGACTTGTCGAGCAGGATGACGAGGTTCTCGGAGATGAAGCAGACGGCTTTCTCCTTCATCTGCTGGGGAATCCACACGCAGCCGTTTTCGGCCACTCCGAAACAGCCGCGCACGACGCCCACGTCGGTACCGTTCAGGTCACGGGCACGCCCCACCTCGTCGGGATTACGCGTGGCGATGGTAATCTCGGGCAGGTTCGACGCAATCTCCTTGGCATCGGGATACAGCTCACGGATGAGTTCGTTGACGTCGCGTCCCTTCTCGACCTCGATGGCATTGCCGCCCACGCTCTTCGTCATGTTCATAAACTGCAACAGCGGGTCGGGGTAGGTGATGGCCCGGATGTCGCTCAGGTCGGGCATGTCGAAGCGCTCGCGCACGTTCGCGCGATACTTCTTTAATATATCTTCTTTACTAGCCATAAATATTTTCGATATTACGATATTTCGATATTACGATATTTCGACGCTAAAGTTCCTTAATTACCTCGTGGAACGGTTTCTTGGGGAACTTCATCATGTCGTGGCCTTCAGCCCATGGGTTCAGACCGCAGTTCATGATGGGCGAGGGGATGAGGTTAGCCCAGTGGGCCAGTCCCGTGCCGAAGTTGTAAAGGCCAGGCGATCCGTAAAGCATCGACATACCACGACACATCATCTTCTTCTCAGGATTAGCTGTGCCGAACTCGTCCAACTGCTGGCGCCACAAGTATATCTGGTCGCCCAGATTCACCTTGACGGGGCAGACGGTCTGACACGACAGACACAGCGTACAGGCCGAGACGTTGCCCGAGTGG
Source organism: uncultured Prevotellaceae bacterium (assembly GCA_946188395.1). Taxonomy (GTDB): domain Bacteria; phylum Bacteroidota; class Bacteroidia; order Bacteroidales; family Bacteroidaceae; genus Prevotella. Next base: position 12,658 of record CAMHUU010000045.1, on the reverse strand, counting down.
GCCTGACGGTCGCGCAGCATGCCGAGGTTGATGCCGATGGGACCAGGGATGAAGTAGCTGTACGAATAGCCACCCGAACGGCGATAGACGGGGCATGTGTTCATGCATGATCCGCAGCGGATGCACTTGAGGCTCTCCCAGTGCTCGGGGTTGGCAATCCATTCGGAACGACCGTTGTCCACCAGAATGATGTGCATGTGATGAGCCGTCGGACGGGCCTTGCGGAAGTGGCTCGTATAGGTCGTCGTGGGCTGACCGGTGCCTGCACGGCAGAGCATGCGCTGGAACACGGCCAGACACTCGTAGTTGGGGATGATTTTCTCCAGTCCGATGGCGGCAATGTGCAGCTTGGGGCACGATGTCGACATATCGGCATTACCCTCGTTGGTGCATACCACGATGTCGCCCGTCTCGGCAATACCGAAGTTGGCGCCCGTCATACCTGCGTCGGCTGTCAGGAACTCGTTGCGCAACGACAGGCGTGCACGGTAAGTCAGGTACGTGGGGTCGTGGTTGCCCTTTTCCTTCGAGATTCCCTTCTCTTCGAACAACTCGCCCACGTCGTCGTGGTTCAGGTGGATGGCAGGCATCACGATGTGCGAGGGCTTCTGACCTTTCAGCTGGATGATGCGTTCGCCCAGATCGGTCTCGACCACCTCAATGCCGCGAGCCTCCAGATAGGGATTCATCTCGCACTCCTCGGTGAGCATCGACTTCGACTTCACCATCTTCTTCACGTCGTGGTTCTTCAGAATGCCGTAGACGATTTCGTTGAACTCCTCGGCATCCTTCGCCCAGTGCACCTCGACGCCGTTCTTCTCGGCATTCGTGGCAAACTGGTCGAGATATTCGTCCAGATGGGTGATGGTGTGGCGCTTGATGGCCGAGGCCTTCTCGCGCAGCTGTTCCCACTCTTCCAATCCGTGCGCCATATTGTCGCGCTTGGTGCGCACTGCCCAAAACGTGGCATCGTGCCAGTGGGCGTATTGCTGGTTCTTCAAGAACTGCTTGGCGGCTTTGCTATGTTGTGTACTCATATTTGCGTTATTACGTTATAACGTTATTACGATGTTTCGTATTTACAGGCCAGCGGCCAGAATCTCGACCACGTGCTTGAACTTGATATCGAGGCCCTGCTTCTTGGCAACGCCTGCCATGTGCATCAGACACGAGCAGTCGGGACCCGTAATATACTCGGCGCCCGTCTGCATGTGGCGCTCCACCTTGTCCTTACCCATCTGGGCGCAGACGGCGGTCTCCTCGATGGAGAACATGCCTCCGAAGCCGCAGCACTCGTCGTGGCGCTTGGGCTCGACGACGTCAATGCCGTCGACCAGCTGCAACAGGTCCTTAATCTTATTGAACGGAGCCACATGTTCCTCGCTGGGGCTCGACAGGCCCAACTCGCGCACTCCGTGACACGAATTGTGCAACGATACCTTGTGGGGGAACGTGCCAAGACGGCGATCGACCTTCACCACGTCGTGCAGGAATTCGACGACGTCCATGCATTTCTTGGCCGTTACACACTCGTGGTCGATGAGTCGCGGATAGTTGAACTTGATGAATGCCGTACAGCTGACGCTAGGTGCCACCACGTAGTCGAAGTCCTTGAACTTCTCCTCAAACTTCTCGGCCAGGGGAATGGCCTGCTTCTCGAAACCGGCGTTGGCCATTGGCTGACCGCAGCAGGTCTGCTTCTCAGGATACGTCACGTCGATGCCCAGGTGCTTCAGCAACTTCCACGTCGCCACACCCACCTCAGGATAGACGGCATCCACGTAACAGGGGATAAATAGTCCGACTTTCATATTTTTAATTATGAATTATGCATTATGAATTATATCACGTGCAGGCCGAGGAACACCATCAGTCCGTTCATCAGAATCCAGAAGATGGCAAACGGCATCGTCTTACGCATGATGTCACCATCCTGCCCCTCCATGTCGCACGCGGCAGTAGCAATGGCAATCGATTGTGGCGACAAAAGCTTACCACCCTCAGAACCGGCACAGTTGGCGGCTGCGAGCCAGTTGGTCTCGTTACCGCTGACGCCGAAGAACGTGCCCTGATTGACCAGTCCGAGGTCAGCGGCAGCAGTAGCCTGCAACTTACCGAACAGAATGTTGGCATTCGTAGCCGAACCCGTCACGAAGGTTCCGATAGAACCAATCAGCGGAGCGAAGAACGGGAAGGCTGCACCTGTCAATAGCACGAGGCCCTTGGCAATGTCGTTGGTCATACCCGTGTTGTTCATCAGCATGGCCATAGCCACGAGGCAGCAGATGGTCACAACGGTCTTCTGCAGGTTCAGCGTGGTCTTGGCCAACAGCTTCATCATACGACCGAAACTCATGCCCTGAATCAGTCCACCAATGACTGCACCGAGGAAAATCATCAGACCGGCATTCGACAGCCAGCCGAACTTAAACGCATTGCCAGTGACGGGCAGGTCGAACTTCGTGACCAGGGTCTGGTTCAGCAGCTCGTTGATGGGGGGAACAATCTTACTCGAAATGAGGATGAAGAAAATAATCAGGCCATACACGCTCCAAGCCTTCAGCGTCTTGACGGTGCCGAACTTCTGCTTCTCGACCTTCACTTCGTCGGCAGGATTCTCGTCGCGGATGAACAGCTTGTTGTAGATGAGCATGGCGATGATGGCAGCCACAGAACCAAGGATGGCAGGTGTCTCAGGGCCGATGAAATGAGCACAGCAGAACTGTACGATGATAGAGAACGTGCCCACGAACAATGCGATGGTGAGGTTCTTCAGAATCTTCGTGCGGTCCGTCATCATCAGAATGAGGAACGGTGTGATGAAGAACATCAGCGAGAGCTGTAATATGATAAAGGTAGCCACCTCGCAGAGCTCCTCGGGCGTAGCCACTCCACTGGCAGCCACCTGGTTGGCAAGCGTCGTAGCGGGCAGACCCACAGCACCGAAACCTACGGCAACGGTGTTGGCCACCAGACAGATAACGGCCGAGAACATCGGCTTAAAGCCCAGTCCGATGAGGATGGCAGCGGGAATGGCCACAGCGGTTCCGAAACCGGCCATACCCTCGAGCACACCACCAAGGCCCCACGTCAGCAACAGCACGAGCAGTCCCTTGTCGGAGGTCATCTGGATGAACTGCGTCTTGATGGTCTCAATCTCCTTCGTCTCGCAAAGGATGTTGTAGCTGAAGATGGCGCAGATGATGATCAGAATGATGGGGAAGCATGCCTTGAGGAAACCCTCGATGACAGACCACAGGGTGATGCCAAAAATGGATGCGTCGACATACTTCTCTGGCACAATGCCCATCGCTGGTGCTGCAAACAATGCTAAAATGATTGTAACGATGAGTGTGATGATGGCACTCTTGTAACCGGAAACTTTGAAGCCCATCATCAATACAATGAGTAATAGGATGGGAATGACAGATACTAATGCTGACATAGGGTTCTTAGTTATTTTAGTGAATATTATTATATAAGTTGCCGACAAATATACGAAAAAAAACGCAATGTCAAGATATTTTTTTAGTGAAAAAATCAAAAATGACTACAGATTGTCGGAACACACTTGACAATTTCGATGGGAATGGTTTCTGTTTCGACATCGTTGGCTGTCACTTTCAGCCGTACGATGCAGGCTTTGCTGTTAATAGGTTTATGTTGGTCGAAGATGAAATTGCCCACGCTGTAGTAGATCTTATGGTCGCGAAAATCCTCGATGGTTTGCAGGGTGTGTGTATGGTGACAAACCAGCACGTCGGCTCCTGCCCGAATCAGTTGGCGGGCCGCCCAGCGCTGGCTGTTGACGGGTTGTAGTGTGTGTTCGCCTCCCCAGTGCAGCGACACGATGATGACAGCCGTAGAGTCGGCTCGGCGCAAGCGATGGACACGGTTGAGCAGCGAATCCATCGGCTCCTGGCTGACACAGGGCTTTTCGGGCAGATAGGCATAGCTCTCGAGGGCCAGTCGGAGCGAAGCCACCATCCATACCTTTCGCGGACTCTCGGCCAACAATACGGGTTCGGATGCTTCGGCCATGTTTTGTCCGGCACCGATGGGGATGATGCCTGCCTGCTCGACGTTACGACGGGTGTCGAGCAACCCCTCGCGACCTTGGTCTATCGTGTGGTTGTTGGCCAGATTGAGGTGGGTGATGCCGTGTGCCTTGAGGGCGTCGAGCCACTCGGGTTCACCGCGGAAGATGTATAGTTTCTGCACAGGCGACGTGATTTTCGTTGCAGGACACTCGAGATTGCCCACCACCACTTGGGCAGAACGGAATATGGAGTCGATGCCATCCGAAAACAGATGGTCGACTCCATGTTGGTTAATCACACGGCGCACCCCGCGGTCGAGTAAGATGTCGCCAGTGAGAACTACGTTGAGTGTATCGGCATGGCAGGCCGATACACAAAGAACGCTAACAGCCAGAGCTGTAAAATACCTCTTCATTCGGTTCGGGCATCTTGTTCAGTGGTACGAGGATGCTCTTCATCCATTCGGGAACTCCCTTGCGGGGATTGCTCTTCAACTGTTCCTGCCACTCTTCGTCAGTCAGGCGCGGCTGGTCGATGGGCTGTATGAACTCACGATAGCTGAGCACGGCTCCACGCGTTAGGTACAGATAACCGCCCATTTCGACCACGACGTAAATCTCGTCGGCATCGCCCACAGCCTCGAACAGGATGGCCTTGTCAGGATTGTTGTCGGCATTGGCAGTATACACGTCGGCCACCAGTGCCACCTTGCGGTCTGCACCTTCAACGTCGGCCCAACCCATCAGTTCCTGACTGGGCATGCGAATCAGGTCGATGGAAATGTTCTCGAACGTGGAACCGATATAGGCTATCTGGTCGTATTCTTCGTCGCTCAATGTCTTGCCAGCCAGCTCTTTCTCGCTGACGCGAAGCAGGAATGCCACTTCCTCGGCCATACGCTCGGTGACATCCTCAATCTTCTTGGTCATCATCTTCTGGTCCTTCAGCAGCTGGGCGGTGTTGTGCAACAACTCGGCAGCCTTCTTCCAAAATTTCACGTTAGGCTCCACATATCCCTTGACCAATGGCTCGGGGGGGCCGCCACCACCACACTCGGCGCCCATGGGTTGCTTGGCATAGAGAATGGCGTCGTGTTTCAGTTCGGCCCACGAGGCGAGGGCGGCATTCAGGTCCTTCTTGCCCCACTCGGGATTCAGCATGAAATAGGGTGCACCCTGACCTTTATCCTGATCGTTCAGCACTTTCAGCGTCTGCATCCACTGGGTGACGATGGTCTCGTTCCAGTCAATCTCGCCCATGCGCTTCTTCATCTTCTCGAGGGTGGGCAACAGGGACTTCCAGTCGGTCTTTTCGTCTTTCAGTATCTGCTCGGCGGCGGTGATACCCATGGCTGCCATCACGTCTGTACCCTTGGGAATGGCGCGTTTAGAAGGCTTGCTGTCGTAGTCCACCATTTCCTGTAGCACTTCGGCATCGGGCTGGTAGCGTTGCGGCATCACACAGATCTTGTTGTGACTGGTCTTTTCGTACTTCGGACGGATGATTGTCTGCTTGTTGCCAATCTCATTGAGTTTAGCGGTAAGGTCGGCAATGGCTTTGTCGTCGTATATCAGCTCATTCTCTGACTTGCCGGTTTTCTCGACTTCGGCCACGACTTGCGGAAGGCTCAGATTGTCGTGCTTACCCATCAGGAGGGTAATGAGCTTGTCGATCTTTTCGTAGTTCTGGCGGGCAGTCGTGGATTGCTTCAAAGCGAAAGCCATCATCACGGCCTGCTTTACTTCGATGTCGTGGTTGAGACCCATCGGTGCTGTCTGCAACCACATCATTCCGCGGAAATAGCGTTTCAAGGCGTCGCTGCGGGTGTAATGGCCTCGGGCCCGGAACAGACTGTAGGGGAATACAACGTCGCCCATATAGTCCATCAGTATGCCACTGCAGTCGTTTACTGCCTTCAGACACTTGTCGATTTCCTCCTGCTCTGTGCGATAGTTTCCGGCATTCTCCATGGGCTTGCCGGTAAACAGGTGCAGAGCCACATCAAAGAACTGTCGGTTGCGCCAGGCAATGCGACCCTCTTCGCTGTCATCAGGCGAACCTTGGTAGTTGGCCTCCATGATGTCTCTCATCTCTTTCGAGAATTCCGTCATCAATGGCAACAGATGATATTCCTCCAACTCGCGGAGCATGCAGTCGATATAGAGGTGGTACAACTGCAGATAGAGGTCGGTAGTCACAAAGCTGGGGAAGTCGCTGTAGTCGTTCTTCTCGTAGACGTGGAACAACTGCGCGTGGTTCGATGGTACGATGGCAAAGCCCTGTTCGGCCAAGTGCTGACAAAGTGTCGAATCGAAGTCCTTCAGTTGCTGCGGGTTCAACAAGTTGTTCATGTTCACACGCAGACCTTCTTCCACTTCGAAATTCTGCTTCATCAACTCATTCTCGCGTTCTTTCAAGCGCTTCATGAACGCTGTCTCCACGTCGGTGTAGATAATGAGCTTCTGCTCGTCGATGGCACGCAGATAGGCATCACGCCAACTCTCGTCATCCTTGCTTTCTACGCCCTGCAACTTGTCGTCGAGGGCATACATCAACGAATCGTACCAAGTGGTCGTCTCGAAAATTCCGCGCAAGTAGGAATCCTTGAAGGGATAGCCTTTCTGTGCCGCAGGGGCATTGCGTAAGATACGCAAATCACTCAGGTTCAAACCAGTTACATCCATGTCGTAGTCGATGCTGTCGCCCAGCTTCTCGACGTCAATGGTTGATACTGGAATTTGTACCACACTTTGTTTCTGGCTGCAAGCGGCTACCAAGCCCGCTATGCATGCCACAATGAATAATTTACTGGTCTTCATTGGCTAAACGTTTTTATTGCTGTTTGCTTGTTTACGTCTTTGATGAGATAATGGTCGAAGTTCATACCGAATCCGCCCCAGCGATAGTCGGAAACGACATACCGCCCGTCGGTGGTCGATTCCAACGCACGAATCACTCCGCCGGTGTAGCGAAAGTCTTCGAGTATGCCGCCTAACTTAGAACCCAGCCATAGGGGACGGGCCTTGCCGTTGACCTGTTTGAAGATAAAGATACGGCGGGCCTTCTCTGGATAGAATCGGGTGCCTTTGATAACCCCGACTATCGCGTCCTCGTGTCCGTCGCCATCGACGTCGCCCGTCTGGAACTGGTAGACGGGGTAGGGTAGCCGCCAGCCATTGATGTAATACAGACTGTCGTGCTCCTTTTTCAATTCGAAGCTTTGCGCCGTGCATAAGCTGGTGCAAAACAACATGAAGAATATGGGCAATAGTCGATGGTTCATCACTCTGTTAGGTTTTATGGGCCAAAGATACGAAAAAAAAACAAAAAAAGTATGCAGATAACGATTTTTTTTTGTATATTTGCTCGCAAATTGAAAAGTCTAACTAAAAACTCGAATGCTTTATGCTGAATGAATTCTTATCTGAACTAAAAAAAATTCTGCCTATTGACCGTATCTATACGGATGAATTGCGAACTTTAGGATGGGGTACTGATGCCAGTTTCTATCGTCAGATTCCCAAGGTTGTTATCCGTAGCGATGGCGAAGAAGAAATCTCGAAAATCGTCAAGGCATGTAAGAAATATAAGTTGCCCTTTACCTTCCGTGCTGCTGGTACCTCGCTTTCTGGTCAAAGTTGTACCGACTCTGTGCTCATCGTGGCTGGCAAGCATTGGGAGAAATACGAACTAGGTGAGCATCAGGAAACGATTAAGCTGCAGCCAGGTATCGTGGGCGGGCGTGTCAACGAAATTCTGAAACCCTTCGGACGTGTGTTCCCGCCCGATCCTGCTTCGATAGGCAGTGCGATGGTGGGTGGCATTGTCATCAATAATGCCTCGGGTATGAATTGCGGCGTGCATGCCAACAGCGACCGCATGATGGTATCGGCGCGTGTGATTCTGACCGATGGTACAGTGCTTGATACTGGCGACCATGCGAGTCGTGAGCGGTTCTCCCGCTCACACCCTGAGTTCATCGCCAAGATTGAAGCACTGCGCGACAAGGTGCGGGCCGACGAGGAACTGGCTACGCGCATACGTACCAAATATAGTATTAAGAATGTAACGGGCTTGAACCTGCGTCCGCTGATTGCCTACGACGACCCGTTCGACATCATCGCACACTCGATGGTGGGTTCTGAGGGTACGCTGGCCTTCCTTTCGGAGGTGACGATGAAGACCCTTATCGACTACAAATACAAGGCTTCGGCAATGGTTTACTTTATGACCATGAAGGAGAGCTGTGAGGCTGTGGTGGCCATGAAGAAGATGAAAGCTGGCGAGGGTGATTTGGAATATAGTGCCGAGAATCTCGTCGTGAAGAGTGCCGAAATGCTGGACTACAAGTCGTTGAGTTCGGTGGATGATCCTGTGTATCTGCAGTACAAGAAGGACGTCGATGCTGGCAAGATTGAGGGCGTCGCACCTGGTGACTATCATAACCTGACGGCTATCCTCACCGAAACGAAGGGTATCACGCACGAGCAGTTACTGGAGAAAATTGAGAAAATCAAGGAGTGTCTGGGTCAGTTCCGGTTGTATATCCCTGCGGAATTTACCGAGGATCCTGCTGTCTATGGCAAGTATTGGGCTATCCGCTCGGGCATCTTCCCCAGTGTGGGCGGTACGCGTCCCATCGGCACCTCGTGTCTCATCGAGGATGTCGCCTTCCCCATCGAGTCGCTGCCTGAGGCTACGGTGAAATTGCAGAAACTGATTGCCGATCATGGCTACGACGATGCCTGTATCTACGGACATGCCTTCGAGGGTAACTACCACTTTATTCTGAATCAGAGCTTTGCCGACGAGCATGAGGTGGCCCGTTATGCTGAGATGATGCGTGAGGTAGCTAAGCTGGTAGTAGAAGGTTACGACGGCTCGCTGAAGGCAGAGCATGGTACGGGCCGTAACATGGCGCCGTTCGTGAAGTACGAGTGGGGCGACAAGGCCTATGAGGCCATGAAGGAACTGAAGGCTATCTTCGATCCTGACGGTCTGTTGAACCAGGGTGTCATCTTCAACGACGACCCAGATTGCTTCATCAAGTGCCTGAAACCGCTTCCCGTGCTCGACTATGACTTCGATAAGGTTCCCGACGGCGGACATTATCTGATGGACCCGTCGCTGTCGACCGCCAAGGAGACCATCGAGCAGGTGAAGCGTGCCAACAAATGTATCGAGTGCGGATTCTGCGAGGTCAACTGTATGTCGTGCGGACTGACGCTGTCGTCGAGAATGCGTATCGCTGTACAGCGTGAAATCCGACACCTTACAACCACGGGTTCTAATCCCGAGCGTTTGGCAACTCTGAAGAAACAGTATAAGTACTACGGCGACCAGACGTGTGCCACCGATGGACTTTGCTCGACATCCTGTCCGATGAAGATCAATACGGGTGAACTGACGCATATCATCCGCCAGATGGATATGAACGAAAATCCTATGGGTTATAAGGTGGGTGAATTTGCTGCCAACCACATGGCGGGCATCAAGAGCGGCCTGCGCGTGGTGCTCGACGTGGCTCATGCTGCCCACATCACCCTCGGTCCTACGCTGATGACCAGCGTGTGCAGGGGCATGAACAAGATGGGCCTGCCGCTGTGGACGACAGCCATGCCCAAGAAGAAACGTCAGCCCAAGAAGTCCGACCTTACGCAATTTATCATCGAGCGTTCCATTCCTCATCGCGAGGAGGAACATTCTCCGTTGAAGGTTGTCTACTTCCCTAGCTGTATCAACCAGACCATGGGACAGTCGAAACATGGTGGAAAGATTCACCACCTTGTGGATGAGGTGATCCAGCTGATGGCGAAGGCTGGCTATGAGGTCATCTTCCCGGATGGTATGGATCGCATGTGTTGTGGTCAGATTTGGGAGTCGAAAGGTATGTTGGACATTGCCGATCGCAAGAGTGCCGAATTGGAAGCTGCCCTTTGGAAAGCTTCCGAGGAAGGTAAGTATCCTGTGTTGTGTGCCCAGAGCCCGTGTCTGCACCGCATGAAGAAGGTGATGCATAAGATGAAACTCTATGAACCAGCAGAGTTCATCATGAAATATCTGGTGCCGCGACTCGACTTTCATCCTATTGATAGGCATGTGGCTCTGCACATCACATGCTCTACGCGTCAGATGGGTGTCGCTGACGATCTCATCAACCTCGCCAAGATGTGTTCGAACAACGTCTTCTTGCCAGAGGGCGTAGGCTGTTGCGGATTTGCCGGCGACAGAGGATTTACCTTCCCCGAACTAAACAAATATGGCTTGCGCAAACTGCGTCCGCAGATTGAGGCAAACCATATTGAAGTGGGTTACAGTAATAGCCGTACTTGCGAGATAGGACTGGAAACCAATACGGGTATTCCGTATATGAGTATCGTCTATTTGGTCAATGAATGTACAACGGCAAAGAAGGAAATTTAGAAAACGGGCAGAACTGCCAACTGATAATAAAGGGTACGGGCCATGCGTTCGTGCCCTTTGTCGTTGGGGTGCAGACGGTCGGTCTCTGGGTCGGCAAAATACTGCGCGTGCTCATCCATCATCGGATATAGCCCACTGACGGCGTTCATATCGATGACGGGAAGGGCCCAAATGTTGCCGGCATCCTTAACGGCCTGGATGTATTCCTCCAGATAGATGCCACACTGGTTTGTGTAGTCTTCCGTACATTGCCAGTTCTTTTCGTTACGGTGGAACTGGGCACGATGGATGGGCGTCAACAGCACAATCTGCTTCGTCGGATACATTCGCTTCACCTTATCAAGTGCTATGTTGATGCGACCGCGATAGGTGCCTTTGTCCATACTCATATAGCGCCGCTTGCGGTCGGTCATCTTCTTTGGTTGCCCATGTCCGTACATCACCTGTTCGTCTTTTTCCTCATACCATTGTCCGATGGGTACTCCGTTGTTATAATCGTTTGTACCTATGAAAATAAGAATGGCATCAATGGAATCACCATGCTCTGCTTGTAGCTTGTCGGCTTGACGGGGAATGTCGTCCCATTGACGGCCACTGACGGCATAGACATAAGGGGTGATGCCTAACCAGTCTTGCAGAAAGTTCCAGTACTTGAGCTTTGACCCGCTATTCCGCGGATCGGTAATGGAGTCGCCAAAATAGGCCACACGTTTCTGCATCCAAGGATGTGCAAAGACGGATTGAGCATTAACGGCTCCGCTAAGCAGAGCCGCTAATGTCAGTAATATCAAAGTTTTCTTCATTGGATTAATACTCCATCACAGCGGGCAATTCCTTAGCCTGGTCAATCATCTTCTGAACTTCTACGACTGCGGGAACGCGATTCGTCAGATTCTTAACGGCATTAACCTCTTCCAGCTTCTTCTGAAGATTCTCAGCAACACGATGCTTTAACTCCTTCACGGTATCTACGCCGCTGGCTTCCAGAAGCTCAGCAAACTGAGGACCAACGCCGTTGATGCGGTACAGGTCACAGTGGTTTGCCCACTTCAAAATCAGCTTGCCGCTGATGCCAGTCTCTTCCTCAAGAGCCTTGCGGCCTGCGGGCTTAGCGCATTTTTCCAACAGTTCTGCATCGGTCTTAATACCTGCTGCAATCAGTTTCTCGGCGTATACTTCACCTACGCCCTCAATGTCAATTACTTTGTAAGTCATATCCTGTATGGTTTTAGTTAGTTGTTGCAGTGGAGTGCACTTTGCACGCTGCATGTGTGCAAATATACGAATAAAAGTTGTTTATTTTGCAATGTTTTTATTTTTTTTAATACAAAAGATAGTTTGATAGTGTATTTTTGTCGTATCTTTGCACCGTTAAACATTAAAAAGAAAGGAATAGCAATGAATTATAATGAATTAGATTTGCGGGGATTGAGCGCTGACCAGCAGTTAACGATGTCGGAGGCTTTCCCTATTCTTATGCGAAAAGTGTATGGCTGGATGACGCTGGCCCTTGTGATTACTGGCCTGACAGCTTATGGTGTTGCTACGAGTCCTGGCATTCTGCAGGCTATTTACACCAATCAGATACTCTTTTGGGGACTTATCATCGCAGAGTTTGCGCTGGTATTCGGTGTTAGTGCAGCCATTAATCGTCTGTCACTGACTACTGCTACGCTGATGTTTATCCTCTATTCGGTCATCAACGGCGCTTTGTTGTCTTACATCTTCCTGGCCTATACGGCTTCTTCCATTGCAACCGTATTTTTTATTACGGCAGGAACATTCGGGACGATGGCACTTATCGGCTATACGACGAAAACCGACCTGTCGTCGATGGGAAAGATCTTGTTTATGGCCCTGATAGGACTGATAATAGCTACAGTAGTGAATCTGTTTATCAAGAGCTCTGGCTTTACGCTCATCTTGAGTTATGTCGGTGTGCTTATATTCGTAGGACTTACTGCGTGGGATTCTCAGAAAATCAAGCAGATGCTTCTGCAGGCTCCTGATGCAGGAGAAGCGTCTCAAAAGCTGGCACTTCTTGGTGCTCTTACCCTGTATCTCGACTTTATCAATCTCTTTATTTATCTGCTTCGCATTTTTGGAAAGAGAGAGTAAATAGGTCATATATATTATATATTAAGGTGTAAAGGTTTTCGTATTGTCAAAGAATACGAAAACTTTTCATTTTCTTG
>CAMHUU010000044.1 GCA_946188395.1 uncultured Prevotellaceae bacterium | reverse complement strand
GCGCCCACTGCCTGCACCACAACAGCCACTCGATAGGCGTCTGCTACGAGGGCGGGCTCGATATCCGCGGTCAACCCGCCGACACGCGAACGGCGGAACAGAAGCAGGCCATGCGCACGTTGCTTAGGGTTCTGCACAAGAAGTACCCCCGCGCACTGATTGTCGGTCATCGCGATCTGGACCCCACGAAGCGCTGTCCGTGCTTCGACGCCGCGAAGGAATATACCGACTTGAACGATGTTTGAGCCTGCTCCCGCTCGACAAAGTGAGCAAAAAAAGGACTACTCGAGTAGTCCTTTTTATTTGTATGCCTCTCGCAGGGATTGTTAATAAGTAGGGTGGTTTGGTGCAAAAAGTTAGCAAAAATCAAGAATTTCTGTCATTTTGCAAAAATAATCGGCGGTTTTGTTTGCAATTTAATATTTTCTTTGTATCTTTGCCCGCCAAAATGACCGGGTTGTCGGTCGAAATAGAAAAAATAGGTTATGAGTCAACTGATAAAACCCATCGATTACGAATCCCTGCTCGACATGAAACAGACCGAGCAGGGTATTAAACTGATTAAAGAGTTTTTCCAACAGAATATCTCCACGGAATTGCGCCTGCGCCGTGTGACGGCCCCGCTGTTTGTGCTGAAGGGTCTGGGTATTAACGACGATCTGAATGGTGTGGAACGCGCTGTGTCGTTCCCCATCAAGGACCTGGGCGATGCGAAGGCCGAGGTGGTGCACTCGCTGGCCAAGTGGAAGCGCCTGTCGCTGGCCGAATACCAGATAGAGCCGGGCTACGGCATCTATACCGACATGAACGCCATCCGCGCCGACGAGGAGCTGGACAACCTGCATTCGCTGTATGTGGACCAGTGGGACTGGGAGGCAGTGATTACCAAAGAACAGCGCACAGTGACGTATCTGAAGAACGTGGTGGAGCGTATCTACGCCGCCATTCGCCGTACGGAGTATCTGACGTGTGAGACGTATCCGCAGATTAAGCCTTTCCTGCCCGAGAAGATTCACTTCATCCATGCCGAGGAGCTGCTGAAGATGTATCCTGACAAGACGCCGAAGGAGCGTGAGGATGCCATCTGCGAGGCTTATGGTGCCGTATTTATAATAGGTATTGGCGGCAAACTGTCGAACGGTGAGAAGCACGACGGTCGTGCGCCGGACTACGACGACTGGTCGACGGTGGGCGAGAACGGCCTGGAGGGTCTGAACGGCGACATCCTGATCTGGTATCCGGTGCTGGGCCGAAGCTTTGAGCTGTCGTCGATGGGTATCCGTGTGGACAGGACGTCGCTGCTGCGCCAGCTGAAGTTAGAAGGCAAGGAGGAACGCGAGCAGCTGTACTTCCACCAGAAGCTGCTGAACGACGAGTTGCCACTGAGCATCGGTGGTGGTATCGGTCAGAGCCGTCTGTGTATGGTGCTGTTGCATAAGGGCCACATCGGTGAGATTCAGGCTTCGATATGGCCGGACGATATGCGCCAGGAGTGCAAAAAGCTTGGAATGACGCTGATATGATGCGGGCTAAAGCCCTAAATAAAAAATAAACGGGCTGACGCCCTAAATAAAAAATAAACGGGCTGACGCCCGGAATAAAAAATAAAAATTAGGCAAGATTAAGGTCCAGAAGGTCCCTCAATTTTCCGATTGAGGGATTTTCTTTTGCCATTTGTTCGTATTGTTCGCGGCGTGACAGCATGCGTTCGCCCTTCTTTTGTTCCGCCACGCGGAGGGTAAGGGTGATGGCGGCATTCTGGAGGTCGCGCTTCAGCGTGCTGACGATGCTGCCCTTGATTTGTTCCATCTGTTCGAGGGCGAGTTGGTTGTCGACGGTGACCTCGATGGCAGGCAGTTCGGTGATGACGGGGTTCATGTTCTTCATGCGTGTGGCAATGCCGCTAAGGTGCTGGGGCATGCGGTTGCACATGGAGAGCCACTCGATTTGCAGGTCTTCCTGTGTGAAGGCCTGGTTGGCAGCGTCGGCATCGCCTGTAGGGCTGTCGCCTGTGGTGAGCGGTGTGCGCTTGGTTTTGAGATTCTGGCGCAGGGCATCCCAGGAGTTAGTGATGGATGCCAGTTTGCGGATTCGCGGGGTTGTGCTTGTTGGTGCACTCTGGGGACGGTTCTGCGGGGTTGATGCCACAGGCTCAGCCGCAGCCACCTGTCGGGCTGCATGTTTCGGCTGAGGCTGCTGCATCAGTTGCTTAAACAGGGATTTCAATCGTCTGGGCTGACGCCCACTGCCTGCCCCCTCGTCGGGCTGGGTAATCTGGGCAATCTCGATGAGTGTCAGTTCGACGAGCAGTCGCTTGTTGCTGGACTGGCGGTAGTTGATGTCGCACTGGTTCATGAGTTGCAGGGCCTTGTAGAGGAAGGGCACGGGGCACTTCTTGGCCTGTTCCTGATAGCGCTGGCGCTGCTGGTCGCTGACTTCGAGCAGAGGCAGTGTCTGCGGGTCCTTGGCCATGAGCACGTTGCGCACGTGTTTGGCAAGTCCCTGGACGAGCAGTCCGCCGTCGAAACCCTTATTGATAACGCCGTTGAGCAGGAGCATGATGTCCATGGCCTTGTTTGCAACAGCGAGGTCGACAATCTGGAAGTAGTTCTCGGCATCGAGCACGTTCAGGTCCTCGATGACTTTCTGGTAGGTGATGTCGCCCTGACAGAACGATACGGCCTGGTCGAAGATGCTGAGGGCGTCGCGCATGCCACCGTCGGCTTTCTCGGCAATGACAGCCAGCGCCTCGTCCTCGTAGGTGATGCCTTCCTGCTGGGCCACATGCTTGAGGTGGTCGATGGTGTCGCGGACAGTCATGCGCTCGAAGTCGTAGATCTGACAGCGCGAGAGGATGGTGGGCAGAATCTTATGCTTCTCGGTGGTGGCGAGAATGAAGATGACGTGTGCGGGGGGCTCCTCGAGGGTCTTCAGAAAGGCATTGAAGGCCGCCGTGGAGAGCATGTGGACCTCGTCGATGATGAAGACCTTGTACTTGCCCACCTGCGGCGGAATGCGCGTCTGTTCCATGAGTGTCTTGATGTGCTCGACGCTGTTGTTCGAGGCGGCATCGAGCTCGAAGATGTTGAACGAGCGCTGTTCGTTGAACGCCTGACACGACTCACACTGTCCGCAGGCTTCACCGTCGGCTGTGGGCGACTGGCAGTTGATGGCTTTGGCAAAGATGCGCGCACAGGTGGTCTTACCCACACCGCGAGGACCGCAGAACAGGTAGGCGTGAGCCAGCTTGCCGCTCTTGACGGCATTCTTCAGCGTGGTGGTCAGCGCCTGCTGTCCGACGACGGTATCGAACGACATCGGGCGGTATTTTCGCGCAGAAACAATATATTCTTCCATGTTTTAAAACTTATTTGCGTACAAAGGTACAAAATAATTCTTAATTCTTAATTCTTAATTCTTAATTTTTTGTATCTTTGCAAGCGAAAAAGCAAAAATGTTATGAAGAAAGTAAAAACGATATTGCTGCGCATCTGGCATATTCCGGCTCTGAAATACATCGTTGTGACTGTTCTGGCTGTGGTGCTGATAGGTTTTGTGGATGAAAACAGCGTGTGGCACCACATTCGCAACAAGCAGTACATCGGTGAGTTGGAGGACGAAATCGAGCGCTACGAGAAGCTGAACCAGAAGAACCAGGCTCAGATCCGTGAATTGGACAATAACCCGAAGGCTATTGAGAAGATTGCCCGCGAGCGATATTTCATGAAGACCGACGAGGAGGATATCTTCGTTCTCAGTGACGACCAGCCAAAGGAGGTGAAGGATGCGCCAGCTGAGTAATGTGGAGACGATGCTCCTGCTGTTGGGAGGTCTGCTGATGGTGGTCGGCTCGGGTGCCAGCCTGTTTCTGCAGTCGTGGGCGGCGTATGTTTTTGCTCCGGGAGCGTTGCTGTTTGTTGCCATGCAGTTGCGTCAGCGTTACGAGGGCAACAATTTTGTTATCCGTCGTTTGCGTCGCATACTGATTATGAGCGACGTGTTGTTCTTGTTGGCTGCCCTGCTGATGTTTGCCAATGCGGGTAACTTCCTGGGACTGCAATATCTGTCATATATAAAATATGTACACAATAATTGGATTGTGGTGTTGCTCGTTGCAGCCATCTTGCAGCTTTATGCCAGCCACAGAATAGCCAACGAGTTGGAGAAAGACGCAAAAAATGCTAAATAATTGCTCAAATGTTTTAAAATGAGCAAATATTTTTTCTTATTTCGCGAGAACATAGTACATTTGCAATCGATTTAAGATTACGAATACTATCGATTGTCTATGAATAGAATACTATACGCAACGTTTGTGGTGGCTTTGTTTGCCTCCTGTGCCCGTTCTTATAACGTTACCGGCTCATCGTCGGTGTCGGCATTGGATGGCAGCAAGCTGTACCTGAAAGCCCTGAAGTCGGGAGAGGTCAAGAACATTGACTCCTGCGACGTCGTGCATGGAGAGTTCCATTTTGCCGGTCTGTTGGACTCGGTACGCATGGTGAACCTCTTCATGGACGATGAGAGCCTGTTGCCTGTCGTGCTCGAGGAGGGCGACATCCGGGTGAAGATTGGTCCGATGGGTCCCAGCGTGGAGGGTACACCGCTGAACGACAGCCTATATAAGTTCATCGACAAGCACAACCAGCTCATCAGCCGCATGAACGAGCTGGGTCATAAGCAGAACCAGATGATTCTCGAGGGCATCGACGAGGAGACCATTGCCGAGCAGTTGAATGTTGAGGCAGCTCAGATAGCCCAGGAGGAGGACGACCTGGTGACGAAGTTCATTGAGGAAAACTACGATAATGTGTTGGGTCCTGGCGTGTTCCAGATGATTACCGGCCAGTATCGGTTCCCCATTCTGACTCCGCAGATAGAATATATCATGTCGAAGGCCACGAACACGTTCAAGAACGATCCTTACGTCAAGGAATACTATAGTGCCGCACAGGAAAACGAAGAACGCATGAACGGTCTGAAGGAACCTGCCGGAGTGGCTGGCACCACTGCATTGCCTACGGACACTGTAGTCCCACAGGCTCCTGCACCTGCTCCTGCGCCGCTGACCAACATTCCCCAGCCATGAAGACGCTCATCAAGGGAGGACATCTTGTCAATGAAGGACGCATCTCGGACGGCTTCATCGTCGTCGAGAACGGCAACATCATAGCAATCACGAAACAACAGCCCGAGGCATCGTTTGATGAAACGATAGATGCCTCGGGTTGTTACGTACTACCGGGGTTGATTGACGACCACGTGCATTTTCGTGAGCCCGGATTGACCGCAAAGGCCGATATAGACAGTGAGAGCCGTGCGGCAGCGGCAGGGGGTGTGACGAGTTATTTCGACATGCCCAATTGTGTGCCGCAGACCACTACGCCGGAGGCTTTGGAGGAGAAGTTCCAGTTGGCCTCGAAGAAAAGCCACGTGAACTATTCGTTCTTCTACGGTGCCACCAACGATAATGCCGACAGCTTTTCCCAATTGGACGCCACGCGCATTCCTGGTGTGAAACTCTTTATGGGTTCATCGACCGGAAACATGCTGGTAGACCGCCAGCAGTCGCTGGAGCGCATCTTCAAGACATGTAAGCTGCCGCTGATGGCCCATTGTGAGGATACCAATATCATCGACCGGAATATGAAGGAAGTGCAGCGGGCCTGGGGTGAAGACCCGCCGGTGAGCATGCATGCATTGATTCGTAGCGAGGAAGCCTGTCTGGCATCGTCGGCTAAGGCCGTCGAGCTGGCCAAGAAATATGGTACCCGTCTTCATATCGCCCACATCTCCACCGCAGAAGAGCTGGAGTTCTTTACAGCGGGTTGCGACTCAGTCGCAACAAACATAACCGCTGAAGCCTGCGTGGGGCATCTTTATTTTACCCAGCTCGACCACGAGTCGCTGGGTGCGAAGATCAAGGTAAACCCTGCCATCAAGACGCCGGTAGACCGTTTTCTGTTGCGTGAAGCCCTGAACGACGGGCGCATCAGCGTGGTGGGAACTGACCATGCTCCCCATCTGCTGGAGCAGAAGCAGGGCGGTTGCGTGAAAGCGGCTTCCGGCATGCCAATGATACAGTTCTCGCTGGTTACCATGCTGGAGCTGGTCGATGAGGGTGTGCTGACGATAGAACGGCTGGTGGAACTGATGTGCCACAATCCGGCGCGCCTGTTTGGCGTCCAGCAGCGTGGTTTTTTGCGTGAGGGCTATCGTGCCGACATCACCATCGTGCGTCCGCATGCCCCGTGGACTGTCACCGCAGACATCATTGAGAGCAAATGTAGGTGGAGTCCGATGGAAGGTCACGAGTATCAGTGGCGCGTCGAGCGTACGCTGTGTAACGGCCAGACCGTTTATGCCAATGGCGTGGTGAACGACGCCGTCATCGGAGAAGAAATACGTTTTAACCATTCACAGTCATGATAGCACGTTATGCCATTCCTTTCTTTCTGATTATGGGACTCGTCGTGGTTCCGTTGTTGTTGGTATTGTTATGCCGTTGGCTTTTGCCCAAACGGCATTGGCGAAAGGGAGCAATAGTGTGTACACTCGTTGTGTGGGCACTGGTGTTGTTTGGACATTTCGTTGGATATCAGGAGTTGGAGGTGCATCGCTACGACTTCGTTTCAGCCGATGTGCCACAGGCCTTCGACGGATATCGCATCGTACAGTTCAGCGATGCCCATGTGGGTACGATGACGGGTTCGCGTCAGTGGTTGCTGCAGCGTGCTGTAGATAGCATCAATGCCCTGAAACCCGACGTCATCGTGTTTACCGGCGACCTGCAGAACCTGCATCCGGAGGAACTGGAAGAACATCAGGCCGTACTCCGTCAGCTACGTGCCAAAGACGGGGTGATCAGCGTGTTAGGCAATCATGACTATCCCACGTATCTGGACTGTGACGAAGCCACGAAAGAGGATCTTCTGCGCCAGACGATAGATTTTGAACGGGCGTTGGGGTGGAAACTGCTGCTGAACGAACATCGTATCATTCGTCGCGACTCCGACAGCATCGTCATTGCTGGTATGGAGAACTGGGGCAAGCCGAAGCGCATGCCTCGAAGGGGCGACGTTGCCAAGACGTTGGCAGGGCTCTCTCCTGACTCCTGTCCATTTATCATCATGCTGCAGCACGACCCTACTGCCTGGGAAGAGAAAATTTTGCCCGAATGTGAGGCACAGTTGACGCTGAGCGGACATACCCATGGAGGACAGTTCAAACTGTTTGGATGGTCGCCGGCATCACTGTCGTATAAGGAGTGGAACGATTGGGCCTATAAGGACGACCGTGCGCTGTTCGTGTCGACGGGACTGGGAGCACTCATCCCCTTCCGTCTGGGCATACAGGGTGAAATCGTACAGATCACGTTGAAGAGGAGAAGTTAAAGAAGTTACGGAAGTTAACGAAGTTAGAGAAGTTAAAGATATGAAGCGGATTCTATATTGTGTTTATCAGTTTTTCATTGCTATTCCCGTGACCATTGTGATGACCATTTGGACGGCCTTCTTGGTGGGAGTGGGCTGTACCATTGGCGATGGCCACTATTGGGGCTACTATCCTGGACGCTGGTGGGCACGTACCATTACCCGTGCCTTCCTGTTGCCCGTCAAGGTGGAGGGACGTGAAAACCTGGAACCCAACCAGTCGTACGTCTTTGTATCGAACCATCAGGGTGCCTTCGACATTTTCCTGATTTATGGCTTCCTGGGCCGTAACTTCAAGTGGATGATGAAGCACCAGATTAACAAGATTCCCTTCGTGGGTTATGCCTGTCGTAAGTCGCACCAGATTATGGTCGACAAACGTGGGGTGGGGAAAGTGCGTCATACTTACGAGGCTGCCCGCCATATTTTGGAAACAGGTAATTGCTCTGTAGTGGTATTTCCTGAGGGTGCTCGTTCCTTTACTGGTCACATGGGAGCGTTTAAGAAAGGTGCCTTTGCGTTAGCCGATGAGTTACAGTTGCCTGTTGTGCCGCTGACTATCAACGGCTCGTTCCAAGTGATGCCACGCATGAAGGACTGGCACTTTGCCACGTGGCATCCGCTGTCGCTGACCATCCATCAGCCAGTCTATCCCGTATGTCAGGGCGCACAAAACATTCAGGCCACGATGAATCAGGCCTACGACAGCGTGATGTCGTCGTTGGAACCAGCTTTTCAGGGCTTTGTAGAAAACCCTGACCAATAATCGTTATTTCACTCCAACAATGTTGGTTTTAGGGAGTTCGCGGTTGCGCTTGTTCACTACCGTGACGACAGCTTGAGCCAGATTGATGAAGGCCAGGCCTGTGGCCGTATCGCTGTTTGTGGCGGCAGGTTCGCCGGCATCACCACTTTCACAGATACTTTGTACCAAAGGTATCTGAGCCAACAGGGGCACATTCATCTCTGCTGCCAGTTGCTTGCAGCCCTCTTTGCCGAAAATAAAGTATTTGTTCTCAGGCAGTTCGGCGGGCGTAAACCAAGCCATGTTTTCCACCAAGCCGAGAATGGGTACATTGACCTTCTCGTTGCGGTACATGTCGATACCCTTGCGGGCATCTGCAAGTGCGACCTGTTGAGGTGTGCTGACGATAACGGCGCCAGTAATGGCCAGTGTCTGCAGCAGGGTAAGGTGAATGTCGCTGGTGCCTGGAGGAGTGTCAAGGATAAAGTAGTCCAGTTCGCCCCAGTCGGCATCGGCAATGAGTTGCTTCAGGGCACTGGTAGCCATACCGCCACGCCAGAGAGTCGCTGTGTCGGGACTGACGAAGAAACCGATAGAGAGCATCTTGACACCATAGGCTTCGATGGGACAGATGAGGTCGCGTCCGTCGACATGGACGGCATAGGGACGCTCGTCCTCGACGTGGAACATTTTGGGCATGGAAGGACCGAAGATGTCGCAATCGAGCAAGCCAACCTTATAGCCTAAGCGAGCCAGTGCAATGGCGAGGTTGGCCGAAACGGTGCTCTTGCCCACGCCTCCCTTACCGGAACTGACGGCAATGATGTTTTTGACGCCCGGCAGCAATTGGTCGCCCTTGGGACGGGGCTTGGACTTGAATTCGGTTTGGATCTCCACCTGAATGGGGATTTCGGTGGCAGAACCACCGAACACACCAGCACAGTGGTATTTGATAGCGGCTTCGGCAGCTTTTACCGTCGACTTCAGGAAGGGATCGGTGTCGCGGGGAAATTCCAACACTACCGTTACCTTCCAAGGTTCGTCCTCTGCGGAGGGAGCAGCAATGGCGGGCGTATCGGCCACCATGCCGCTCTCTACGAGGTTTTTCTTCGTGCCGGCATACGTTACCGTTGCCAGCGCGTCCATAATCAGTTTTGGATATAATTTCACTGTTATCTTTCTTTGAAGCTTGAGACGTTCTTCCAATCTTTGTGAGACATATAAACGGCAGCACTGCCACGCGGGATGAGGAAGATGGGAGCAGAACCCTTAAACGTGCTCTTCGATATGCTGGGAGGAGCAGAGGTGTTGAGCACCACCGTCTTCAGCGACGGACACTTGGAGAAGGCTGAACCGCCAATTCTCTTCAGTGCTGCGGGCAGTTCCACGATGGAGAGCATGGTGCACTCCTCGAAGGCAGAACTGCTGATCTCCTTAACGGCAACCGGGAACGTCAGAGAAACGAGACTGGTGCACTTGGAGAATGCTGCCTCGCCAATGCTTGTCAGCGCGGGAGGTAATGTAATCTCAGACAGTGTCGAACAACCCTGGAAGGCCTTGAGGCCAATCTTGCGGACGGTATTCGGGATGGTAATAGAACGCAGGCTGCTGCAATTGCGGAACATGTCATTGGCGATTTCAGTAATGAGACCGTTGATGGCCACACTGTCCAGTGAGGTGCACTCCTCAAAGGCACTGGTGCCGATGTTGTTTACCAAGTTGGGGATAATCATCTCTTTCAAAGTCGTACATCCTTCGAAAGCATGAGAACCGATCTTCTTCAGTCCATCGGGTAATGTGATGGCTGTCAAGTTCTTACAGTCGTTGAAAACCTCGTTGCCCAAGACCTTCACACTGCTGGGAATAGTGATGGATGAGAGGCTGGTGCAGTCTTTGAAAGCATCATTGCTCAGCTCGTCGAGGGAACCTTCGAGTGTAACAGTCGACAAAGCCTTGCAACCTTCGAAAGCGTTGACACCTATTTTATTAATGTTCTTGAGTGTAACGGCTGTGAGGCTGGTGCAGTCCTCAAAGGCGTCGTTGCCTATCTTGCGGACTTTTTCCATCTGTATGTTCGCAAGGGCAGTGCATTTCTTGAATGCGGCGTTGCCAATCTCCGTGACATCTTCGGGAATCACCACATTGTTCAGAACTTCACAACCAAAGAATGCCTCATTGCCAATGACGGCGAGGTCTTTCGACAGGGTGATAGAAGTCAGACTCTTACAATCCTTGAAGACATCAGCTTCCAGCAGACGGATACCTGCGGGTAATGTCACGGTGGTGATGGACTTACAATCTTCGAAGGCATTGGCCTCGATGGCCTTCAGACTCTCAGGCAGGGTAAAGTCGGTCAGACTCTCACAATCCTCAAAGCACGACTTGCCGATGATGAGAAGCGTCTGCGGCAATACAACTTTCTGCAAACTCTTGGCACCAGCAAAGAGGCTAGCGGGCAGTTCACCGTTCTTGGTCTTCAAACCGTCCTTGCCTTCCACGATAATGACATCAGCAAGGTCGACGGATGTCACCAGACACTCATTAGGATTTTTTTTGTTCGTCTTTGTACGGGTGACAATCTGCTGCAGCAGTTTCAAGTCTTGGCCGTTGAGGGGACCACAGATTTTCAGCTCCGAAATAGTAAAACGGGTAGATTCGGGAAGCTGGGTTGCTAACTTGCCGACAGAGTCGACCGTGATGGTTTCTGCTGCCGCTGTGAAGAACATCGGAAGCATGGCCAATAGGATTAAGATGTGTCGTTTCATATTTTATGAGTTTAGAGTTTAGAGTTTAGAGTTTATTTCGCTTTGTCGAGTGAACTGCGCTTGGTGCGGTGATAGGAGCGGTAGTCGTCGAGTTCGATTTCAACGTCGGGCTCTACCAGTTCTCCGTCGTGAGGCAGACAGAACTTCATATACTTGATGTTCAGACCACGTGCTATCCACATGCTCTCGTAATACGTTTGAATTCCGAGAAATGAGAAATGATCTGCGCAAATGTCATTTTTCATTTCTTCATTTACATTTCTCATTTCTAATTTCTCATTTCTCATTTGTCCGTACAGGTCTTCTGTACGGGATATCAGAGGCAGGCGGTTTTTCTCGACCAGATAGCTGGTGTAGGTGAAGAGGAAGTTGGAATCGGTCTTCAGATGGATAAAACCACCGTCAGAGAGGAACTTGCGGTAGCGCTCCAAGAACCAGGTCGAAGTGAGACGCTTGCGGGGATTCTTCATCTGCGGGTCACTGAAGGTCAGCCATATCTCGCTGACTTCTCCTTGCGAGAAAAAGCGGTCGATGACCTCGATATTTGTACGCAGGAAGGCTACGTTCTTGAGTCCTTCGTTCAGTGCCTGCGTCGCTCCACTCCACATGCGGGCTCCCTTGATGTCGACTCCGATGAAGTTGACGTCGGGGAACATTTTTGCCAGCCCTACGGTATATTCGCCCTTACCGCAGCCCAGTTCGAGAACGATGGGACCGTCGTTATGGAAATAATCCTCATGCCAATGACCCTTTAGGTCAAAGGGCACGTGTTCCACTACCGAATAGGGGTATTGGAACACGTTCTCATAAGTTTCCATATCGGCGAATTTCGCCAGTTTGCCTTTTCCCATTAATTGTCAATTGTCAATTATCAATTGTCAATTACTCGATGACAACCGTTGTCCAGCCGTGTTTGTCCTCGATCTCGCCGTACTGGATGCCACGCAGCGTGTCGAAGAGTTTCTTTGACATCGGACCGGGCTTGTCGCCAAACGAGTAGCGTTTGCCAGTGTCGAGGTCGTCGATATAAGAAATCGGTGAAATGACGGCGGCAGTACCACAAGCACCAGCCTCCTCGAAGGTCTCGAGCTCTTCCTCGGGAATCGGACGACGCTCTACCTTCATGCCCAGATCCTCAGCCACCTGCATCAGCGACTTATTCGTGATAGAGGGCAGGATAGAGGTTGACTTCGGAGTGATATAGGTGTTGTCCTTAATGCCGAAGAAGTTGGCAGCACCACACTCGTCCATGTATTTCTTCTCCTTGGCGTCGAGATAGAACTCGCAGGCGTAACCCTTCTCGTGGGCGAGATTGTTGGCAAACAGAGAGGCAGCGTAGTTACCACCTACCTTATATTTACCAGTACCCAGAGGAGCGCTGCGGTCGTAGTCGCGAACAATCACGTAAGGATTGCTCGAGAAACCACCCTTGAAGTACGGTCCTACGGGAGTGACGAAGATGAGGAAACAATACTCCTTGGCGGGATGAACACCCACCTGGGCTGATGTACCAATCAGCAACGGACGGATATAGAGCGTAGCACCACTCTCGTAAGTGGGAATCCACTCCTGATTCAGGCGTACCACCTTCTTCACCATCTCACAGAACAACTCAGTGCTTACCTCGGGCATCATGATACCACGACAGGTGCTCTGCAGACGAGCTGCATTTTCCTCCATACGGAAAACGCGCACCTTGCCGTCCTTGCAACGATAGGCCTTCAGGCCCTCGAAAGCTTCCTGACCATAATGCAGGCAGGTAGCAGCCATGTGCAGGTTCAGATACTCGTCGGAGCATACTTCGATTTCGCCCCATTTGCCGTCGCGATAATAGCAACGCACGTTGTAGTCGGTCTTCATGTAGCCAAAAGAAAGGCTACCCCAATCTAAATTCTTCATAATGATTATTTTTATATGCCTTTTGTTTTCATTTTGTGCGCAAAAGTAATCAAAATATTGCGCTTATGCAACAATTTCGTGCTAAAAATGCCTTATTTCTCGTTTTTCTTATTAATTTTGCAGCCAAAATTAGTTCTGAGGTAGCATGAAACGACTATTCTTTCCCTTAATCCTTATGGGATTACTGGTGTCTTCCACCTTGGTGGCACAACCTAAACGTGGTAATTTCCAAAAGGGTGATTATGGTTACCTTTATTGTCACATGAACGATCGCGGACGGGCTTGGACGGCCTATGCGCTGAGTCGTGACGGATTCCATTATCACGACCTATTGAACGGTGATTCCATTTTCAGCGATTACGAAATGGCGAAGATAGAGGGTGCTACGCGTGATGCTTATATATGTCGTAAGCACGATGGCAGTGGCTATCTGATGGTGACTACCGATATGAACGTAGGACGCTTCAAGGATTTGAAGAAACAGGCCGAATGGGACAATTATGGTATCAATCTGTTGCACTCTGACGACCTGATTCATTGGGAGTCGAAGACGTTCGACTACCGTAAGGGACTGAGTATTTTCTGTAACCCTGAAGCGGAAAGCGTCTATAAGGACTGGACGACCATCAACCGCGTGTGGGCGCCGCAGATTATGTGGGATGGCGACTATGTGTGGCCTGATGGCAAGAAAGGTGGCTACTTTATCTACTACTCGATGTGGAACCGCGCAGAGGAACAGTACGACCGCATGTACTATTCTTACGCTGATGAGACGTTCACCCAACTGACGCAACCCAAACTGCTTTTCGACTGGGGCTACGCCACCATTGATGCTGATATCAATTGGCTCGACAGTGACCAGCAGTGGCACATGATGATTAAGAAGGAGGGGGGCAAACCAGGCTTGTTTACAGCTACTTCGAAAGAATTAATAGGTCCTTGGAGTGAACCCGTCGAAGATGACTATGTCAATTTTGAAGGCAATAAGAAATGCGAGGGTGTATCTGCTTTCCAATTAGCAGGTCACGACGACTGGGTTATTGGCTATATCGAGTATTCGTCGCGTCCTCGCAATTATCGTCTTTGCTTGGCAGACAAGTATATGCGCAACTTCCAGAAGCCTCGCAATATAGAGGGTGTCAACCGTCCACAGCACGGCTCGTTCCTGCGGATTACCAAGGAGGAATACGACCGCTTGCAGGCCTGGAGCGACGGCTATGAACTGGCCACCATGAAGCCTAATAGGAAGAACCCTGTCATTCAGGGCCTTTATGCCGATCCAGAAGTGCTCTATTCTGAGAAGGATGGCAAGTATTATCTCTATCCCACGACCGATGGGCAGGAAAATTGGGATAATCACGATTTCCAATGCTATTCGAGTACTGACCTGAAGGACTGGAAGTATGAGGGCGTCATCTTCGACCTGAAGACCGACTGCCAATGGGCACACCGAAAGGCGTGGGCTCCCTGCATCATCGAACGAAAGGTGGGTAAAGGCAAGAAGGCAAAATATAAGTATTTCTATTATTTTGTGGGCGAAGGACAGATTGGTGTTGCTGTAAGCGACCAGCCTACCGGCCCTTTCAAGGATGCATTAGGAAAACCACTGGTGCCGAAAGACCTGCCCGTGATGAAGAATGGCGGTGCGACGATAGACCCTGACGTGTTCCAAGACCCGCAGACGGGCAAATACTATCTGTATTGGGGCAATGGCACGATTGTCTGTGCCGAACTGAACGACAATATGACCAGTTTCAAGGGTGAGCCGACGGTGATTCTGCCCCGTAAGGACAAGGCACGCTATAACTATAACGAAGGAACCTACGTGTTCTATCGCAACGGACTTTACTATTTCACTTGGTCGGAAAACGATACGCGTTCGAAGAACTACCGTATCCGCTATGCCATCAGCGATTCGCCTACGTCGTTGGTCCGCAATGGCCAACCTGTGACAGCTGCTGAGAAGACTATCGTCCTGCAACTTGACGACGAACAGCAAATCTTCGGTACAGGCCATCATGCCATTTTGCAAAAGCCTGGTACCGACGAATGGTACATCGTGTATCATCGTTTCCAGCGTCCGCGTGGTCCCAAGCTCGACTGGAGTGCAGGTTACAATCGCGAGGTGTGTATCGATCCGCTGACGTTCGATGCCGATGGGCAGATACAGCCCGTGAAGCCCAGCTTGTAATGGAAATGCCTATTGTTTAACAAGCCTTTCGGAATAGGGATCTTACTCTCCCCGTTCGGCCTGAATCTTTTTGATTTCTTCTTCCGTCTTGGTCAACTTGTCCTTGCAGAATTTGATAAGTCGCTGTGCAGTTTTAAGCTGCACAGCGAGTTCGTCTATATCAAACTCGTTGGACTCCATTTTGCGGACGATGGTCTCCAATTGGGCCAAAGCCTCTTCGTATTTCAGTTCTTCGTTCATATTTTTAATGCATAATTAATAATGCATAATGCATAACTCTTAATTCTTAATTCTTAACTACGGAACGTATAGTTCCCTTTTCTACCCGTGTCTCTATTTCGTCGCCAGCTTTCAACTCCATGGGGTCGCGCACGGCCTTCCCGTTGTGCAGCGTGATGCTGTAGCCTCGTTTCAGCAACAGTTGGGGGTCAAGGCCCTGAAGCTGGATGGAAAGGCGTTCTAACAGGTGTTTTTGTTCGGATAATCGACGTTCGATGGCTATAGGCAGGCGACTTTCTGTCATCTCTATCCGGTGTCGCGAATCGCTCAATACTCGTAGTGCTAGGGTAGGGATGAGTGTCGAGAGTTGACTAATGCACTGCTGCTGGTAACGAAGACGCTCACCGACATATTGGCTGATGAATGTCTCGGCATCGGTGATACGTTTCCAGACGCGGTACATGTGGTCGATGAGGAAAGCTGCAGCCGCAGTGGGCGTTTTGACTTTTGTGTGGCTGACCATATCGAGAACGCTTTCGTCGCGGTCGTGTCCGATACCTGTAATAATAGACAACGGGAATTGGGCTACGTTCTCTGCTAACGCCAGCGTGTCGAAACCGCTCAAGTCGGCTGTGGCACCGCCCCCACGCAGAATGACTACGCAGTCGAATGAGGGGAGCCCCGTCGGAGAACCGACGGGAACGGTGGCGTAGATTTGGTTCAGCGCACTGATGATGCTTTGTTCGACCTGTTCGCCTTGCATGATGGCAGGAAACAGCGTCACCTCGAAGCGGAAACCATAGTCGTTATCTTCTAACTGACGACAGAAATCGCCATAGCCTGCAGCAGACTCTGCGGAGATAACGGCAATGTGTTTGGTGAATGTGGGAAGAATCAGTTCGCGTTGCAGGTCGAAGACACCCTCCTCCTTCAGCTGGCGGATGATTTCCTGGCGCTTGCGGGCCATGTCGCCTATGGTGTATGTAGGGTCGATGTCGGTGACAATCCATGAGAAACCATATGCCTCGTGATATTGGGCATAGACTTGCAGCAACACTTTCATGCCGGCTCTCAGCGGCTGGCCTGTTACGCGCTCGAAGTACGGCTTGACCATTGTCCATGTCTGTCGCCAGCATTTGGCTGAGGCTCTGGCCACAGGAGTATTCGACCGCTCGTCTTTTTCGATGAGTTCCATGTAGCAGTGCCCACTGTTTTCACGACACTCCGACAACTCGGCCTCGACCCAATATTCGTCGGGCAGAGCCGACTCTATGGCGTCGCGAACCATCAGGTTCAGTTGGCGGAGTGACAGGTGAGGCGTATTCATACGAGCGGATTAATGGGAATCAGAAGAACTGCGGGCGTTATACATGCCAATCTGGTAAGCACGCCAGAAGTTGGGCATTCCATAGCCGTAAATATTGTCAGGATGGTCGGCATTACTGCTGGTTTGCCGAACGAGTTCTATCATCTCCTCAGCAGTCTTGCCGGGCATAGCCTGCCACAGACAAGCCATCAGTCCGCAGACGATGGGTGCAGAGAACGAGGTGCCCATGTCGTCCATGATGGCCCCACGGCCATTGACCAGTCGTGCAGGTGCTCCCATCGCGACGACATCGGGTTTTACGCGCTGGTCCTGCGTCGGCCCTACACTGCTGAAGGGTGCAATCTTATGCGACGCGTCGTCCATAAATGCACCAACGGTCATGATGTGATCGGCATCGGCAGGAACACCGATTTTTTTGAATGTACCCATCCCTAAGTTGCCTGCTGAATTGACGAGTACGATACCCTTGCCTGCTAGCATAGACGCCGAACGGCTGATGAATGCCGTCTGCCCGTCGAGTTGCCACTGGCGGTATGACATGAAACTATGGTCGTATTCATGATATCCCAACGACGAATTGATAAGGTCGCAGCCTACGGAGTCGGCGAATTCCGCTGCCATCGTCCAGTAGTCCTCTTCTACAGCCTGCTCCGTCTGCTGGTCCTCTGAACGTAGCAGCCAGTAGCTGGCCTTGGGCGCTGTGCCCATGTAGTAATAAGGCTTGTTGATAGCCATTGCCGACAGCACCTTGGTGCCGTGATCGGTCTCAGCATAAATGCTGGGCGACTGCGGATACACGAAGTCCCTTGTGCCACGAATGTCAACACGTTGGAATGCTGGTATGCTGTTCACGTTCTTGAACCCTCCGTCGATGACGGCAATCATCATCGTTTCGCCGCGCAGTCCGATATCGTGCAGTCGCTCGCCCTTGATGGTTTTTATTTGTGTTGCCGCCGTGCCATACACTTCTCCTTGCACACTGTCTCGCTCTTCGAAATGCTCGCGATACTTCGCTTTCAATGCGGTGGGCGATACGGAATCTGGTGCTATCCACACCAGTTGGCTGTTCTTGACACAAGGCAGTTCGTCGATGGCATGTATCAGCGTCGAGTCCTTTACGCGAACGAGAACGGTGTTCTGCCAACGGCTCTGCCCAATGATGCTGACGTTGTTGCGCTCGATGAGGCGCACGTAGCGGTAGTTGACGGGCAAATCGGTGGAATCCGCTTTCAGCCCCTGGCGCTTGCGGCGTTCCACACTACGGCGCGACAGGAAACGTGTGGGGTGATCCAGACTATAGCCAGTTCCGTTCTTGTCAGTCAGATATATACGATAGATGAATGCCGGGCCGTCCTTGTAACGTACCCGTCGCGTGGTCTCCTGCTGCCCTTCGGCCCATGCACCGCAGACCATCCATGTCAGCATGATAGTGGTCAGTAGTCGCTGAATCATGGGCACAAAGGTAATAGAAAATTTCCACAACTCCAAGCGAAATCCATTTTTCTTTATAAAAGACGTCAAAACATTTGGTGGTTTGGACAATAAGCAGTAATTTTGCACATTATTTATATTTATGGACAACAAACAAGCTGCATTGGAACTGGGGACGAAGCCCGTGGGCAAACTGCTGACGCAATATGCGCTGCCGGCTATTGTCGCTATGTCTGCCTCTTCACTCTATAATATCATTGACCGCGCCTTCATCGGACAGGTGGTCGGGCCTGAAGCCATTGCCGGCTTGGGCATTACGTTTCCCTTCATGAACCTCAGTGCGGCATTCGGAGCTGCTGTGGGCGTGGGTGCGTCGACGTGTATCAGCGTGAAACTGGGTCAGCACGACTATAAGCGTGCCGAGCAGTTGCTGGGCAATACGGTGACGCTGAACCTCATCGTGGGTTTCCTGTTTATGGTCATCTGTCTGCTGTTCCTCGACCCCATTCTGCGCTTCTTCGGAGCCAGCGACGTGACGCTGCCCTATGCCCGCGAATTCATGATTATCATCTTGTTGGGCAATATGGTGACGCACATGTACTTTGGTATGAATGCCGTATTGCGTGCTGCGGGCAAGCCCCGTCATGCCATGTATGCGACGCTGTTTACGGTGGCGTGTAACATCGTGCTGGTCATCGCTTTCGTGTGGTGGTTCCGCTGGGGCATCCGAGGGGCTGCCTTGGCGACAGTGACCTCGCAGACGCTGGCCTTGTGCTGGCAGATGTGGATATTCTCGGACAAGAAGGAACTGTTGCACTTGAAGCGTGGCATCTATCGTTTGAAGTCGCAACTGGTCAAGAATATCATTGCCATTGGCATTTCGCCGTTTCTGATGAACGTCACCTCGTGCATCATCGTCATCTTCATGAACAATCAGTTCGTGCGCTATGGCGGCGATATGGCGGTAGGCGCCTACTCGATAGCCAACTCAGTGGTCATGATGTTCTTCATGTTCGTCATGGGTATGAACCAAGGTATGCAGCCCATCGTGGGTTACAACTACGGTGCCGAGCATTACGACCGCATGTTCCGCTGTTTGTGGCTGACCATCGCTGCTGCAACGGCCATCCTGCTAGTGGGCTGGTCGCTGTCGATGCTGTTCCCCCGACAGATTGCCCGCATTTTTACCACCGACGAAACGCTGATAGCATTGGCCGCACGGGGCATCAAACTCGACATGCTGGTGTTCTTTGTGGTGGGTTCGCAGGCGGTCATCACCAACTTCTTCCAATGCATTGGCAAGGTGAAGGTCAGCATCTTCCTCTCGCTGTCGCGCCAGCTGATTATGCTGTTGCCGATGGCTTACGTCTTTCCGCTGTTCTGGGAATTGGACGGTGTGTGGTACTCGATGCCCGCCTCCGACTTCGGCTCGTTTGCTATGACGATACCGTTGCTCGTTTGGTATATGAAAAAACTCAAAACTCATGGAAAATAATAAGCATATCATCATCTGTGTGGGTCGCCAGCTGGGTAGTGGCGGACACGACATCGCCCGTATGTTGGCACTCGACTTCAACGCCAAATACTACGACCAGGAACTGCTTAACCTGGCCGCTAAGGAGAGTGGTATCAGCGAGAAGTTCTTCGAGCAGAACGACGAGCGTCGGGGCTTCTTCCGTTCGCTGTTCCACATGCAGGCCTCGCACGTTGGCGACAACAATCTCTACAACAACGATTTCTCGCAGGAGAACCTGTTTAAGTTCCAGAGCGACGCCATTCTGAAGGCTGCCGACGAGGGCTCGTGCGTGTTTGTTGGCCGTTGTGCCGACTATGTGCTGCGCGAGCGGAAGGATGTAGTAAGCGTCTTCGTCTCTGCCTCCAAGCGTTTCCGTATCGACCAGATTATGGCCAAGAAGAATATGGACGCTCCGTCGGCAAACCGATATATCAAGCAGCGTGAGTCGCAGCGTGCTTCCTACTACAATTACTATACGGGCAAGAAGTGGGGTAGTGCCGAATCGTACGACCTCTGCATCGACTCCAGCGTACTGGGCTTGCAGGCTACGGAGAAATTCATTGCCGATTTCATTCGTAAACGCTTCAATCTATGATCATCTGTCGACACCTGTTGCTGTTTCTGCTCATGCTGGTTGGCGTGTCGTCCGCTTGGGGCGATACGACGCTGGTTCATCGTGTAGAGGCCGACGTGGTGCCGAGTCGGGTGATACCCACCAACCGCTATCTGCGTGGGGCGAATCCTGACGGGGTGAAGATCAATACCTCGATGCTGATGCGGATGAAGTATACCCTGCAGCATGCGGGCAATCCTGACGATGTGGGAGCCTATCATGGCTTTGGTGTGGGCATGATGCTGACGAATCGCCAGCTGGGCACACCGCTGATGGCTTACGTTGTGCAGGGAGCACCCATTGTGAACCTGTCGCGTAAGGTGTCGCTCAACTACGAGTTGCATCTGGGCCTGTCGTTCGGTTGGAAGGCCTATAAGGAGGTGGATAACGAGGATAACCACGTGGTGGGCTCTGAGGTCAATGCCTATATCGGTGCCGACGTCTTCTTGCGCTTCATGCTGAGTTGCCGGTGGGACCTGAATGCAGGTGTGGGGTTTGCCCACTTCTCGAATGCGAATCTGGAAATGCCCAACGAGGGCATCAACAATCTGGGCGCCCGTGTGTCGGCAGCCTACTATTTCAATCGCGACGAAACAATCAGCCGTGCGTCGGTGTTCAGTGCTGCACCGCTGCCGCCTGGCAAGCGCTGGGTGACCGATGTGGTCGTCTATGGTGCGTGGAAGAAGAAGAGTCTGGCCTTGCCCGCCACCTTTGGTTTGGGCGGATTCCAGGTCAGCCCCATGTATCGCGTCAATCGTGCCTTTGCGGTCGGTCCGTCACTCGATGGTGTCTACGACCATAGCGTGAACCTCGAGACGGACGATGCCGACGGCGACAGGCAGTTGGAGTACGAAACACCCCGTTGGACGAAGCAAGTGGCGCTGGGTCTTCAGGCTCGTGCCGAACTGACCATGCCCGTATTCCGTGCCAGTGCGGGTATCGGACATTACTTTGGCGGCTTCTCTACCTTCTACGAGACGCTGGCCCTGAAGGTCGACGTAACGCGTCACTTCTTCCTCAACATCGGCTATTGCCTCTACAACTACAATTACACGAACAACCTGATGCTGGGCATCGGATATAGATTTGGCTCATGAAGAAAATAGGAATCATCAGCGACACCCACGCCTATTGGGACGACAAATACCTGCACTACTTCGAACCCTGCGACGAGATATGGCACGCAGGCGACATCGGCAGTGTCGAGGTGGCTGAGCGGTTGGCGGCATTCCGCCCGTTCCGTGCTGTCTGCGGCAATTGCGACGGGGGCGACCTGCGATTGATGTATCGCGAACTGAACCGCTTTAAGATTGAGGATGTCGACGTGCTCATCAAACATATCGGCGGCTATCCGGGCAACTACGACTACTCCGTGCGAGGAATGCTCTACGCCAATCCGCCACAATTGTTCGTGGCAGGTCATTCGCACATCCTCAAAGTGAAGTTCGACAAGACGCTGAACATGTTGCATATCAACCCTGGGGCTGCGGGCTTGCAGGGCTGGCACAAGGAACGCACACTGATAAGATTGACCATCGA
>CAMHUU010000043.1 GCA_946188395.1 uncultured Prevotellaceae bacterium | reverse complement strand
AAATCCGGAAAATCAAGTAAGTCCGGCAAATCCGCCACTCCCCAGCCTACCGTCAAATCCCTACAGAATCAGCGCCAGCAGATTCAAAAAGAGATCCAGAAACAGGAAACTCTGCTCCGTAACAACGAGAAGGATGTCAAGAAGCGTCTGCAGAATCTCATGGTGCTCAACACCGAGATTGAAGGCAAGCGCCGTACCATTGATACCATTCGTAAGGACATCTCTCATCTCGATGTGGAGATAGAGATGCTGATGACCCAACTGGAAGAATTGCAGGACGAACTGAACGAGCGCAAGGCAAACTATGTCAAGTCGATGCGCTATATGCACCGCAACCGTTCCGTACAGAGTCAGCTGATGTTTATCTTTAGTGCCGACAACCTCACACAGATGTTCCGCCGCATGCGCTTTATGCGTGAATATGCTAGCTACCAGCGGGTACAGGGCGAAGAGGTGAAGGAAAAACAGGAGGAGGTTAACCAGAAGTTCCAGTCGTTGAATGTCGCCCAGGAGCATAAGCGTGAACTGCTCACCAAGGGTGAACAGGAACGTCGCTCGCTCGAGGGCAAGCAGACGGAACAGCAGAATGTCGTCAACACCCTGAAGAAGGAACAGAAGACCATTCAAAACATCATTGCCCAGCAGAAAAAGAAAGATGCAGCGCTTAATGCTCAGATCGACCGCTTGATTGCTGAGGAGGTGGCCCGCCAGAAGGCTCGTGCGGCTGCGGAGGCCAAACGTCGTGCTGAGGCTGAGGCTGCCAAGAAGCGTGCTGCCGAACTGGCCCGTAAAAAGGCTGCTGCGGAGGCTGCCGCCCGCGAGAATGCCCGTCGTATTGCTGAGGCTAAGGCCAAGGAGGAGAAGGCGAAGCGTGAAGCCCAGGCGGCCAAAAACAAACAAGAACGTGAGGCTGCTGAACGCCGGGCCCGTGAAGCTGAAAAGCTACGACAGGAGACAGAGCGTAAGGCAGAAGCCGAGAATCGTGAACATGCTAAGGCCGTTGCTTCGGCACGTAAGGAGGCGGACGATGCCTTGAACATGCCTACCGAGGACATGCGTATCAGTGGAAACTTTGAAAGCAACCGCGGACGCCTGCCCATCCCCATTACCGGACCCTATCGCATTGTCAGCCACTACGGACAGTATAATGTAGAGGGTCTGCATGGTGTGACACTCGACAACAAGGGCGTCAACATCCGTGGTGAGGCTGGCGCTCAGGCCCGTAGCATCTTCGATGGCGAGGTGAGTGCTGTGTTCAGCTTCGGAGGTTCTATGGTGGTCATGGTGCGTCACGGCAGCTACATCTCCGTATATTGCAACCTGGCCAGCGTCAATGTGCACCGTGGACAAAAAGTGTCAACGCGCCAGGCCTTAGGCCGAGTAGGGCAGGACAACATCCTGCAGTTCCAGCTCCGCCGCGAAACGACCAAACTGAATCCCGAATCCTGGCTGGGAAGATGAAAGGCGCTTCGCGCCAAATGAGGAATGAGAAATGAGGAATGAGTAATGACGGGCTTTTCTCATTTCTCATTCCTCATTTCTCATTTAACAACGTAACATACGTTGTTATTGCCTTCTCTATCTCGCTGATGCAGATAAATTCATCGGCGGTATGACTGCGTGCACTGTCGCCGGGACCTAACTTCATCGAGGGGAAGGGCATCAGGGCCTGATCGCTCAGCGTGGGCGAACCAAAGGGTACCATACCCATCTTGATACTCTTCTGCACGAGGGGATGACCTACAGGGATGTGTGACGACGACAGACGGAACGAACGGGCCTTCAACTCACATTTCTTCATATGTTTCTGAAGGAAAGCGAATAGGAATTCGTTCTGATAGTATTCGTTGGTTCGGACGTCAATCACGAAATGACACTCGTCGGGGACGACATTATGCTGTGTACCGCTGTTCAACACCGTGACAGTCATCTTCGTATAACCCAGCAGCATACTCTTTTTCTTGAAGCGATAGTCGCGCAGCCATACCAGGTCGTCCAACGCTTCATAGATGGCATTGACGCCTTCTTCACGGGCGGCATGACCGCTCTTGCCGTAGGCTACACCATCAATAACCATCAGCCCCTTCTCGGCAATGGCTGGCTGCATGCCAGTGGGCTCACCGACGATGGCCACGTCAATCTTGGGCAACTCGGGCAGGGCCAGCGAAAAACCGCCTGCTCCGCTCACCTCTTCCTCACACGACGCCAAATACACTAGGTTGTACTTCGTTTTTTGAGGTGCGATTTCATCGCGCCATATCCTATACGTCTGCAACAAACTCACCAGACCGCCGCCACAGTCGTTGGCCCCTAAGCCATACAACCGGTCACCCTCCACCGTAGGGGTAAACGGGTCACGCGTCCACGTGCTTACGGGTTTTACGGTGTCGATGTGGGCGTTCAGCAGTAGCGTCGGTTTCTCGGGATCCAACGCTTCGCACACTAAAATGTTGTTGCCGATACGTCGTGCGGGCAGGCCGCATTTCTCGATGAAATCGGCCAAAATGTCTGCTGCAGCACTTTCTTCGCGGCTTACAGAGGGCGTTGCTATCAGTCTTTTTAGCAACTCCACGGCTTCGGTAGTGTATTGATTGATATCCATAATATTGTAATTTTGTGGCAAAATTACGAATAATTTCTCATTTCTCATTTCTCATTTCTAATTTTTTTATTACCTTTGCACCATATTTAATTGAGGAAGTAGTTTATGCAGACGAATTTACACATGTCAGTGCTGGTGCACGAACAGGCAAAGAAGTATGGTGACCGCGAGATGCTGATTTATCAGGATTTCGGTGGTAAGGAGTGGAAGTCACTGTCTTGGAACCAGGTGTCTCAGACCGTTAAGCAGGTGTCTAATGCCTTGCTGAACCTGGGTGTGAAGGTACAGGAGAACATTGGTATTTTCTCGCAGAATTCGGTGCAGTATATCGAATGCGACTTCGGTGCCTGGGGCATTCGTGCAGTAACCATCCCGTTCTATGCTACCAGCTCGGAGCAGCAAATCCAGTTTATGGTCAACGACGCCAAGATTCGCTTCCTTTTTGTTGGTGAACAGGACCAGTACGACAAGGCCCGTCGCATTTTTTCGCTTTGTCCTATGCTGGAGCGTATCATCGTCTTCGATCCTATGGTACACATCTCCACACACGATCCAAACGCCATCTATTTCAGCGATTTCCTGAAGCTGGGCGAGAATCTGCCCCGTCAGACGGAAGTGGAGAAACTGCAACAGGAGGCTACCTTCGACGATTTTGCCAACATCCTCTATACCAGTGGTACGACGGGTGATTCGAAAGGCGTCATCCTGACGCACGGACAATTCAATGCCGCCATGGTGGCCAACAGCAAGTGTGTGCCTGTCAACGAAAACGACCGCATCATGAACTTCCTGCCTTATACGCATATCTTTGAACGTGGCTGGGCCATTCTGTGTATGTATGCCGGAGCACGCATGATAGTCAACACCCATCCTCAGGAGGTGCAGCAGTCCATGCGCGATACCCATCCCACGTGTATGTCGGCCGTTCCCCGTTTCTGGGAGAAGGTGTATATGGGTGTGATGGACAAGATAGACCATTCCAGTGCTGTTCAGCGCAAGCTGTTCCTGCATGCCCTCAGCGTGGGTCGCCGCCATAACATCGAATATCTCAGCAAGGGCAAGAAACCGCCTGTGGCACTCCACTTGGAATACGAGATGCTCAACCGTACCGTCTTCTCACTGGTCCGTAAGGAGCTGGGCTTGGAAAATGCTCATTTCTTCCCCACGGCAGGTGCTGCCGTCTCGGCTCATGTCGAAGAATTCGTCCATTCCATCGGCATCAACATGGTGGTGGGTTATGGTCTGACGGAGTCGCTGGCTACCGTATCGTGCAACCACTTGGGCAAACCTTACACTGTCGGATCGGTGGGTATTCCCATCGAGGGCATCGACATCAAGGTCAGCGAGGAGGGCGAAATCTTGCTGAAGGGACCGACGATCACCAT
Organism: uncultured Prevotellaceae bacterium; assembly: GCA_946188395.1. Lineage (GTDB taxonomy): Bacteria > Bacteroidota > Bacteroidia > Bacteroidales > Bacteroidaceae > Prevotella. Next base: position 17,952 of record CAMHUU010000043.1, on the reverse strand, counting down.
TGGCTACTACAACCGTGAGGACCTTACCAAACAGGCCTTTACCGAAGATGGCTATTTCCGTACGGGCGATGCTGGCTATCTGAAGGATGGCGAACTGTTCCTCACCGAGCGCATCAAGGACCTCTTCAAAACCTCGAACGGTAAGTATATCGCTCCCCAGATGATTGAATCGAAGCTCTTGGTCGACAAGTTCATCGACCAGATTGCTGTCATTGCCGACGAGCGTAAATTCGTCTCGGCACTCATCATTCCCGTTTACTCGCTGCTCGAGGAGTATGCCCGCAACCACCATATTGAGTTTAAAACTCGCGAGGACCTGTGTGCTGACCCCGAAATCATGCAGATGATGAAGGAGCGCATCGACACCCTCCAGCAGCAGCTGGCCCATTACGAACAGGTGAAGCGCTTCACCCTGCTGCCCCACCACCTGTCCATGGAGAAGGGCGAGCTGACCAATACCCTCAAAATCCGCCGCCGCGTATTAAATGAAAACTATAAGGAACAAATCGATGCGATGTACATCGATTAGTTCCAAATGAGGAATGAGAGATGAGAAGTGAGAAATGTAAATGAAAAATGGGAAATGACCGATTCGCAAGATAACATCATTGTTGAAAAATCTGAAAGATTTGCCGACAGAATCACAAAGATGTATAGATATCTTTCCGAAAAGCGTTCTGGAGACAAAGACATGTTAAAACAGATTGTGCGAAGTGGAACCAGTGTTGGCGCGAACGTGTCCGAGGGCCAATACGCCCAGACAAAAGCAGATTTTCTTACTAAGATGACAATTGCTCTAAAAGAGGCTAACGAAACAAGATTTTGGTTGAAACGACTCTATTCCTATGGCTCCTTGAGCGACAAAGAATATGACTCTATCATAAAAGACAGTGAAGAAATTATCAGTATATTAACAATAATAACAAAAACAACAAAGAAGAACCTAAAGAATGAAGGAAAACAGTGAGATTAAGCATTATGGAATTCGAGAGGAGTGCATTTTCATTTCTCATTTTTCATTTACATTTCTCATTTCTCATTCCTCATTTCTCATTTAAAGAAAAATGATAACAAGCGACCAATTAAAAGACGTTCTGGACCGTGCTGACAAGCTGAAGCACTACCTGAAGATTGACCAGAAGCAGATGGAGTACGAGGAGGAGGATCTTCGTACACAGGCTCCTGACTTCTGGGAGGACCAGAAGCGTGCCGAGGAACAGATGAAGAAGGTGAAAGCCATCAAGAAGTGGCTCGACGGCTATCAGGCCGTTCGTACTGCTGCCGATGAACTCCAGCTGGCCTTCGATTTCTATAAAGAGGAAATGGTGACCGAAGACGAGGTCGACCACAACTATCAAGCCGCTATCAGCCTGATAGAGGACCTGGAGCTGAAAAACATGCTTCGCCAGAAGGAAGACCCCATGGATGCCGTGCTCAAGATCAATTCTGGTGCCGGTGGTACCGAGGCACAGGACTGGGCACAGATGCTCATGCGTATGTACCAACGCTGGGCCGAGGCACACGACTATAAGGTGTCTATCGCCAACCTGCAGGACGGCGACGAGGCAGGCATCAAGAGCGTCACCATGCAGATTGAGGGTGGCGAGTTTGCCTACGGCTACCTGAAGTCCGAGAATGGCGTCCACCGCCTGGTTCGTGTGTCACCCTATAATGCCCAGGGTAAGCGCATGACGTCGTTCGCCTCTGTATTCGTCTCACCACTCGTCGACGATACCATTGAAGTGTATGTCGACCCTGCCAAGCTCTCGTGGGATACTTTCCGCAGCTCGGGTGCTGGTGGACAGAACGTCAACAAGGTGGAGTCGGGTGTGCGACTGCGCTATTGGTATACCGACCCCGACACGGGTGAGGAGGAGGAAATCCTCATCGAGAATACCGAGACGCGCGACCAGCCCAAGAACAAGGAGCGTGCCATGGCCCTGTTGCGTTCGCAACTCTACGACCGTGCCATGCAGAAACGCCTCGAGGCTCAGGCGAAGATTGAGGCTGGCAAAAAGAAGATCGAGTGGGGTAGTCAGATTCGCTCCTACGTCTTCGATGACCGTCGTGTCAAGGACCACCGCACCAACTACCAGACCTCCGATGTCGATGGCGTCATGGATGGCAAAATCGACGATTTCATCAAGGCATACCTCATGGAATTCCCGGTAACTGATGAAGATTAAACGTTAAACATTAAATATTATTGACTATGAGCAAGAAAGTAAATGCAAAGCGTGAAGCTTACGCTAAGAAACAGGAAGAACAAGGTAAGAAAGTCGTTACATGGATTTTTGGCGGACTCATCATCCTCGCCATTATCTATCTGATCTGGACCTTCACCATGATGGCGTAAGCTTATGGCTCAAGAAATTGAACGCAAATTCCTCGTGCTTGACGATTCCTTCAAGCACGAGGCTTTTTCAAGTTACCACATCCGACAGGGTTATATCTGTAGCGAGCGTGGGCGAACGGTGCGTATCCGAATTCGCGACAATCAGGCCTTTATCACCATCAAGGGACCCAGCATCGACGGAGGCCTGTCGCGCTATGAATTCGAGTACGAGATACCCCTTGACGACGCCGAACAACTGATGACGCTCTGCGAACCGGGCATCATCGACAAAACCCGTTGGCTGGTCAAAAGTGGCGAACACACCTTCGAAGTCGACGAATTTCATGGCGATAACGCCCCATTGGTAATGGCTGAGGTGGAACTAAAAACGCCCTCTGATGAGCCAAAAATCCCCCATTTCATCGGAAAAGAGGTTACTGGCGACCGCCGTTACTATAATTCCCAACTCCGCCAGCATCCCTATTCCTCTTGGGCCGATCTTTGAGTAGCGAAGAAAGTTTCGGACAAATTATCCTTTGTTAACGTTTTATCGCTTTATTTTCTCTACGATACCCTTGATTTAAATCAAGAAATTGATAATTTTTTGTATATTCTGGGGGGGGGTAGTGTTGGAGAAAGTAATAAAGTATGTAAATTTGCAAACTAAATTAATTCCGCGCGCGTATATGAAGAGGAATGTGATGAAACATATTTTGTTGACAGTTTTGCTGCTTCTGCTGGCATCAAAAGCTGAGGCACAAAGCATGTCGCTGGGCAACAATCTGATTTATGATGCCTGGCTGACTCCCAATTTGACGGTGGGTGTCAGCGCTGGACAGCATTGGTCGGTAGCCCTGACGGCAGGTTATCGTCCTTGGCCCACCAGCGACGAGACATCACGCAAGTGGCGTCATCTCCTCCTCTCTCCCGAACTGCGCTATTGGACGGACTCCGTCAGTGTCCGTCATTTCTTCGGAGCAAATATCATCTACAGTCATTTCAATGTGGCTGGCATCCGCTTCCCGCTGGGCATGTACAAGTCGGTTCGTGACGAACGTCGGCAGGGCGACCTCGTTGCCATCGGTGCTTTCTACGGCTACTCCTGGCCGTTGGGCCGCCATTGGAACCTCGAGGCATTGATTGGAGCCGCTGTAGGCTATGCTAAGTACGATCGTTTCGCCTGTGGTCAGTGCGGCTCTAAGATGGGCGACGAGTCTAAGGTGTTCCTCATGCCTCAGGCTGCGCTCAACATCGTTTACAATATCCCGTTAAAGAAACAAGAACAAAGAAAAAAATAAAAGCATATGATGATGAAACAATTCATGAAAAATGTATTGTTGGGTGCATTAGCATTCACAATGGTGTTAGGATTCGACGCCTGTTCGTCAAAAGAGGATTTGACCGTTCAGCCTAGCCCTAACTACAATCCCGAAACGGGAGAGGTCGGCGTTGACTTTGTCTTTAACGTCTCGACAGCCAACGAACCGTACACGCGAATGACTGCGCCAAACACGCAGGCTACACCCTCTCAGCCCTTCCGAGGCATCAACAACGCCTATCTGGCAGTCTTTAAGCAGAAATACAGTGGTTATCCGGTCACTTCACCCATCATGGCCGATAAAATCCACTCGTTCGGTACCGTCATCTCGGCCGAGAAACTGACACAGGACGAAACAGACGATGAGCCGTCGTCACGCCGTGTCATCGAACTCAGCCTGCCCACGGAGACAAACACACTGATGTTCTGGGGTAAGGCCATCAAGACGGGCACCGACCAGGATCAGGGTAAGATTACCATGAATGTCGGTGATGACCTGAGCCAGATTTCATTCTTAATGAATAAGATTGTGCCCGAGACGGCCGACCCTGCAACACCCCACATCTATCAGGGCGCCCTCCTGCAGCACGAGAAACTGATGGCGGCTGTACTGACGGAGATAGTACGCAGCACGATAACGGATGTGACACTCGAATACAATGGCTATACCCGACACATTTCTTCCCTGTCGTGGAGCGACTATGTCGACGTGAAAGGTGAGGCAGGCAACTATACGCTAAATGAGCGTACCATCGAGCCACTCAAGGATCTCAGCGGAAACGACCAGCCGATGTGTGCACTGGGCGAAAAACTGTCAAAGGCGTTTGTCACCTTCAACACCATTCGTTCTAACGAACTGCGTGCCGGTGCTGGCGAGGCCGTCGCCTATGTCATCCACGACCTGATGGGTATCATCAACTCGGTAACAGGCGCTGTTCCTGTCTCCCTACAGGAAGTCGTGGCACAAGAAGTGGCTAAAAAAATCAAACAGAATATTGAACTGTTCTTCGATCGCGATAAGGACTATTGTTGGAAAAACGTGGACGAAATCAAGTCTTACATTGCTGTCGATGGTGTCGAGGAGGTGGTCTCTACTTGTGACCTGAACGAATTCCCCGCCAACTTCAACCTGCCGTGGGGATCTACACTGTTACAGTTCGACATCGTCCCCAAGGATCCCAACGACCCCACAAAGGGATTGAAGTTCGAATATAACTACAAGGGTACTGTCGAGACGTATGCCATGGGTGGCTCTTCAGCGACAGAGACTGCCTTCGATCCGGCAAACTATGTATATCCCGCTGAATTGTGTTATTTCGGCAACAGCGGCATACGCGTGTCCGACACCCCCAAGGTGGCCACCGACTATCCTGACGGTGTGGTAAATTGGGAATCCGAAACCAGCTGGTCTGCCGACTGGGTGTCTAACAGCAGCGTACAGTCTACTACCCGTAGCGTAGCCATGCAGGATAATATCAACTATGGTACTGCCCTGCTGGAGACTAGGGTGCGCTATGGCACCGACATCCTCGAAGACAATAACCATAATCTTCAGCAGACCTGGAATGGTGCCGATGAGCCTAACAACCAGATTCCGGTAACAGTCAACGACGATCACTTCCATCTGACGGGTGTACTCATTGGCGGTCAGGAACCGGAAGCCGGTTGGAACTATATCGCTAAGTCGGAAACCCCGGGCTTTGGCCATATGGTATATGATAAGGTAAAGAGCAAAAACGAAGAGGGCCAAGAGGTGGACTACATCCAGATTCCACGCTATTCTTCGACTGCGGGTTCTGCACCGCTCTCACAACCCAACTACACCCTGTTATGGGATAACTGGGAAGCCAAAAGTGTAGGCAAGAAACAAAGAGAGGTCTATGTCGCACTGGAATTTGAAAACAAATCGCGCGACTTCTACGGCGAGAACAACCTCATACGTACCGGTTCTAAATTCTATATTGTCGGTAAACTGGATCCCGACGACGTGCCGACCGGACTGAAAAAGGCCGATAACACCGCATACACGCCGGAGGAGTTTGCCGCCGACCGCTCGCTGGGCATCACCTGGCCTTCCAGTTACGCACTGCCGCCGTACGACGACAACGGAAACACCATCAGGGAACGTCGCGTGTTCATGCAGGATTTCAAGACCGTTGCCAACTTCGTCATCGGTAAGGAGTCGCTGTCGCACGCACTCGTCTCTGTGCCTAACCTGCGTTCCGGACAGATCTCACTGGGCCTCTCAGTGGATGTGGAATGGCAGACCGGCCTGAATTTCAATGAAGTCATTCTTGGAGAATAATTACACGTCATGACGTCAGTGAAGCATCTGTTCTGCATCCTTTGTGGTTGCCTTGCCCTCGGGTCGTGTTCGGTCATCGACGACGACTTGTCGGCATGTGCCAACGACTATGAGCTCGACTACGAGTTGCGCTTGGTGACCAATATGAACACCGAGCTGAAGACGCAGTTGAATACGGCGACAGAACTGAGGCTGGCAAACACACTGCGTAATCACCTGTCTGGCGTATTCACCGACTTCGCACACGACGTCGACCTCTCGTTCTACGATACGCAGGGCGACTCGCTCCGACTGCAGCACGACGAGCATATCATGAATGCCAATCAGGCCAGCTATGCCCTCAACCTGCCCAAACGACAGTATATGCACCTGGCTGTGGCCAATATTGTTGACGATCCGCTCATCGACCTGGTAAACGACGAGCGCTGTCATACCTCTCATTTGCAACAGCACAGCCGAGACACCATCGACTCGCACACGACAGGACTCTTCACAGCCCGTCAGCCCATGGAGGTACTCGAGGGTGTCGACCAGAACTTCAACGTACACCTTTATATGGCCAACTGTGCTGCGACACTGCTCATCGACACAAAAGGCCACGACGCCGAGGGAATCAAAGTGTATACAACAGGATTTGCCACACAGTTCAACATCTGTGACAGTGCCTATATATTCCCTGAAAAATCACCTATCGTCAGAACAAATAAGGTGGTGGATCCGGATCATGCGAACGAGATAGCCTACTGCTCGGTGACCTTCCCTTCGAGGGAACCGTCGACAACACGTTCAGTCATCGAGACGGAGGAGCCGTTTATCGCTGTGCCCGGTGATGAGTCGCTTTGGGAGATGCAAGTCTATGTGCCCAAATCCGACGGCAGCGTCACGAAGAACGTGCTCGGCATCAAGGCGCCTTTGCGTGCCGGACAGTTTAAAATCATCAAATGCTGGATAGGTGATGACGGTGAGATTGGCACTGCTGACTCGACAGTAGGTGTCAGCGTTACCCTCAACTGGAATGATGGTTATAATAACGAGATACCGCTTTAAGTACATTGAGATATAAAAATTACATATGGATCCTAGCACTCCTGGCACTTCTGACCGGTTGCAGCTGTGAGGAGGTCGACGACACGACAGCAAGCGTGTCGGCACGACTGGCCTTGGCTGTTACGCAGACGTCGATTCCGACGACACGCCAGGGAGGCGATGTGGTACAGTCAACGTCCGTTCGCGAAATCAACCTGTTGCGCAAGATTCCTTTTGGCATACCTGAAAACGGTTCTAAGATAACAGTCGACGACATTCCCAAGAGTCTGACGGAGAGCGGAACGACGTATCAGTACGACAAGTCCAACCAGAAGGTGTTTTTCTCAAAGGAAGTCATACTGGTTCCTGGCACCGCGTCCTTCCTGGTTTACGGACGTGCCGCACCCAAGGGCGATAATGCACAAAATGGTGTGCTGCAGACCACCATCACACCTGATGGCTATCCTGCCGACATCTCGTTCAGCCTCAAGCAAATCTGTGCCACAACGGATGTTCCCAACGATGCAAAGGCCATTGCTGCCTACCTCAACCGCATTGCCAATGCGCAGACCACCATCGATGGTACGACATACAGTTGGAAAAACAGCACGAACGCGTTACTGAAACTGCTCTACACCAACTTCACCGGACAGAACCCGGAGTTCAGCACGGCGGCAAAGCGGGCGGGGTCGTCACTCAGCATCAGTAAATTCGTGGAGGCATTACGATTCTCGCTCAGCAACCAGAGCGAACACTTCATCGGCGATGCCACAGCCACAGCCATCAGGGATGCCATCATCGCTGAGATAGACAACAATAAGGACTTCCCCGCCAACTATCCTGGTTCCATCGGACTGCCCGACGGAGCGGCTGTCCTGATGTGGACCTCTGAAGGCGGATTTGTCCCTCAGGTGGAAACGAGTACCGAGGCTGCCATCAACAGCATCGACCGCTATTGCTATCCGGCAGAACTCTACTATTTCACCAACAGCCTCATCCGAACGTCCACCATGGACCTCGTCAACAGGGCTTATACCGATGAAACCGTCACAAAATGGGAGGATATCGTCAGCCAATACCAATCGGGTGGCGTGGTTACTGCCAACACGCAGGCGGCAGCCATCGTCGATCCCTTGCAGTATGCCGTGGGATGCCTGCAGGTGAAACTGAAAAAGGTAGCGCCGACACTCAAGGATAGTCAGGACCAGGACATCACGGTCACCGAGAAGGCCTTCCCCCTGACGGGTATCATCGTCGATGGACAGCATACGGTGGGCTTCGACTTCAAACCGCAGACGCCCCTGTCGCCCGACCGCTTCATCTACGACAACCAGGTCAAGACCAATGGCGACGACTATTTCTATATGAGTACCACCGTCGACGAGTCGAACCCCGTCGAGACACTGGTTCTGCAAAGTGCCGAGAACGATAATAAGGTGAAGGTAATCCTCGAGTTCCAGAACAACAGCGACATCAACTTCTATGGTGCCAACAATGGCGTCATCTATCGTGGCACGAAGTTCTACATGATTGGAACCATCAATCGTCCTGCCGAGCGAACAGCGGACTATATGAACCGGGTGTTCACACAGGACTTCACCACCACGCTATCGGTGAAGATTGCCTCGCTGAAGGAGGCATATAACGTGCTGCCCGACCTCCTCTCACCCAGCCTGGAGGTGGGTATCCAGATTACCAACAAGTGGATTCAGTCCACAACGACTACGGTACCCCTGGAATAAGGAATGAGAATAATAATAAATATAATAATAAATATAATAAGGAATGCGTAAGGTACTGACATATATCATGGCACTGATGCTGATGGCCTGTTCATCATCCGGCGAGGTTGAAAAGACTCCGCAGGAGGAAGAGCCGACCATGCTCAGCTTCTATGTCTATGCTCCTGAGCATCCCATCGTGACGCGTGGCAATGCCGGCGAGAGCGATGCCTCTGATGACAAAGCAAAGGTGAACAGTCTCCAAATATGGGTCTTCGAACACGAATACGACGACCTCGCCCAAAATGGAAAACTGGTGGCCTACTACGAGCCGACATCCACCGACAATCTGAATAATGCCCAAGGCGACGTCTATCAGGTGCCCGTCAGCCGCAGCTTTGCCGACCGCCGACCTCGCGTCGATGTCCTTGTGCTGGCGAATGTCACCGAGAATACGCATGGCAAGAAATACGATAAGAACACGTCGCGCGAAGAATTGCAGAAGGCCGTGCTCGACAACAACCATTTCGGAACCGATGCATTGAAAAATTCCGTTCCTCCCGATGGTCTGCCCATGTCGGGCGTATTGCTCAACCAACCGGTAACGGGCGAAAAACCTGTGCTGCGCATCGGTACGGACTACTCGGAGATGGCTACCGTCCGCCTGGTGCGTATGGTCTCGAAGCTCCGCTTTGTATTCAGTTCACTGACCGGCTCTAACGTCCAGATTACGGGCATCACCATCGATGCAGGACTGATGGCCAGCGAGGAATTCCTGTTCTTGAATGGACCATATACTGGACGAAACTTCCGTGTGTCGCAATACTTGAACTATGACGCCATCCTGTTGGCCCAATCAGTTGGTGTCTTTGGTACTACCAATCCACTCGACTTCATCTTCATCGAGGGTGTCGAGAGTCCACAGGAGTACGAGAGCCGCATCAACACCGCCGTAGCAGAGAATAAGGCAACGTCAATAGGCCCCTACTACCTGCACGAGAGCGATAAACTGATAACCGGTAAAGTGAAATATAAGGTCGGTAATGGTGACGAGAAAACCGCTGAGTTCAAAATGGCCGAGGCCGGCGACTTCTCACGCAACCACACCTGGCTCATTTATGCCTACTACGGTGATGCCGTACTGAACTTCAACCTGGTCGATGTCAATAGCTGGACCGACCGCGACGTCAGAAATCATGATGTGTATAACTGGTAAAAAAAGATAAAGAAGAGTGAATAGATTTAATATATATAAGGTACGCGTAAAGGTATTGCTAATGGCAGCCTTGCTGTTTGTCGGCTGTACGGCCGACGACGACACAGCCGTGCAGCAGGAAGACACCTTGCAGCTCGCAGCCTATACGCGGTCTTATACCGACATCACCACCCGCGCCGTGCCAGGCTATAGTGCTTTCAAGCCCGATGGTGTCACCTCTATCGGCATCTATATGACTCCGGCTGATGAGGGTGATCCCGCTCTGGAATACTTCAGCTATAATGGCTTTAAATGGCAGTCGAACATCGGCGTAAAAGCACGCCAATACTACATCTACGGTTTCATGCCCGGCGATGTTATCAACAAGTCTAACTGCTCCATCACTCCCCTGTCGGGTGATTATGCAAACGGTGCCGTACTCACGCTTGACGGACTGAAACCCATCAGCAAGACCGATGTGTGCGTCGTCGTGGGCGTAGGTGGAACCACCGAACCTTCTACGGACAATAATAATGCACAACTCGGAAGCTTCCTCTACGATGGCACAGGTAAAGGGAAGGGGCAGCACTATGTCAACCTGCTGATGGACCATATCTACAGCTGTCTGCAGTTCAAAATGAAGGTCGCCGAGCAATATGCCCAGGTGCGAACCATCAAACTCAAGCGCATGGAACTGAAGAGTTCAAAAATCGGTGCTACCAAAGCAGTCATCACGCTGACAGCCAAAACAGGAGCAAATCCTGTCACGGATGTAACATGGAACACCCCCACTGGTGAAACGGGAATGTCCATGGTATTGTTTGAAAGCGAAGAGGGCAAGGCCCTGTCATCCACCACAGAACTGCTGCTCAGCGGTAACATCATTCCCGGCTGTACCGATGTGCTGTCGCTGGTGACCACCTACGATGTCTACGACCGCAAGGGGCACCTCGTCCGTAAGGACTGTGTGGCCACGAATAAGCTGCCGTCGTCATTGGTGCTCTCCACGTTGAAAGCCGGTGAGCGACAGCCTGTGGCACTGACGGTGGCACCAACCTATATATATGTGTTGTCGGACCCCGATTTGGACAACCCGACGTTGACGTTTAATTGAAGAAAGAGATAAAGAGTTGCTATGAGATATAGAACAATGATGCGGACGACATGGAAGAGATTGCTGCTGTTGGTGGTAATCCTCAGTGTTCAATGTTCAATGTTCAATGTTTTTTCGCAGATTGTCATTGGCGGACACGTCTATGGTGGTGGTAATGCTGGAGACACAGGCGGTAATACTACTGTTACTGTGCATGCTGGCGATTTGGACAGGGTCTATGGTGGCGCCCGAATGGCAGATGTCAAGGGTAGAGCTTTCGTGAATATAGATGGTGCTCACGCCTCTAACTATATTGTCATTAATCGTCTTTATGGTGGTAACGATATCGCAGGAACCATCGGTAAGTCAACAGAACCTCTGCCTACGGAACTGGCACCCCATGCTGCTAACAATAATGTGGACGAGACTTGGAATGCCCTTGTGCTTATTTCCACCAAGACCGTAACAACGGGAGAAGGTGCTACTGCTGTCACCACTGAGGCAGGCGATGCTCAGAAGATATATATTGGCCAACTCTTCGGTGGTGGCGATGGCGAGTATGAATATGGGTCAAAAGAGGTTACTACGAGTGAAGGCGATAAAACAGTTTATTATGCTGTGGAGGACGGTGTGGAAGTGGCTACCAGTGAAAAACCACTCACTGTCCCTAATCTTGGCAAGACCTTCGTTGACATTCATGGTGGTTCTATCGTTTATGCCTATGGCGGTGGTAACAATGCTACAATAACAGAGAAAACTGTTATCAGTGTGGATAACCCCAGTAAAGTGGTAAATAGTATCATAGACGCTACCAATCCTAATGCTGATGCAAATGGTGAACTGCTGACTAACGACCGTTTTGAGAACAAGATGGATATCAACACAACCTTCTCTTACCCAGGTAGTGCTGAATACCAGATAGGTCGTCTGTTTGGTGGTAACAACAAGGCTGATATGGCTATTCGTCCTCGATGGAATCTGCAAAGAGGTAGAATCCGTATGCTCTACGGTGGAGGTAACGAAGGACGTATGACCAGTCCTGAAGGTCTGCTGATGGAAGTGAAAGGCGATGGAATGGTGGTTGACAACGTCTATGGCGGTTGTCGTAAGGCAGATGTGCGTCCGCTCAATGCTGATGGCAGTCCTGTCGCTGATGCTGACATTCAACTTGATCCTAATGATAATCCCAATAATATTCCAGGAGGCTATGCTGCCCGTGTCAGGGTGCTGGCAGGCGATGTCAACAACGTTTATGGCGGTAACGATATCTCAGGAAACGTCTATGGTGGTAACACGGTGGGTATTTTCACCAATATTCATGGCAATGTCTATGGTGGTGGCAACGGCTCGTATGCCTATACCGATAATCCGAAACTGAAGGGTGATCGCAGATGGGGTGACTTCTATTATAGTCCTAAGGATATTCTGAAACTGAGTGGCGATACATTCGACGGTGTGCAATCTGCTGAGGCACTAAATAGTTTCCGTCCCAATGCAGAGAAAGTTTCTATTCTTGTGAGAGGTACAGCGGAAAAACCGATATTTGTAGAAGGAGCCCTCTTCGTCGGTGGTAATAGTGCCTCACTGCGTGACCAGTCCAATAGCACCAGTACGAATACGCGTCAAACCCATATTAAGATTGGTTCTTATGTAACCATCGATAACGTGTTCCTCGGCAACAACGGCGAGAACATGATTAAACACGATGAGGCTGGTGCCGACGGTCATGGCGAAGGTGTGTTGCGTACTATGAAGCGTACTAATATAGCTTCTGATGGTTCCAAGTTTAGCTCGATGAATTTGGAGGACGAAGCAGTCTTTACCAAATACATGGAAGGCTGTGCCATGAAGGTAAAGCCTACAGTCGTGTTTGAGAGCATAGCTCAAGGTGATGCCCAAGATTACGAATCTTATACTACCCAGTTTGGCTCGTTCTATTGTGGAGGTAACGTGGGAAGTCTACTTGTACCGGGCAAGATAACTGTCGACTTCGAGGATAACGTGATTATCTACAATAAGGTGGTCGGTGGCTGTAACAATGCCAATGTGCAAGCAGTCACAGGATTTAATGCTCGATACTTAGGCGGTTTGTTGGGCAATCCCGATCCCGCTCCAACAGGTTCGCCTGAAAATGCTATCGGTGACAAGCTGGAATTGAACTTCAGCGGTTTGAAGATTCAGCCGATGCGCTGGAAAGATAAAAACGACAAGTCAAAGGGACTGGTATGGAATACCATCAGTTCTGCAACGGGAGAGGAAGTGGACTTCGACCCCTCTACTGCATCGACGGGTACGAGTACCACAGCCGACTTGGACCGCCGTCTGAAGGGTGGTAACATCTATGGCGGTTGCTATAACACTGGTCATGTGAACGGCAATGTGGTTATCAACATCAACAGCTCTATTGTTGACCGTAAGGGTCCTGATGCCATCTTCGACCAAGTAGAGCAGAATGAAGGTGAAGCTATCTTGTATGGTCACGAGAACTATAATATCCTCGAACGTCGCTCAGGTGTTATCCTTGACGAGCAGGGTATGGACGTGTTAGGTAAGGCGCTTAACGTATTTGGTGGTGGTTATGGTGCAGAGTCTGAGATATGGGGTAGTACCACTGTCAATCTTAACAAAGGCTATGTATTCCAGGTCTTTGGTGGTGGTGAGAATGGTGCGATTGGTAAGGGCACCTATAATACAACGACAGGGAAACTGGAATACACCTACGACTCAAGATATAGCTGTCACGTCAATCTGAAAGGTAGTCAGGAGGGTGTTTACAGGGGTCATGCGTACGATAGTGATGATATGGCAGATACCGAGTTTATCTATGGCGGTTCCTTCGAAGCACCTATCGCCGGTAACACCATCATCAACTTAGGTAACGGACGTATTTTTAACTCATTTGCCGGCAGCTGTAATGCTGACATTTTGGGACATACAGAGACCTACATCGGTCGTAGCGGTGTCGATGCCGATGGCAAGGATGTGCTTGGCTTCCCATGGGTTCGCGACCACGTCTATGGCGGTAACGACCTCGGTGGAGAAATTAAGAATAAGGCCAACTTCATCGGACGTGTCAGTGAGGATATCCGCAGCAAACTGTATAATCCTGATAACAAGGAAACACCCGATGTCACCAACGCCTCTGCCTATATGGAGTATATCCAGGGTCGCGTGGCTTACATCTTCGGTGGCTGCTACGGTGACTATGACTATACTGATCGTTATTTCGCGAAATATACCAATGACGATGGTTCCGATAAGTCTGGCTTTACCAAGCCGCGACTCGATAACGCCTTTGTCAACTTCAAGTCCAATTTGCACACTCGAAATGCGGCGGAGAGAATCTTCGGTGCAGGACAAGGTGCTAAAAAGGGTATCGAAGTCGATATCATGCAGAACCGCAGCTACGTGCTGGTCGATATTCCGCAGACGCTCGCCAAGTTCCAGACCTTGGAGGTGTTTGGCGCTGGTGCCAACTGCGGACTGGGCATGGGCATTACGCCGAGTACCGTCGAAGGACAGCCTATTCTGGCTTCTGCCGTCATCGACCTGATACGCGGACAGATTGATGCAACGTACGGTGGTAGCTACAACGAGGGTACCACGCGCCGTACGGTCACCAACGTACCTCGTGGCACTACCATCAAACTGAACAGAATCTTCGGTGGTGCCTACGGTGATGACCCCAAATATCCCTGTGACGTCTATGAGGCACAGGTGAACTACCATAGTGAGGATGCCCGTGTGAGCACCATCTTTGGTGGTAACAACAATGCCGACCGTACCCTCTACGGACAAATCAATATTGACGTACCCGCCTGGTCCGACAAGAAGAGTGGCTATCTGGCTACGGTCTATGGTGCCGGCTTCGGTAAGGATTCATGGTCGCAATATACAGAGGTCAACCTTTTGGACGGTGCCCGCGTTTACGAGGTATACGGCGGTGGTAACAACGGAAAGGTGCTCAACACGGAGTCGTTGCGTCAGTGGCGTTATAATGAAGGTGCGGCACTCGACCTTAGCCTGCCCGGCTACGAGGATACCAGCGTAACCTATCAGGATAAGGATGGCAAGGACTTCCATTTGGATGCCGGTCTGAACAGTCCTCTGGCTCATGCAGTACGCCTCGACGGCAAGAAATACAACACCAACGTCCATATCCACAAGGGTGCTACGGTCGTAAACTATGCCTACGGTGGTGGCTATGGTGAGAATGCCGACGTCAGCGGCACCACCTATATCGACCTCTTGGGCGGTACTGTTAACAAGGACCTGTATGCCGGAGGAACCAGCGGTGCCGTGCAGGATTACTACAAGGCCAAGACTTTTACCGCCAGCACCACCGCCTACATCGAAGGTGGTTCGGCACGTAATGTCTATGGTGGCGGATGGAAGGGTAGTGTGGGTCTCCACGAAAACGGTATCAGCGCCTCTACGGAGGGCGATATCCTTGGCGAGACCAACGTGGTTATTGGCATCCGTAAGGACCGTACCGAGGCTCTCCCCAGCGATTATGGATTCTATAATGGTGTACCAGCCATTCAGCGTAACGCCTATGGCGGCGGTGAGGGTGGCGCCATCTATGGTGTGGCTCACGTGACCATGAATAATGGTTACATCGGCTACGTCTACAACGCCGAAACCAACAAGTACGAGGAGAAGGTGAACGACGAAACATGGACCGACCATGTGGGTGCGGACCGTCTGTCCGACTGTGGTAATATCTTCGGTGGTGGTTACGACGACAACAGTAGTGTCGACGAGAGCCATATCACAATGATGGGCGGCACGGTCCGTAACAGCATCTTCGGAGGTGGTGAGATTGCCACCATCGGACGTGGTGCAACCCAAGAGAGTGGCGTAGATAATAAGGTACGCGAACTGAAGGACATCTACAAGGCTGGCGGTACGCACATCGAGATGTATAACGGCCACGTCCGTCGTAACATCTTCGGTGGCGGTAAGGGATACAACATCCTGGGCTACGGTGGTGTCAATGGTTTCTATACCGATGGCTATGTCTTCGGTAAGACTGAGGTATTCATCCATGGCGGTGAGATTGGTACCGACGAGGGACTTGCCGAAGGCTATGGTAACGTCTTCGGTGGTGGCGACGTAGGCTTCGTCTATAGCGGCTCTTATAAAACCGGTACTCATAACGAAGGCACGGGCTCACCAAACCACTATTATTATAAGGATGCTGCAGGCAACCTGACAGAGGACTGTAAGGTGGTTATTGCACCCATGCTGCAGGTGAGAAAAGATGGTACGCCAGTCACTTACGGCGGCAATACCTACAATGCCTATGACTATGTACCGACGGACTATCTGAACACGCTGCCTGCCGACAAGACAGCCAACGCATGGAAGAACCTCTATACGGGCGATAAGAATGCTGACGGCTCTATCAACCCCGACGACCCTGAGGAACGTGGTATCCACATCCATAACGCGGTATTCGCTGGTGGTAACGTGTCGTCGAACAGCGAGAGTTACAGCAACGCCACGACGGTGTTCGGTAACACGACGGCTACACTCTACGACGTCTATCACCACGACTTCATCACCGTGGGAACCGAGCATACCGGTGGTCTCTATGGCGGTGGTAACCTGTCTATCGTGGGTGGCTATCGTGAGCTGAACATCACGAACTATGGTACGGACTACTACGGACTGGACCAGCAGATCTCGCTCGAGGAATATCAGAAACTGACCAACCGCGAGCGTGCCTACTTCAAGCTGGAGTATCTCTGCCAGCAGGACATCACCATCAATGGCAAGTCCTACAAACAGAACGACCGCATCAGCGAGGATGAGTATAACGCCCTGCCTGCTAACTACAAGACTACAACCTACTGGATACAGTATGGCTTCTGCTCGATCTATGCCGGTCGTCTGCTGAACACCATACAGCGTGCCGACTTCTGCGGCGTGTATGGCAGCCGTCTGGTGCTGCAGGGTGCTAAGGACCGTGTGGCCGACGTGGCCGACGCTACCGAGTATACCATCAACCGTATCGGCGAGCTGTCGCTGAACCAGCAGCGTTCGGTGGCTGGCGATACAGACGAGTCGAAGAAGCTGCATGGCAACTACTTCGGCATCTATAGCGTGGTGAACTACCTAGGTAGCCTGACCAGCGACGTACACTTTGACGATCCTCGCCGGTATGTGGAGAAGGGACAGACTTATGAGAGCGGTGCAGGTGATACTTATTATAAATGGAAAGTCGACCATCTGTCCAAACGCGACCGCAACAATGGTACGTCGTATAACCAGGTGGCACTGGCTTCGGGTGTGTTCCTCGAACTGACCTCCGAAACCAGTACGGCCAAAAACAAAATCTATGGCGATATCACGGGTGTCGTCGAACTCGACCTCATCAATGTGAAGAAGGACATCGAGGGTGGTGGTTACGTTTATGCCCGCAACGAGCATGGTGCGAGAACCGAACATAAGGAATATAAGAATGTGCTTCTGTCTGAATATAATATGGAGAAGACGGTCGGTAGCGTCCAATGGCGCGACGAGGCTCGTACCCACAAACGCTATACTTATGATCCGACGGATCTGAAGGACATGCAGACTTCGGGTAACTTCATCCATAAGTCGAAGCGCATCGTCGACGATTGTTATCCCAACAACGGCATCTATAACGACGGCTACAAGAAGTCGCCGGCCCACTATTGGTTCATCAAGGGTGAGGTATACATCTACGACCAGGTGGTATCGGCATACGCCGGTTCGGCATCAGCCTACTCGAAGGAGGTCAAGATTCCGCTCACCATCACTGCCGGTTCGAATGGTCGTCTGAAACTGCTCAACGTACAGCCCAGCCTCTATGCTTACTATGCCGACGAGACGCGCAGCGAAACGAAGAAGGTCAACGAAGACGGTGTGAAGGTCGACAACGAGAGTATGACCTATCACCTCAACGACGTCATCACTTGGTGGGATTGGCA
>CAMHUU010000042.1 GCA_946188395.1 uncultured Prevotellaceae bacterium | reverse complement strand
CAAGAAAATGAAAAGTTTTCGTATTCTTTGACAATACGAAAACCTTTACACCTTATTATATATATAAAGAATAGCCTATTCGAAGACCTCTTCTATACTGTCTATACCACCTTCACTCATATCACTAAGGCCCGATTCATCCATATTACACGGGTTATATCCTAGTGGCAGATCGAAAACAGCCTTTTCATTATAGCCCAACTGTTTGTCTTTATAAACCTTTTGCATATAGAGAGCAAAAACCGGAAGAGCCATTGTTGCGCCCTGTCCCATTGCCATTGAAGCGAAGTGTATGTCACGATCGTCGCCACCGACCCACACTCCACTGACCAATGTAGGCGTCAGTCCCATAAACCAAGCATCACTATTATTGTTAGTAGTACCCGTTTTACCGCCCAACTCTGCCGTAAAACCATATTTATGACGTAGACGGCCAGCAGTACCGCCATCAACAACGGCTTTCAGCATGTAGAGCATCTTATTAGCACTTTCTTCGCTGATAACTTCGTTCATACGAGGCTGGAACTGGGTAATCACATTGCCCTCGTTATCTTCTATTCTTGTCACGAACATGTGTGCAGCACGAATGCCATGATTGACAAAAGCCGTGTAAGCACTTACCATTTCGCCCACGGTTATTTCACAAGGTCCAAGACACAACGCCATTGACGGATGAATTTCCGGATTACGAATGCCATATTCACGAAGCAATGAAACGAAAGCTTGCGGGCTGAGCTTGCTCATCAGATAGGCAGAGATCCAGTTGTTCGACTGTTGGAGCCCCCACTTCAGCGTCACCATTTCTCCATAGCGGGCATGTCCTGAATTACGAGGAGTCCATGGGCGTCCGGCCACCATGTAGGTCTGCTGAACGTTAGGAGCCAAGTCGCAGGGCGAGAATCCGTTCTCCATAGCCAAAGAATAGAGGAACGGTTTGATGGTAGAACCCACCTGACGGCGGCCTTCCATAGCCATATCGTAAGCGAAATGAGTAAAGTCGAGTCCTCCTACATAAGCTTTCACATGACCATTCTGAGGACAAATGCTCATGAATCCCATCCGAAGGAAAGACTTGTAATATCGGATAGAATCAAGGGGAGTCATAATGGTATCTTTCTCGCCATGATATGTGAACACGCTCATTTCCGTCTTTGTCCTAAAGGACTTCATAATCTCATCCTCTGTCGCACCGGCATTCTTCATCAGTCTATAGCGTTCACTTTGGCGAACAGAACGCATAAGGATTTTATTCAACTGATCTTGTGAAATACTTCCGGAATACGGTGAGTTCTTATGTCCCTTATTCTCTTTGTCAAAAGCAGGCTGCAGGTATTTCACAACATGTTCCCTAGCTGCTTGTTCGGCATATTCCTGCATACGGGAATCGATGGTGGTGTGAACTCTCAGACCGTCAGTATATACGTTATAGGGATCACCATTCTTCTTTAAGTTCTTATTGCACCAACCATACAGAGGATCAGTCTCCCAATTGATGGAGTCAATATGGTATTTCACCATATTCCAGGAAGGATAATCGGAAAGACTTGGCTTTTTGGCCATCATATAACGACGGAGGAAATCGCGGAAATAGACCGCAACGCCATCCTTATGATCAGCCACGTGAAACTTCAGATTAAGTGGTTCCGCACTGTATTTCTGGAAATCGGCCTCTGTGATATACCCGGCCTTCTTCATTTGTCCCAACACAACATTACGTCGTTCCAGAGAACGATCAGGGTGACGCACAGGGTTATAGTAAGAGGGATTCTTGCACAAACCCACAAGAACAGCAGCCTCGGTAGGTGTCAAGTCCTTTGGTTCCTTACTGAAATAGGTGTTAGATGCCGTTTTGATGCCTACCGCATTATGCAGGAAATCGAAATAATTGAGATACATGGTCAGAATCTCGTCCTTCGTATAGTTACGTTCCAACTTGACAGCAATCACCCACTCGATGGGTTTCTGCAGCAAACGCTCCATCACACTGTGCGCGGTCTCAGAATAAAGTTGTTTAGCCAACTGCTGGGTTATGGTCGATCCACCGCCGGCACTCTTCTGTCTTAATATTCCACGCTTGACGACAGCACGTCCCAAAGCGTAGAAGTCAATACCCGAGTGCTCGTAGAAACGCACATCTTCCGTAGCGACCAAGGCCTGTACCAACGAAGGTGACAACTGGGTATAGTCGACAATAATACGATTCTCGCGATTATAGTTCCAAGTGCCCATCACCTTACCATCGGCAGAAATTACCTGTGTGGCAAAACGGTTGATTGGATTCTGAAGGTCCTCAATAGGCGGCATATAGCCTATCCACCCCTCATTGATGGCATAGAATCCTAAACCTGCTGTCAATACAGAAGCAACCAAAAATGCCCACAAAGTACGTATGATCCACTTTCTCATGACTGGAAAATCTTTAGTTTGCGTGCAAAATTACAAAAAAACTTCCGAATAATCATGCAAAATTCAGAAATTTGTTTTGTTCTTCACTCAACTTTTCGTAACTTTGTGCCCGATAAAAACCCAAACAGATGGAAAAGCATGATTTTGTAACGATTGCCGACCTCACGCGAGAGAAAATTCTCTATATGATTGAGATGGCACAAGAGTTCGAACGTCACCCCAACCGCGAGTTACTGAAGGGCAAGGTTGTAGCGACTCTTTTTTTTGAGCCCTCCACCCGTACGCGTCTCTCTTTCGAGACGGCAGCCAATCGTCTCGGTGCCCGCGTCATAGGTTTTGCAGACCCCAAGATTACCAGCGGCACCAAAGGAGAAACGCTGAAGGACACCATTCTGATGGTCTCCAACTATGCCGACGTCATTGTAATGCGGCACTATATTGAAGGTGCAGCACAGTATGCCTCCGAAGTAGCCCCCATTCCCATTGTGAATGCCGGCGATGGTGCCCATCAGCATCCCTCGCAGTGTATGCTCGACCTTTACTCCATCTATAAGACGCAAGGCACGTTGGAGAATCTGAACATTTATCTGGTCGGTGACCTGAAGTACGGTCGTACCGTCCACTCGCTCATCATGGCCATGCGCCACTTCAACCCCACGTTCCATTTCGTGGCCCCCAAGGAGTTGGCCATGCCCCAAGAATACAAGATCTATTGCAAGGAGCACGGCATCCAGTATCAGGAACACACAGCTTTCAACGAGAAGGTGATTGCCGATGCCGACATTCTCTATATGACGCGTGTGCAGAAGGAACGTTTCTCTGATTTGATGGAATACGAGCGCGTAAAGAATGTGTACATCTTGAATAACGACATGTTGCGACTGGCCAAGCCCAACATGAAGATTCTGCATCCCCTACCCCGTGTCAACGAGATTGCCTACGACGTCGATGAGAATCCCCACGCCTACTACATCCAACAAGCTGGCAACGGACTTTTCGCCCGCGAAGCCATCTTCTGCGATGTGTTGGGCATCTGCCTCGACGATGTCAAGAACGACAAAACAATTATCGGATAAAGGATTTTTCGTAATAACGGTATAACGTAATAACGAAAGCAAAAAGAAAGAATTATGAACAAGAAAGAACGTTTGGTTGCCGCCATTGAGCAAGGCACCGTTATCGACCACATACCCGCCTCCAAGACCTATCAGGTGGCAAACCTCTTGGGACTCTTCGACCTGAAGACCCCTGTTACCATCGGTAACAACTACCCCTCACAGAAAGTGGGCATGAAGGGAATCATCAAGGTATCCGACAAATTCTTTACCGACGATGAAATTTCACGACTTTCCGTCGTAGCTCCAAAGGTCATCCTTAACATCATCCGCGACTACGAGGTAGTGGAAAAGAAGACCGTCGAAACGCCCGATGTTATTAAGGGCATCGTCAAGTGCAACAATCCCAAATGTATTACCAACAACGAGCCTATGGCCACCCATTTCCACGTGGCTGACGGCATCCTGACCTGCCACTACTGCGAGAAGGAGCAGGACATCAACAAGGTAGAACTCGTTTAACAGTATCATAAAAAAATCAGCGCCTTGGCAATGACCGAGGCGCTGATTTTTTACTCATCTTACTTTTTCATAAACTCATATTTGTAACACCGTGTCCGTCCGTCGGGCATTACCTCGTTGACGATGTAAATACCGTCGAGGTGCAGTTGCTGACGATTGAAGTCGCCGGCCATTCCACGATATACGGTGAGTCCCTGCGTATTGTAGATAGTCAGCTGACTGTTGGGGTCGCAGAAGATGCCATCGATGCCTGTCGACGATATTTTCTGAAGAACCAACGGACTTCTGAATGAGCCGAGGGTGTCGTCACTCTTGAAGTGGACTAAGGTTGCGTACGACTGGGGAGTATCGGATGTCTGCGGGCCGAATGACGGCACAACCACGATAGGCTCATCCTCAACATCACCACTGATAACCATGACGTAGAGGCTGTCGCAACAACTGCGTGTAGCCCTGCCGCGCAACTCGCCGGAGGTGTCGTATGCCATCAGCGATTTAACCTCCATAGGCTGTCCGTACTCATCATGGACGGTACAGATGGCCGTCATGTTATGCAGGTACTTGTAGTTGGCAGCGATACCATAGTTACCGCTTCTCACTCCCCCACCCGAACTTGCTTCTTTTACGGGGAAGGTAAACGTCTTGTCAATACCGTCCATAGAGGTGTACTTATAGCCCTTGCCGGGGGCGATGGACCCGATGTCGCCTGACCACTCTCCTGCCCAATAGAAGCTCACACCCGACAAGTCCTTCACCTGGTCTCCATCTTGGGGATTAAGTCCGGCAAAGGCCTCTTCGAGAGACATGTAGCTGCTCGACGGCACACCGATACAGTTGACACCGGGCTTCACAGTGATGGGATAGTCTTCTGGATTGACGGCATCACCCACCACAAACAGTTCAGCATCGGAGTTCATCTGCACAATCATCATCTGTCCGGCATCGATTCCTTCACGTTCATCCGACCATTCGCCATCACTAGAGTTGTAGGTGAATGTCGCGCCATCGTACATCTGCACAGATTTAATCTGCTTGGTTACGGAGCTGAATAGTTCTGACAGTTTTTGGCGGACAGGCTTCAGGTAGAGCGAAATGTAGTTGGCGCCCTGGTTAAGCTCAAACGTCTGCAACAACTTGTCGCGGTTCTCCCAGATGACAGGATTCGACAGGTTACCCACGACAGCATCCGGCTTGAAGTAGACCTCATCGTAGACATTGGTCAGCGGATAGACCTTACCCGTCGAAGCATCATAGATTCGGAAGCGGATAATATCGTTTACTTTTACAACAGAAGTATCGGCTACAATGAGCATCGTGACATAGTAGGCATCCTTGCTGGCATTATATGTCGGATGTCCTACACCGATGCAGCGTCCGAGGCTCTCGCCGTCAGGATCGGTAAAGGCACCAATCATATCGTCGGGATCGGTCGAGATAACACCGTTGATCTTGATCTGTCCTGTTACCGTCATACTCTCACCAGTCATCTCACGCTCCCAGTTAGGACTATTGCCCTTGACGGTCAGGCAGATGTCGAGCGGTGTGTCGAGTTCCTTGTTGCCACGAGCGCTGACTGTAGCGAAATACTTGCCGATGGCATTACCCGGCAGCACAGTGAATGTCACTTCCTGAGAGCCATGGGCAAAGATGGTGCCCGACGACGGGCTGGCTATCAGCCATGAGGGCAGTTCGGTGAACGACCACTGCTGGTCTTCATCACCGTTGTTCGTCAGCGTGGCAGTGACATCTTCATCCCATCCGGCCTTGGCCGAAACGTTCACCTCAGAGGTATTCCACGTCAGCGGGTTCTGCTTCACGACGAAACTCCACGTGATGGGAGTGCCCACATTGGTGTTCATGTCGTAGTAATCACGCAGTGTAGTGCTGACGGTGCATCCCTCCAA
The DNA here is from genome assembly GCA_946188395.1 of uncultured Prevotellaceae bacterium. Lineage (GTDB taxonomy): Bacteria > Bacteroidota > Bacteroidia > Bacteroidales > Bacteroidaceae > Prevotella. The sequence goes on along the minus strand of CAMHUU010000042.1, from coordinate 16,434 downwards.
CGACTTGGCGCTGTGGTCGAGGGTGACCGATACGGTACGTTCGTCAGCCACGAAGCTGAAGTCGAGGTTCGACTTGTGCGGAGCCACCTTCAGACCCGGTGCATCACTGCCCTCTGAGAGTACGACGCCCTCGGCATCGGTGACGAGCGTTGTAGAAGCCGTTGCCTGGTATCCCTTATTCTCCAACGAGAATACGAACACGCGCTGATTGTACTCATCGTAGTGGGTATTCTCCATCGGGTAATATCCCACGAGGCCCTGTTCCTTGCTGCCGTCTATGCGATAGTACATCCGCTCGGTAATGGTTTCCTGAGTATTCGTACCATGCCAGAGGCGCACCTCGTCAATCATACCTTTCATATTACGGCCCAGCCACAGACGGGCACCCGACAAGGCAGGAACCTTGTCGGCGGAGACCGTCAACACAGAGACGCCGTCGACCAACAGGTTGGCCTGTCCGCCGCTGCCCTTCAGCACGTTCAAAGCCACGTGGTGCCACTGGTGGTCGGTGATGTTGGACGTTGAGGGTTCAGAACTATACGCTACGCTGTCGGCAACAAGCTGCAGCTGACCGTCTACGATGTTAAGGTCAAGTTTCTGACCATTGTCGAGACTCATCAGCTGTGCATTTGCATTTTGGCTCTCGTCGGCCAGTGCCCACATCTCTACGAGGTAGCTCACGCCATTGTTGACCGAGAGCGTACCCATCTGGATGGCGGCGCAGTGCGTACCGTCGAGTCCCATGGAGAGGTTGGCATTCTCCAGATACCAGCCGGTCTCAGAAGCGAGGTTCATGTGACGACTGCGGGCACGGTCTTCCGACTTCGTGCCATGACCTTCGTCCAGACGCCAGTAACCGATGATAGCTGGCGTTGAGTGACTCTTACCGTAATACATCTGTGCCTTGATGGTGGTCCATGTGAGCGGTTCACTGAAGAGCGACAGCTCGTGCATGGCTCCCGTCAGGCCCTCACCCAAGTAGATGGTACCTTCTGAGGTAGCATACTTACCTACGGGCACAGCGTCCATCAGTGTCGCCTCGTTGTCGCCGCTGGCATAGAATGCAGAGAGGTTACCGTCTACGATGTTGTACACCACAGCCACATACGACCAGATGTCCTTTGGCAAGGTCTTTGTCGACTTGTAAGGCTGGGCAACACCATTCTCATCCTTGATATATACTGTGAGCCAGCCATCCGCATCAATATCGACACGGAAGCTGTTCTGACCCTCACCGTGACGGAACAACGTACCGGCGGTGTTACCGCTCTTCACCCATCCGCAGAGTGTGAACGACGTGCCACCCAATACCAGCTGACTCTGTGAGCTGGCGGCAGGAATGCTTGCTCCGTCGAGGCGCAGGGCTACGTCATGAGCCACCGAATCGGTGTTAAGTACACTTTGGATGACGAAGTTGTCAACCTCGTTCAGACTCGACGAACGGATGTCCTCATTGAAGGTGATGCTGATGTTGTCACCCTCACCCAGCACACCATCGGCAGGCTCCGGCAACTGGATGGGCTGAGGCAGCGTCACGTCCTTGATGACGGTGATAATGTCGCTCTCACCCAAGGCCGTTTCACCCGCCACCGTGCAGTCGGTGACGGCACGGAACTCGTAGGTGGCATCCGGGTAGAAGATGCTGCTGTGCATGTTGACAATCGTGTCGATGCGTTCTACGGGCAATGCACTCTCTGTGTCACCAGCCGGCGTCCCCTTCACCCAACTATGGATGGTGGTCCAGTCCGGTGCTCCCACCTTGCGCTGCTGCAGACGCACGCCGTTCAAGATAGTACTGTTATAGTTATAGCCTGTGGCAGTCAGTACAAGTGTCGAGTCGGTAGAGGTATTCACCAATGTCCTCGAAGCCTTCAGCGTTACAGCCTCCGTCTGCGGCTGGAAGTGAGCCGTCAAGTAGATGTCGTCGCTTAACTCATCCTCTTTATCGGAATAGAAACTCAGGTGTAGACTATCGATGTGGATGACCTCGCTGCTGGCGGGCATCACCTTCATCTTCACAGTGGCTACTTCACCAGGAGCCAACGACACAGGATACACATTGATACCAGGCTGGCCGTTGATAGACACCTCGGCCATCTGACTCCACTTATCCTTTATCACCATCAGGTCGAAGTTGATGTATCGGGTGATGTTGGCCTGTGTGGCATTGGTGAGTTGCAAATCAAAGACAGCAGGCTGTCCTGCAGGCACACCAGTCACCACAGGCTGGGCACACTCAATGTGTGGCACCTCCACCTGTACGGTAGCGTTGGACAGAATGTGCTGGCCTGGTTGGTAGAACTTTGTGCGCTCCTCGCCTTCATAATACTGGCTGGTCTGTCCACTTCTCTGGAAGAAGCAATAGCCACCGAAGTCGTCACGACCATCGTTGTCTATACCACCATAGCCTTCCGTAGCTCCGTAGATCTCTATCTGATGGAAATTGTCAGCAATGGGATCATTTAAGTTTATTGTATAGCTGTCCGTTTTGCCCGTTCCACCTTTCAGTGTGCCTTCAAGCTCAAACTCAAATTTACCGAATATATTACCGCTAACACCCATTTGCGCAAGTCCAAGTTTAGAATTAAACTGATATAAAAGCTTTAAATAAATATTGCCCGAAATGCCTAGCGTTCCGCTTCCGTCAGTATTCAAGGCTTCTTCGTGGTTGATGGTAATGGCCGATCCACTGTCAAAACTTTGAGTCTCTATCGGGCTTTTGTGAAATGCCAAGACCTTTCCTCTCTCATTGAGTGCCAGATAATATTCCCACAACTGGATGTTTGAATTGATGGTGACAATAGCATCCCACATTTCTTCCACGTCCTTGTAATTGCCGTTCGCTGGCAGGAAAATGCTATAGGAAGGACCATAACAACACAGGCTGTCCGCTGTCCAGCTCAGTTCTTCCAGTTCTACGGCCTTGTCGCCCCAGGCTATGCTATCGTTGTTGTTGGTACCGAATCGCGGGTCGTCGGGCGTGAGACTGGTCATATAGATAATAGAGTCGGTCTCATTTCTGAACGACGAGCGGCGGCTTTCCAATTCCGCCTCACTCACCTGTACCAGGCGTGCTTCGCGCAGCCGCTTGTAGTCGGGGATAAGCTGATTGACGATATAGTCCTGAGTATAGGCGAAATCCGTATTCATGCGCTGGCCCGTAGCAATGACCTCCTGCGTACCTATGCGGAATCCTCCTGCCTGGTCGTTGACGAGCTTCACCTGTAGGCCGTCTCCATAGACAAGCGATGAGGTTGCCCCAATGAAGAGGTCGGCGGCAGGCCCGTCAAAGGTAGGCTCTGTCGAAGTCTGGTATTCTTTGCTGTTCGACCATTCCCATGTGGCTCCACCATTAGCGTTAAGGGAAACGCCTCCAATCAGTCCAAACCCAACTTTATAGCCAAATTCAACTTTATCTAGCTCATAAAAACCTGGAGCTCCTACTGCAAATGTCTCTCCTACTTTTGATCCAACAACATTATTTGTGCCTCCTGAAACTTTTCCACTGATTTTAGCATCGAAGCCCTTCTGTCTGCTCGATCCAGAATTCCATACCAAGTTAGAGTTACTACCAAAGGGGTCACGAAGGATATTGACCAAGATATCTGGGGCTGCGGCAACGTTGGTCTCTCCCGTTGCCTTCGCACCGAATACGACGCCCTGCAAAGCACCTTTATAGTCACCATTTTGCCAGTTCCAGAGATAGACATTATCGCCAATGCTAAGTTCGATGTCAATAGGCTGGATGTAGGGGTCAACCACGTTGGGCTCCAGGGCTTGGAATGTATATTGATAACATCCTGCGGTGTCGAGCGGAACCTCAGCCAACGTGTCGGCAGCCAGGTCCATCGGATTCTTGAACGTCAGGTAGCCTTCCGACGACGGCTGGCGGTCCTCCTGCGGAAGCTCGCCATCGTAGTTGATATAGCGCTCAAATGAGCTGATTTCAAATGTGTAATACTTGCAGGAAGTGAAGATGGGATAGCCGTAGTTGTAGACCAGCTGTCCATCCTTCTTTTGCCAAGTGTCCACCGTGTCATTGAGTTCGCCTGCCGGTACCCGTGCATCGCCGAATGCACCGTCAGTGTTGTCGGTCTGAACCACACTGATTTCCGGAACAGCAAAGTAGGTCTGCACCAAAGCCGTATTGTAATTGAAACTAAGGTCGTCGGAAGTGGCTGTCTGCACGTTCACGACATTCGAACAGTCGAGCAGCACCTTTTCGTCGAATGAAGCCGAAGCTTCCGGGTTCTTGTCCACCGTCGTAGATATATAATAAGGTACGGGCGGGAGCTTAACGGCAAACTCACCAGTCAGCGAGTCTGTCTTGATGGTGATGCACTTCACACCATCGGCGCCGTCATCAGTACCGCCCACCCAAGCCTCACTCTGCACGTAGTCAGGGTTGGCCTGCTCGTAATAGTGTCGCTTCTTATTGTCGTCATAGATGCCCTCTTCGCTGTTGAGGGTGACGTTCATGCGACGGGCATCTTCCATAGATGTGCTCGTAAGCAGCGTCAGCGTAGCGGCACCGATGTTGGCTTTACCCAGTCCTAAGGCAAGGGGCTTTCCCTTCTCGACAGCACCACCAGCCACACGTCCCACAACGACGGCCTTCGTCTGGTCGGTGAAGGTCAGGTGGCTGATAGAGTCGTTGAAATTAAATAGCCCCTCAGCGGGATAGCGTCCGCCGTTGAGGAAGGTATGGCCATCCTTCTCGACGTAGATGGCGTGCTGACCAATGCTGACGGGGATGGTGTATTCACCGTTTTCGTCTGAGAGAATCTCGTTGCCCCACTCGTCCTTCACCACCGTGTCGTCCACACGGAATCGGCAACCCTTGACGGGATAGGTGGTATTTTCGTAATACACCACACCCTTCACATTGAAACTCGACTGGTCGGTGAAGTTCTGCGGGTCGAAGGTGAGCGACGACGGAGAGACATAGATGGTACGCGCAGTCGGATTGAACTTGTGTGCGCCCTTCGTCGGAACCAGCGAATAGGTCGTGCCTTCTTCTGCGTAAGGAATACCACGCAGGGTATAGCTGCCTATGGTGTCGGTGACGGCATAAAGCGAGAGCTGATCCTGTGACGGAACCTCAACATTGGAGCGTCGGCCACCGACGATGGTAGCATGGTTTTCGTTAGCAGTGCCAGAGGTCTTTGAGTTGTCGTAAGCCAGTCGCATGGTACTGATACTCTCGTCGAAGGGCCAATAGGCCACGAGGCCGCTCTCCGCACCACCTAAATAGTGGCTGAAATTCTGTTGCACGTCTTTCACCGTCAACTGATGTTTGAAGAATCGCACCTCGTCGACGTAGCCGTTGAGGGTCAACAGACTATCGGTGGTAGCAGCCACAGCTATTCCATTCCCGCCAACAGGACTGAACGAACCTGCGAAATCTTGCGAGGCGATGCTGTCCAACTGGTCGGGATCAATCGTATAAAGTACAGCCTGGTCACTGCCATTGTACGTGAAGGTGAGATGAGAGAACCGGTCGGCCTTGATGTAGCGGTTCGACAGGCTGCCGTTGACGGCTACCGGATAGCCGCCCTTGCTCTCGTCGTAGTCGCCGAGTGTGAGTCTCAGATGTCCACCCATGTCTAACAGACAGGCACCAGACGTTTGGGCACCGTTGGGACGTACATACATCTGTACGCTGTAAGGGCCTGCGAAGTAGGATGACATCTTCTCCGGAGTAATGTTCCAATGGACACCGCCATTGCCGCCCTTCAGACTGAGTGAGTTAAACACCTGAGTATTGGCGGTGGCACTGGTCTGCAATGTCACTTTTACGCCCTGAACGGCGAACCGACCGTCCTCATAGGTGACAGAACCATAGACGTTACCCGTGCTGCGGACGAAGCCGTCGGAAAGTTTGCGGGAGAAGACCTCATCCGAACCGTTGGGGCATGCCACCATCGCATAGATGTAGTAGTAGCCGCCTACTGCCGTCTTGTCGTCATAGCTATTCACGGGCGAAGCAGAAGAACTCTCTAAGGTGGCGATTTTATCCCACTTCAGCGCCTGGGCCTGGGCCAGAGTTTTCACTTCGTTCTCACCCTCCTCAATCTTGTGGCGATAGAGGGTGTAAACCAACTTATCCTGTCCGAGAATCGCCTCCTCCCAAGTCAAGTGTACATGGTCGGTATAGGTGCCACGCGAAGCATACAGCGACTTGATGTGCGAGGCATCGGGATGGCCGTCGGTAATGACGGGCATGGTATAGTAATCGCAATCCTGCAGGCCCATAATGGCTACCATATAGGCATAGGTGGCCGTAGAGGAGACAACTTCGTCGATGTATGTGTAGCTGGTCGTTTTCTGATTGAGGACCTCTATGGTTTCAATAGGCTTCATTCCCTCGAAATCAGCAGGAGAGAGGTTGCCTTCGCTGGCAGTAACCGTGCGCCGATAAATCAAGAACTTGTAACCCATCTTATCGAACTCGGGTTGTATGCTCCAGCTAAGCTTGTAGCCGTTCGACAGTGTCTCCACCTGAAGGTCCGACAGGCTCACCGTACGCGTCAACGTCGCCGTCGTACTTACCGATAGTAAGGGGTCTAACGATTCCCTACTCCACCCAGTGGGTCTGAAGTAAACGGTATATTGATAGTTTTGATCGTAGTTTACTTTCTTGTCTTCGTATTCTAAGGGGTACCCAGACGTAACGGAATCCACCTTGGCGGTGTCGCGATAGACATAATAGGTGCCCTTCGAGTTCTCGTCATTGTCATTTCCGACTCCCCACATCGTGGTGATACTCTTTCCCCAGGCATCGTACTGGGCAGTCAGGTTCGTCGGATAGGAAAGGGTCTCAGGAGCCTTCTCGTAGGTATCAGTAAAGATGATGGGATAGCCGTTCACACCCCGGTCGTATGTGATGACTACCTGCGTGATAGTACATGCATTCTCAATGTCCACAACGCACGACCAATCATCACCTGTCCAACTTCCCACACTCTTTGTGCCTGACATAACTTTTACCTGACGGATTTTCTTATCCAGACATGTAAGGGTGAGAGTCGACGCTGCCGTAGTTTCCCAGCCGTCGCTCTTCGGAATGGTTGGTGAGTTAAAACTGAAAATGGTATGACAATGGCTATCTGCAATAAAATAGTCAACAGACGTATTAGGCGATAGAGCGATACCGCTCACATTCTTAAACTTTGTCGAGATAGTAGCAGTGCCTGGATCGTCATTGCGTTCTTCCTTGCTATTAGGGTTAAAAACGCCTTCATAGCGGTATTCCACAGCCTTGGATGTAGTGTCCCTATAGTTGGTATTATCGCCGTAGTTCTTGGTGACGGTAATCTTACCAGATTCCATTTTTTCGCTTGCCTGGCCGTCAAGTACGACTTGATAATTGCCCCATTTACAATCACCGAATTTGTCAGACGTAAAAGTCAGTTTCCTGGGGTTGGTCCACTTCAGCGTGGTATCGTCTTTACCCAATTTGCTGTATGGACTATGGGTTGGCAGAGTTACAAGTATCGAATCACCATTCTCGTCCCTCGCAAAAAAGTAGTCCGTCGTACCCCGGTCTAATGTCGCTTTGCCTCTCACATATACCTCATGCTTCTCACCGGCTCGGTTCTCATGCATGAAGATGTCGATGGGAATATAATAGTCACTTTTGTAATGTGTGCCTAATTTACTTCCATAGAGTGTCTTGAACTTATCATTGTCACCTGCTTTGAACCCTTTGCGGGTATGGACGTAAAAATACACCTTTTCCTCTCCATACGTTTTTTGGTGGCAGACGTACTCATAGGAATCGGTGTAGTTTACGGAAGTTCCATGGAGATGGGACAACCGCACACTGTGGCCGTCAACATTCAGGTATGGAGCCTCATTCCAGTAGGAATCCAAATCGTCTGAGTTCTTGACCCACAAGTAAATGGTGAAGTGCGGACTACTCGCGTAAACAGACGGCAGGTCGATGGAACTCTCATCTGCCGTGATATCCGGAAGCAATACTCGCGGCTGATTGGAGTCAGCCTTCGCCTGTTGCATGCCAACCAACAACAGAATGGCTAACAATACTTTGATTTTAATGGCGTTCATATTAGTAAGTTAGTTTAATAAATTAGGTTCTAGAGTGCAAAGATACACATTCTTTTCTAAACGACAAAAAAATCCGTAAAAAAAAATCATAGGCGCCCTACGATTTTGTAAATTAATTCGGATTATTGTATCGATTTTAGGATTACCTCTACCATTTTCGCGATATCTGACTGATAATAAATAAATTACGCCATTTTTAAAATCTACTTATCCTCTACTTTAGTTCTACCTAACCTCTACTAACCCCCTATTATCCATCTATTGAGTTTCAGATGAGGCTACAGACAACTGAGACGGAGGCTGGCTGGATGTTCCCAACTTGGGACTGAAATATTCCCACCGTGGGACTGAAACATTCCCAGCCTGGGACCGAAGCAGTCCCACGTTGGGACTAATTAATAAGTTACTAGTAAATTTCGTCCGAAGGCCTTGCTTGAGAACCCGCAAGGGAGTATCGGAAAGAAAACGGCGTTGGACAAATTGGTAGTACTTTAGTAGAGGATAGGTAGAGGTTAAGTAGAACTAAAGTAGAGGTAAAATCGACGATAAAGATTTTGTAAAGTACTATAAATCAGCATTTTAAGAGGCAAATATATGAATTTTAGTAGAGGTAGATGTAAAAAAGTAATTTGTTTTGCAATTATTTCATTTGTTTATACGCTCACCTTTGGTGACAATTGGCGTCATTTCGGAAATAAAAACAAAAAAAATGGCATTTTGTTTTGTATTTCGCTCAATTTGCATTATCTTTGCAGTCCATTAGATTTTAATTACAAACAACAGATAGACAAAAACAATGGAAAGAGACAATCAGATTTTCGAGTTGATTGAGCAGGAGCATCAGCGCCAGTTGAAGGGCATTGAACTCATTGCTAGTGAGAACTTTGTAAGCGACCAGGTTATGGAGGCTATGGGTAGTTACCTTACAAACAAATACGCAGAGGGTTATCCCGGCCACCGCTATTATGGTGGTTGCCAGGTGGTTGACAAGGTAGAGCAGTTGGCCATCGACCGCGTATGTGAATTGTTCGGAGCCGAGTATGCCAACGTGCAGCCCCACTCTGGTGCTCAGGCTAATGCAGCCGTTCTGCTGGCAGTGCTGAAGCCCGGCGACTGTTTCATGGGTCTGAACCTGGATCACGGTGGTCACCTGTCGCACGGTTCGCTCGTCAACACCAGCGGTATTCTCTACAAGCCCGTTGGCTATAATCTGAATAAGGAGACCGGTCGCGTCGACTACGACGAGATGGAGCGTCTGGCTCTGGAGCACAAGCCCAAGCTGATTATCGGCGGTGGCTCTGCTTACAGCCGTGAGTGGGACTACAAGCGTATGCGTGAGATTGCCGACAAGGTTGGTGCCCTATTGATGATCGATATGGCCCACCCTGCCGGACTGATTGCCGCAGGTCTGCTGGAGAACCCCGTGAAGTGGGCTCACATCGTGACCTCTACTACCCACAAGACCTTGCGCGGTCCTCGTGGCGGTATCATCCTGCTGGGCAAGGACTTCGACAATCCTTGGGGTTACACCACTCCGAAGGGCGTTGTCAAGAAGATGTCGCAGCTGTTGAACAGCGCCGTATTCCCTGGTCAGCAGGGCGGTCCGCTGGAGCATGTCATTGCCGCCAAGGCCGTTGCCTTCGGTGAGGCTCTGAAGCCCGAATTCAAGGAGTGGGCCAAGCAGGTGAAGAAGAATGCTGCCGTACTGGCCGAGGAGCTCGTCAAGCGCGGTTTCGGCATCGTCAGCGGTGGTACCGACAACCACTCGATGCTGGTCGACCTGCGTTCGAAGTATCCCGAACTGACTGGTAAGGTGGCCGAGAATGCCCTCGTTGCTGCCGACATCACCGTTAATAAGAATATGGTACCGTTCGACAGCCGCTCGGCTTTCCAGACCTCTGGTATCCGTCTGGGCACTCCCGCCATCACGACACGTGGTGCGAAGGAAGACCTGATGGTTCAGATTGCCGCCTGGATTGAGGAAGTGCTGAACGATCCCGAGAACGAGCAGGTTATCGCTAAGGTTCGCAGCGAGGTCAACGAGACCATGAAGAGCTACCCGCTCTTTGCCTATTAATACACAGAATGACCATTACAAACTACAAAACAAGTCTACTAACATTGCTTGCAATGCTGGCGCTCTGGGTTCCCACGAACACGAGAGCCCAGCATATGCAGGCTTCACTCTCGCATTACTCAACAGATAACGGACTGCCTAGTAATGCCATTTCCTCCATCACCAGCGATGACTACGGGTATGTGTGGATTTCCACATGGAACGGCATGGTGCGTTTCGACGGCTACCATTTCTATAACTACAAGACGGGTATCGCCAGTGGCATCAAGGGCTTGCACAACCGTATAGCGAATGCCACCATCGACCAGCGCCAGAACGTCTGGATGAAGATGTACGACGGGCGGTTCTTCGTCATTGACAGAAAAACCGACCGCATCATCGACCCGTTCGAAGGAGTCAGCGGTCACGACCAGCTCGGTGCCGACTATTTCACGACACCCTACTTGGCCGCCAATGGCGATGTCTTTATTCCGTTCAACGATGGTGACTTCTACAAATTCAAGGTCGACAAGAACGGAATCACCCCACAACAGATCATGACCAACGGAATCACCGTCAAGTGTCTCGTCGGAGGATATCACGACGACATTTGGGCCGGTACGGAACAAGGTCTGCGACGAGTAAACATCCCGAATCTTTCTTTAGAAAGGAAAGGCATCATGACGGATGAACAAGTCACCCAGGTAGCAACCAACGGATACAACATCTTTTTCGGCACCAAGTCGGGTAAGATCGTCATTTTCTCCTATGGTCAAGAGCCCAAAGTCATTACGGACACCGGACGCGAAGTGACAGGACTCTTCGTCGACAGCCACGGGCTCATCTGGTTCTCCGACTTGGGGGATGGTGCCTACAGGCTGAATCCCGAAACCGGCAGCATCAAACTGTTCAGCCAACGCGTCCCCCTGCCCGAATTTACCAGTCGTGGTGCAGAATTCGGCGAGGCAATGGGAGTCGTTTGGATACGCATGAATCATGGCGGATATGGCTATTACAACCGCGAGGCTGACGAAGTGGAGTATTTCCATAACGACCCCAGCAACCCTTGGAACCTGTCGAACACAGTAGGTGCCCGTCTCGAAATGAACGAGGGCGTCATTTGGCTATCTACCATTCGCCGAGGTCTGGAGAAACTGGAAGTACAGAAGAACACTATTGAACGGACGCAGCTGATGCCAGGAGCAGAATCGCCGCTCGACAACGAGGTCAGAGGCATGCTCTCCGACAAGAAGCGCAAGACGGTGTTGCTGGCCAACAAGCGAGGCAAGATTTTCATCTATGATGAAAAGATGAACCCCAAGGGCGTCATTACCCACGACTCTAACGGCAATCCCATCAGCCGACCTTACGGCATCTCGATGGATAAAGCCGGCAACTATTGGGTATGCGACAAAGACAACGGCGTCTACAAAATAACACCCACCGGCAATGGAGGATATACCATCCTGAATTTCCATCACGACGACAAAGACCCCTACTCGCTCAGTTCCAATGCTGCCTATCAGGCTGTTGAAGACCGCGAGGGCAACATCTGGGTAGCCACCTATGGCGGAGGCGTCAACGTGCTTCACAAGGATAAGAACGGACGCTACATCGCCCTGCACAACAAGAACGTCATGAAGCGCTATCCCGAAAAAATCCATCAGAAAGTGCGCACCGTCGCTCTTGCCAAGGATGGAAGTATTTGGGCAGGAAGTACCGACGGTATCCTCATCATGAAGATACACAACGAGAACATCACCATTGAAGAGATGGAAAGTCCGGAAGTCATGGAGAACGGCCTGATGAGCTACGATATCGTCAATCTGGCTTGCGACCAGAAGGGTACCATGTGGGTGGGCACCAACACCGGTGGTCTGAGTTGTACCACCACGAAGGACGAGAACGGCTGCTGGCAGTTCAAGAACTACGGCATAGAAGACGGTCTGCCCTCAGAAGAGATACGCAGTCTCACGTTCGACGAGAAAGGCAACGTATGGTTTGCTACAGACCATATACTAGCTTCGCTGGATGTGAGCAAGAAAATCTTCACCACCTTCTCCAACCTCGATGGTGTCGACGAGACCATGTGTTCTGAGGGAGCAGCCATCACATTAAGCGACGGCACTATTCTCATTGGTACGATGAACGGCTATTACACCATCGACCGCAAGAAGCTGAAGAATGCGCGGGGATCGCTGTTGAAGTTACGTATCACCGACTTCTTCCTCAACGACGAATTGCAGAGTCCGCGACTGAACCAAACCTTCGACTATTACGTTCCCGAGAGCAGATCGGTCACTCTCCCCTCGCATGGTGATGAGTTTGCCTTCCGTTTCGCAGCACTTAACTATCAGTTGCAACACCGTATTGTATACCAATACAAACTCGACGGCTACGACCACGACTGGGTCAATGCCGACAAGACCCGTATGGCAAGCTACAAAGGAGTTCCTGCAGGCACGTACCGTTTCCAGGTGAAAGCCTTCCTACTGGAATCACCCGAGGCATACGACGTTCGTACCATCGAGGTGGTCATTCCACCTAGCTTCATGCTCTCGTCCACTGCCGTTTGGATCTATATGGCGTTGATGGCCATCGGACTTCTCTTCGGCCTGTGGTGGTATCAGGAACGTCTTCGCAAACAAGCAAATGCTTCAATCAATGAACAAGAACTATGAAACAGATACTATTCGTTTTTGCATGTTGTGCTGTCCTGTTGACAGGCTGTAAGAAAGAAGATAATAAGGAAACACCCAAGACCGTTTCCCAGCGCACCGTGATGGTCTACATGTCGGGCGACAACAACCTGTCGACTGTGGTGATGAATGACATCAAGGAAATGATGCAGGGTGCTTCGGGCATTCCCCAGAACTGCAACCTGGTGGCTTTTATCGACCGGAACGTTGGCAGCGAAAAGCCCTATATCGCACAAATCACGAAAGAAGCAAAGTTGGACACCTTATATAAATACACTTCCGACTTCTATGCCTCCGACCCCGAACAGTTCAGCGAGGTGCTGAAAAAAATCACCGAACTGCGCCCGGCCAAAGAATATGGTCTGATCCTCTGGGGTCACGCCTCCGGATGGATTGTTGAATCAGATACGATTGCCCAGCGACGTGCCTATGGCATAGACACCAGCAAGTGGATGAACATCACCCAGATGGCCCGTGCGCTGAAGGGGCTGAAGGACCAGAACGTGCTGCCCAAGCTGAGTTTCATCTTTGCCGACTGTTGCAATATGATGTGCGTCGAGAACGGCTACGAACTTCGCGAAGTGACAGACTATCTGATGGGCTCGCCCGCCGAGATTCCCGGACGCGGTGCTCCTTACGATAAGGTCGTTCCCCAGTTGTTCAAGAGCGGTAGCGACCTGTACAAAGGCATCATCGACAACTATTACGATTATTACGCCGATTACGACAACCTGGATTACTCAGAGAAATACACCTGGCCGTACATGAAAGACGGCTACAGTGTTCCTCTTTCCGTCATTGACACCAAGTATATCGGCGACTTGGCCGACAGGACCCACGACATGCTGGAGCGCGCCACTGGCGGCTATCCGCAATATCCCGATAGTCCGGACCTGACGAGTATCGCATACTATTTATACAATACGAGCAACAACAGTGACGTCATGTACGACATGAGGGCCATCATGGAACGATTACTGTCAGCCGACGACTTCAAGCTGTGGAACACCACCTATCAGCAGGCTGTTCCTTATTGCAGGATGTCGCTCAAGTGGATGTCCCAATTCTGGCCGCAGCAACAGGCTTTCTCCTACTTCAATCCTGATTTGCAGTACGGTTGTGTCAGCATGTTTATTCCCAGAAAAGGCAGTGGGTACAGTTACGGCAATATGGCCTACAACAAAACGTCCCTCAACTTTGGCTGGAACCAAGTGATGGATTGGAAACGATTCGGTTGGGAATAATCGAAACGATTGGATAAGAGCAAGTCCCCTACTCTTCCGTTGTGTTATTGTGATAGACGACCTTAACTCTTGAGATACGGCGTTCTTCCATCTCCAGTATCTCGAAGGTGAAGTTCTGATAGTCTATCTTTTCGTGCAGTTTTGGGAAGTCGCCCTTGATTTCAAGCAGCAGTCCGGCAATACTGTCGGCATCGCCCTCCACATCCTCGAAGATATCATCGTCCACTTTCAGAATCTTATAGAAGTCCGACAGCGACGTCTTACCCTCGAAGACAAAGGTGTTGGCATTGATGCGTGCATACGATTTCTCGTCCTCATCATACTCGTCGTTAATCTCGCCGACGATTTCCTCCAGGATATCCTCCAGCGTCACAATACCGCTGGTACCACCGAATTCGTCGACCACAATGGCGATGTGCACCTTGTTCTCCTGGAACTCGCGCAGCAGGTCGTCAATCTTCTTCGTTTCGGGAACGAAATACGGAGGTCTGATGAGCGACTGCCAACGGAAGGCAGCACCCTTCGACAGGTGCGGCAGCAGGTCCTTGATATACAGGATTCCGCGCACATTGTCGCTATTGTCCTGATAGACGGGAATGCGCGAATAGTTGTTTGCCACAATGCAGCGCAGCACTTCAGCAAAGGAAGACTTGAAGTCAAGATCTACAACATCCTGACGCGACGTCATAATCTCCTTGGCTGTCTCGTCGCCAAAACGGACGATACCCTCCAGCATGCGCTGTTCCTCTTTGATATCTTCCTTGTCGGTCAGTTCCAAAGCCTGCTCCAAGTCGTCGACGCTCAGTATGTGGCTCTTCTTGCCCACCACCTTGTCAGCCAGGATGCCCGACTTGATCAATATCGTAGCAAACGGATAGAACAGTTTGCGGCAGAACAGTATTCCCCCGACGGCACGACGGCAGAAACTCAGCGGATGCTGTCCCGTATACACCTTCGGCATAATCTCGCCGAACAGCAGCAACAGGAAAGTCAGCAGTACGGTGATGACCAGGAACTGCAGCCAGTAGACTCCGCCAAAATCAACCACATGCGCAAAGAAATAGTTCAGCAGCATGATGATTGTCACGTTCACCAGATTGTTGGTAATCAGGATGGTAGCCAGCGTACGCTCCGAATCCTCGCGCAACTCCTTGATCTTGACGTCAGTGGGTGTACGCTCTTCGTCCAACTCGCTCAGGTCGCTGGGCGACAGCGAGAAGAACGCAATCTCAGAGCCCGACGCATAGCCCGACACCAATAATAGCAGACAGGCCAACACGCCTGCAATGACAGCTCCTAACGAGGGCGACATCAACGTCACCTCATTGAAAATCTGTTGTAAATATTCGTCCATGATTTACTCTGTAGCCGTTGAGCCCGACTCCTCCGGCGTTGCTGCGGGACGTGGCGAGAGCAACTCGATGTTGTCTGCCCATATCTCCGTCATGCTGCGACGCTGTCCCTGCTTGTCGTCGTAGGTAGAATAGCGAATGCGCCCTTCCACATACAACTTGTCGCCTTTGTGGACATACTTCTCAACGATCTCAGCCAGTTTGCGCCAAAGAATTACGTTATGCCAATCCGTGTGGTCGGGCACCTGCGTACCATTCTGCAGCGTATAGCCGCGTTCCGTAGTTGCCAGTCGCACACGGGCAACAGCAACACCCTGTTCCACATAGCGGATTTCAGGCTCTTGACCCACGTTGCCAATCAACATTACCTTATTCATCTCTGCGCTCCCTTATTATTTACACTGTCCCAGATAAGTGAACTTGAAATTCTTTCCTTTGGCTGAGGGGAACTGGCTGCGCGGATCGACGCGCTGGCTCAAGTGGTCGACAATGCGATTGTAACAGTCCATTCCGGACACCGCCTTGCAGCGTGCCACGAAATGCGTGTCGCGATACTGGAACTTACCTGTTCCCGGAACAACTGACACACGCTTGAAGTCGAGCGCTCCCTCGTACCATCCGAAACGCTCCTCGTTGAGTCGAACCAATACGGGAGCCTCGGGTTTCACGGCAGCAGCAACCGGACGGACAGCCTTCTTGTCCTTGAAGTCTTCCATCGTTTCTGCTTCAGTCTTAATAATAATAAAATAAACGCGTGGACGAATCTTATAGCGCTTGGGGTACATCACGTTGCTATCCACATATTCGCGGATATCACGTTCAAGCATCTGATTCATTCCTATTTCATCAATATCAGCGAGAAATGCAATAGCTTCATCGGCATTTTTCACTAATACTTCCTGATCAAAGTATCGTAAGTATAAATTCATCTAGATGGGTTGGTTTTTTGTTTTTCTGTATAAAAAAGAGCGGAAAACGGGACTCGGACCCGCGACCCCAACCTTGGCAAGGTT
>CAMHUU010000041.1 GCA_946188395.1 uncultured Prevotellaceae bacterium | reverse complement strand
GTCCGTACTCGGTGCCGTCATCTCAGTTCTTGGTGTCAGTCTATTCTTCCTGGGAAGAATATATGCAAAGAAGCCCCGGCTTGCACTTCACAATGCAGGTCGGGGCTTTGACTCTATTTAGATGTTACTCTGTCTTTCCGCCAAACTCGTTATACGATACGTTCTCTGGCTTCCACTTGTCCTTTGGTGTGGGACTCTCAGCAGGATGGCCAATGGCAATGACGCAAAGCGGGATGATGGTCTCTGGCAGTTTGACAGCCTTTGAGACATTAGCCACACGGTCGTCCATGGGATAAACACCTGTCCATACTGCACCAAGTCCGAGTGCATGGGCTGTAAGCAGGATGTTTTCTGTTGCTGCAGAGCAGTCCTGAATCCAATAGGCCTGACCTTTGCCCGACAGAGCCTTGTCCATATTACCGCAAACGACAATGGCCAATGCACACTGTTCCAGCATGCGGCCACGGTTGCCAGCCAATTCCTTCAGTTTTGCTTTGTCGGTGACGACAACGAAATGCCAGGGCTGTTTGTTAACTGCAGTGGGAGCCGCCATACCTGCACGCAGAAGTGTCTCGATGTCAGCCTTAGACACAGGCTGATCTGTGTACTTGCGTATGCTGGTGCGTGTCATAATGCTGCTCAGCACAGGGTTCAGTTCTCTGGTGATGTCAGCCTCGATGTCGTTTATCTTATCTGTCGGTTCGTAACGTTTCACCACTCGGCCATCGCGAGAGACGAGGAACTTGGTGAAGTTCCACTTGATGTCGCTCTTCTTGTCGTAGTCGGCATCCTGCTTGCGGAGCATACCGTCCATCATCTTACCTCTCTGGTCATTGAGGTCGAAACCAGAGAAACCTTTCTGTGATTTCAGATAGGTGAAGAGTGGCGACTCATTGGCTCCGTTCACGTCGATCTTGTCGAACTGCGGGAACTGGATGTCGAAGTTGGCCGTGCAGAACTGGTGGATCTCCTGAATCGTTCCAGGAGCCTGCTCACCGAACTGGTTACAGGGGAAGTCGAGGATTTCAAAACCCTCGGCATGATACTTCTCATAGAGTGCCTCCAGTTCCTTGTACTGAGGCGTAAATCCACAACGGGTAGCGGTGTTTACTATCAGCAGCACCTTCCCTTTGTAGTCAGAGAGTGAAATTCCCTGATCAACATCGTCCTTTACCTTGATATCATAGATACTCTGTGCCGATAAGTTCAACACAAAAATCATTGCCATAAGGCTTAAAATCCTTCTTCGCATAATTGTCTATATTAGTTCTGATACTTTTATTTGTAGCGTTTTGATGACTCGGTCGCACCAGGCATCGAACTCAGGATCCTCGGTTTGTGCTTCTGGGTGGGCGAGGATATAGTCTATGGCGCGGCGTACACCCTCGTGGAATGGTGTCGTGGCGCAGAAGTCAGGAACGGCACGTTTCAGTTTGCTACAGTCGAAGACTACGGTGCAGGCCTTGTCGCCCAATAGGTTGCCTTCGAAATCCCATGCTTTAGGGGATACTTTAGCCAGATAGCTGGAAGATATATAACAGGGCTTAAACTCAACGCCAAGGGCGTCGGCAACAGTCTGGTAAATCTGGTTCCAGGTCAGCGACTCGTCACTCATAATCTGGAAAGGCTCGCCAATGGCTTGTGGATTGCCTAACAGTCCGATGAAGCCACGGGCAAAGTCCTCGTTCCACGTGAGTGTCCAAAGCGAACTGCCATCACCGTGAACGATAACCTGCTTGCCCTCCATCATGCGCTTTAGTACCTGCCAACTGCCCTTAGGGCCATGGACGCTGACTGGTACGCCGCGTTCACAATAGGTATGGCTGGGGCGAACAATCGTCACAGGGAAACCATCATCGCGATAGGCTTTCATGAGCAGGTCCTCGCAGGCAATCTTGTTGCGCGAATACTCCCAATAGGGATTGGCTAACGACGTGCCCTCGGTGATAACGTGCTGGCGTACGGGCTTGTTGTAAGCCGAAGCCGAACTGATAAAGACGTACTGACGGGTGCGTCCGGCGAAAAGGCGGATGTCGCGCTCCACCTGCTCAGGCAGAAAACCGATAAATTCGCATACGGCATCGAAGGTCTCGCCAGCGAGTTTTGCTACCACTTCATCAGGGCGATTGTTGATGTCGCCCGTCACCAAACGTACGTTCTGCGGAATCTCGTCACTTCTGTTACCACGATTTAGCAGCCATAGCTCATGGTTGCTGGCTGCAAGTTGCCTAGTGATGGCACTGCTGATGGTGCCTGTGCCACCGATGATTAATATCTTCATCCTCTTGCCATTTTGTAGATTGTTTCCATGTCTTCTGCGTTGAGCACCTTCAGACCGCCACAGGTGGCAGTATAGTCGCGGCTGCACTTGCGAGTCATCTCCTTAATCTCATCATCGGTGATGTCGCGGCCGATGAGTTCCTTGATGTTGATAGGCATGCCAATGGCGTGGTAGAAACGCTCTACGGCCTCGATGCCCTTCAAGGCAGTGCCCTCGGGATCGGTAAAGTCATTTGGCACATCCATCACATTAACGGCGAAGCGCACAAAGCGACGCAGATTCTCGTGCATGGTGTAACGAGCCCAGCTGGGCCAGATGGCTGCCAGACCGGCACCATGGGTTACATCGAACATACCGCTGAGTTCGTGTTCCAACTGATGGGTAGCCCAGTCTTCTTGAACACCCTTGCCCAGCAGTCCCCAATGGGCTACACTGCCGCCCCACATGATCTGAGCGCGCTGACGATAATCCTCAGGATTCTTCAGTACATCGAACACAGCAGTCTTGATGCGGCGCATGGTGGCCTCGGCCAGATCGGTGGTCAGGTCCATATCGTCGTCCTTGGTGAAGTAGCGCTCAAAGATGTGCATCAACATATCTGTTACACCTGCTGCTGTCTGATAGGGCGGCAAGGTAAAGGTACGACAGGGGTTCATGATGGCAAACTTGGGACGAGACATGTCGTTCGAGTATCCCAACTTCACGTCGCCATCCTCATTGGTAATAACCGAGGCCTCACTCATCTCGCTGCCAGCGGCAGGGATGGTCAGAACCGATGCTACAGGCAGCATCGTCTTGGGAGCATCGGCCTTACCCAGATACAGGTCCCAAACATCCTCGGCCATGCAGACACCGTATGCGATACACTTGGCAGAATCAATGACGCTGCCACCGCCTACGGCAAGAATGAAATCAACCCCCTCCTGACGGCACAATTCGATGCCCTTCTTGGCAAGGGACAAACGGGGATTGGGTACTACACCGCCCAGCGTTACAAACTCAATACCACCATCGCACAGAAGACCGCAGATCTTGTCGAGCAAACCAAAGCGCACGGCACTCTTACCACCATAGTGTACCAGCACTTTCGTGCCACCATATTTCTTCACGAGAGCAGCTACCTGCTCCTCACTCTGTTTACCGAATACTACTTCGGTAGGTGCGTAATAATTAAAATCCTTCATATATGTTGTTTTAAATTAACTGTTGGCAAATATACGAAAAAGCTTTGAAACTTCCAAATTCTTAACGTCGTTGGTCGCGATTACCCCATTTCTTGTCGTAGCGTCCTTCGGTATCTTTCTTGCCTCCGAACATATTCAGGCGATAGCGGACGTGGAGCATAGCATAGCTGTTGATGCTATTGTAGCGGGTATCGCTGCGTCCGCTGGCATTTACCCAGCGTTCGTAGTTCGACTGCTGGCCAAGGAGGTCGTAAAAGTTCAGGGCGACAATAAGCGACTTGTCGCGAAGAAGCGTCTTTGATACCTGACCATTCCAAAGCAGTTCGTTGGTGTTCGACGACGGGTCGTTGTAGCCTCGACGACTGCGTTCGTGGATGTTGCTGGAAATCTCGAAGTCGTAGGGCAGGCGTACGAGAAACTGTCCACCGTAATTGAACTGCCACGTATTGAGATTGGCTGTCGGTTGCAATTCATTCCGTGAATGTTGATAGTTGCACCATCCGTCTAGGGTCACTTCGAGCCAGTCGTTGCGATAGCTCAAGCTCAGGCGCTGTGAGACGTTGATACTGCGCGTCGTATTTTTCTCTGCATCGACCTTTGGTTGAGCAACATAACTTACAAAATTGTTATAGCGTGCACGGGTATCGGTGCCTACATTCCAGTGGGCTGTCGAATCAATGGCAGTGTTGAAGGTGAATCCGCCGTTCATGTTCCAATTGCCATTGATATTCTCGGGCCTCGAGATGCTACCGCCCGTCTCAGGATTGTAGCGTACAAGGTTCGAGATGGCGTTGCGTATATGGCGATAATTGGCATAAACTACGATGGAGCGTTTGTAGCGTGTGATGTAGTTGTTATAGTAGAGATTCAGCGTGTTGGTGAACTGCGGCTTTAGTCCGGGATTACCCTGCGTGATATAAAGCGGATTTGAGTCGTCGGTAATGTCGAGCAACTGGCTGATGTCGGGTTGCTGCGTGTCACCTCTGTATTGTACACGCAACATGCTTTGATCGCTGAAGTTGTAGTGGAAATCAAACGTTGGTGTCAGATTGGTAACGTTTCGGATGGTGTCTACATAGATGCCTCGATAGTCCTGAATGTAGTTTGAGTGCTGTGGCTGTACGAGGAAACCGATGTTATAGTCGTATTTCTCCTCTTTATAACGTAACATCAGGCGTAGGTTGTGGGTGTAGTTCTTATATTCTGAATAGCGGCTGAGCGCGCGGTCAAGGAACGGAGAAAGGGGGTCGTCGGTGGTTGGGTATTGGGCATCGGGAGCGATGTGGCCAATCCAGGGATCCCAGTCGCGGTATTCGGGTTCAATGCCGGCAAAGGGGTTCACGGGCATATGGCTGAAGTCGTAGGTCTTGCGGTCGCTCTTGTTCTGGCTGTAACGTAACTCATAACTTCCCTGTAAGTGGGCACCTTTCCACAATGGCTCGCTGTAGGTAACTCTGGCTACATAGCCGCTGCTGTTGCCTGGCATATTGTTGTAGCGAGCAGTGAAGTAGGTGGAATCCTGCCCCATCTGGTTTTTCTTCTGAAACAGATGTACCTCGTTGTCAGATGCGTTGCGCTGTTCACTACGACCGCCACTGGTCTCTACACGCAGTATGACGTTACGGCCCCTTGCATTCAGCCGTCGAAAGAGTTGCAGCATCGCCCAGAAGTTACGGTTCTCGCCGTAGGTCAGGCTGGCCTGTTTGTTGTGGTTCACTGCCTTGTCGAGGCTGTTCATCGTGCCAATGCCATCGACTGATAGCGGATCGGCAACGTAGAGATAGGGGTCGTCCGAGAATGTGGCACTGGATGATTCGCTGGTGCCGTCGTTCGTTCCAGTATTGCCGTTAGCACGCATCAGCAGGGTTGTCAGCGTGTCAGGTTTCCACTCCAGGCGCACGTTGCCCCACCAGTTATTGCTGCGCGTGAGTCTCTTCGAGTTGTTGTTTGTAAATGTGCGATAGTCTTGACTGTAGAAGTCCTCGCGTGCCACCTCGTTCTTATTGTCACCATCGCGGTGGTTCCAACGGAAGTTAGCGTCAATCTTGATTTTCTTTCCATCGTCGTAGTTCAGGTTTGTTCCCAGCATTTTACGGGCGTTAAGACCACGACGGTTCCACCAGCCTGCGTTCTCGTCCTTGTTGTTGAGGTTACCAATGACCATCACGCGTGTCTTGTCGGTGAAACTGCTTCCCATACCGCGCGAGGCGTAGCGGTGATGAGTGCCACCTGCCAAATCGAGGTTCGTCATGTAACCGTGATTCATGCCTTTCTTAATGGTGAAGTCAAGCACTGTTTCTTTATTGCCGTCGTCGATGCCGGTGATTCGTGCCTGGTCACTCTGCTGGTCGTAAAATTTCACGTTTTGGATGATATTCACAGGCAGGTTCTTCAGTGCCGCCTCTGTGTCGCCGAGCATAAACTCTTTACCGTCGAGCAAAATCTTTTTTACTTGCTTTCCGTTGATAGTGATGTTGCCGTCCTCATCGACCTCCGCGCCAGGCATGCGTTTGATGAGTTCCTCGATGGGTGAACCCTCAGGCGTGCGGTAGGCATCGGGGTTGTATACAAGCGTATCTTTCTTGGCAATAACCTGAGCAGCACGGCCCGTTACCACCGTTTCTTTCAGCATGACGGCGTCCGACGACATAATCAGCGCGCCAAGTTCCTGGTTCTGGTTTCTTCGCAACGTTACCTCGCGCTCAATAGTCTGGAAGCCGACGGAGGTGATTTTCAACTTGTATGTCCCGTTCGACGGAGCTTGAACAATGAAGATGCCCTTGTCGTCGCTCACCGTCCCGCCGACAAAAGTACTATCAGTTGTCGTGAATAGTTGCACCGTGGCCTGCATCATTGGTTCGCGGAATTCTGCATCCAACAATTGCCCGCTGATAGTCAGCCAACGGTTGTAATCCTGCGCTGACGCATCGTGCATGCCGAAGCACAGCGTCATGGCTAAAAATAATATCGATAAAGTCTTCTTCATTTAATGTTTTAATTGTCATCCATCGGATAGTGTACTCCCCATTTTTGTCGGAGGCTATCCATGATTTGCATAATATAGAGGGTTTCGTCGTGTGGCATTTCACGAGGCTCCAAAAGACCTTCCATCAGGGCTTCACGGCAAGCCAGGAACTGATATTCGTAGCCTGTAATCTGTTGGGGAACATGGATGGTGTCGATGTATGTTCTATTGGGGCCGTTGACGGTAATCTTTTGTGGGTTGTTGATGTTGTCGATAATCAGGTTGCCCTCCGTTCCGGCAATAACGCCGATGTTGTCACCCACGCAGGCTGCACTCGACTGAAGGTTGCACAGCATACCGTCTTCGAGTACCAGCGTGATGGCGTTAGTCAGATCCATACCTGTCTTCGACTTCACGCATTGACTCTCTATATTAATAATGTTCAAAGGGAAGAACATCCGCACGAAGTTCAGTGCATAGACACCCAGGTCGAGCAGCGCACCGCCACAAAGGTCAGGACGCATGATGCGGGGTTTGTCACCCATCGAGTAGCCTAAGGTGGCTGTGACGAGGCGTGGCGTGCCGATGCGTCCGCTACTGACCAGATTTTGAACAATGTCGACAGCAGGCTGATAGCGTGTCCAGATAGCTTCCGCGAGGAACACTCGTCTTTCATGGGCTATGGTCAGTATTCTCTCCGCCTGCCGGGCATTCGCCATAAAAGCCTTCTCTACCAGACATGGCTTACCTGCTAAGAGAGCCTCCCGTGTCACATCGTAGTGGTGTGAGTGGGGCGTACCAATATAGATGAGGTCGATCTCAGGGTCGGCTATCAGTTCGCCATACGAACCATATGCTTTCGTAATGTTCCACTGCTTGGCAAAAGCCTCTGCCTTTTCCAATGTCCGTGACCCTACGGCGTATGCCTCGCATTCCGTAAGTCCGTTAAGTGTGATGGCTGCCTTCTCGGCAATCCATCCTGTGCCGATAATGCCGACACGCAATATACCATTCTGTATCATAGTTACTTTACTTATTTCTTGTTATGTCTCAATAGACTGACAATACGTCCCATCTGGTTGGGGATGCGAATCTGCTGCGGACACTTCGGCAAGCAGGCTTCACAGTCGACACACTGGTTGGCTCGACTCTCAGCAGGAATTGCCTCACGATAGTCGGTCATAAACCGCTGCTGACGCTCTGCATAGTCGGAAGCCGTGGGTTCGAGCAAGGGCAATAGGTGATTGTTGACGGCCTCGTTGTAGAAACTGAAATTGCCAGGGATATCCACACCATAGGGGCAGGGCATGCAGTAAGCGCAGGTGGTGCAAGGAATGGTGGGGAAACCCGCCATCTGGTCGGCGATATTGGCCAACAATTTGTTTTCAGCCTCTGTACATGACTCGAGGGGAGAGAAGGTGGTCACATTGTCAACCAGGTGCTCCATCTGGTTCATGCCACTCAGCGTGGTTAGCACGTTCGGATAGGACCCCACCCAACGGAAGGCCCAGCGGGCGGTGCTGTCTTCGGGACGCACAGCCTTCAACTGGTCTGCCAACTCGCTGGCCATCCTGCCAAAGGCGCCACCTCGCAGGGGCTCCATGATGACAGCCTGAACACCCGTCTTCTCCAGCTTTCCATACAGATATTCTGCGTCGGCATCATGTCGACGTCCTTGTTTCAGCGACGCATGACGCCAGTCGAGGAAATTCATCTGAATCTGTACGAAGTCCCAGTGGTATTCCTCCTGACGGTCCAGCAGCCAGTCGAAGTCGCGCACATCACCATGATACGAGAATCCCAGATGCTTGATGCGTCCAGCTTCACGTTCCTTCAGCAGGAAATCGAGAATGCCATTGTCCAGGAAGCGGCCCTTCAACGACTCCATACCTCCACCGATGCTATGCAACAGGTAGTAGTCGATGTAGTCGACTTTTAGACGCTCGAACGACTGTTCGTACATCCGCTTCGAATCATCGTAGCTCCACAGACGGCGGTTCTGGTTCGACATCTTCGTAGCCACATGATACGTCTCTCTGGGGAATCGGCTCAAGCTATTGCCCGTCAATACTTCCGAACGACCTCCCATGTACATTGGTGCCGTATCGAAATAGTTCACACCGTGGGCGATGGCATAGTCCACCAGTTCGTCCACCTGCTCCTGACCGTCAGGCAGGCGCATCATGCCGAATCCCAGCAGCGAGATGCGCTCGCCCGAGCCGTGCTGTACGCGGTAGGTCATACGATTGTCATCAGCGGGTGTGACTGCGGGTTTCTTTTCGCCAGCCCATGCTTTCAACGGTTCCAGAGCCATTGCAGCCACAGCTCCGCCTGCCGTGATACCCAGTCGCTTCAGGAAATATCTCCTGTCCATGTTCGTCGTCTTTTTCATATCAACCCTCCTTGAACTAATAATTTCTTCATATTCTACTATAACAATTTTTGTGCAGCTAATACCAGGAACATGTAGTGTGAGGAACCGCCGCCGAGAACGTATTCCGTCTGCTGCCAGAGGAAGGGGAATTCCAGCAGTTCAGGAAAGTTAGGGCGGATGAGGGCGGTGCCTGAGACGACGCCACCAGGTATGTATGACCAGTCGGCACGGTTCAAGCCGTATGCCACAGTCGCTGACTTGGCTCCTACGCCTGAAGCAAAGGATGCAGCGTTGCTGCCAGGATGACAACCGAGAATGAAATCGAGTGCACTATAGACGATGTCAGCAGGGAAGATGTCTGGATAGGCATTGGTCAGAAAGTAATACTCGAAGCCGAAACGCTGGATGTCCCAACCGGCTCCCCAGATGCTGGGACGGTATGGAACGCCGTAAGGTGTCTCGGCTGCTTCTTTCTGTAATGTTGTTCGATAGCCGGCAAGCGCGTTGCGGAAGGCGGTGACAAACTGTCGGACCTTCTTGTCTTTACGGGCCTCGAGGCGTTTGGCTATGCGAGCCATAAACCAGCCTGTTCTTCCGATGTTTTTAGTAATCACTTCCTGCTGACTGAGGATAAAGTCGAGATATGCTGTATCGTCAGTTGTGAGGAAGAGTTCGACTGCGGTCTGAAGCTTCATGCCAACCAGAAATCCGCTGGTCGGCGTTTGCTGATAAATATCCGCTGCAATCTGCTCACACTCCTTGCTGAGTTCATCGTTGAACCCTCGCAGCACACGAGCTGCGCCAGCCAACTGGGCAGCAGTAGAGAGTGCACGCATGGAGTTGTCCTCAGTGAAGATCCAACGGTCGTCGGCATTGCCGGAGATTCCGTCGGTCATCGCTGCGGCATCGCCCAGCATCGCATATTGGCGCAGACTGTTACAGATGATGCCGCGATAGAGTCTACCAAGCGACTGATATGAGCGGACGACGGTCAAAACACCATTCTCCACCTGTTGCAGAATATCGTTCTTGCCATCAGGCTCATGGATCTCCACCCGATGTCGTTGGTGGTCGATAGCCGTTACGTCGATGTTTGGATGGAACTGCTCGTAGGCGAGGGCAAGGATATAGGCTTCGCTAGCCTGCGACTCGATGCGCAGGTCGAAATCGCCTGCATCGTGCCAGCCTCCAATATTAACACCTGGTACCTTCTCACCCTCAGCATACTTCGATAGTCCTGGCTGTTGGACATAGCCGTCAATATGGTTGCCCATTTGGGCCATCAGTGCATCATCCATGTGACAGGCATCGTGCCAGATGCGGTATTTCTCCGACACGCGCATGTGACACATCTGTACCGGCAGGAAATACTCGACGACAGGCTGCCAGACACCACGGTCGTAAACATCGTCGGCAATACGGAACACACTGGAACGGCTGCTTCCGTAGCACACCTGATAGAGCCCAGGCGTGGTGACGTAAGAGAAATCGGCAGTGAGATAACGATAGCGCAGGAAATTCCCCCACACTTTGGGCGTAATCGTACATGCAACGGTTTCTCCATCGCCGTCGATGCGTAGCAGTTGAACATTTCCTAAAGCGGTCTCACGCTGATCAGTCTCAATGACAATATGTTTCTGCTGTTTGGGTTGATAACCAATCTGTGAGGTCTGTATGACAGGCTGATAACGCCATTGCTGGTCCACCTCAGGGGTAATCAACCAACGTACAGCGCCTTTTGTCACACCCCTGGCAATTTCGCTGCGAAGCACAAACCAACCGTTGTTGTGGTTCATTCGTCCGTCATAGAGCTTTAGTGGCTCGGCGAATGATTCTACGGTCAGTTTCTGACTCTTGTCATCGGGACGCGAGGTGAACTTACGGCCTTCTGCGTATGGGGCGCTGATGATGTCGTCGGCTCGGAGCGGACTATATCCTATACCGTCTAGTTGATGGAGGTCAGCCTTCAGACCTTTATTCGCAAAATAGTCGCCATCATGACCGCGATTAGTCGGGACTTGCAACAGTGGAGAGTTGGGCTGCTGAGGATAGATGCCGCTTTGACTATCCATCACCCAGGGTTTTCCAAACAGATAGCCAGGGAAGAACTCGAAGTTGAAGCCCACCTTGCCCAACAGGAAGTCTGGCACGGGTTTGTCAATATCGACAGTCACGGCGATGCCTCGTCCTTGTGGCTCAATGGTCACAGTATAAGTGAAGGCATAGTCTGGATAGACCATTGGGTTGAACCCCGTCAGGTGGCGCGATGAGTCTGGATAGCAGAGCGTTGTCACAATGCGGTTGCCCTCTACTTTGCGGTTCAACTGTTTGGGCACGGGCTGCCACTGGCCGGGTGTCGCTTCCAAGCGAATGTCCCCGTTGGTAGCGATACGCTGACCATTCATGATGACACAGACGCCCCCTTGGTGTCCCTCGGGATAGAAATCGCTAAAGGCCATCACGTCAGTACCGCCGGCATTGAAATAGCCTGCATCGTTCATCCGGAAAGTCTGCGCCTGTGCCGTAACGGGTGAGACGACCAAAGTTACCCACAGAATCAGTACTTTTAATACCCAACGTTTGTTCATAATCTTTCTTTTTATTTTTTTGTCCTATTTGAACAGCAGCGGAGCAAGCTCCTTCAGACTGCGACGCCATGTGAGGAACTCATGGCCCGTATTAGGCGAGATGTAGCCCACGGCGTTCAGACCAGCAGCGGTGAGTGCCTTGACGCTCTCGTCGATGCCGTCAGGCCTCTCACGCGAGCCACAGCTCTCGAAGATAAGCTTGGGTTTGGGCACGCTCTTGTCGTCCATCTTCAGGTCGGCAGGCATGTAGGTGCCGCCGCTGAGCAGACCGTAGTAGCTGAAGACGACAGGACGGGCGAGGGTGATGGCCTTGGTCTCCATGCCACCCATCGACAGCCCGGCCATGGCACGGCTCTCGCGGCGGGCTATGGTGTTGAAGTGCGAGTCGATGTAGGGCACCAGCTCATCGACGAGCACCGTCTCGAAGGCTTTTGCCACGGCCCCGCGGTCACGTCCGCGTCCACGTCCGCCCTCGTTGGTCATGCCATAGGTCATCACGATGATAAATGGTGTGACCTTACCCTCGGCAATCAGATTGTCCATAATGAGGTTGGCGTGTCCCTGGTTGCTCCATGCTGTCTCGTCCTCTCCCCATCCGTGCTGCAGGTAGAGCACGGGATACTTCTTCTTGTCCTTGCCATAGGTAGGTGGTGTATAAACAAAGGCGCGGCGCACCTGCTGCGTGCTCTCACTCCAGAACAGTACCTGCTGCACATTGCCGTGGGGCACGTTTTTCATCGCGTAGAAGTCCTGGTCGTGGGCAGGAATCTCGATACCACTCTCCCAGCGCGTAGAACCGTAATAGTTCAGCGTACCAGGGTCGTTGACGATGCCGCCATCGACGGTCAGGTGGTAGTAGTGGAAGCCCTCGTCCAACGGACCTTCGGTCTGGCCTGTGAACGAGCCGTCGTAGGCTTTCTTGAGTTTCGTACCTCCACGACCGCCCAGTCCGAGGCTGACGGTAATCTCATCGGCATGGGGAATATCGACACGGAAGCGGGCGTAGCCCTGTGAGTTGACCATCGGGAACTCCTGACCCGGCTGGTTCTTCGGCGACGGAACGAAGTCCTCCTTCACGCCTTCCAGCTCTGGAAATGCCAATTCAGGCTTGAACGGGGCACGTTGCTCGGCCTGCTGACTTCGGCGCCCCTGTCCCTGCTGGTTCGGACGGCGTGGCGGACGGTTGGGTATCTGCCACAGCGGAGCCTTCATGTCGTGGATATACTCGTAGGCCATCTTCGGCTTGTAGTCTACGTCGAAGGGCAGCGGATAGTTGTTCTGCCCGAGCCAGGAGTCTCGGTCGCTGAGATTCCAGAATGTCACGCAGTCGATGACGTCCTTGTGCTTACGGAACACGCGGAACACACGGGCGTACTGGTCGGCCAGGTGCTGCTTCAGCGAGTCATTGACGGCAGCACCGTCACGGCTGAAGGCCAGCTGACCGCCCATCTCCTGATTGGCGCGGATGTCAAGTTCGGTGACGTGGATGTGGTCGACCACCTTTTTATATAGTTCCAGTGCCTTGTCGATATCCTCCTCCTTAGGGCCGTAGATGTTGTAGTGGCCCTGCATACCGATGCCGTGGATGGGCACGCCGGCATCCTTCATCTTCTTCACCATATTATATATACGCTGGCTCTTTACGGGGACGCACTCGTTGTAGTCGTTGTAGAAGAGCAGCGCGTTGGGGTCGGCAGCGTGAGCATACTCGAAAGCCTTGGCAATGAATTCATCGCCGCAAAGCTTGTACATCACCGACTGGCGGTAGGGATCCTGCGCGTTGGCATCATCGGTCATGGCCTCGTTAACCACGTCCCAGGCATAGACCACGTCCTTATAGCGCGAAACGACGGCCTCGATATGGTTCTTCATGCGCTGATAGAACACCTCCTTCGTGGGGTTGTCCTCAGTCATCCAGCGGCCTATCTGCGAATGCCACATCAGGCAGTGGCCGCGCAACTTGATACCATTCTGGCGGGCAAAGTTGGCAATGCGGTCGGCCCCCTCCCAGTTGAACTGTCCCTGCCGGGGCTCCGTGGGTTCGGGCTTCATGTCGTTCTCGGCAGTCATGCTGCTGAACTCTCTCTTGATCAGAGCTTGCTGCTCAGCGTTGGTCACATTGCGCTGGTTTACGGCAACGCCAATCAGGAAGTAGTCCTTGTAGACATCTTTCAGCCCCTGCGCAAACGTTGCTGCACATAATGATAACAGCACGGTCAGTACAAAAATTCTTCTTTTTTCCATTTTTGTGTTGTTTAGATTATACTTGTTTTTTACTTATTTACCTTTTTACTTTTTTATAATGTCTTTAAGCGACGAGCCGAAGATGATGTACTGCGTATTGCCGGCGATGGTGCCCTCGTTCTGTCCCCACAGGAAGGGCCAGTCGTCGTAGTTCTCAAAGTGGTCAGGCTTACGGAACAGTAGACCGGGGGCGACGTTACCAGGAATGAACGAGAAGTCGGCACGGTTGTTGCCATAGAACACTTGCTTCGGACGGGTTGCACCAACCACGGCGACAAACGAATAATTGTGGTAAGGATGACAGCCGTAGAGCCAGTTAGCCACACGATAGATTTCGTCCTTGCTGACGATATCGGGATAGTAGAGGTGGGCGCAGTTGACAGTGATGCCGAAGTTCAGCACGGCATTTACTCCCGCCCAGTTGCCTAGTCCGATAGGCACTCCGTATGGATTCTGCTTGTCGAACGAACGGATGTATTCAGCATATTGCTGAACGGCAGGACGCAGCTTCTCTTTATAGGCGGCATCCTTCATGGGAATGCTGTCGAGTATCGTCTGCAGATTACGCGCAACATTCCTATAATTTCCGTCGCCTGTACCCGTCAACCAGTCGTTGTCGGCTTCGGCCTGTCTGTCGCGCCGACGTGGGTTCTTGGCTATCAACTCCTTTGCCTCCTTATTCAAACGGTCAGCCTGCTTTTGCACCCTGTCAGCCAGTTTGTCGTTGTAGCCACGAAGTACACGAGCAGCCGATGTGAATACACCTGCCGCCTGCAAGTCGAGTCGCGGGTTGCGGGTGGTGAAAGCCCACATGTCGTCGGGCGTACCGCTGCGCTTGCCGTCGGCGCTCACCTCGTAGGGCTTCAGTGATGGGTCGTAGTGCAGACCGTCGGTAATCGATGCAGCATCGCCCAGGTGGTGGTAGTTGTCGAGTACGGAGTTCGACAATGTCGAGGCCATGTGTCCTATCTGTTCTGCCTGTGCCACGAGGTTCAGAATGCCGTGTTCGATGAACTGCAGAATGTCGGGTACGCCGTCAGGCCTGTGCAACTCCACATAACGCTGTTCTTGGCTGACGAAGGTCTCATCGCGCTGAGGTTTGAAGAGCTCCCAGGCACGGATGAGGTTCTGCACCACGTTGATGTTTGAACTTGTCTCGATGTCGAAGTCGCCGGCATCGAAGAATCCGCCGATGTTCAGGCTAGGTATCAGTTCCAGCGGCTTGTACTTCGTGTCGGTTGTACCCTGCGAGTGTAAGTCGAAGTGGTCGCTCGGCGGTGCCTGCAGGTAGCCCTCCTTGAACGGTTCTCCGTGCCACGTGCGGTAACCTTCGGTGACGTACATGTGGTTCATGTGAATGGGCACCCATACATCGGTAGTTGCGTCGGTAATTTTGTCATAAACATGATCGTCAATCAGAAAATTGTTAGTTTTGGTGTTGCCATACTGAATGAAGTAGATGCCTGGCTGTCTGACCGACGAAAAGTCGAACTTTACATAATTATATTTATAATATGGGCCCCATTTCTGAATATTGCCCTTGAAGGCCTGTTCCGTCGTACCGTCGTCCTTGATGCGCATCAGCGAGGCTGTGGCGTGAGTCTTGTCTTGTTTGTCTAATTCGATGACGGCCACCTTTGGCTGTTCGGGAGTGTAGCCTATCTGCGAGAAACCGATGTTCGGCTCACGAATCCACCCAGGAATGGCATGAGGCTCCACGGTCCACGTGACGACCTTACCCGTCTTACCCTTCGGCAGCACGCTGCGCAACACAAACCAGCCATTTTGTGCCAGCATACGTCCGTCGTACAGTTCCAGCTCAGCATCATCGCTACTGATGCGAATCATGCGCTCTGGGGATTCCGTAGCCATTGTGATGCTATGGCCTGTCTCGATGGGGCAAGGGTCTACGAATTGCTCGGTACCACGATCGTCGTAAGTCTTGAAACCCTTAAACTGACGGGGCTTCTCGCTGTTCGGACGAGTGACGGTCTGACTGGTGGCATAGCGTGGGAATCGGTTCAGACGACCGTCCATCGTAAACGTCTTCAGCCAGTATTGCGATGGCAAAAATTCCAGATTGAAGCCAGCTTCACCAGCCAATTTCTCGGGTACAGGTTTGTCGAGCCATACAGCAATCTCGACGGCCTTGCCTTTAGCTGTTACCACAACACGACTATCGAAATCCTCATTAAAACCAGCAGTAGCACCACCCAAAGCAGTGGCATCGTAGCGCATCGTTACTTCGATGCTTCCTTTCTCATGGTCTACCTTACGATTTGTCATCTTTGGTACCAAATCCCACTGTTCTGGTGTCTTGTTCAGTCGGACGGCGCCGCCCTGAATGGTGCGTACACCGTGGTGGATGATCTCGATGCCCGAGTTCTTCTCGTCATTGAATCCACCGTTGAAACTGTTGCTGAACACCAGCACGTTCACACCCTGACGCTCGAAATATTCAAGGTCGTTCAGTTTTAGATCCTGTGCCATCAACGAAGCACAGCATACAAGGAAAATGGTAGTTGATAATAATCTCTTCATATTTTTTTTACTGCGGTAGCAAATTATTCACTCTTCACTTTTCACTCTTCACTTTATCTCCCTCCCGTCATCCATTGTTTGAACTCTGCAGCCCGGTTCTTACTGATAAACAGACGCTCGGGAGTGGCTGCAGTAAGGGTAAGCAACAGCCGGCTGTCGTACCAGACGGTAATCTTCTCAACACTGTCGCGATTGATGGCAAACTGCTTGTTGGCGCGGAAAAACTGTTGCGGGTCGAGTGTCGACAGAATGGACTCAAGCGACTTGTTATACCCCAGCTGTTCGCCGTTGTTCATACCGATGGTGGTGTTTTTATCCGTTGAAAAAATATAGGCAATGTCGGCCACATTCACTGGGACAAGCATGTCGCGATGAGGCACTAATAGGCGACTCTGCCAACGAGGCTCGGGCACCAGCGAGCCCATTCTGCCAAGGTATGCAGCAAGGTCTATGTTGCTCAACATGTGGAACTTGTCAATAGCGCGCCGCACATCCTTGGCTTTGATGGGTTTTAGCAGATATTCGATGCTGTTCACGTGAAATGCATCGAGCGCATATTGGTCGTAGGCTGTTGTAAAGATGATGGGTACCTTGACTTCCGTCTGACTGAAAATGGCAAAAGCAGAGTCGTCGCTCAAGTGAATGTCCATGAAAATAAGGTCCGGACTCTGGTTCTCGTTCAACCAACGTACGGTCTCGGCCACACTCTCCGTGTTACCCACTACTTCTGTCATGGGAGCCACCTCTCTAAGTATGCTAAGAAGGTTTTCGTAGCTTGAGGTCTCGTCTTCTACTATCAATACTTTCATTTCAATGGAATATAGACGGTAAAGCGATTTTCACTACTTTCCACCCGTAGCTTGCGGCCTGCCATCAGTTCCAGGCGGTTAGCCAGATTCTTCAGCCCCGTACCATTGGTCCTCAGTGGTTGCTGCTTGGGATAGACAGGGTTACTTACCACGAGTTCCCCGTGCTCGTTGATGGTGATGGAGATGGTCATCGCGTGTGCTGAGTCGATGCAGTTATGCACGATGACGTTCTCAATCACTGGTAACAGGGTAAGCACGGGGAGCATATATTGAGTTTTGTGTTGATCGCCTATCTGGATGTCGAAAGTCAGCTTGCCGGCATAGCGCACTTCGAGCACGTAACGGAACGATTCGGCAAAGTCCAGCTCGTCGCTCAGCGGCACCATACCCTTGTCGCTGCTCTGCAGGGTATAACGGAACACGTCAGAGAGTTCGTCGATGTATTCCAGCGTACGCTTGCTATCACCGCCACGGACCAACGACGATATGCCACTCAGCGAGTTGAAGAAGAAGTGGGGGTTAATCTGTCCTGCCAGCGCTGCATACTGGCTCTGCAGATTCTCCGTACGCAACTGCTCTACTTCTGTTGCCATGCGGTCTTGCTCGTCTTTCAGCAACGAGATATGACCAGTCAGAACACCAAGTCCGTAAAGGGCCACAAATTTCAGGATGAGCATGGTGCCAATCCTGTCGTATACACCATAATCCGATAGCGAATAGCTGATAAGTGCAAACAGGGCATAGGCTACTACCCCAACACCAAAACTCACAGTCAATCGTTTTCCTAGGCTCCATTTCTCTACTGTGTTCAAACGATAAACCAGCATAAAAAACATGGCGAAGTAGCAGAAACGAAACACGTGGAAACTCCAGTATATCCACAGATGCTCTTGCACGCAGGGCCACTCCATATGCCACGGGATGTAGACCAGGTTAGGGTAGACCATAATCAGTGCACCTACAATCCCGAGCCACACATAACTCTTTGACACTATTTTTTGATACTTTTGCATACACTACGATGAAATGTCATGCAAAAATACGAATAATTGTTGAGAAAACACACAGCCTTGGTGTCAAAACGAAAAAAACACGCCTAAAAAGGAATGATCTTCGGTAATTTTTCATACCTTTGCAAAGTGACTTACATAGGAGAACTGATTTCCATTGGTGTGGCCTTTTCATGGACGGCCACTGCGCTGTTGAGCGAATTTGGCAGTAAGCGGTTGGGCAACCTGACGTTGAACGTGCTTCGTATGGCGTTGGCACTGCTGTTTTCGGTGGTGCTTTTTTGTATTGTGGTTGGCACACCTCTGCCACCCGTTGGTTCCTTAGAGGCTTGCGGATGGATGTTGCTTTCGGGTGTCGTTGGCTATGTCATAGGTGACTTCTGTCTATTCCAATGTTATATTATCATCGGCTCGCGCTATGGTCAGTTGTTCATGACGTTGGCACCATTGGCGGCTGCCTTGATGGCATGGATTACCTTGGGGCAACAGATGACACCCATGAGTATTGTCGCCATGTTCATCACACTCATCGGTATCGGCATTTCTGTGTTAGGACGTGGCGAGCACCATAAAGTCTCGCTGAAGTTACCGCTTAATGGGGTACTCTTTGCTATAGGTGCAGCCCTCTGTCAAGGTATAGGGCTTGTATTAAGTAAGATTGGCATGGACCATTATGAAGCAGGAGCGATGCCCGACTGGCTTGTTCCCTTTAGTGCCAACTTCCTGAGGTGCATTGCGGGCATCATCGGTTTCAGTCTTCTGCTCTATTTCCGTGAAGGTTTTAGCCCCCTACGTGAGGCCCTGCATGACCGAAAGGGGATGACCGTTGCTATTGCTACTACCATCTTCGGCCCATTTGTAGGTGTAGGATTCTCGCTGATGGCTGTTCAGTACACCAGTGCTGGCATTGCTTCTACATTGATGGCACTGACACCCATCATTATCATCTTGCCCTCCTACTGGCTGTTCCACCAGAAGATTACCTGGCGGTCCGTACTCGGTGCCGTCATCTCAGTTCTTGGTGTCAGTCTATTCTTCCTGGGATAATAATTGCAACTGACAGCAGGCAGATAGTTATTAGTTTCTTCATTTTGTGTTCTATTTCTTTAATGTGTTAATAATCGAGTCGAGTTGTTCAGCCAGTTTTTGGTAGTCTTCAAGGTAATTCTCCGTTTCTATTGTACGATAACATCTATCACATCGTCCAAGTCTACCTCTTTGAAGCGGTTGAAACGCTTGCCATCTCGTTCAATCACCTCAAAGAACATCTTTTCAGGACGTACCCAGTATTTCTTATCGCCATATAGGGCCTGGTAAACAACAACTCGCTCTTGGGTCTCGCTATCAAAGGCTGTATGAATCAACTTGTATTCACCACCCTTGAAGTGTATGAAATAACGGGTCCTGTCAATTGGCTTTGGGTGGTCTATGATGAACTTCTCTATCAAAGGAGCATGATACTTGTGAACCTCTTCGGCTGTAGGAGTGTGCCCGCCAGGAAAGTGAAAAGACCAACTGTAGTATTTCGTAAACAGCGGTTCAAAGTGAGCCAATGTATCCTGGTCACCAAACAGTCCCATGACCCAATCTTTATAATATGGATTGTAACAGTCGAACTGGTGTTCTTCCAACTCGGCAAATTCTGCTATAAGTTGCTCATCGATGATGAAGTCCTGTTTACCATCCTTGCGTGGTGACTTATATTGGTGTGCGCCTATTCTCGGTTTCAGAAATTCAGTCATCTTGAAGTGAGGATTGCCCAGCAATGCAGGCAGTCCGACGATTGGGGCTATCATCTGCGCATAGAACGAACCGCAGCTGTTGCCCACCAGTGCGTCAGGCTTCTCGCGGTCAATCAGGTCACGGATAAAGTTGATGGCCTCCTTTGGATGCATGGGCAGGTCAGGTGTCAGCACCTCTGCTTTACCCTCAAGTGCTTCTCTCAATGCTACAGCTGGCACACACTGGCCACTGGCATAGAATCCGTGTAGAAACAGTATCTTCATCATACTTCGCGGTTGATACCCAGATAGTCAAAGAACTTGTCTGGCCAGTAGTTCATAATCAGCTCGTCAGGGAAGTCGGTCTCTTCCAATAGCGGATACAAGCGTTCGTAGTCAGCAATCTGGAACGAAATGTGAGCATCGCTGCCCAGAATTGTGGGTACGTCATGCTTCTTGCAGAGTCGCAGCAGTTCCAGGTTGTTCTCACGTGCCACCGACTTCTTGCGCTGTGGAGCCAACGAGTGGTTGTTGATTTCCAGTAGCGTATGTGCGTCGATTAATACTTTTCTCATCATCGATTACAATTTGCTTGCAAAAATACTCAAAAAACAGCTCTTAACAGCCACTTATGCGCGATTATTTGTGTTTTTTTGCATTTGATCCGGTAGCTGTATAAGAATCCGCTAGATAATGTATGTCAGCAGAGAGTACAAATAGCTACCGAAGGATATGAGCAGCCAAATCATAAGGGCAATAAGCAGGAGAAGAAGGATAAGGACGATAGCCGACTGCCAGGCTCGCTGATTTACCTGCTTGATGACGGCTTCGTCACCATCGACAAAGCCCTGAATCATCTGCATGTTCTGGGTGTTGGCACGGTGGAAGATGTCGATGATGTCGCCTACAAAGAACGGTATCATTCCAAGTAGCACATCCCGCAGGGCATTGTTGATTACAGCCAATGTCAGGGGAACACTCTTGATAACACGAGCGGAGAAATAGACGAACGGCACGACGCAGATTAAGGCAATGGCATCGCCCCATCCGGGAATAACGCCTATGAGTGCATCCAGATAGTAACGATCCATGTAGCGGGTCAGTCCTTCCATTGTCTGATAGGCTTTGTTATCCATTAGACGCTGGCGTCGTTGCAGTCTTTTCTCTTCGTTCATGCCAGACTATACGAGTTCCTTACCGAATGGTGACAGGGCCAACTTTGCCAGTCGGAAGTGCATCTTTCCGAAAGGAATGCCAATGATGGTAATGCAGAAAATGAGACCGTAGAAGATGTGTGTGAGCCATATCCAGATACCACCCACGAAGAACCATAGCACATTCATAAATATGCTCAGACATCCGGGCTGTGATGGTTTCCACTTCACTTTCGTGCCGAACGGCCAGATAGCCAGCATACCCAGTTTCATGCTCTGTATGCCAAATGGTATACCGATGATGGTAATCATCAGTACCAGTCCGGCGATGAAATACTCCAGGGCAATATGCAGCCCGCCGAAGATAATCCAGATGATGTTTCCTAAAGTCTTCATGTTCATCGAATAATATATTATTCTCCCGTCCAGGGGACAACATTGTAGAGTCGATAGATGTGTGTCTGAGGCTCTGCTTTGTAGACGATGAGATTTCCTGATTCTGCATTGATGATGTTTGCTGAATGATTCCAGTCGCCACGGGTAAACTTGAAGTAGGCCGGTAAGCGGAGCTGAAGATCGATGGCACAGGTGCTGTCGTTGACCTGAGTCATCTTAACGCCTTTCGGATTCCAGTTGGTAAGAGCCTCCTGATTACCCGTTACGTAAACATCGCCCTTCATGTCCTTTCCTTGCAGTTCGATATGTATAGGATATGTTTCTTGGCTCAGATGCAGCTGAAGGATGGATGTGGAAAATTGCAGATACTCATTCATGGCCTCTGTGAGGCTGGGCAGATATGTCGGATTGTGATCATATTCTGGAAATCGCTGTACAGAAACAAATGTATTCTGAGGAAAATGGGATTTGTCGCTCAGGAAAGTGCAGGCCCGTTTCCATCCTTCCTGCCAGTATGGATCCCATGTTGTTGCCTCTTTACCCATAGACGTGTAGATAAATCGCGGTTCCTGATGACTCATCCAAGGGTAATTAGTCAAATCGCTGACCAATCGGTACTCATCATAACAACAGTTTGGCGAAATGGCGACATAGTCATCAAACAGGTCATCGGTAATCATACAATCGAGCACAAACGATGCACTCAGCGAATGGCCTATTCCGATGTTGCGCCCTGATGTGCGGTAGTTGGTATTGATGTATGGCATCAGTTCATTCTTCAAAAATTGCTTCAGGTCGGCGCTGCGGCCATAACCGCGTTCATCATTAAACAAACCTCTATTACTCTTTGCTTCCTTTGCGTTGACAGGCATTGGCAGATAGTCGGCATTCCGATAATAACCGATATCTTCCAAGTTCGGGGAGCAAATGCCCACTACGATGAAGTGCTTGGTTGCATCGAGGCTGGTGAAGTCGGGAAGACAGTGTACCAGGTCGAACTTAGAACGCTCATTGGAGTCGAATACATACATCACGTCGTAGTCGGTAGCTGTGAATCCTTCATATCCAACAGGTGTATATATCAGCACCTCACGCTCATGATTAAAGTACTTTGACTTCATCGTGAAGTCCTTGACCTTTGCTACTGGCTGAGCTTGGACAGAAATCCCAACGATAAGTAGAAGTATTGAAACGAAAATCTTATTCATGTTTAAAATCATATTTTACAATCTATCTATTAGACGTACAAATGGAATGAAAAGTTGCAGGTTTCCTCAATTATAATATGTACAGGGCTATTGCGGCACAGGCTTCGGCATCGGCCAAGGCATGGTGATGGTTCTGTAGGTCGTAGCCGC
>CAMHUU010000040.1 GCA_946188395.1 uncultured Prevotellaceae bacterium | reverse complement strand
TACTTCCTGTACCTGAGTACCTTCTATCTCGCAATATACAAATACATTATTCATAATTTTACAAATTATGTTTTCTGTCGCGACTCAGCCATTCAAGCGAGCTTGATGGCATTCGCTGCTCCAGAAATTCATATCAGCCAATAATCTTTTCTTCCAACAATTCTTTGATCATTCCCTCGATGTCTGCATCAGAAGCCGTCAAAGTCTTCGACTCCTTAGCCTGGAACACAATGTTCTTGATGGCCTTTACCTTGGTAGGCGAACCTGCCAGACCACACTGCTGAACATCGCCGTCTACATCAGCAACGCTCCACTGGTTCAGTGTGAGATATGGACGCTCCTCATAGAGATTGTCGTATGCAGTACCCTCAGCAGGACGCTCCATAGGACATGTTGCACGCTTGTACTTCATCACCAGCTTGGCGTTCTGGGGGCGGCATGGAGCAGCACTACCGTTAACGGTGATCACTACTGGCAGCGGAGCCTCTACGGTCTCGACGCCACCATCGATAACACGCTTGATAGTAGCCTTGCCATCCTTAACGCTGAGCACCTCCTCAGCATATGTTACCTGGTTCAGACCCAGCTTCTGAGCTACCTGAGGACCTACCTGAGCGGTATCACCATCGATAGCCTGACGACCACCAATCACGATATCAACATCACCAATCTTCTTGATGGCTGTAGCTAGCGCATAAGATGTAGCCAGGGTATCAGCACCAGCGAAGAGACGGTCGGTAAGCAACCAACCTGTATCAGCGCCACGATAAAGTCCCTGACGGATAATTTCACCTGCACGTGGAGGACCCATCGTGAGGATTCCTACTGTTGAACCTGGATTCTGCTCCTTCAAGCGAAGAGCCTGTTCCAGGGCGTTCAAATCTTCGGGATTGAAGATGGCGGGAAGGGCAGAGCGGTTGACGGTGCCTTCGGCAGTCATGGCGTCCTTTCCCACGTTTCTTGTGTCGGGTACCTGCTTAGCAAGTACTACAATTTTTAATGCCATATTATTATAATAATGTGTAAAAATGATATCCTTTTTGAAAATCGGCTGCAAAATTACGCAAAATATCGCACATAGCCAAACAAAATGCACAAAAACAGCCCTTTTGTGCACAAAGCTTGATTTTTGTGCAAATAATTATTGGGTGTTTCCTTGGCTTTTTGCCAATAAATGATTAATTTTGCAGGCATGATTGACAGAGCGACCGTCGATAAGATTATGGATGCCGTGAACATCGTGGATGTGGTGGGCGAGTTTGTTAACCTGCGCAAGGCGGGGGTTAACTATAAAGGGCTATGTCCCTTCCACGACGACAAAACACCTTCGTTCATGGTGTCACCAGCCCGCCAGATTTGTAAGTGTTTTGCCTGTGGCGAAGGCGGCAATGCCGTGAATTTCCTGATGAAGCACGAGCAGATTACCTATCCCGAGGCACTGCGTTGGCTGGCGAAGAAATACAACATTGAGATTCAGGAGCGTGAATTGAACGAAGACGAGAAACGCGAGCAGAGTGAGCGTGAGTCGATGTTTGTGGTGAACGAGTGGGCGTGTCAGTATTTCCATGAGATTCTGAAGAACGACGTCGACGGACAGGCCATCGGCAAGCAGTATTTCCGCAGTCGTGGCATTCGTGACGACATTATTGAGAAATTCCAGTTGGGCTTTGCCCTCACGAAGCGTGACGCCTTGGCCAACGAGGCAAAGCGCAAGGGATACCAGCAAGAGTTTTTGGTGAAAACGGGTCTTTGTGGAGAGAATGAGAAAGGACTCTACGATCGTTTTGCCGGTCGTGCCATTTTCCCGTGGCTGAACGTCAGCGGCAAGGTGGTGGCCTTTGGTGGCAGAAAGCTTGATGCCGCCACGAAGGGTGTGCAGCAGAAATACGTCAATTCGCCCGATTCGGAGATTTATCATAAGGAACGAGAACTATATGGTATCTACCAGGCCAAGAAGGCCATCGTGAAGGAGGACTGCGTCTACATGGTGGAGGGCTATACCGACGTCATTGCCATGCACCAGTGCGGACTGGAGAATGTGGTGGCCAACTCGGGAACGGCACTGAGCGTATACCAGATTAAACTGTTGCGCAGATTCACGCCCAATATCGTGTTGCTCTATGATGGCGATGAGGCTGGTATCCATGCTGCCATGCGCGGAACAGATATGCTGTTGCAGGAGGGCATGAATGTCAAGGTGTTGCTGTTGCCCGATGGCGATGACCCCGATTCGTTTGCCCGCAAGCATACCTCGCTGCAGTTCAAGGACTATATTGAGGCCCATCAGACGGATTTCATCCAGTTTAAGACCGAACTGATGCTGAAGAATGTGAAGGATCCCATCAAGCGTGCCGAGGCCATCAACAGCATCGTGCGTTCGGTGAGTGTCATTCCCGATCCGATAGTACGTGCCACATATATTGGCGAGTGTGCCCGGCGACTGGGAGTTGACGAACGGACGCTGATTACGCAGACAAACAAATATATTGCCGGTGATAGGGAGGAACAGCGCAAGACTGCCGAGCGTGAAGAACAGCGCCAGCAAACGGGAAACCAACACCAACAGGAGGATACGTCGTTCTATCGTCTCTCGTTTGAGAGCACTGTCGAACGGCTCATCATCCAGAACATCATCCGTCATGGTGACGAGGTGATTTTCAGCGACCTGGAGGCGGACGACGGGTCGACGGTCAGTCTGAATGTAGCGCAATATGTGGACTACGACCTGTCGCAGGACAACCTGTCGTTCTCGACACCACTATATAATAAGATTCTGCGCGAGGCCGTCGAACACTCTGACGATAAGGACTTCAAGGCCGACCGCTACTTCATGCAGCATCCTGATCCGGAGATCAGTCAGCTGGCATCGATGTTAGGCATTGATAACCACCAGCTTAGTCGCAGTTTCGAACGTCAGGAGAACGAGCGTGACCTGCGTCAGCGTATGCAGCATCTCATCCTTGATTTCCGCATGGATATCGTCAATCAACACATGAAGGAGGTGCAACGTCAACTGAAAGATGCAGGGTCGGACATGGAACTCGTTCGTGAGCTGATGGAGGAATACAAGCAGACGCAAGAGTTACGTAACGCTTTGGCCCGTCAACGGGGGTCGGATGTGATAGTTTAATTAAGAATTAAGAATTTTGAATTAAGAATTAAGAGTTAAGAGGTAAGGAGTTAAGGGATGGGAGGCTTGTTTTACATCATCGGCATGACGCTGTTGTGGGGCGTGATAGCACTGACGGTTATCCACGTCGTGATGGACAACCGCCAGCCCGCCAAAACGATGGCGTGGGCATTGGTCATCCTTTTCCTGCCGCTGGTGGGTATTGTGCTCTACATCTTCTTTGGCATCAACCATCGCCGTGAACGACTCGTCTCGCAACGATCGCTCGACCAGTTGTCGAAGCGTTCGATGCTGGGCTTTGTCGAGCAGCAGGACCTGCAT
Organism: uncultured Prevotellaceae bacterium; assembly: GCA_946188395.1. GTDB lineage: Bacteria > Bacteroidota > Bacteroidia > Bacteroidales > Bacteroidaceae > Prevotella. Next base: position 19,280 of record CAMHUU010000040.1, on the reverse strand, counting down.
GTGGCTGATAGTCACAAACAGCTCGTCGACCTGTTCATCAATCAGAACCTCTCGCTGCCCTTTAAAGTGTCCGCAGTCGACATCATGACCGACGGTTACAGCTTCTTCCCAGAACTGCTGTCCGATATTGGGCAGGCGAAGCACCACATTCATATCTCGATGTATATCTTCGAGGAAGATGCGCTGGGCAATCTGATAGCCGATGCACTGATTGATAAGTCACGTCAGGGCGTTAAGGTGCGTGTCATATACGACGATGTTGGCTGCTGGCGGGTACCACACCGTTTCTTCGAACGGATGCGAGAAGGAGGCATTGAGGTGCAGCCCTTCCTGCCTGTTCATTTTCCTACCTTTACTAGCAAGGTAAACTACCGCAACCATCGAAAAATCATAGTAATCGATGGTGTGGTGGGCTATATCGGGGGTATGAATATCGCTCTGCGCTATGTGAAGGGAACGGACGAACAACCATGGCGCGACACGATGTTGCGACTGCAGGGACCTATCGTCTACTCCCTGCAACGGGCTTTCTTGGTAGACTGGTATTTCGTGGACCGCACACTGATTACCAACCGCGACTACTATCCCACAGACGTTCAGAATTCCACACTTAACACTCCACACTCCACTGCTGTGGCCCAGGTGGTGACCAGCAGTGCCACAGCACGCTATCCGGAGATAATGCAGGGCTATGTTCGCGCCATTACGGCTGCCCGTCGATATATCTATCTCGAGACGCCTTATTTTATACCCAACGAACCAGTGCTCTTTGCCCTGAAGACAGCCACGATGGCGGGTGTCGATGTGCGCATATTGTGTCCACGCCATTCCGATGCCCGCTTTACCGAATGGGCGTCGCGGTCTTACTTGCGTGAACTCCATGAGGCGGGTGCCAAGGTGTACCTTTATGAGCCGGGCTTCATGCATTCGAAACTGATGGTTATCGATGATGCATTGGTGACCTGTGGCTCAACCAATGCCGATTTCCGTTCGTTTGAAAACAATTTCGAGGCCAACGTGTTTATTTACGACCAAGGTACGGCGCTGCGTCTGAAGAAGGTCTTTTTGGACGACCAGTCGCTGTGTGTCACGCTCGAGAATGTATCCTCATGGATGCATCCGACGTTCTTCCCACGTCTCTGGGAGAGTCTGACGCGCATGATTTCCCCGTTATTATAAAAGAGGTAAGTGGCATTTTTACCTCTTACCTCTTTCCGCTTTCCACTAAAACGATTGATTATTCAACAATAATGTTGATGTTTTCCTTCGTGATGTTTTCGGCATTGGTGAAGGTAGCATCCTTCTTGGCCTTGATAACGATGTTCTTCAGGTTGATGCCTTTGATAGGCATTTCGGGCAGACCGTTGAACTCCATAGCGCGTCCGGCACCATTGCAGACGATGTTTTGAATGTCGATGTTGCGGAAGATGGGCGTCTCCTCGGTGACGGGCATTTTCGTCGTGTTGTCAGGATTGTCGCCATCGGCTAGCATCTCAGCTACCGACTTGCCGCCATAATACATGTTGAACGTGATAGCATCGGTCTTGATGTCGGTCATCGAGATGTCGCGGATGAAGATATTCTCCACAATACCGCCGCGACCACGTGTCGACTTGAAGCGCAGACCGACATCAGTGCCCAGGAACTGGCAGTTCTCCACCAGAATATTTCTGACGCCACCGCTCATCTCAGAACCGACTACAAAGCCGCCATGTCCGGCAAAGACAGTACAGCCGTCGACCACCACATTTTCGCAGGGACGACCACGCAGGCGTCCGTCCTTGTCCTTACCGCTCTTGATGCAGATACCATCGTCGCCAGCATCGAACTTTGAATTGACGATGAGGGCGTTCTTACATGACTCTAAATCAAGGGCATCGCCATTCTGTGCATAGGCAGGGTTACGAGCGAGAACATTGTCGATAATGACGTTTTCGCACATCAGCGGATGGATGTTCCAGGCAGGAGAGTTCTGGAAGATGACACCCTGCAGGAGCACATTCTTGCAGTTGACCAGCGAGATCATCACTGGACGCAGAAAACGCTTGTAGTTGTTCCATTCAGCCTCGGAACTGGCCTTGACAACGTTCATGTCGGCATTTTTCTCGGCATCGGCATATCCCTGAGAGGGTACCCAGTAGTCGTCGCGTACCTTGACACCACCTGGACGTGCCAGCACTTCCTTCCACTGACCAGCGGTCATCTTGCCTTTCTTGACAGGACGCCAGCATTGACCATTACCATCGATGACACCACGACCAGTAATGGCAATGTTCTCACAGCCATTGGCCGAGAGTGGCGACTGACAACGGCGGGTTTCCAGACCTTCAAACGAGGTCTTGATGATGGAGTAGAGCTTGTCGTCACCAGAGAACAGGATGACGGCACCTACCTCCAGGTGGAGATTGATGTTCGACTTCAACTCAATAGGTCCTGTAAACCATACACCAGCAGGAACCAACAGTCGACCACCGCCCTGATTGCTCAGTTGTTCGATGGCCTTGGCAAAAGCATCGGTGTTCAGGGTGATACCATCGCCTACAGCACCAAAGTCCTTCAGATTCACCTGACGATTAGGGAACTGAGGGGCGCTGACCTCGGGCATGGTAAATGGGAGATTCTGCGTGTAGCGCTTGTAGGGATTTTCGCAGTTTGCACAGGCCTTGCCCTTGTCGCAAGTGTGCTTTTGTGCTGAGGCCGTCAGTGTAACGCCTAACAGCAAGAGACTGATTAGTTTTTTCATTTTGTAGTTTTGTTAGTTTAAATATTTCGATATGTCGTTATTTCGATATGTTTGATTTCGTTAAGCGGAATCATCACAAAGTCGCGTTCGTACATCAGCGGATGAGGTATCTTGAGGTCGGGCTCGTCGACGGTCATGTCGTCATACAGCAGGATATCGATGTCAATAGGCCGATCCTTGTATGTGGTAAGCTTGCTTCGCTTGGTGGCATGCATCTTCGTCTTACCCATGTCGCGCTCAATCTTTTGTGTCAGTCGGAGCACCTCACGTGGTGTCCGTTCCGTCTCGCAGAGGATGACAGCATTGAGAAACTTGTTGGGCGACTCAAAGCCCCAAGGCTCTGTTTCGATGAGCGATGACTGACGCACCACCGTGCCCACTCGTTCTCCAATCAGTTGGATGGCTCGCAGGATATTACTCGCCCTGTCGCCCAAATTGGTTCCCAACCCCAAGTACACCTGGTGCTTAGTCATCGAGAATCAGCATGCAGTCACCATAGCATCCGAAATGGTAGCCATTGTCCACAGCTTTCTGGTAGGCCTCCATGATGAGGTCGTAGCCTCCGAAGGCGGCAGTAGCCATGAGCATGGTAGACTCAGAGTAGTAGAAGTTGACGATCAGACGGTCGGCCAGTCCGAACTCGTACGGTGGGAAGATGAACTTGTTGGTCCATCCGTTGAACTCCTTCAGCATACCGTCTGTACCCACTGCGGTTTCTGTGGCACGCAGGGTGGTTACACCGACAGCACAAATATGGTGTCCGTTGGCCTTCGACTCGTTGACGGGTTTGACGGCCTCGGGGGTGATAATCATCTGTTCAGAACCCATCTTATGCTTCGTCAGGTCTTCTACCTCGATGGAATCGAAGCAGCCCAGTCCGCAATGTACGGTGATGAACGAGAAATTGACGCCACGAATCTCGAGGCGCTTCATCAGTTCACGGCTGAAGTGCAGTCCTGAGGCGGGGGCCGTGACGGCACCCTCGTGTTGGGCATAGATGGTTTGGAAATTCTCCGTATCGTCTTCTGTCACTGGACGGTGGTCGATGATGTAACGGGGTACAGGTGATGACCCCAGAGCGAAGAGCTCCTGTTTGAACTCGTCGTGAGGACAGTCGTAGAGGAAGCGCAGCGTGCGTCCGCGGCTGGTGGTATTGTCGATAACTTCTGCCACCATCGGTCCGTCTTCCTCGAAGAACAACTTGTTGCCAATGCGAATCTTACGAGCCGGCTCCACCAGCACATCCCACAGGCGCAACTCCGGATTCAACTCGCGCAGTAGGAAGACCTCAATTTTGGCATCGGTCTTCTCCTTCGTACCATACAGACGGGCAGGGAACACCTTCGAATCGTTGAAGATGATGGCGTCGCCCTCGTCGAAATAGTCAATGATGCTACGGAACTTGATGAATTCCTCGGTGTCGTTGCCCTCTTCGTCTTTCTCGAACATTTCGATGGTCTGACTCTTGCGATGTACCACCATCATGCGGCACTCGTCGCGACGATATACCTTTTCGGTCGTACCGTCAGGGTTTTCAAATACCTTGTGGGGAGGTTCCAGAGCCAACAGCTCGTCGGGCAGTCTAAATCTGAATTGTGACAGTTTCATATGTTGTTGTTATTTCGTTATTTCGACATTTCGTTATTCGACATTTCAATTTCCTGCTGTTCCAGCCACGCGGGGAAGTCGTCGATGGTCACGCAGTCCTCAATGCGCACATCCCCTAGGCGGGTTCTGCATAAGGCAGTCAAGTAGGCTCCGCTTTGCAGGGCACGACCGATGTCGCGTGCCAGTGAACGGATGTAGGTTCCTTTGCCACAACTGACGCGAATGCTCATCAGCATGGTTTCTGGGTCGAAGTGGGTCAGCTCAATCTTGTCGATACGGACCGTTTTGGCCTTCAGCGTCACATCCTCACCTTTGCGCTTCAGTTTGTAAGCGCGCTCTCCGCCAATCTTACAGGCAGAGTAGGAGGGGGGCACCTGCTCAATTTCGCCGACAAAATCGGCAAGCACACTACGAATGAGTGTTTCCGTGATGTGCTCCGTAGGGTAGGTCTGGTTTACCTCGTGCTCCATGTCGTAGCTGGGCGTCGTGGCTCCCAACTGCAGTGTGGCGGTATATTCCTTGGTGTCAAGTTGCAGGCGTTCAATCTCTTTGGTCTTCTTGCCAGTGCAGAGAATCAGCACGCCAGTGGCCAGCGGATCGAGGGTTCCTGCATGCCCTATCTTCACACGGCGCACGCCCACCTTCTTCGACACGCGGGTCCTGACGTAGGCCAATGCCCCGAATGACGTCATCCGGTAGGGCTTGCTGATGTATATGTATTCTCCCTCGATGAAATTCATGTCTTACAATGAACAAATAATGGTTATCACACCCACGATGGCACAATAGATGCCGAAGTAGATCAGTTTGCCGCGCTTCACGATGTTGATCATCCATTTACATGCCACGCAACCAGCCAAGAAAGCGGCCACGAAACCAATCATCAGTGGCAGGGCTTCGATATTACCCATGACGTCTTCCCCCTTCATCATCTTCATGACGTCAAGCAGTGCTTCGCCAAGGATCGGGGGGATGACCATGAGGAACGAGAACTGTGCCAGCGACTCCTTCTTATTGCCCAGCAGCAGACCTGTGGCTATGGTTGAACCAGATCGCGACAGACCCGGCATGACGGCGCAAGCCTGAGCGATACCAATGACGAGGGCATCTTTCCACGAGATGTGTTCCTTCTGACGGGGCTTAGCATAATACGAGAAAATGAGCAGTACTGCGGTAATCAGCAGACAGCAACCTACCACCAGCAGTCCGGAACCGAAGATTTCCTCAACCTGGTCCTTGAAGAACAGACCGACGATGCCTACGGGAATCATCGATACGACGATGTTCAGCACGTATTTCGTCTCGGCGTTGAGTTCAAACTTGAACAAACCCTTCAGGATCCAGTCTATCTCGCTCCACAGAATCACGATGGTCGACAATACGGTCGCCACATGTACGGCAACGGTGAACATCAAGTTGTCAGCACCGTCGTTCATGCCAAACAATGCCTGACCAATGGCCAAATGACCACTGCTGCTGACAGGGAGATACTCCGTCAGTCCCTGGATAATACCCAGGATGAGTGCCTCAAACCATGTCATGCCTCGCCCTCCTTGTCTGCCGACTTTGTAGTATTGTCACCCTTCGGGCGGCGTACTACGGCATAAATCATCGAAACAAATCCGATGAGGCATAGCACGGGGGCTACCTTGATACGACGGGCACTGAAAATATCCGGGTCATAGGCAGTTTCGTTCGACCCCGACCCGCTCATCAGCAGAAAGCCGATGATGACCACTGCCATACCTGCCGCCAGCAGGATGTAATTCACGCGGTCAAAAGCAAAGTTACTCTTATCCATTATATCTTAACTTCTTTAACTTCTCTAACTTCTTTAACTTCTCTAACTTCTTAAATTTTATACAGTTCTCCGGCCGTCATTTTCAGGAATTTGTTGACAGCAAGCCAAGCGCATAGTGCCGTAATGACGATGCCGAACACCAGCACGGCCAGCGCTGTCAGCACCAGCACCTCCCACGTTACGATGTCCATCACGCCAGGCTGTGTCAGGTAGAGTCCGTAGACGCCCAACCCCAATACGATGATGGCGAATATGGCAGCCAACACTCCCACGCCTATAGCCTGTTTCAGGAACGGGCGGCGGATGAATCCCCACGATGCGCCTACCAGTTTCATGGTGTGGATGACGAATCGTCGGGCATAGACACTCAGGCGTACCGTATTGCTGATGAGCGAGAACGATACGAACGTCAGCAGCACGGCCAGCACCAACAGTATCAGACTGATGCGGCTCAGGTTCATATTGACCTTGTCCATCAGGTCTTCCATGTAGGTCAGGTCACTTACGCGGCTGTCCTTCCTGAGTTCTTTGGATATCCACTTCAGCGAGTCACGGTTGGCATAGTCGGCGGCCAGCTGTATTTCCAGCGTAGCAGGGAATGGATTGAACCCTAAGAATTCTGTCGGATCGCTACCCAACTCCTTGATTTGTTCGCGTTGAGCCTGTTCCTTGCTGATATAGTCGATGTTGTGTGAATAGGGGCGGTGATACAAGTCACGGCAGAACAGCTTGGCGTCGTTCACCGATACCGAGTCCTTCAGCATGACGGTCACGGTCAGGTTTTCCTTCATGTGTGCCGACAGATTACGGGCCGACAGCACGAAGAACACCACCATACCCAGCAGAATGAGCACCATCGTAGTGCTTATACATAAGGTCACAACCTGCATACCGCGGCGGTTGCGGGTCTTTTTTCGCTTCTTAGTCATAGTTTCATTTAGACGTATACTGTCTTTTGGCTGCAAAGATACTACTTTTTTTGGTTATACGCAAAAAAATCCGTAATTTTGCACGCGTTATGAGCACAATTATCTATCCTTCGCCCATTTTTGGGCCCATACATAGCCGTCGCTTAGGCATTTCTCTAGGTATCAACTTGATGCCGGCCGACGGAAAGGTGTGCAGTTTTAACTGCATTTACTGCGAGTGTGGTCTTAATGAAGACCACCGTCCCAAACTACCGCGTCCTACTCCCGAGCAGGTCTCCGAGCAGTTGGAGCTGAAGTTGCAGGAGATGGTATCCGCAGGTCAATTGCCTGACGTGCTGACCTTTGCCGGCAATGGTGAGCCGACGTGTCATCCCCATTTTGCCGAAATCATCGACGACACCCTTCGTCTGCGCGACCGCTACTGTCCGAAGGCCAAGGTTAGTGTGCTTTCAAATTCCACCATGATTCATCGCCAGGCTGTCCACGATGCCTTGATGCGTGTTGATAACAACATCTTGAAGCTTGACACCGTTAATCCTGACTATATCAAGATGGTCGACCAGCCCACTGGCCATTACGACGTCCGCGAGGTCATTGACGCCATGAAGCGTTTCCAGGGACACCTCATCATCCAGACCATGTTTATGCGGGGCCAGAAGGAGACAGCAGACGGGATCCAGGAGTCAGTAGATAACACTGGCGATGAGTATGTCGCCCCTTGGCTCGATGCCGTCCGTGAGATTCGTCCCCAGCAGGTTATGGTCTACACCATCGACCGCGAGACGCCAACCTTGGGGCTTGAAAAAGCCAGTCGCGAACAGCTTGACGCCATCCGCGACCGGGTGATAGCTCTCGGCATTCCCTGCTCAGCGAGCTACTAAAAATATAGGAGACCCCGTCGGGCCTCCTACTTTTTTACCTTTTACTCTTTCTCCAGTCCTTTCGACTGCATCAGCAGGTCAACCAGTGGCTTGTCCTTGAAGTCGTGCTTCTTCTGGTCCCAGAAACCGAAGTCAGCATCGTAGCACCAGGTGGTCCAGGCAATGTTGAACTCGTCGAACACGGTGAGCATGTCCTTGGTCCACTTGTAAGCCAACTCACGATCCACAGGCTCGTAGACGCCCCATTCGCCGCAGAACAGCTGCAGGTCGTACTTTTTGGCGGCCTCGATGGCATCCTTGAAGTCAGCACGGATATGGTCGATGTCCCACACCTCGGTGGTAAAATGGTTCTCGTCAATGACCTTCTTCACCGTGTCGTTAGCAGCTTCGTAGTCCTCCTTCGATACCAGTACGCCAGGATAGTTCACCTTACCCGTATACTTGCCGATAGGAGCCCACCATGCACCGTAGTGGGTCAGAATCATCGGGTTGTAGTAGTGGAACGACAGCACGATGTTCTTGTCGCCCTCGGGCACCTTCAGATATTTGATGGTTCCGTAGCTCTGCCACAGGTTCGAGCCGATGACCAGCGTACGCTGAGGCTCACGCTCGCGCAGGGCCTTGTGCACCTTGGCTACAAGCTGGTTCCATTGCTCGTGGTCCTCAGCTACGGGCTCGTTCATGAATTCGTAGGCCACCGAGTCATTGCTATAGCCTTTCAGCACGTCCGATAGCTGATACCACAGATTAATCAGGTCCTGCTGGGCTTTCTCCGATGTGAACAACGTGTTGGCAGCCTGGTCCTCTTCGTTGACGGCGTTGAAATAGTGCGAACGGATGATGTGTAGGTCGACGATAGCACGCAGGTGATATTTGTTACACTGGTCGAGGGCGAAGGTCAGCAAATCCCATGCTTCAGGCAGCTTGTTGCCGTCTTCGTCCCAGAACTGTACCTCGTCAATGGGGATACGAACGAAGTCAAAGCCCAGTGAATCCAAACGGGCAAAGTCGTCCTCCTGGATGTGCAACCGACGGGTCTCACCGCGGTCTTCGTTGTTCTGCGACAGCCAATGGCTGAGGTTCGTGCCGCGCTTGATGCGGAAATTGTTCACTTCGTTTGCAGTCTCAGTTTTTGTGCCGCACGCTGTCAGCGCCAGCAACGTGGTGGCTATCACGGCCACCAGAGTCATTAACTTTTTCATATTGCGTTTTTGGTTAGAATAGTTCATCATTAAGCCCTAGATTTTGCAAAGATAGTAAAAAACTATATAAGGTGATGCTTTTTTTGCTCGTTTTTTCCAAGATTTAACAAAAAGTTCGTAACTTTGCACCCCAACTACTTAAAAATAGAAAACAATGAAACTCTTTGAACACAAATGGACATTGGTTTTGACACTGATGTTTTGTTCTTGTCTTTTTAGTCCGCTGCAGGCTGGTGCCGAAAACTATCCCTACCGCAGCGACTACCTGTGGCTGACGGTTCCCGACCATGCCGATTGGCTCTATAAGACGGGTGAGCGGGCCAAGGTCGAGGTGACTTTCTGCAAGTATGGCATTCCGCAGAATGTCGAGGTGAGCTACGAAATCGGGCAGGACATGCTCCCTGCCACCTCGTCGGGCAAGGTGATGTTAAAGAACGGTCGTGCTGTCATCGATATGGGAACCATGAAACAACCCGGTTTCCGTGACCTGCGCATGAAGGCCACCGTCGACGGTAAGACCTACGAGCACCACGTCAAAGTGGGCTTCTCACCGGAGCTGCTGCAACCCTACACCAAGAATCCTGCCGACTTCGATGCATTTTGGCAGAAGAACATCGAACAGGCCCGCCGCGAGGTGAAGAACGAAGACTTGGTGATCAGCTGTAAAAAGGTGGAGAAATACTCCACCGCCGACTTCGACTGCTATCTGCTGAAGCTCCGCACCGACCGCCGCCACTACGTCTACGGCTACCTGACCAAGCCAAAAGAATGTGGAATGAGGAATGTGGAATGTGGAATGAAAAAGTACCCCGTCGTGCTGTGTCCTCCGGGAGCCGGCATCAAGACCATCAAGGAACCCATGCGTAACACGTATTATGCCAAGAACGGCTTCATTCGTTTGGAGATTGAGATTCACGGACTGAACCCCGAGATGACCGACGAGCAGTTTAAGGAAATTTCCACCACCTTCTCGGGCGAGAACGGCTATTTGGAGAATGGCCTCGACAATCGCGACAACTACTACATGAAGCATGTCTACGTGGCCTGCGTACGAGCACTCGACTATCTGACGTCGCTACCCGAATGGGACGGCCGGAACGTGGCTGTGCAAGGTGGTAGTCAGGGTGGGGCACTCTCATTGATTACCGCTGCCTTAGACCCGCGTGTGACGGCCTGTGTGGCCAACCATCCGGCACTGAGCGACATGGCTGGCTATGCCGAGCAGGGCCGTACGGGCGGCTATCCGCACATGCATCGTGAAAACCAAATGTTGACTCCGGAGAAGATTCAGACGCTGCAGTATTACGATGTGGTGAATTTTGCCCGCCGCATCCAGTGTCCCGTCTATCTAACGTGGGGATATAACGACAATACTTGCCCGCCCACAACGAGCTACATTGTCTGGAACCTCATCACGGCTCCGAAGAAGGCACTGATTACCCCCATCAACGAGCACTGGACAACCTCAGAAACCAACTACGGACAGATGGAGTGGATTAAGGGCCACCTGAAGTAAGTTAGCCAAACATAGTCCCACGGCCAAGGTCAACACCTCATTTACATTCATGTTTATATGATGATAAGAAAATCAAACAAAGAGGATATTAAGCGTATCATTGACCTGTTGCATCAGGTCAATATGGTGCATCATGTGCTGCGTCCAGATCTGTTCAAGCCCCACACTACAAAATATAGTGAGCAGGAACTTGCAGCACTACTTAAAGATGAGAACAAACCCATTTTTGTCTACGACGACGGGACGGTTTTAGGATACGCTTTCTGTCAGGTGTCCGAGATAAAGGACAACCAACTATTAGAAGACATCAAGACGCTGTATATCGACGATATCTGTGTTGACGAGCATGCTCGCGGCAAACATGTCGGTAAGGCACTATATGAATATGTACGCGACTATGCCCGATCCATCGGCTGCAACAACATCACCCTTAATGTATGGGAGGGTAACGACCCCGCATGGCATTTCTATAAGGATATGGGTATGAAAGTGCAAAAAACCACAATGGAGATTATATTAAGCAAAAGGACAAATACTAGCCTTGCAAGAGGACTCCGGGAATCGTAGAAATACGGTTCCTTTTTTCTTTCATGAATGGGCTGTCACTTTTTCGAGAATCTATCCAAATTGTTACAATCCTGTTACGTAACCGAATCGTAACAGGATTTGTTTTGCAGTATTGGTCGTTAATAGTAATTTTGCACGCAAAAAGAAATTATGGAAACAACGCAAGATTACTTGATGGTGTCGCTGAAGCTGTTGGGTGCATTGGGACTGCTCATTTTTGGAATGATGATGATGAGCGATGCACTGCAGAAGATGGCAGGACCGCAGCTGAGACACATATTGGCAAAAATGACGACGAACCGACTGACGGGTATGCTGACGGGTACGTTGGTAACCAGTGCTGTGCAGTCGTCGTCGGCCACGACGGTGATGACGGTGTCGTTCGTATCGGCAGGACTGCTGACACTCTCGCAGGCCATCTCGGTCATCATGGGTGCGAACATCGGCACGACACTCACGGCATGGATCATGTCGTTGGGCTACAATGTCGACCTGACCAGCGTGGTATTCCCTGCCTTCTTCTTTGGTATGGTGCTCATCTATCGCAAACGCCACCGCTACGTGGGCGATTTCCTCTTCGGCATCGCCTTCATGTTCCTCTCGCTGGTGATGCTGAGTTCGGCGGGCAAGGAGATGGACTTGGAACACAACCAAGCTGTGGTTGACTTCTTTGCCTCGTTCGATACGAATAGCCACCTTACCATTCTTGCCTTCCTCGCCATCGGCACGCTCATCACCTGCATTGTTCAGTCATCGGCAGCGGTGATGGCTATTACCATCCTGCTCTGCTCCACGGGCGTGCTACCTATATATTTAGGCATCGCGCTGGTGATGGGCGAGAACATCGGCACCACGGCGACGGCCAATCTCGCCGCATTGGGAGCCAACACGCAGGCTCGCCGCGCAGCGCTGGCGCATCTGCTGTTCAACGTCTTCGGCGTCATCTGGGTGCTCTGCGTCTTTTATCCTTTTGTCGATATGGTGTGCGGATTCGTAGGTTACGACCCCGCCGTGGCCGGTCAAACTGACCGCCTGCCCGTCGTTCTCGCCATGTTCCACACTTGTTTCAACGTTACAAATACTGCCCTGCTTATCGGACTGATTCCGCAGATGGAGCGCGTGGTGTGTTGGCTATTGCCTGAGAGAGTACAACCAGAAGAAGAGGAGTTACACCTCAAGTATATTGAGGCCAGCCTGATTCAGACACCGGAAATCGCCGTGTTGCAAGCACAAAAGGAGACAGCCCATTTTGCCCATCGAGTGCAGCAGATGTTCGGTATGGTGTGTCAGCTGATGGATGAGAAGGACGCTTCCGGATTCAGCATTCTCTTGAGTCGGATAGAACATGAGGAAGACCTGACAGACCGCATGGAACTGGAGATTGCCCGCTTTTTGGAACAGGTGAGTGAAAACCACTTGAGTAATGAAACGAAAGTGAAGGTACGGCGTATGTTGCGCGAGGTGGGAGAACTGGAGTCGATAGGCGATGCCTGCTATAACCTGGCTCGGACGCTAAACCGTCAGCGCGAAGTGACTAAGGTTTTTACTCCTCGCCAGCATCAGCAGATCATGGCTTTGATGGCACTATGCGACGATGCACTTACCCAGATGGTTATCACCATGTCAGGTCATCGCCGCGAACACGATATCAGGGAAACATACCGCATTGAAAACGACATTAATCAGATGCGTCTGCGACTGAAAAACGAAAACATCCGTGCTATCAATGCTCATGAGTACGACTATGCCACGGGTACCATCTTTACTGACATCATCAACGAGTGCGAGAAATTGGGCGACTATGTTGAAAACGTCGTTCAAGCAAGATTTGGGAAATAGGTATAACTTACCCACTGACATCGGGTGTGAGAGAATCACAGTTTAAAAATATAGGAGTCTTTTTTGAGTTTTGTTACGTTTTATTTTGTACCTTTGCAGGCGATATGAAACAACAAATGAGAGTAATTCGATTTTTGTTTCTGCTGATGGTCATGACCATCATGACAAAAAGCATCAGCAGTCAGACACAAAAGTTGTCCAACAACCAGGTGCTGCAACAGAAAGACTCGGCTTTCTTCAAGACAGAAGAAGCCCGTCGTGTAGGCGACCAGTTGTTGCTTTATCAGCGCAATACGGGCGGATGGCCCAAAAATGTTAATATGGTCGAGTCCCTGACGGCAGCCCAGAAGGATAGCATTTTCCAGCAGAAGACGCGAGAGGACGATTCAACCATCGACAACAAGGCAACCTCCATGCAGATGATCTTCCTGGCACGACTATACCAGCAGACAAAGGACAATCGTTACCGCGATGCCTTCCGTAAGGCGATGATATTCCTGCTGAGCGGACAGTACGAGAATGGCGGGTGGCCGCAGTTCTGGCCTAAGAACCGTCAGTATCAGGTGCACATCACCTACAACGACAATGCCATTGTCAACGTGCTCAAGATATTTCGCGATGTCATGAAGAATCGTGCCCCTTACGATGGGAATTTGGTCGATAGCGACATGCGCCAGCAGACGGCCAAGGCTTTTAACATGGGTATTGACTGCATCCTCGCCACGCAGATTGTGGTCGACGGTGAACCCACCGTCTGGTGCCAGCAGCACGATGCTGTGACGTTGAAGCCAGCCAAAGCCCGTGCCTATGAGTTGCCGTCGTTCTGTACACAGGAGAGTGCCGCCCTCACGTTCCTGCTGATGCAGATCTCGAAGCCCGACGAGCGCATCATCCGTGCCGTCAACGGAGCCATGAAATGGTTCGAAACGCATAAGATTACAGGTTATCGACTTGAGAAATACAAGGCCGACGGTAAGTCTGACATCCACTTGGTTGCCGACAGCACTGCCGCCCCGATGTGGGCTCGCTACTATGACCTGGAGGAAGGCAAACCTTTCTTCTGCGACCGCGACGGTGAGCCCAAACGTAGCCTCGCCGAAATAGGCTATGAGCGACGCACTGGCTATAGTTGGTATAACACCGAGCCGCAGGAACTTTATGCCCGCTATGAGACATGGGTAAAGAAAAATAAGATTACAAACAGGATAACAATCGAATAAAAATGGATTTGATGGGACTGCCCTTGTGGGCATGGATTGTGTTTTATGTGTTAGTATTGCTGATGCTGGTGGTCGATTTGAAGATGTTCGGTCGCAAGGGACAGCACGAGGTAAATGTGAAGGAAGCGTTGCAGATGACTGCCGTATGGATAGGCGTGTCGTTGGTGTTCTGTGCAAGCATCTACCTGTTCTATCCCATTGAGCCGCACGAAAAGGCGATGGAGTTCTTGGCAGGTTACTTGATAGAGAAGTCGTTGTCGATGGACAACCTCTTCGTGTTCCTAATGCTGTTCTCATTCTTTGGCATCGAGCGAAAGTATCAGCATGAGGTGCTCTTCTGGGGCATCTTCGGCGCACTCGTTCTGCGCAGCGTTTTTATTTTTGCCGGTGCGGCAATGGTCGAGCGCTTCGAGTGGGTGCTAGGCCTGTTCGGGTTGTTTCTGCTCTATACGGGCGGAAAGATGTTCACCCACGATGAGAACCAACAGGGCAATCCCAGCAACAACTTCATTGTTAGGCTGTTCAAGCGCTTCTTCCCCGTTACCGACCAGCTACACGGCGAAAAATTCTTCTTCGAAAGAAAAGCAACGCCGCTCTTTATCGCCCTGCTGGTCATCGAGACCACCGATGTGGCTTTCGCCGTCGACAGCATCCCTGCTGTGTTCAGCGTCAGCCGCGATCCGTTCATCGTGCTTACCAGCAACATCTTTGCTATTCTCGGCCTCCGTGCCCTTTACTTTGCCCTCGCTGCTGTCTCGCGTTACTTCACCTATCTGAAATATGGTCTTGGCATCATCCTCATCTTCGTAGGCATCAAGATGTTGCTCGCCATGAACGAGTACATCAACGACCTTGGCTCTCTGATGGGATTGTCCATTAATATGCCGTATATCGAAGTACCCACACCTATCAGTCTTGCCGTCATCTTTGGTATTCTCCTGCTGTCGATGTTGGCATCGGTCTTCATTACAAAACGAACCTCATCTTAATATGCCTACCAATTGATGTGGGATGAAAGAATTTTATTCCATTCTTCCATATTTGAGCTCCTCACCATGCTTGTCATACTGCTTACGCTTGCCGGTAGGTGGTGCAGTGAGGGTTATCTTCACCACAGTTGTTCGTTTCAGGCTGCGGGCGATGGCATCGTCGAAAGCATCCATGTGTTTGGGTAAGAATCGTAGACAGATAGCTCTCAGAGCCTCGATCTTCTCGTCTTTGTCCGTCACCATCTCAGCCTTGCCGAAAGCCATTGCAGATTTATACTGTAGGGTGAAACTGCCATCCTTGGGGCCAACGGTAGGCGTGCAGCGGGTGACAGCCGACAGAGCCACCATTGGATTAGTAGCTATGCAGTCCAGCTTCTCGCCTTCCATAGCACAATGGAAATAAAATGTCTTTTCATCAATACGAGCCAACGACAGGGGTACACCATATGGCGTGCCATCGGGCCTTGTAAAACTAACTGTTACGTAGGGAGCCTTATCCAACACCTCCAAGGCGAAGGCGGCATCCATTTCTCTGCTTGCTTTTCTCATATCATAAATTATTAATTGCCCAGGCGAATCCCTTTGCCATTCGCTTGTCGGAATCGACGAAGTGATTGCCAGTATTCCATTCTAATATGGTATTAATCTCTTGTTCCATCAACAGCTCATGCTGCTTTCGGATGGCATTACCAACCTGCGCCATAATAGGATTCTTTGCTTTCTCCTCCTTATCGCCAAGACTGAGATAGACGGACTTTGCAAGTGGTCTGTTCTCTGATGCATAATCAATCCACTGAGGGTACCATACAGATGGGGAGGCAGCAGCAATGGCTTCAAACTTGTCTGTCTGATACCCTGCCCATAAGGCAAACAGTCCTGCAAGTGAATAGCCGCCAAGTATGAGGTGAGGAATGTTTTCTTGAATCTCTGGCAACAATTGGCTAGTGATGAACTCCAGTGTCTTTTCTGCTCCACTACCAAAGGGAATTCGTCCGAACACAGGAGGTGCAGCCCAAGGAGTCAATTCCTGATTCCAGTCCTTAATCATAAAAGCCACAAGTGAGAAAGGCTTATCGGATAGTTCCTTGATTGCCTTGACTTCTTGATCCAACACCTCCAAGTCATGCTCATCAATCGGCTGAATCAGCAGATGTGTGGCTGCTTCATCCTGATACAGGAAACACGATCTTCTGCTTATTGAAATTTCATTCTTGGTCATGGCCTTATTTGATTATTTCCACCGCCAGGTCTTTCTGACGATAGTTGATATAGTGTGTGTTATAGTTCGTAAATGGAAATTCTTACCTAGTACTATCAGTAATACGGCAGACAGTATCAGAACAATCCCTATAACGAGCTGGACGGTGAGGGCTTCGCCAAAGACAAGAACTCCGATGGCAACGGCTGTCAGTGGTTCCAAGGCTCCCATGATGGCCGTAGGCGTGGCCCCGACCTCATGGACGGCTATAGTCATCAGTACCAATGAGAGGATGGTTGGCACTAGTCCTAACCAACAGGCATAGAACCAAGCTCGTGGCGATGGTGGCAGCTGCAGATGCAGGTCGGACGAGGTAAACGAGTATGCCAATAGAACAAACATACATATGAACAACACGTAGAAGGTGAGTTTCAACGACGACATGCGAATGCTCGACTGGTTGACAACAACGATATAGATGGCGTAACACAATGCAGAAAGTATGACCAGGATGATGCCCATCGTGCTGAGCGACGTCTCTCCATCACCTTGATACAGCAATCCAATACCGCCCAGGGCAAGAAGGATGGCTGTGACGGTAGAGAACGTAATGCGTTCTTTGAAGAACAATGCCATAATACCTGCCACCATGACCGGATAAACGAACAGGATGGTGGAAGCAATACCGGCATCCATGAGCAGGAAACTTTCATAATAGGTGATGCACGATGCCGCAAAGAGTAATCCCAACGAACCGAGAACTATCAACTCCTGACGGTTGATACGAAAGGATTTACGCTCCACCAGCAGCATCACCCCCAGCATGACAACAGCCATCGAGAAGCGGTAGAAAAGCACAGACGACGTGTTCACTCCCTCCTCGTAGAGCGGCAATGCTCCAAATGGATTCGTGCCATAGCACACGGCTGCTAATATGCCACAGATGACTCCCTTGTGTCGCATCTGGGTTTATCCTATTTCAGCTATAACTTCGATTTCTACCAATGCTCCCTTCGGCAATGTCTTGACGGCAACAGCTGAGCGTGCGGGATATGGCTCAGAGAAGAACTCTGCATAGACACTGTTCATATCTGCAAAGTCGTTCATGTCTGCCATGAAAACAGTTGTCTTCACCACATTACTCATTGTAAGGCCAGTCTCTTCCAATATAGCTTTTACATTGGTGAGCGACTGACGGGTCTGTTCTTTGATACCTCCTTCAACGAATACTCCTGTCGCTGGGTCAATGGGAATCTGACCTGAAGTATAGACGAGATTTCCTACTTGAATGGCCTGACTGTAAGGCCCGATGGCAGCAGGTGCCTTCTTTGTGCTGATTACTTTCATTGTCTTTATTACTTTTTCTGATCTATAAGTTTTTTGATTTCTTTTTCAAAGTTGCTACGCTCTACGATTCTGTAGTGAGGATGATAGGCCTCACGGTAATCTGGCGAGTGGCTGATGGCGTATTTCCCGACGGAAAGAACGCTGTCTATGAATTGTTTGTCCTCTTGATAGTTGGGCAGATCCAGTTTCATTTGGTCGATAGTACCAATAATCTTGTGCCATCGTTTACTCCACGACTCAACAGAAGGTCGCTTCTCAGTGTTGGCACTGCGGATGAAGGCATTAAGTAACAAGTCTTCTGAAACGAGGCTTTCCTTGATGGCTCGAATGCTGACACGATAATAGCTGCTGTCTATCCCGCATGGCTCGTAGTACCAGGGCATGAGGTCATCAAGGTTGGTAGTATTCAACTCTTCATCCAAATAAGCCTTGACCCTTTGTCTGTCCGACACCAGATGCTCGGCACCCATATAGTCCTGGAAGCACGACTTGTAGATGTCAAGCAGCCGCGACTTGGGATAGGCCTGCATCTGTCTGTTGACGAATCCCTCAACATCCTGTGCCGATACTGCAACTGACATTATCAAAGCAATGGATAAAAGTAATCCCTTCTTCATCTCTTTACTTTCATAAACATTCCTAATTCTTGGAGCAGCGAGAGCAGAAAAATGCTCGCATTTGGTCTGCCGAGTCGTGACAAGAATCAACTATTGTTAATTTTATGGTGCAAATATACAAAAAATGCTGCAAATTCAGTAACTTTGCCCATCGATTTAATAGTATTTAGCGAAAATGGATTTCCTGCCCAAAGACCCTGCTATTCTGGTTTCGAGCATCAATATGCTTCTGAGAGATGAAGAGTTTGACAGCCTCGAATCATTGTGCTATGCCTTCAGCAGAGATCCAAAGCAGATAAAGGAATACCTCTACAAAAGAGGTTTTGTCTGGAGTGAGCAACAGAAACAATTCAGGCCCATCGGCTACGACCAATGATTACAAAGGACAGCATAGAGACCGCATATAGCTTTCTGCATCAGAAGCGGAATGTCTATATCTATTCCACCCTTGACTGGCAAAAGGATGACATCGAGTATGCCATTGGTACGTATGTAGACGATATGAGCCAGGAACTCTATGAGGCCATATCTGGCGGCAGGGCTGACTTCTTAAGAGATCACAAGCGGTTTGGAGAGGACATCACCCTGGCTGTCGAGAAATTAGAAGAAATGACGAACGAAGCAAGTGCAGAGGGCAAGCGTGCTTGCACTATGCCTTGCAAGGAGGAATTCGACGATGGTCAAATGTTATAAAGAGAAGAACTAAAATGAAGAAACTGATTACAATTTGCCTATTGGCGACCATGCTTCTATGCTCATGCGGCTCTAAAAGCACCAAGGAATCACAGAGCAAGATAACGGCAGAAATGGCCTTAGAAGGAGT
>CAMHUU010000039.1 GCA_946188395.1 uncultured Prevotellaceae bacterium | reverse complement strand
TGACCTCCTGCGTGACAGGCAGGCATTCTAACCTACTGAACTAACGCACCAGAATAGTCGCTTTTGTCGTTTAGCGGGTGCAAAGGTACATAGAATTTTCGAATCGGCAAAACTTTTTGGCGAAAACTTTATAAAAAACTTTGCAAAAGGTGGGCATCGTGGTATTTTCGTCCGTCGAAGAGCCACTCTTTCAGCATTGTTTGTTCAGAAAAGCCCGCATTTTGGAACACCTGAAGGGCTTCTGCGTTGTCGCTTTTCACAACGGCGTAGAGCTGGTGCAGGTGCAACACCCGCAGGGCATAGGTACGAAGTTCGGCAAGTGCAGCAGTGGCATAGCCCTGATGGCGGCACGCCTTGAGAATGACGATGCCCGCCTCAGCACGCTGGTGCTGCGGGTCGAAACGCACCAGGTCGACAATGCCCACCGTCTCGCCAGCTTCGTTGTCGATAACCAGTCGCACCTGACGATCGGCATAGATATCGTCGGCCGATGTGGCGATGTAGTCGTGCAGCGTATAGCGCGAATAGGGTACGTTGGTGGTTCCGACGTCCCATAGGCTGGAGTCGTTCTCAATCTGGTAGAGCAGGTCGAGGTCTTCGGGTTCGATGGCCCGTAAGCGGATGGCAGGTAACGTGTTCATGAGCGGTTGTCTTTTCGTGGGTTGAGGAATTGCTGCAGCCGATCCGTCAGCATATGGAGCAGTGCCAGGAAGGCGCGAAAATAGATGGCTGTCTTGATGGGTATCGAGAGCAGGAAGCTGAGGTGACCGTAGTGCTTGCGGAAGAAAATGAGCATGGCCTGATAGAACACATGGACGTAGCGGAAGCTAGACTTCTGAGTGGACTCGCCCTTGTAGTGAATGATGTCGAAGGGCAGGAACCAGTTCTGCCAACCGCCCTTCAGCAGGCGGTACGACAGGTCGATGTCTTCGCCGTACATGAAAAAATCCTCGTCGAGCAGTCCCACCTGATCGAGCGCCTTACGACGCAGCAGGCAATAGGCTCCGCTGATGACCTCAATCTGCGAGGGTTGGTCCCAGGGCAGATGACTCATGTAGTAACGACGGGTAAATCCCAGCATTTTGAGCATTGACACCCATGGTGTGGGAACGGCGCGACGCGACTCGGGAGCAACAGTGCCTTCACGCGTCAGCATGCGCACTCCTGCCCCACCCGCCTCGGGATGGGCATCCATGAAGTCGAGACAGCCCTTGATGGTCGGTTCGTAGACCACCGTATCGGGATTCAGCAATAGTACGTATTCCGAGCCGGACTGACGGATGGCCTGATTGTTGGCACGAGCAAAACCGACGTTCTCGGTATTGGCAATGAAATGCACCTGCGGATGTTTAGGTCGCAGCGCTTCTACGGTGCCGTCGACGGAGCAGTTGTCGACGACATAAATATCGCCGTCGATGCCGGCAAGGGCTCGTTCTACGCTGTCCAAGCACTCGTCCACGAGTTGACAAACGTTATAGCTGACGATGACTACGCTGATTTTCTGGGCCATACGAAGGGAATGCATATCAACAGGACGACGCCCAGGTAGAAAAAGGGCGTAGTGCGGTAAACGATGTAGAGAATAATATTTGCCAACAGGGGCAGTCCGATGAGCAACATGCGCCGCTGCCAGCTCCACTTGATGAGTCGCAGGCCCAAATAGGCACACGCCAGCGTGGCCAGCTCCATCACGGTTGTCAGCAAGAATAGTATTGTTTCGTCATTCATATATTTTATTTCGATGTTTCGTTATATCGTTATTACGTTATTTCGTTATTCCGCTATTTCGAGAATTATCTCCCTTCGAAGGGCGTCCGATTGATGATGGAACGGCCCAGGGTGACCTCATCGGTATACTCCAGTTCGTCGCCCACCGAGATGCCGCGGGCTATGATGCTCAACTTGACGTCGGTGAAAGGCGCCAACTTGCGGAAGATGTAGAAATTGGTGGTGTCGCCCTCCATCGTAGAGCTCAACGCCAGAATGACCTCGCGCACGCCACCCTCTGAGACACGCTGCACCAGCGATTCAATCTCGAGGTCGCTGGGTCCGATGCCGTCCATAGGCGAGATGACGCCGCCCAACACATGGTAGAGCCCCGTGTACTGCTGGGTATTCTCGACGGCCATCACGTCCTGAATATTCTCGACGACACAGATAACGGACGTGTCGCGATGAGGATCGCTGCAAATGGGACAGGTGTCGCTGTCGCTGATGTTGTGGCACACGTGACAGTACTGCACTTCCTGATGCATGCGGGAAATGGTCTCGACAAAGCGCTCCACATCCTCACCATCCTGACGTAACAGATGAAGCACCAAGCGCAGGGCCGTCTTGCGACCGATACCCGGGAGTCGCGAGAACTCTTGTACCGCTCGCTCCAGCAGTTGTGATGGATATTGTTGTATCATAACTCTAAACTATCAACTCTCAACTTCACTCAGTTCCAGCCAGCGCATCGATTTTTCGTCGAGTTCGTCGTTCAGCAACGGCAGGCGCTTGCTCATAGTCGTTATCTCATCCACCGACGTAGTGCCTCCACAAAGGGCTTCTTCTATTCGCTTCTTCTCTTCCTCAAGGGCGGCGATGTCTTTCTCGAGCTGTTCCATCTCGCGCTTTTCCTTGTAGGACAGCTTGCGACGGTCCTCATTGCGATACGAGGCTTTACTAGTCGAACTAGTCGAGCTAGTTGTACTAATCTTACTAGTCGTACTAGAATTACTAGCCTCCATCTTCTCCCACTCGCGATACTGCGTATAGTTTCCGGGAAAGTCCTTGATGTCGCCCTGTCCCTTGAACACCAGCAGGTGGTCGACGACCTTATCCATAAAGTAGCGGTCGTGGGAAACGACTATGACGCAACCGGGAAAATCCTGCAGGTATTCCTCCAAGATCTGCAGTGTGACGATGTCGAGGTCGTTGGTGGGTTCGTCGAGTACCAAAAAGTTGGGATTCCGCATCAGTACGGTACAGAGATACAGCTTGCGACGCTCGCCACCACTCAGTTTATATACATAATTATATTGTTGCTCAGGCGTAAACAAGAAATATTGCAGCAACTGCGATGCCGAGAGTTTCTTGCCGCTGCCCAGGTCCACATAGTCGGCTATCTTCGTGATAACATCGATGACTTTCTCCTGTTCGTCAAACTGCAGGCCCTCCTGCGAAAAATAACCGAACTTCACTGTTTCGCCAATGACGATACGTCCGTCGTCGACAGGAACCTGTCCGAGCAGCATCTTGATGAATGTCGACTTGCCAGTACCGTTGTTGCCCACGATGCCCATCTTCTCGAAACGCGAGAAGTTGTAGTAGAAGTCTTTGAGAATAACGACCTCACTATCCGACCCTTTCTCACCAAACGATTTCGAGATGTATTGGCATTCGAAAATCTTCGAGCCGATATAGACGTTCGACGCTTTCAGTCGCAGCTGGCGTTCTTCCAGTCGCTGCTTGGCCACTTTCTCCAATTCGTAGAAAGCCTCCTCGCGATAGCGTGCCTTATGACCTCGTGCCTGTGGCATTCGGCGCATCCACTCCAACTCCGTACGATACAAATTGTTGGCGCGTGCCACCTCAGCCCGACGGTTATCAATGCGCTCCTGGCGTTTCTCCAGATAGTAGGCATAGTTGCCACGATAGGTGTAAACGGTCTGGTCGTCGAGTTCCAGAATGACCGAGCACACGCGGTCCAGAAAGAATCGGTCGTGCGTTACCATGAGCAGCGTACGGTTCCCTCGGCAAAGATAGCCCTCGAGCCATTCTATCATCTCCAGGTCGAGGTGGTTCGTAGGCTCATCGAGTATCAGCAAATCTGGTTCCGTCAGCAGCACGTTGGCCAACGCCACACGTTTTTGCTGTCCTCCGCTGAGCTC
This sequence comes from uncultured Prevotellaceae bacterium, assembly GCA_946188395.1. Taxonomy (GTDB): domain Bacteria; phylum Bacteroidota; class Bacteroidia; order Bacteroidales; family Bacteroidaceae; genus Prevotella. Next base: position 21,156 of record CAMHUU010000039.1, on the reverse strand, counting down.
ACCCATTCGCTGGTTCAGATCGCGAATCTTCAGCTGCGTCAGAACCTGTTTAGCTTTCAGCACCTTTTCTTCCTCACCTTGGTGATTGAAGCAGGCATCGAGCACACTCTCGTCTGGGTCGAACACTGGCGACTGCTCCAACATCCCCACCTTCAGGTCGCGCCGAAACACGATGCTGCCCGAGTCGTAGCCCTCCTTACCTGAAAGGATAGAGAGCAGCGTCGACTTACCCGTACCATTCTTCGCTATCAGTCCCACCCGTTGGCCTTCGCCAATGGAGAAACTGATGTCGTGGAACAGCGTCAGGGCACCGAACGACTTCGAGAGGTGTTGGACGTCAAGATAGGGAACCATCTGCTATTTTCCGTTATTACGTTATTCCGACAACTCGCGATTGATGCTCTCGATGTAGTCGAGCACGTCGTCGCGGCCGTCTTTCTTTTCGGCTGAAGTAAGGAACATCGGCGGCATCTCATCCCACGTTTCCGACAATTTCTTCTTATAGGCCTCCATTGCCTGACGGCACTTGTTGGGCGTCAGTTTGTCGGCCTTGGTAAAGACGATGCTGAAAGGAATGCTCGACACACCCAGCCACTCGATGAATTCCAGGTCGATTTTCTGTGGTTCCAAACGGATATCCACCAGTACGAAGACATTCACCAACTGTTCGCGCTGAAGGATGTATCCGCGAATCATCTGGTCCAGCTTGTCGACTTCCTTCTTCGACCGTTTGGCATAGCCATAGCCAGGCAGATCGACCAGATACCACTCCTTATTAATAATAAAGTGGTTGATGAGCAGCGTCTTACCCGGTGTCGACGAGGTCTTCGCCAACTTCTTGTTGTTTGTCAGCATATTAATCAGACTCGACTTGCCCACATTCGAACGTCCAATGAAGGCGTATTCGGGCTTGGTATCCTTTGGACACATAGACACCATCGGGGCGGAAAGCGTGAATTCTGCTTGCTTGATTTCCATTCTACATCAATTTTTGCGTGCAAAGTTACAAAAAAAATCCTAAATCCTTTGCCATTTCAGAATTATTCCGTAATTTTGCAGTCGAATTTCAGAAAAACGTGTTTCCTTCCGCGAAGCACGATTGTTCCAAAAGATTTTCGCAATCCATTATTTAGCGTTTAACGATTTACTGTATATAGATATGTACACGAAAGAAGAATTAGAAAAGCTTCCTATCCCCGAATTGATGGAGATAGCCAGCGAACTGGGTATCAAAGTGTCGCAGAACGACGAATTGGAGAGTGTGGTTTACGCCATTCTCGACAAGGCTGCCGAGAATTCCGCAGCAGGCGTCAGCACACCGAAGCGCAAGCGTACCCGTATTGCAGCGAAAGATAACAGCAAAGTATATGCCGTCAATGGTTCCGACGGTGAGGCCTACGACAAAGAAGCCACCAAGGTGGAGAAGAAAAAGAAGAAGCCTTCGCTCGAAGCACTGATTGCCGAGCAGGCAGCTGCCGAGAAAGCCGAAAAGGAAGAGCAGGCAGCCAAAGCCGATGAGCACGCCGAAGAGGCTGCTCCCAAGAAGCGCGGCCGCAAGAAGAAGGATGTCGAAGAGGCTGCTGCCCCAGAAGCCGCCGAGCCCGAAAAGAAAACCAAGAAGAAGACCACCAAGAAGTCTGAAGGTGATCTGTTTACCGAAGCCGAACCTGTCGCAGAAGCTGCCGATATCATTCCCGAGGCTGCAGCAGAAGGCAATGACGAAGGACTCTCGCCCGAGATGCTAGGTCAGTTGCAGGAAAAGATGTCGAAGACCAGCGAGGGTGAACCCGAAGAAGCTGTAGCATCCAGCGAGGATGGTGTCTGGGAGGGTGATCCTGGCGACGGCACAGACTTTATCACTGTTGTCGACCTGCCCATTGAGGACCAGGCTGCCATTCCCGCTGTCGACATTTTCGACCGTCCGATGGTTCAGCAGACGCAGGACGAGCCCATGATGCGCGACTATAACAACATCCCGCGTCTGGATTTCGATTTCGGAGACCTGATTACCGGCAATGGCGTGTTGGAAATCATCCAGGACGGCTATGGTTTCCTCCGTTCCAGCGACTACAATTACCTGTCGTCACCCGACGACATCTACGTCAATCCGCAGCAGATCAAGCGTTGGAGCCTGAAGACGGGTGATGTTGTAGAGTGCACCGTTCGTCCTCCACACGACAACGAGAAGTATTTTGCACTCTCGAACGTCATCAGCATCAACGGCCGTAACCCTCAGGAGGTTCGCGACCGCGTGGCTTTCGAGCACCTTACCCCACTCTTCCCTGAAGAGAAGTTCACCCTTTGTGGCGACAAGGCTACCACGAACCCCAGCGTTCGCGTTGTCGACCTCTTCTCGCCCATCGGTAAAGGTCAGCGCGCCCTCATCGTGGCTCAGCCCAAGACCGGTAAGACCATTCTGATGAAGGATATTGCCAACGCCATTGCCGCCAATCATCCTGAGGCCTACATCATGATGCTGCTCATAGACGAGCGCCCTGAGGAGGTAACTGATATGGCCCGCACCGTCAATGCCGAGGTCATTGCCTCGACGTTCGACGAGCCCGCCGACCGCCACGTGAAGATTGCAGGTATCGTACTCGAGAAGGCTAAGCGCATGGTTGAATGCGGACACGATGTGGTCATCTTCCTCGACTCTATCACCCGTCTGGCTCGTGCTTACAACACGGTAGCGCCAGCAAGCGGAAAAGTGCTGACTGGTGGTGTCGACGCCAATGCCCTGCAGAAGCCTAAGCGCTTTTTCGGTGCAGCCCGTAACATCGAGAACGGCGGTTCGCTGACCATCATCGCCACTGCTCTGACTGAAACCGGTTCTAAGATGGACGAGGTGATCTTCGAGGAATTCAAGGGTACGGGTAACTCTGAGCTTCAGCTCGACCGCATGCTGGCCAACAAGCGCGTCTTCCCTGCCATCAACCTGGTACTCTCAAGTACTCGTCGCGACGATCTCTTGCAGGATCAGACTACGCTGAACCGCATGTGGATTATCCGCAAGTTCATTGCCGAGATGAACCCCATCGAAGCCATGAACACCATTCGCGACCGACTGATGCAGACACACTCCAACGAGGAGTTCCTGCTGTCAATGAACGGATGATTATGCAAAGCAAGGTATTGCTCATCTATACGGGCGGAACCATTGGAATGAACCGCAACCCGCAAACAGGTGCCTTGGAGCCTCTCGACTTCGAGCACCTGTTGCAGTTTGTACCTGAACTGCGACAGTTCAACATGCAGATTGACGTCCATCAGTTCAATCCGCCCATCGACTCCAGCGACATGTCGCCACAGTTGTGGACCGATTTGTCGCATGTCATTGCCGACAACTACGACCAGTACGACGGCTTTGTCGTCATGCACGGAACGGACACGATGGCCTACACCGCCTCTGCCCTCTCCTACATGCTCGAGAATCTCACCAAGCCCGTCATTTTCACCGGTTCACAGCTTCCCATCGAACAGCTGCGCACCGATGGCAAGGAGAACCTGATTACCAGCATCGAGATTGCTGCTGCTAAGGATGACGAAGGGCATGCACGCGTTCCTGAGGTTGGCATCTATTTCAACGGTTCGCTGCTGCGTGGCAACCGTACCACGAAGCAGAGTGCCGACGAGTTCAATGCCTTCGAATCGTTCAACTATCCTCATCTGGCCGATGCCGGCGTCAACATCACCTACCACAAAGAGCGCATCCTGAAGCCCGATTGGGACAAACCCATGACACCCCACTTCCGACTGGACAACAACGTCATCATCTTCTCGCTGTTTCCAGGCATTCGCGAAGACCTCATCCGCCACATCATCCATACGCCCAATCTGAAGGCCATCGTCATGCGCACCTTCGGCTCGGGCAATGCCCCGCAGCGCCCTTGGCTGTTGAATGCCTTGAAGGAAGGCACCCGCAACGGCAAGGTCATTGTCAACATCAGCCAATGCATGCAGGGAATGGTCGAAATGGGACGCTACGACACCGGTTTCCAATTGAAGGAAGCCGGCGTCGTCAGCGGTTACGATTCTACGGTCGAAAGTGCCGTCACGAAACTCATGTTCCTACAGTCGCACTACGACGACCCGCAACAGGTTCGCGACATGATGAACCGCAGCATCCGCGGGGAGATTTCTATCATGAGTTAATTACACTATTGTTTCCCTTCTTTGAATCCCTTGGTTCCTGTTATCATTATTCTCCATAAGTGAGACATGTGCCAGGTTCTAATATCTCTGAGGTTAGTAGTTTTTTAAGGTTAATCGATTGATTAAGGAATCATTGGGGCCCGTCTTCGCGACGAACCCCAATGATTTTCCTATAGTTCGCTCCCTATTTTTGTTAATCATCGTTAAATCAGCCTGTAAATTTCACTGAAATAGCCATTTTGGTGTACAGGCTGTTGAAAGGTGCAAGATAGCAAAAATCGAGCTACCATCCTGCACTGATGGTGCTACTGAAGGGCGTTTTCATGAGAAAAGGGATAGTTCCTTTGCATCGTTCAGATAGGGCCTTATAGGGTACAGGGACCATTCGAACAAGGTACAGGAGCCGTTGGGACAGGGATTCCGAGCCTACCTAACAACCGTTTGCGTTAGCCCAAACAACCGTTTGCGCCTACGCAAACGACCATTCGCGTATACGCAAAAGCTATCGTCAGATTTTAAAAAGGGGCACTGTTGGGGCGGGGTTGGGGCACGGTTTTTAGCCAACAGTGCCCCTGAAAAACACCTTTACACAAAGGAACTTCCAAGAATTGGGGCACATGGGGCTATGTTTTTCTATTTTTATCTATATATATAGAAGAAGGCGATAGACAAAAAAATTGCTACCGTTACCAGTAGCAATTCTTTGTATTGATAGCAGAGGCTTACAATCCGCGGGCTTTGAGCAGGCTTGCGGCATCGGGCTGCTGCATGCCTGTGAAGTCGGTAAACATCTGCATGAGGTCGCCCGTGTTACCACGACTCAGTATCTTGTCACGCATGGCCTGACCGGTTTCTGGCTTCAGAGCACCCAGACGGGCAAATGTGTCGGCCACATTGACTGCCAAGACTTCCGTCCACAAATAGCTGTAATAGCCAGCGGCATAGCCCCCACCCCACACGTGGTTGAAGTAGCTGGTCATGTAGCGTGGCGGAATCGGAATAAAAGGATTCAGAAGTCCCACTTTACGCAACGCCTCTGTCTCGAACTCCATAGCCTTGTCGGCCGACGGGATATCCTTCGAGGCAAGCATGTGCCATGCCATATCCAATGACGATGCTGCGAGGTTCTCGCCCAGGGCGTAGCACGGCTGGAAATTGATGCTCTTCAGCATGCGTTCCTTCAGCTCTGCGGGCATGGGTTCGTTGGTTTCGTAGTGGCGTGCATAGTTGTCGAACACCTCAGGAATGGTAGCGAACGACTCATTGAACTGCGAGGGCATCTCGACGAAGTCGCGAGCCACGCTGGTGCCCGACAGCTTGTTGTACTCACAATTAGACAGCATGCCGTGCAGGGCGTGCCCAAACTCGTGGAACATCGTAGTCACCTCGTCCCACGTCAACAGCGACGGCTTGCCCTCAGGAGCTTTAGCCGAGTTGCAGACGTTGAAGATGATGGGCTTCTGATTCCAATGACGGCTCTGCTCAGCAAAGGCATCCATCCACGCTCCGCCACGCTTCGACGCACGACGGTAGTAATCGCCATAGAACAACGCCATCGACGTGCCGTCCTTGTCGAACACCTCGAAGACACGCATATCGGGATGATACGTGGGAATATCGGTGCGCTCCTTGAAGGTCAGTCCATAGGCACGGTTAGCCGCATAGAACACACCATTCAACAGCACGCTGTCGACGTTGAAATACGGCTTCACCTCGTCCTCACTGATGTCAAGCATGGCCTTCTTCATCTTGGCGGAATAGTAGAAATAGTCGTAGGGCTGCAACTGGAATTCGGAACCCTCGGTCTTGCGGGCAAAGTTCTCGATGGCCCTTGTCTCGGCATCGGCCTTGGGCAAATAGGCCTTAATCAGGTTCATCAGGAAAGCATTGACGTTGTCGGGCGTCTTAGCCATTGTGTCGTCCAACGAATAGGCCGCATAGCAGGGATAGCCCATCAGCTCGGCCTGTTCGGCGCGCAACTTGGCTATCTCGCTGACAATGGGGAATGTGTTGTACTTCGGATTGGTGCCGTCGGCACGATGAATCGATGCCTCGAAGACACGCTTGCGAAGTTCACGATTGTCGAGACTGGCCAGGGGAGCCTGCTGCGTGGTGTTCACGATGACGATAGCATACGGAGCCTTACCACCACGACTCTCTGCATCCTTCTGACACTGAGCGACATCCGCGTCCGACATGCCAGCCAAGTCTTCCTTCTTGTCGACCCACACAATGGCGTCGTTGGTAGCAGCCTGAAGCAGATCGCCCCACTGCTGCTGCAGTTCACTGATGCGCAGGTTAATCTCCTTCATGCGGGCCATCTTATCGTCTGACAAAAGGGCTCCCTTGCGCACGAAGTCCTTGTAGATTTCTTCCAACAGCTTCTGATCTTCGCCCGTCAGCGAATCGTGCTGTTTGTCGTACACCTGCTTGATGCGCGCAAACAGCGCTTTATTAAACGAAATCTCATTTTGAAGGTCTGTCAACATGGGCTGCACCTTCTTCTCTATCTCGCTGATTTCTTCCGACTTATCGGCCTCAGTCAGTGCGAAGAACACGCTGGCAACACGAGCCAGCTGACGACCACTGTCCTCGAAAGGAAGAATGGTATTTTCGAACGTGGCCGAGTCCTGATTGTCGACAATGGCCTGAATATTATCGCGCGTCTGCTGCATGGCAGCTTCGAAGGCAGGCATGTAGTCAGTCACCTGAATCTTGCTGAAATCAGGCGCACCATACGGCAAAGAACTCTCTGCCAGCAGAGGGTTCTCACGAGAGGTCTGCTGGCAGGAGGTAATGGTTAGCATCATAGCGGAAGTCATTCCGATAGCCAAAATACTTTTATAATTCATAATTTGTAATGCATAGTGCATAATTAAACGCTTACTGGTGCTGGTCGCGAAGCAGGTCGTTGACTGTCTTCACCGGATTGAACGTAGAGAGAGGCACCTCGACGAAGATGGTCGACCAGTCACTCATCGCACCATTCCACAAGCCAGGCAACTCCAGCGCCTGCAGCTCCTTGCCGCTCTTCGACTTCTGCGAGATGAAGCCCGTCGTAGGATCCACATACTTAGGCAGGTCGAAAGCATTGCCCTTGTAGTCCTTGACGGCACACACAAGGTCAACGGGATTGAAGTGCGTACCCTTGGTGAACATCTCCATATACTCCTTGTTCGACTTGTCAATCTGCGACGACTCCAGAATCTGCAAGCTGACAGTACCATCCTGATTGTAGGTCAGGAACGGACCACCACCAGGCTCACCGACATTCTTCACGACGCCACAAACACGCATCGGGCGATTCAGCTTGTTCTTCAAGTAGATGACCAACTCAGCATCCTCCAACTCCTTGATGTCAGCCTTGCGGCAACACAGGTCTTGCTGCACGAAGCGAATCATCTCCTCAATCTGCTCGTGCGTATACTTGCCTGTATCCAACAAGCGCAGATACTCGAAAGCCTTCTTCTGCAACGTTACAAGCACACCAGCGATAACCTGCTTCCACTCAACGGTATCATCCTTCAGACGATCGGGCACCACATTGTCGATGTTCTTCACAAAGATAACGTCGGCCACAATTTCGTTCAGATTCTCAATCAGCGCACCATGTCCACCAGGACGGAACAGCAGCGAACCGTCGGAATTGCGGAACGGAGTGCCATCAGGATTGGCTGCGATGGTATCCGTCGACGGTTTCTGCTCAGAGAAACTGATGTCGTACTTGATGCCATACTTCTTGGCATACAGGTCGGCCTTCTGAGCCACCTTAGCCTTAAACAGTTCCATATGCTCGTGACTGACGGTAAAATGCACGTGAGCCTCACCATTCGAAGCAGCATACAGAGCACCCTCGACCAAGTGTTCCTCCATCGGCGTACGAGGACCCTCAGCGTAGTTATGGAACAGCAACAGACCCTTAGGCAGCTGTCCGTAGTTCAGTCCCTCGGCCTTCAGCATATTGGCTGCAACAGCCTTGTAGTTGCCCTCAGCGATGAGTGCCTTGATGCCCTTGCCATTATTCTTCTGGCAAGCTGCATCGAGTTCCTCGTAGAAAGCAAACTTCTCGATGTTGTCAAAATACTTCTTCTCGAAATCAGTGGTAGGCACGTCGTAGTCTGCATCGACGAAAGCAAACATGTCCTTGAACATACGGCTGGCAGCACCAGAAGCGGGAACAAACTTCACTACCTTCTTGCCTGCAGCCTTATACTGCTGCCAAGCTTCGACATACTGCTTGCGCTCAGCCTCGCCAGGAGCCACGATGCCTTTACCGATAGCTGCTGCAGCCTCTAACTTCAGGAATGGGAAACCAGTTTTAAACTCACCTAATTGTTTCTCGATTTGTGCCTCAGAAATACCTTTCTGAGCCAACTGTTTCAGGTCTTGCTGTGATAACATAATTCGTTCGTTTTGATTAGTTTGAATATATATTCTGCAAAGATACGAAAAGCTTGCGAAATCTGCAAACTTTTCATTCTTTTTAACCACGAATTACACGAATTTCACGAATTTCGCATCTCTCACCTCTTAAAGAATATCCCTGTCTGCAAGCACACCGAACTTCGTACGACGGCGTTGCAGTTCTGCATAATCCAAGGTAACCGTCAAACTTTCAACGCTGTTTTTATGACACTGAGCCAACGCTTTACCATAAGCGTCAACAACAACGGAACAGCCTGCAAAATGGCAATAATGATCGTCGCCCACTCGATTACACCCCACCAAATAGCATTGATTTTCCAACGCCCGGGCACGCGTCAGCAGTTGCCAGGCAGACTGACGACTTTCGGGCCAATTAGCTACCAACACAATGACATCGTAGTTCAGGGCATCGGCATATCGGCTCCAACACGGGAAGCGCAGATCGTAGCACGTCAGCAGCAACAGACGGAATCCGGAATAATCGACAGTGGTATGATCCTGGCCAGGGGTATAGAATTCATTCTCGTGTCCAAAAGTGAAAAGATGATGTTTATCGTAGAATGATACGCTATCATTCCTTCCATCAACAAAATAGTGACGATTACGAAATGTGCCATCGTCCAGTTTTACTGCCAGACTGCCCGTGATGGCGCAATGGTGCTGGCGGGCGGTGGCTTTCATCCACGCCAATGCGGGATTCGTGGCTTCGTCGGCAGCAATACCATGAGGTTGGGTTGCAAACCCCGTGCTCCACATCTCAGGCAAGACATACAAATCGCTGCGTTCTGCTTCAGCGAACAGTCTGCCGGCCTCACGAATGTTTTCTTCAGGCTGAGCCCAGCGGATATCGGTCTGGAGAAGTGTTACTTTCAATATTCAAGCAGTTTAATGGAGGGTTTCCCACTGAAGGATACCATCTGGTCGATGAGATAACAACTGGCATCGTCGGGCACACAAACAGACACATTGAAATGGAAGCCATTGGCATCGACTCTGGTGAACTCCATATTGTTCAGAATAGACGATTGCAGAATCTGAGCAGGCACCTTCTCAGCATACTGCTGCTTGCGGAAATCGCGCGAGAAAAGTTGCGTACTACCTTGGAAAATGCTCAGGTGGATGATGTTGTCGTAATACACATTTTCCACCTCCATACCATCTTCGTTAATGGCCGGACGCGACACCTTGTAACGAGTGGGATTGATAGCGACGTAAAGATGATAGCGCTGATTGTCGTAAAACACTACCGTATCACGCTTCAACACCTGAGTGATGCTCAGAATCTGAGGCTTCTGCTGCTCGAACTCGTCCTTCACCTCTGCATCGTCACTCTTCTCGAACTTCATCAACTCGCCGTTCTGATTGCGGAACCACAACAGATGCTCCGTATGTTTTTCGATGAAATAACGGTATTCGGAACCGATATAGAGCGTATCGCCTATCACCCGAAAACGGGCAGGCATCGACGTAGAGTCAGCATAAAAAACGGAATCGCCCTTCATTTGGAACACAGGCGTCTCACCATCTTCCTCCAGCCATACGCCTTGCAGCAATTGCTTGGCCTCAGCGCTCTCCTTCTGCTCAGCGACGGGTTTCTGCTGTCCACAAGCTGCCAGAACCAGGACCAGCACACCGCACATAATAATATGGTATAATACCTTATTCATATATTCATCAAAGTGTCTCTCATTTTTAGCAAAAAACACTTTCTGGATGCAAAGGTAAGAAAAAAAAACGAAAAACCTCAAATTAATTTGTTTTTTTGCAGACTTCTTTGTACCTTTGCAGTCGTGATTGAATTACAGAGACATATTGAAATACTTCTGCTGGACAATGATTGCGTCATCGTTCCCGATTTTGGTGGCTTTGTAGCCCATCAGGTAGCATCGCGCTACGACGAGGATGACCACATGCTACTTCCCCCTATGCGTACGCTGGGTTTCAACCCTCAGTTGCGCATCAACGATTCGCTGCTTGTCCAGTCGTATATCAATGCACTGGACATCAGCTATCCGGAGGCTTTGCGACGTATTGAGAGTGAAGTCGACGAGATGAAGCAGGTGCTCAGCGAAGAGGGTTACTACACTTTGGAGAACATTGGTACGCTGCGTGTCAACAGCGACGGAAATATCGAGTTCGAGCCTTGCGAGGCAGGCATTCTGTCGCCGGAGTTCTACGGACTCAGCGCTTGTGAATTCCCCACGCTGAAGGACGCCCGCGAAGCCAGGCTCGCAGGGAACACCGCATTGGCTCCCATCGAGGCCGAACTTCCCAAAGACCCCACCCTGCTGGAATTCATTGACACGGAAGAGGAAAAGGAAGAGCGTGCCATACAGATTAAGCTGTCGTGGATTCGCAATGCCGTTGCCGTAGCTGCTGCTGTGGTAGCATTCTTCCTGATGGCTACGCCTATTGCCAACAGTGATCTCGGCACAACGGCTATGAGTAACCTGCAGGGCAACCTGCTGACGAAGCTGATGCCCAAGGACACCAACATGGCTCCTGCACAGCCCATCGTAAAACAGGAGAAGATTTCTGAGAATACGGAGAAGACAGAAACTGCCGAAAAAGCAGAAGTTTCCGAACCTTCCGAAAACTCCAAGCAGCCGAATACCAAGTCTGACGTTCCGTCAACTCCTACCTACTGCATCGTCTTGGCCAGTCAGGTCAAACTCAGTAATGCCGAGCAATATGTCGAGCAGTTAAAGGCTCGTGGCATGAACGATGCTGAGGTATATATCCATCATCATATCGTACGCGTTGTCTACGGTTCTTACGAATCCGAGTCTGAGGCTTACCGACATTTGAACAAGCTGAATAAGCGCGATGAATTTGCCGAAGCTTGGGTTTATAAGAAATCTGTATAGAATAAATTATAAGTCATGAAGCGTGTAAGATGCCCCAAGTGCGACAACTACATCACGTTCGACGAGACCAAGTATACTGCTGGTCAGTCGTTGGTGTTTAAGTGCGACCAGTGCGGAAAAGAGTTTGGAATCCGCATTGGCGTCTCGAAGTTGCGCAATACCCAGAAACAGGAGAATGCCGAGTTGAATGCCGATTCCGGCGAGCGTACCACAGAAGAGGCTCCGTGCGGTAGCATTGTCGTCATCGAGAATGTGTTCCACTACAAACAGATTATCCCCTTGCACATGGGCGACAACGTCATCGGACGTTACCAGAAGGGCAATCCCATCAATACACCTTTCGAGACCGTCGACCCCAGCGTCGACCTGAACCACTGCACCATCACCGTCAGTCGCGACAAGCGTGGGCAGTTGCGCTATACGCTGTCCGACAACAACAGCAACACGGGAACCTTTGTGGATAATGTCGAGCTGACACCCCGCGAACGCCGCATCATCGAAGACGGTACGCTGTTTACGCTGGGAGCTACGAGTATTCTGTTGCGGACAGTAGATAATAATGAAGAATAAAAGTAATATTGAGATTAAATAGTTTATCAGGATTATGTTAAGAATTGCCGTACAATCAAAAGGGCGTCTGTTTGAAGACACCATGAACCTGCTTGCTGAAGCAGACATCAAGATAAGTGCCTCGAAGCGTACCTTGCTGGTACAGTCGGGGAATTTTCCCTTGGAAGTGCTTTATCTGCGCGACGACGATATTCCTCAGAGCGTCGCCAGCGGTGTGGCCGACATTGGTGTGGTAGGCGAAAACGAGTTCGTAGAACGTGGCGAGGATGCCGACATCATCTCACGTCTGGGCTTTTCGCAGTGCCGTCTGTCGCTGGCCATCCCCAAGGAAATCGACTATCAGGGTGTCCATTGGTTTAACGGCAAGAAGATTGCCACCTCGTATCCCAACATTCTGCGCGACTACATGAAGCAACAGGGCGTCGATTGCGAGATTCACGTCATCACGGGTTCTGTGGAGATTAGCCCGGGCATCGGACTGGCTGACGGCATCTTCGACATCGTCTCCAGCGGTTCTACACTGGTCAGCAACAACCTGCGCGAGGTGGAGGTAGTGATGAAGAGCGAGGCCTTGCTCATTGGCAACAAGAACCTCACAGCCGACAAGCGTGCCACACTCGACGAAATGCTGTTCCGCTTCAAGGCTGTCAAGGATGCCGAGGACAAAAAATATGTACGGATGAATGCTCCTAAGGCCCGTCTGCAGGAGATTATCGACGTACTGCCGGGTCTGAAGAGCCCCACGATTATTCCTCTGGCTGATGAGGAGTGGTGCTCTGTGCATACCGTATTAGACCAGAAACGCTTCTGGGAGATTATCGGCAAACTGAAGGAGATGGGTGCCCAGGGTATCTTGGTGACACCGATTGAAAAGATGATTCTATAGTTTAGAGTTGAGAGTTTAGAGAAGGATTGTCATGAAGATATATAAGAATCCGAAACGGGAACAGTGGGGTGAGATTACCGCTCGCCCACGTCTTGACCTCACGAAGCTGAACGAGACGGTTAGCGCTGTACTGGCTGACATCAGACAGCGTGGCGACGAAGCCGTGCGAGAATATGAGTTGAAGTTCGATAAAGCAGAACTTACGGACCTTGCCGTCAGTGAAGCAGAGATGGACGAAGCCGAGAAACTGGTCAGCAATGAATTGCGCGATGCCATCATTCTGGCTCACCACAATATCAAGGTGTTCCACATCTCCCAGCGCTTCGTAGGCCAAAAGGTAAAAACCCAAGAAGGTGTCACCTGTTGGCAGAAGAGTGTCGCCATCGAGCGTGTAGGACTCTATATTCCCGGAGGCACTGCCCCACTCTTCTCGACAGTCCTGATGCTGGCTACTCCCGCCAAGATTGCCGGCTGCAAGGAGATTGTGCTCTGCACACCGCCCAATCGCGAAGGCAAGGTGAATCCCGCCATCCTCGTAGCAGCACGCATTGCCGGTGTCAGCAAGATCTACAAGATTGGTGGCGTACAGGCTATCGGTGCGATGGCATACGGTACGGAAAGCGTGCCCAAGGTCTTCAAGATTTTCGGTCCTGGCAACCAGTACGTGATGGCTGCCAAGCAGCATGTCTCGCTCGACGAAGTAGCTATCGACATGCCCGCCGGACCCTCTGAGGTCTGTGTGCTAGCTGACGAACAGGCCAATGCCGAATTCGTTGCTGCCGACTTGTTGTCGCAGGCTGAACACGGCATCGACTCGCAGGTGCTTTTCATTACGACAAGCGAAGCTAAGCTCAATGAAGTACAGGTCGAAGTCGACAGACAGCTTCAGTTGCTGCCCCGTAAGGAGATGGCTGCCAAAGCCCTCGAAAACAGTTGTTACGTACTCGTCGATTCCGTCGACGAGATGATCGACCTCTCGAACCTCTATGCCCCCGAGCACCTCATTCTGCAGGTCAAGGACTACGAGCAGTTGGCCGAGCGTGTCGTCAATGCCGGCAGCGTGTTCCTCGGTCCCTATGCTTGCGAGAGTGCCGGCGACTATGCCAGCGGCACCAATCACACCCTGCCCACTCACGGATATGCTACCGCCTACAATGGCGTCAACCTAGACTCCTATTGCCGTAAGATTACCTTCCAGCATCTGACGGAAGAGGGCATTCGCCACATTGGCCGCGCCGTTGAACTCATGGCAGAAGCCGAGCAACTCGACGCCCACAAGAACGCGATGAGCGTGAGAATACGCTCAATTAGTAATGAGTAATTAGTAATGAGTAATTATGATTAGCTTAGAGCAACTCGTAAGACCCAATATCTGGAGTCTGGCTCCATACAGTAGTGCACGCGATGAGTATTCGGGCAAGGAGGCTCACGTATTCCTCGATGCCAACGAGAATCCGTACAACACCCCTTACAACCGCTACCCTGACCCCTTGCAGCGCGAGGTGAAGAGTGCGCTGAAGAAGGTCAAGGGCGTTCCCGAGGAGATGATTTTCCTGGGCAATGGAAGCGACGAAGCCATCGACTTGGCCTATCGTGTGTTCTGCAATCCCGGACGCGACAACGTGGTGGCTATTGCGCCCACTTACGGCATGTACCAGGTTTGCGCCGATATCAACGACGTAGAATATCGCACCGTCCTGCTTGACGAAAATTTCGAGTTTCAAGCAGAAAAGCTGCTTGCTGCATGCGACGCAAACACAAAGATTATCTGGATTTGTTCGCCCAACAATCCTACCGGCAACTCGCTGAACCGAGATGAAATCCTGAAGGTTATTGAACGCTTTGAAGGCATTGTTATCGTCGACGAAGCCTATATCGACTTCGCCCAACAGCTGTCACTGCGTCAGGAACTACCGTCGCACCCCAACCTCATCATCCTTCAGACCATGTCGAAGGCGTGGGGCTCGGCAGCCATCCGTCTGGGCATGGCATTTGCCTCGAAGGAGATTGTCGATATATATAATAAGGTGAAGTATCCCTATAATGTCAATCTGCTCACCCAGCAGCAGGCTTTGGAGATGCTGAAGGACCCCTTCGAAATCGACAAATACGTTAAGATTCTTTTGGCTGAACGTACAAGACTGATGCAGGCGTTCCAGGAACTGCCTATCTGCGAACAGATATACAAGACGGATGCCAACTTCTTCCTGGCCCGTATGACCGATGCGAATGCCATCTATAACTATCTGGTCGACAAAGGCATCATTGTACGTAATCGTAACAAGATACAGCTTTGCCAGAACTGCCTGCGTGTCACCATCGGCAACCGCACAGAAAACAACGAACTGTTAGCAGCCTTGCGACAATACTAACAGTCCATTTTCCGAATAATATAATCCCGCTCCCACGACTGGTGAGAACGGGATTTTTGTTATCTCCTACTTCACGGGACGAATCTCAAACGTGAAGTCATACTTCTGCAACGGCAGCAAGTATGCCTTTTCGGGCCATGCGCCCCACGAGTTGACGCAACCCAGTCCCATCTGGCGCTGCTGAATATGAACCAGTGTCAGCGGGCGCTCCAACAAATCACCGCTATGCTGTCCCCAGCTGTGTTCCTTTCTTGGTCCGGCATCCAGATCTTCCACCAGATACGGCAGAGCCGAGCACTCCATCGGACCATTGCTGCGGAACTCCAGTCCACGCTGTCCGTCGGTCACCTGGAACCAGCGCACATCGGTGTGGTTGCCACTCTCCTGCGGACGGACATAGGGATAATACTGATCTTCCACATCCGACTGGTACACGCCAATAAACTCGCTGCTCTTGCGGTCGCAGTAGTTCTCGTGCGGGCCACGGCCATAGTATTTCACCTGACAGTATTGCTTCGGCATCTGCAACTGCATGCCATAACGGAACATCCAGCTTTCCTTGGCATCTGCCTTGGGGTCCATCTGCTGACGGACGATGACAGAGCCATCAGTCATCAGCGTATAAGTC
The DNA here is from genome assembly GCA_946188395.1 of uncultured Prevotellaceae bacterium. Lineage (GTDB taxonomy): Bacteria > Bacteroidota > Bacteroidia > Bacteroidales > Bacteroidaceae > Prevotella. Next base: position 5,256 of record CAMHUU010000039.1, on the reverse strand, counting down.
AGAGTCAGAGTGGCCATCGGCATTTCAATCTTGGCAACAGCATTATTGCCATTGGTAGAGAAATCAGTAACCTTCATCTGCGGGTTCTTCCACTGGCCGAAGCGCTGCTGCAGCCATGCACCATAATCGTTATCGGTCGGAGCACGCCAGAATTCAGGAACAATCGACTGGCGCTCAATCAGCATAGGCTGTCCGTCAACATCCAGATAATCAATCAGACCCGAGCCCTTACCAATGGTCAGCGTCGTACCGCCAACCGTCAGCTTCACATAGCTCTTTGTCTCTTCCTTAGCCACTTCGGCCTGCTCGGCTTGCAGTTCAGGGAATTGATATTCGTTCAGCGCAAACTGCTGACGGGCCATCACCTGTCCCTTTTCGACGTACTGCTGCTGGTCCTTGGCCTTCAACTGGAAGACGACAAAAATCTCCTGATCGCCATGATGTCCCAACACACGGGCTATCGTCTTCTGCATAGCCTCGATGGTAATCACCTTACGCTGCTGCGGGGCGATGCCACTGATGTCGGCCTTACCACCGTGTCCGAAGGTCATACCCTCAGGACGGTCGCCGCCATGATGATGTTTACCGCCTGCTCCGCCGACAAACCACTCCAGTTCCAGATCATCGAGCGACTTGAAGAAGTTCTCGTTGTAAATCTCAATCTTTCCATCCTTCAGTCCCTTGTCGGCAATCCACACGTTCTGGTAGTAGTACTGCACCTCGTAGGCATGCGGATTCAGTCGACGGTCAGGGGCTATGATACCGTTACAGTTGAAGTTATAGTCGCTGGCAGGATAACGTCCATAGTCACCACCATAGGTAAAGATTTCCTTACCCGTGATGGGGCTCTTGTCGCGCAGACCCTGGTCCACGAAGTCCCAAATGAAGCCACCCTGATATTTCGGATATTTGCGGATGATATCCCAATACTCCTTGAAACCACCCATCGAGTTACCCATAGCGTGGGCATACTCACACTGGATGAGCGGACGGGGATTGTCAGTCTGGGCATACTTCTCACAATCAGCATAGCCCATGTACATCGGACAGAAGATGTCCGTCTTGCCCCAATGTCCGGCCTGCTCGTACTGAACGGGACGGTTGTCGACAGTCTTAATCCAGTCGTAGCACTTCTCGAAGTTCGGACCATAGCCAGCCTCGTTACCCATACTCCAGATGATGATACAAGGATGGTTGCGCAGTGTCAGCACATTGCCTTGGTTGCGCTCTAGGTGCATCTGACTGAAGTCCTCGCGCTTAGCCAGTGTGCTCTCGCCATAGCCCATGCCGTGACTCTCCAGATTGGCCTCAGCCACCAGATACAGTCCAGCCTCATCGCATAGGTCATACCAACGCGGATCGTCGGGATAGTGACTCGTACGCACGGCATTGACATTCAACTGCTTCATGATGCGGATGTCCTGCTTCATGCGTTCTATCGATACCACATAGCCGCCGTTGGGGTCCAGTTCGTGGCGATCCACACCTTTTATTAATATTGGCTGTCCATTCACCAACAACTGTCCGCCCTTAATCTCAATATGGCGGAAACCCACCTTCTGCTGAACTACCTCCAAGACCTTATCGCCCTTCTTCAAGGTAAGATAGAGATTATACAAGTAAGGCGTCTCTGCCGACCAAGCCTTCACGCTGGCGATGGTCTGCTGTGCACCTGTTCCGACGACATTTCCTTCAGCGTCTTCCAGACGGACATCAACCGTCGTACCCTTTGGGGCTTTCACGTTGACATCCAGCAATCCATTGCCGTCCTTCCAGTCCTGGCCAACGACGATATCCTCGATATGTACCTTCGGACGGGCGTAAAGATACACCTCGCGGGCAATGCCCGTAAAGCGCCAGAAGTCCTGGTCCTCCAGATACGAGCCGTCGCACCAGCGCATCACCTGCATAGCAATCAGGTTCTTGCCCTTCTTCACGTATTTCGTCAGGTCGAACTCGGCAGCTACTTTCGAATCCTCGCTGTAACCTACGAACTTGCCGTTCACCCAGACCTTCAGGTTGCTGGTGGCCGAACCGACATGCAGCAGCACCTGCTGGCCCTGCCAGCCCTCGGGCAGTTCGAACTCTCGACGGTACGAACCCGTGTAGTTCTCCGTCTCGCCAACGACGGGCGGATTATTGTCGAACGTCGTACACCATGCATAGTTGATGTTCTTGTAGATGCGGTCACCGTGTCCGTTCAACTCAAAGAGTCCCGGAACGGGGAAATCCTCCCATGCAGAGTCATCATACCCTACGCGGAAGAAATCCGCCGGGGCATCCTGATGGTTCTTTACAAACAGAAAACGCCACATGCCCTCCATCGACAGGTAACGCGACGAGGCCGCTTTCTCGCCTGCCTTCGCCAAGTCCTCTGTCTCGAAGGCAAAGAAATTGGCACGTCGTGGTTCACGATTCTGCTGGTTCACTGCTGCATTGCGCCATTCAGGCGTGTTGTCGGCTGCCACTGCTCCGACAGGTCCAAACAACATCAAAGCGATTAATAAGTTTTTAGTTTTCATACGAATAAAGATTTTCCTGCAAATTTACGAAAAAAAATCGGACCAACCAAATAGTCAGCCCGATTTTCTCGTTATTATCGAAGTTATTTCTGCTCAATAATCTTAGCACCTTCCTTCAGTGCCTCCATGTTCAGGGGGATGAGTGCATGATGGCGTTCGGGCAGCGTCTTCTTCAACGCCTTCTCCACACCCTTGTCGCTCACCACGGGAGCCACCTTCAGCAATCCGCCCAGCACAATCATGTTGAACACCTTACCGTTCTTCATCTCGGCAGCCTTGTCCATCGCATTGATCTCGTAGACGGTGATGTCCTTACGCGTGGGCTTGTTGATGATGCCGAAGCCGTCGTAAATCAGAATGCCGCCGGGCTTGATCTTCGGCTCGAACTTCTCCAGCGAAGGCTGGTTCAGCACCACGGCGATATCGTACTTCGACAGGATGGGCGACGAGATACGCTCGTCGCTGACGATAACAGTCACGTTGGCCGTACCACCGCGCTGCTCGGGACCGTAAGCGGGCATCCAAGTCACTTCCTTGTCCTCCATCAGTCCACTATAGGCCAGAATCTTACCCATCGAGAGCACGCCCTGACCACCGAAACCGGATATGATGATTTCTTTCTTCATATTTTACTTTTTTACCTTTTTACTTTTTAACCTTTTTATCCTTCTTGTAGGCCTTCCACTTGTTAATCACTTCCTGCTTCTTGGCCGCGTCGACGATATCAATTCTCATGATGCCGACCTGCTCATCTTCAGAATCCTTGACGACTTCCATATGCTCGTCTCCCTTCTGGAGCACAAAACGGAGATTGTCGAATGATGGTACAGGATTCTCCACGTTCCAAGAGCCGTTTTCCACAACGTAGTATTCACCAAAGAGGTTACGCTTCTTGTCGGTACTGTTGAACACAGCAACGAGCAGCTTGTCGGCCATGAACTGCTGATACTCCTTCAGCAGATTCTTGTCCTTGGGATTCTTTTCTATCAAATCCCCATAGGCATTGAAAACCAACGGATAAACCATCAGGGGCACTTTCTCCTTCACTGGGCTATCTTCAGCCAAAAAATACGGAACCGCCTGATTCAGCAAGACTTCGATGCCTTCGTAAATACGATTTGTACGGATCAGGCTAATACCTTTCAACATATAAGCCTCGCCCATCTGCGCCTTAAACACATTGGGAACTTTCTCCAGGATGTTGATGCACTTCTCGATACAGTCGCCCATTACCTTGAAGTTGCCTTCGGGCAAATAGGTTTCAGCCAATACGTAATAGTCCAAGCCATATCCTTCCGAGGGCTGATGACCAGCCTTGGTCTCCATATCGATGACTTTGTTGATGGTACTACGCACTTGCGGCAAAGCATTGTTGCCTCTATAGCTGTACATATAAGCCAAATTTCGATAGGCTCGCACCACACTGGTATCGGTGGGTGTGGGTGCCTGGGCCTCAGCGAGGCGGATGATGCGGTTAACTATCTTTTCTGCTGCGGCAGGTGCCATATGTCTATACAAGAAGAACTGAGCGGCATCCTTCTGCCATGCCAAATTGGTTGTGTCCAATTCTGCTCTCATGAGCAATGCCTCACAGGCACGGTCCAGCTTGTTGGACTTCTGGTAGTCTTGGGCCTTGTCATAAAGCTTCTGAGCATATTGCTCAACAGTTTGTCCTTCCTGGGGCAAACGGTCGAACTCTGCCATCGACTTCTGCTGCAGTGCCTTCCACTCGGCGTCAGTATAGACGGGCAGCTCACGATTCATTTTCTTCCAACGCTCTGTCATGATAGCACCCAGATTGTTCATTCTGTAGTCGATATATGTGCTAACCAGCAGACTGTCGCTCTCCTTGTGGAAAGTCACAAAATAGTCGCGCTCATAGAGGATGTTCGAATGATAGAAGGCATGATCGACATACGACGTATCGCTCAGCACCTTGTAGTTCGACATAAACCACACGCTGCTGACAGTGAAGTCGTCATTGAAGCTCTGGCCGAGCAACCTGCCATCGGGCATGAAAACCTTCACGTAAGTCCTGGGATTGCCATTGGCATCCAACAGCTGCCACGAACCAACCAAGTCAGACTGCTGTGCCGTTGCCGTCAGCGACAACAGACCCGATACGAAAAGAACAAACAGCTTCTTCATATTCTCTTAACTCTTAATTATAATCCCGTCGTGTCCTTCAAGTCACCCTTGGGATAGAAGGGAAACATGTTCTCCTTCATCCATTCGTTAGCCTTAGCAGGAGTCAGTTTCCAACCGCTGTTACACGTCGAAACGAACTCTACGAGCGAGCTGCCCTTACCAGCCATTGAAGCTTCGAAAGCCTTACGCAGTGCCTTCTTGGCTTTGTTGATAGAGCCTACGCTTTCGACACTCTGACGAGTAACGTAGCAGGTGCCCTCCAGTCCGGCAGCGATATCGGCCATCTTCAGGGGATAGCCATGCAACTGCGGATCACGGCCATAAGGACAGGTCGACGTCTTCTGACCAATCAGCGTCGTAGGAGCCATCTGACCACCCGTCATACCGTAAATGGCATTGTTGACGAAGATAATCACGATGTTCTCACCACGGTTCAGCGCGTGGATGGTCTCACAAGTACCAATACATGCGAGGTCGCCATCACCCTGGTAGGTGAATACCAGACGGTCGGGCCAGCAGCGCTTGATACCCGTAGCCAATGCGGGAGCACGACCATGGGCAGCCTCCTGCCAGTCTATATCTATAT
>CAMHUU010000038.1 GCA_946188395.1 uncultured Prevotellaceae bacterium | reverse complement strand
CTTTTCGATCGACCGTTTAGTAGTAGTAGATTGAAAATCGGCTTTTTGAAGGTTAAAATTGGCAAAATAGATGGCAGATGGCAGATGGCAGTTGATTTAGGGAGCCAATTTCTATCAAAACGAAATTTTATTACAAAATATTGTATTATATATATAATATATATATTATATAATATAATAAACTTTTTCTTTCCCTTTTTACCCCCTCGCTGAGGGAACTGCCATCTGCCATCTGTCATCGTTCGGGCAAGGTTTGAATTGTTAAATTTATGTTAAAGTCCGAAGGTGTCTCGAGTTTTGGAACATCCTAAGGTGTATCTTTGCACCAGAATTTTGCATCAAGAGTGGCTTTGTAGCCCACCAACCGGCCTAAGAATATTCGTTGGCAACGGTGGTAAAGCGATGCGAGTGAACGAGTAGATCTATTCACTAAACAGTAAACGATATGGAAATCAAGAAAATTGAGAATTGTAATTATGTTATGTTTCCGAGGCTCCAGCATTGTGGACTGAAACCAGAACATGTAGAACGTGACCTGTTTGTCGCAGAGTTGAAACACGTAGAGGGTCACGGCGACTACTGCCTCCTGCGCCAACAAGCAAAGCCTCATGTGGTGGCCCACGTCCAACAGCCCCGCACCGAAGCAGAGTTTGACAACATCCTCGGCTTCTGCCTGGGCCAGAACCATTGGTGCGACTATATCGAGGGCGACACCACTTTCATCTGCGTCATTGCCGGCTTCAACGCTGCCGAACTCACTCCCCAATATCCCGACTTTATCAGTGAACGGGTCTATGCCCTACACGCTGCAGCCAGGTGGTGGTATGAGTACCGAGAGGAGTATATAAAATAGCAAGGAGCGACAATGATGCCGCTCCCGTTTCTCCTTCAACACATGGTTGACGAGATGGTGCAAAGGAAATCATTTTCGTGCTATCCGCCAAATGATTCTATTAAATAATGTGTAAAAACCGTATTAAATCACAATTATCTCAGAAAAAAACGCTATCTTTGCAGGCTAAGATTAGATAATAGTAAACGATGAGCAGAACATATATATCACTTTTCAGTTGTGCAGGTGTAGGCTGCTATGGATTCAAGATGGCAGGCTTCGATTGCGTGGCTTCAAACGAACTCCTCGAACCTCGCATAGATGTACAGAGGGTGAACCACAAATGTAAATACGAGAGTGGCTACATTTGTGGAGATGCCACTAAAAAAGAAACCCATCAGCGAATTTACGACGAGATTGAGATGTGGCGTCAAAGAGAAGGACTGGAGCAGGTAGATGTGGTATTTGCCACACCGCCTTGTCAAGGAATGTCTACCGCCAACTATAAGAAGACTGATCATGAACAGATACGAAACTCACTTGTAGTAGAGGCCATTAAGATGATAAAGGGTATACATCCCAAAGTCTTTGTTTTTGAAAATGTCCGAGCCTTCATGAAATCGACTTGTACTGACCTTTCTGGTAAAGACATGCCAATCAAGGAGAGTATCTTCAAAAACTTGTCTGAGGATTATAACATCTATTGGAAAGTCATAAATTTCAAGGACTACGGAGTTCCATCAAGTCGTCCTCGAACCATCGTTATTGGAACAAGCAAAGAATTAAAGCATACAACGCCATTGCAATTGTTCCCGACACGTCAGAATGAGATTCTGTTGCGTGACTCAATTGGTGGTTTCCCTCGCCTAGCATATTGTGAGAAGGATAAGAAAGACCCGTTCCACTTTGCTCGTCCATTCCCGGAATACATGCTGGATTGGATTAAAGACTTAAAGGAAGGTGAAACTGCTTTTGATAACCCTGATGAGACAAAACCTTATCAGCTCGATAAAGACGGAAACAAAATTGTAAACAAAGGAGCCTATATGGGCAACAAGTATCGTCGTTTGATTTGGGACAGACCTGGTGCTTGTATTGCTACCAGAAGCGATATTATGTCATCACAGGACACAATCCATCCTTGTGATAATCGTGTTCTTAGCATTCGTGAACTGATGACTCTGATGACGATACCTAATAGTTTTCAATGGACAGATCACGATAGCGAACTCACAGTTGAGAACTCGGATGAGTATCTCAAAGACAACGAAGGTAATATCCGCAGGTGTATTGGTGAAGCTGTACCCACACAGATAGGTAGAGATATTGCAGAAAAGATAAGTCTGATGTTAGACTACGAAGATTTTGTAAACTCAGGAGAAGGTGACAAAACCAGCAATTTCTTCATAGATGCACATAAGGCTTTTGGTGAAATATTGCCAAATGCTGCTTTTAATGAGATAAATAAACAAAAAGAAGATGTGGAAAATGTATCCGTGAAAGTTATTGGTATCGGAGACTTTTTGACATTCATTCCTCAGTTGATTTCATATTACTCACATATCAATTCAATTACAATAGATGTCTTTAACTTGTCTAGCGAAGAGGAGGTTAAGTTCTTGTCTATTTTGGGAGAGATGAAGATTGGAAGTAATGTCAGTATCAATATCCCTGATAAAACAGCTGAATTTGAAAGCTATAATTTGATAGTAGAAAACGGGAAATGTCGTCATTTCTTTATCACCGAAACAGGTGTTAAGCGAACAACTAAAAAGCCGCAAGCAGACCCATTACAACTTTCATTATTCTGAGATTATGAATCCGAACATTGATGTATCCACCCTTGAAGGTGTCTTGGTAGGTCGCGTAGACCCTCAAATATATGCATTTACGACAGAGACCATCCCCAACTACCTGAAAGTTGGTGATACATATCGTCCTCTTCAAACGCGCTTGGATGAATGGAGAAAGCACTATCCTAATCTCATTCACAAGTTTAATCATTCTGCAAAACTTGAAAGTGGAAACATATTCAGGGACTTTGCTGTCCATGATTATCTTGAACTGATTAAACATTATCATCGTTTACTGCCTCATGAAATTGAAGATGATGTTTATTACTCAAGAGAATTTTTTGAGAATGCAAAGGAGGACGACGTAAAGGAAGCTATTGAGGATATTAAGCAAAGCGAAAAGGCAAAGGATGGAAGATACAATTTCTACACGCCTGACTATTTGCCCGTTAAACTCACTTTTGAAAGAGTGAAGGATTTTCCTCCCAGAGATAATCAACAGAAAGCTATTGACAAGTTCAAAGAAGCTATAAAGAACGGGAGACATAACCTGCTGATGTATGCTGTAATGCGTTTTGGTAAATCATTTACTGCAATGTGTTGCGCTACAGAGATGGCTGATGCGAAGTTGGTGCTAATAGTCTCTGCCAAAGCTGATGTGCGTAATGAATGGAAAGAAACAGTAGAAAGTCATGTCCGTTTCAAAGACTATATTTTCCTTGACGGTGAAGACTTGAAAAATAATACTCAAATTATAAGCAATACCCTGAATGACAACAAACGGATTGCACTGTTCTTGACACTTCAAGACCTCCAGGGAGAAACTATCAAGACAAAACACCAAGAGATATTCAAGGAGAACATAGATTTACTTATCGTTGACGAAACTCATTTTGGTGCTCGTGCCGCAGAATATGGTAAAGTTTTGCGTGAAGGAGGCTTGTCTGAAAGGGAAATCAAAGGAGAGATCCAAACAGCTGAAACTTCTGACGCCATTGATAGCGAAATAAAGCAACTCAAAGCAAGAGTCAGGCTTCATTTGTCTGGAACGCCTTATAGAATCTTGATGGGTGATGAATTTACAAAGGATGACATAATTACATTCTGCCAATATACAGATATCGTAGACGCTAAAGAACAATGGGACAGAGATAATGCTGATTGCGATGATGTAGCGGAGTGGGATAATCCATATTACGGATTCCCCCAAATGATTAGGTTTGCATTTCAACCTAATGCTTCATCTATTAGGCGAATGAAAGAGATGAAAGAAAAGGGTGTAACCTATGCTTTCTCTGCTTTATTCAAGCCACTCTCACTTACAAAAGCTTCTGACGGGAGTCATAAAAAATTTGCAAATGAGAGAGAAATATTAGAGCTCCTGGAGGTGATTGATGGTAAACGCGACGATGAAAACATTCTTGGGTTCTTGGACTATGAAAAAATCCAGAAAGGAGAAATGTGTCATCATATCGTCTGCGTTCTCCCATTCCGTGCATCGTGTGATGCTCTAGAGTCGCTAATAGAAAACAACAAGACCAGATTTAGGAATTTAAGCAAATATACTATCATCAATATTGCTGGTGTTGATGACGAGCGTACATATAGTAATACTGAGGCAGTTAAAGCAAAAATTAAAGCTTGTGAAGAAGCTGGTGAAATGACAATCACCCTTACTGTAAACCGAATGCTGACAGGAAGCACCGTGAAGCAATGGGACACCATGCTCTATTTTAAAGACACGGCTTCGCCACAAGAATATGATCAGGCTATCTTTCGCATACAAAATCAATACATCAAGGTTTACAAAGACGCAGAAGGAAAGGAAATCAGATTCAACATGAAACCCCAAACGCTTCTTGTTGACTTTGACCCCAACAGAATGTTCCGTATGCAAGAGTTGAAATCGCAGTTCTACAATGTCAATAAAGAAAAGAATGGTAACTGCCTACTAAAGCAGCGCATAGAACGCGAACTCGTAATATCTCCAATCATTACTATCAACAATAATCTGATGAAGCAGGTAACTGCTACAGATGTTATGGCGGTAGTTCAGCAATACTCTCAAAACAAGAGTATTATGGATGAAGCTTATGAAGCCCCTATCGATTTTTCCTTACTTGATGACGAAAATATCCGGGCTGAGATTGAGAAAATGAAGGAAATAGATGCTTCAAAAGGTCTTGAGTTTAGCCCTAATGAAGGTGATAACGATAATGATTATACCATTCCTGATATAGACACTACTCCCAGTACAGATGGCACAACGAGTAATCAAACTGACGGGCAAACAAAGGAAGAGGAAGAGGACGAAGAGGAAAGTTTGGCAAAGAAATTAAAGACCTACCAAGCTAAAATTCTCTTTTATGCTTTCTTGACCAACAGCAGGGTAGAATCAATAGAAGATGTCATAAACAGTATCGTTGGTGATCCTAACGAAAACCGCCGTATCGCAAAAAATCTCGGCTTAAAAGTTCCTATACTTTGGCTGATTCATAATAAGTGCAATCCTTTTATATTAAGGCATCTTGACTACAAGGTGAAAAATATAAATGACCTGATGCGGGATGATACACTCTCTCCTTTAGAAAGAGCAAATAGAGCCGTAAACAAATTTGCAAGAGTTTCTAACTCTGAGGTTGTAACACCTCAGTTGTTGGCAGATGAACTGGTAAATCTTTTGCCACCAGAAGCTACACAACATGACGACACGATTCTTGACATATCTACTGTTGAAGGTGAAATAGCCTGTGCTATACAACGGAAATTTGGTTCAACCTTTAATCAGAGATTGTATTCTATCCCGTCATCACCATTGGCCTATGAGTTGACTAGAAAGATATACAGCATACTGAATATGCCTATTGAGCATATAATGGATTTCTTCTCTTATGATTTGATTGGCGATAATACGGATGAACTTGTACAACGTCTGGTATCGATTGATCCAGATGTGGTAATCGGTGTACCACCTTTCAGCGAGAAAGCAGGCGGAGGAAGAGGTGACGGAGGAAGCGCTATATATCATAAATTCTTCAATTTCGTTAAAGACAACCTTTCGTCTCGTTATATTGACATGATGATGCAATCAACATGGTACACGGGAGGACGTGGCGATGGACTTGACGATTTTAGGGATTATATGCTTGATGACTCTGAAGGTAGCAAACATGTGAGGGAGTTTCACGACTACCCAAATGTAGAAACATACGTAAAGGGTGTAACGACCTTGCGTGGTGGTATTTGCTTATTCTTGTGGGATAGAGAATATGATGGTGACTGCCTACTAATCAATCGCATCAATCATCAGGACTATCCGATGATCCGCCCCTTAAGATACACATATGGCGATTTCCGTGCAGATTTCCTGATTAGGTGGAATGAAGGGTTGTCTATTCTCGACAAAGTACTGAGTCGAGAAACCTCGTTTATCTATGAAAAGGAATCTCCTCAGATGCGTTCGCGCAATCCCTTTAGATTCCCAAATACTGCTGATAATTTCTCACAGCGAAAGACTCGTGTATGTAATACTAAAGTTTATTTGGCAAAAGGCAAGGTGGGTTATGCCAAAGATAGCCAGTATAGTCATACAGCAGAGCTTGATGCCCTGAAAAATAGCTGGAAAGTGTTGATAGCAAAATCAAGTTCTGGCACAGACAGTTTGCCGCATCTTGTTATTAGTAACCCGATAGTTTCAGAGCCAGGAAGTGTAACTGCTAACACTCATTATATCATCGAAGGAGTGCCAACGGAACGTGAGGCTCGGAATTTGGCGGCATACATGCGCACTAAGTTCTTCCGCTTTATGGTTAACCTGCTTCGCAGTAACCAGAACATGCGTCCAGACATGTATCAGTTTGCGCCAAGACTCGACTTTACACGTAGCTGGACAGACCTTCAGCTATATGACAGGTACCATCTGTCTCCTAGGGAGCGTGATTTCATTAATTCTGTGGTAAGAGATATGGATTCTAAGAGCTAAAACGATAGGATAGTTCTCTTGGTCTGATAGGGTTCTCTATCTGCGCAATTATGATGGTATTATATTTTGAATTATTCGAAAAAGATGGAGTTGGAATTTGAGAATTACAGTTATTCTACCACATTAAAAATGTTGGATAGTTGGTATGACCACGATACCGAAAATGTGAATTATGCCCATGTGTTATTAGGTATGAATGGATGTAATACCATTAATGACTGTATTAAAATTTACAAACGTGTTTATGAGAAATATCAGAGACACTAGGGACTGGCATCTGTCTCGCAGTGATGTCAGATGGATGATGGTTAATGGTGAAAGATGTTAGGGTGTAGACATAAATTGTGAAGAAGAAACAACGAGAAAAACTTATTTTTGGACTCCCCTGCATTATAGCCGTTCCCCGAAGGACGGGGGTCTAAATGTTAAATTTGTGTTAAAGTCGGAGGGTGTATCGACTTTTGAAACACCCTTAGTCGTATATTTGCACCGTCCTTCGCGACAATAAATTTGTAATAACTCTAAAAACTTTGAATTATGATGTGGAAATTTAACATTGTCAAGACCATCGTGACTCCAATAGAGTTGGAGGCAGAAAACTTTGTAGAGGCTTTAAGCAAAGCCCAGACTCTGGCATCAGAGGTAGATACAGACCACGGGACTGTGAATTATACGATAGACACAAGACCTTCGGATTCTCAGATAAAATGGGCTAATCATTAAGAACGGGAACAAGAATCGCATAAATGATTTGGAGATATAACTAATTTCACTCGACACGCATATGAAACCTGCACAGATTTTCAATCAGTACATCTGGATTATCAACACGCTCAAGACTTGTGGTAAACTCACCCTGGCGCAACTGGACCAGAAGTGGCGGGATGCCAAGAAGGCCGAAGGCAATCCGTTGCCGCGATCGTCGTTCAACCGGCATCGCGACGCCATTCGCGACATGTTCGGAGTCGACATTGAGTGCGAGCCCAATACGTACAAATACTACATCAGCAACCCCGAGGTGCTGAACAACGACTCGATCGAGCGGCATCTGTTTTCCACACTCGCCGTTCACGGGATGCTGGCTGACAGTGCCTCGATTCGCGACCGCATCCTGATGGAGTATGCCCCCGCTGGCGAGGAGTTTCTGGAACCTATCATCCGCGCCATGAAGACTGACCACAGGCTGCGTATGGGCTATAAGAAGTTTGAAGACGAGGGTTACGTGAAGACCGTCTGCCCCTACGCCCTGAAGCGTTCGCAGCAGCGTTGGTATCTGTTGGCGAAGAACGAAAAGGAGCAGTTGCGATGCTTTGCGCTCGACGACCGCATGAACATGATGGAGCCTACTGACGAGACGTTCGATATGCCTGAAGATTTCTCGCCGGAGGGTTATTTTGCAGATTATTTCGGTGTGCTGACCGTCGACATTCCTATGGCTCATGTCGTGGTGCGTGCCTACGACCGTACGCCCTACTATCTGCGCACGCTGCCGCTGCACCACTCGCAGCAGGAGCTGCAGTTGGGCGACAACTATACCGACTTTGCGTTCGACATCCGTCCTACCGACGATTTCCTGAACAAATTGTTCTCGTACCGCAAGGGTATCGAGGTATTGGAACCTGCCGACGTCCGACAAAGAATGAAGGATATGATAGCCGAGATGGCTCAGTTATATAAATAACTAAAAATGAGATTTTCAAATGAAAAAAGAAAAATTGTTTGAGATTAAGTCCTGGCGCGATGATGTCAGGAGCGGATTGGATCGCGAGAAGGACCTCATCAGTAAAAGATGTAATGAGGTGAATGCCTATGACCATCTGTTGGATGCGTTGGATGAAGTGTTTGAAGAGGTTGACGATCTCACCGAGAAGGTGGAAAGGAAACAGGAGGAGATTGACGACCTGGAGGAGCAGCTGGAGCAGAAGGATGCCGAGATAGCCGACTTGCGGCGGCAGTTGCTGGAGGCGCAGAACGAGCATCTGGAGTCGGAGCGGCAGCACCTGGAGGCCGAGGTGAATGCGAAGCCTATGGAGATTCATAACCACTTCGGCGCGGGCAGCAACTCGCAGGTGTTTAACGACAAGGTGAACGGTCGGTTCACTAAGCAGGTAAAGAAGGACAAGAAAGATAAAAAGGACAAAAAGAACAGACAATGGAAGAAAATCGTCAGAAAAATGTTGTAAACAACTTTGAGGCAGGCTCGAACTGCCAGGTGTTTAACGGTAACATCACGGGCTGCACGTTCGCCATGCCGGGCTCGTCGGTCACGCAGCAGGCGGCAGTAAGCGAGGCGATGGCAGAGACGGTGGAGAGGGTCGAGACTGTTGAGATTCCCGAGGTGCTGGCCAGTAGTAAACTATGGGAAAAGGTGGTCGATGCGGGTTTGGTGGACGACAATGGTCAGCCTACCGTATCGCGCCCTGAGGCTGCGCTGATGGCCGATATGATTGCCGAGCGACTTGGCATCGCCCATAAGTGGAAGTTGTTCGAGACGCTTTGGCATCGGAATAACATGCGGGGCGATTATAATACAGCGCTCAACCAAAGGAAGTCGATTGCTTTCCAAGAAAAAATTAAGAAACTATTAAGCTGATAATCAGTCGTTTGCGATAAGCCGTACCCCCTACGCGTACCCACTGCGTAGGGGGTTTTTGTTTTTTTTTCGCCGTACCTTTGCACCGTCGAAAGTTGATAATCAACAAATCGACGGTGATCTTTGAGCTTCGCTCGAAAATCGGTTTCGCCTCAACAAAGCTCAAGCAAGCTTGGCTCTGTATTCGGCTCACGCGATCTTTGACATATTGATACAACCGAAGAGAGAGAGTTAGTTAACGTACGTGTATGCGTACATAGTTATTTACATTTAGACAAGATAAAAATATGATGCAGAAAACAAAGATTTATTTAGTAGGAACACTCCAGGATCTGGCTAATATGTTTGATCCGGAGGAGAAAGACAACGAGCGTGTATTAACCGGCCGACTGATGTTTAATTAAGGTATGGGAAGAAGTAAGAAGATTACGGAAACGAAGTACCTGACGAACGAGTTCGGGGTTACGATCAAGGTCTGCTGTGCCTCGTGTCAGTTCAGACAGCTGAAAACCGAGCAGCGCACCTGTGAGAAGAAAAAGCGAGCAGTAGAATCGAGTGAGGTTTGCTTGCACTGGAAACTGGGCGACCGGCTGAAAGATGTCGGAAAGACGAAAGGGAAGGTGCAGCGAAGACAATATCAGAAATTCCTGCTGGAGATACGTGAGAAGGAGAGCCGATACAAGGAGATGGGGCTGCCCATCAAGGCAAAGACGCTGGATGAGATTCATGCGGAGTTTGAAACCAGGTTCGGTTCGAGATTCAGGGACTTAGGACAGTAAACATAGTATTAACACATTTCGACAAAAGAAAAGCATTATGAAGACAAGTGAGAAATTAAAGAATCAGTTGATGGTATTTGAGGGTTTGCGTACTTCGGCTTATACGGATGCAGCTGGTGTACTGACCATCGGTTACGGTCATACGAAGGGTGTCAAGCAGGGTGACAAGATCTCGCCGTTCTGGGCGCAGGAGTTGCTGCAGATGGATATCGATGAAACCGAGAAAGAGGTCAAGGAACTGGGTGTTGCCCGTACCGAAGGACAGCTGGACGCGCTGGTGTCGTTTGCCTTTAACGTGGGCATCGGGCGATTGAAAGAGTCTACGCTACTGAAAGTCATTCGTGAAGGGAGTTCGAAGAACCAGATCAAGAAGGAGTTCAAGCGATGGGTTTATGCCGATGGTAAGCGCCTGAAGGGACTGGAGCTGCGTCGCGAATGGGAAGCTAGGCGCTTTTTCGAATGAAAAAGCTAAATAAGAAATAAAAAATAAAAAATTATGGAAACAAAAATCATGAAGGTAGTGGCGCAGGGTGAGACTTTTACTGTGCCGAGTAAGAAAAGTGAGAACGGCCAGCTGGCCAAGTGTGTAATCCGTTTGAAGGAGCTGAACGATTTCGGCGACGAGATCATTGCGACGATGCTGGGTAACCAGGCTTCCTGTCGCTTTGCCATCGGGACTGTCGTAGCGGTGAACCTGAGGATGGGTACTCACGAGAACAATGGGCAGTTCTATCAGGACATTACGGTGAACGACATCAGGGAGGTTTAACTTTGAAATGAGGAATGTGGAATGAGGAATGGTCGCCTGCGGCGATGATCAATGAATAATTGAGAAGGCTGCGATTAAGCGAGGGCAGAGCCATGCTTGCATGGGCTATGCCGAGCGTGAGCAGGCTGACCATAGGTCAATTCTACATTCAACCATCGCAGCGAAGCGAGAATCATTCAACATTCAACACTTAACATTCAACATTAACTAATAATTTTCGACTATGAGAAAGTATTAATGAGTAAGAAACAGAACATGGTGATGCTGTCGGCAGAGGTAGCAGTCACAAAGATGGAGAACGGGTTGCGTTATGTGCAGATTTTGCCGGAGAACCCACGTGTAGGAATGGTAGAGCCGTTTTGCGCTCGAGGTCGGGGACAGATGCTGTCGAACGGTACCTTCGACTTCGTGCAGACGAAGCGCCACAGGAGCAAGCCCGAATTCAAAGGGCCTCACATCAGCCTGTCGTATGGGGCAGACGGCTTCGATAGGGTAGTGTTTGTACTGCCCAACGAGCAGCGTGAGGAGTTTGCGAAGATCTACCAGAAGGAGTCGGCAATGGTCTTGGCCTACATGAGCGAACATTTTTACCATAAGAAGAACACTAAGAAGAGCGTATGACACAACAAATTGCAGGAAACAGTCAGCACACGGGAGGCAGGCGGAACCGTGGGTATGCTGAAAGTTGGACTCGGGAGCAGCTGGACGGGCTGCTCTCCGAGGACTGGCTGAAGAAGATGGTCGCCGACATCCGCGGGGGCGACGAGAAGCTGAAGGACAAGCTGCCGTTCATCTGTCCGCACTATTCGGCATTCCAGAACAACCACCGGGCGCAGAAGGACATCATCCCCGAGGCGTTTACGTTTATGACGTGCGTCGATGTGGACGACCTGAAACTGGTGAAGAAGGCCATCAAGAGCACCAAGGCCGTCATTGCCGACGAGATGTCCGACTGGCAGGAGTTGGTGCTGCGTATGGACTATTCGGCACGCAAGAAACTGCACATCTGGTTGCGGTTGCCCATCGGAAAGACCATCGGGGAAACGCAGGAAGCGTTCTGTAAGGAGATCGACATCCCCTACGACGAGAGCTGCGTCACACCTGAACGGTACATCTATCTGACGGGCATCGAAGAGGAGATCTATCGTTCGCCAAACTGGCTGGAAGCCATTCCTGAGGCAGAGCTGGAGGAACGCCGTGAGGCATTCCTGATGCGAGGGCTGGACGTCGATGGACGCAAATTGGCAAAAAGCCTCACCCCCGACCCCTCTCCATTGCGTGCCACACTCCTACCTTCAGGTGGGAGAAAGGGCGAGGGGAGTGAGAACACGGATAGCAAGCCTGCCGACGATAGGACGATGTATATCTTCCGCGAGTGCATGAAGGAAGAGGGCGTTTCGGAACGTGACCTGGTGGACGAAGGCGGACGGCACAACTCTGTGAAGATGGTGCTGAGCCAATGTAACCAGCTGCTGACGCAGGATGAAACGCTGGGAGTCCTGAAGGATATGATGCCAGAACACTGGGACGATGACAACATCAAGGACTTGGTAAAGGCTTATTATACGGACTACTATAATAAGAACCAACGACTGACGGCATTCCAGAAGAAGGTGTTTAGGGAAAGCAAGCGACTTGCTTTGGCTGCTGGCGATCAGACTTCAGACGATAATGCCCAGAATCAGGACACGCCCCCTGAGATGCCGGAGAAGAAGCCCAAGCTGATAGAACTGATTACCAGCCGGACGCCCGACATTTACAAGGCTGCTGTAGCGCATGCGGCATTCCCGTCGTTGGCAACGCACCTGTGCGGAGTGCGTTTCACCTACACCGATAATGTGGAGCATGAGGCGACCTTGATGAACTGCCTGATGGCTGGTACGGGTGCCGGTAAAGGCTGTATCGACGAGCCGATTCGCCACATCATGGCCGACATCAAGCATCGCGACGAAGAGAACGAACGCCGTGAGGCGGAGTGGAAGAAGGACTGTCAGAAGAAGGGTGCCAACAAGGACAAGCTGGTTCGTCCGGAAGGACTGGTTATCCAAATGATAGACCCCGACATGACGAAGCCCGCCCTTGTGACGCGTATGGATGAAGCCGAAGGCCACTTTGTCTACGTCAAGCTGAACGAGCTGGATCTGTTTGAGCAGCTGAAAGGTCAGACCGGCAAGCAGCACTTCCAGCTGATGTGTCTGGCCTTCGACCCAGGGGCTGAATACGGTCAGACGCGTATCGGTACGCAGTCGGTGACGGCACGTCCTGTCTGCCGCTTCAACTGGAATGCCTGTACGACGATTCTGAAGGGCAGGAAATTCTTCAGTCGCGTGCTGACCGACGGACCTATCAGCCGCATCAACTTCTGTACAATCCCCGAGACGGAGATCGGTGCCGAGCAGCCCGTCTATGGTGCTTACGATGTGGCGTTCGACGAAGCCCTGAAGCCGTATATCGACAACCTCGTGTCGGCACGTGGATTGATAGACTGCCCACAGGCCTATAAGTTGGCCAAGAAGCTGCAGCAGGAGTGTGCAGAGTTTGCCCGTCTGAGCCAAAGTGAAGTCTACTGGAACCTGTCGCATCGCGCTTGTGTCATCGCCTGGCTGAAGGCTTGCGTGCTGTATGTGGCCAATGGTCAGAAGTGGGAAACGTCAATCGAGGACTTCATCCGCTGGAGTCTGAACTACGACATGTGGTGCAAGATGCAGTTCTTCGGTGCCGACATCGAGAAGGCAGTTAATGGGGAAAGTGATCGTACCGGTACCCATGGCCCCAGAAATCTGCTGGAATTGCTGCCCGATAACTTCACAGTTCATGATGCTATCCGGGTTCGTCAGCAGCAAGGTCTGGATAAGGCAAAGGTCGGCAACATGATCAGCACATGGAAAAAGCGATCGTATGTGGTACAGATGGCAGATGGCAGTTACCAGAAGAGCGATAGATTCAGGAAATAAGGATTAAAAAAAGAAAAATCGGGCAGGCAGGAAACCATTGGGGCCCGTCTTCGCGACGAGCCCCAATGATTCCTAAAAAAATCGATTTACCTTTAAAAACTACTAACCTTTTAATACTGTATGAACCTAAAACGATGAGTCGTTTATTAGATTTCTGATGCAAAGGTACGAAACATGTAGCTATGCAGCAAATATTTTCAGCGAACGGGCGAAAAACATAAGCGAATTCTAAAAAATGGCAAGGAAGTGGTGACAAGGTGGCGGGTATGTTACATGAGCAATAGTTTGTGTTACACGAGAGGGTGGGGCGGTTGGAATATTTTTTGTAATTTTGCAGGCAAAACGTAATGACTATGAAAATAAAATACCTCATCATGACTGGTGCGGCGGCTATGATGGCTGCCTGTCAGCCCACTTTGGACAAGGATATGGAACAGAAGATTGACGAGCTCTACCAGCGGATGACGCAGGAGGAGCGCATAGCCCAGCTGCGCAGTGCGTTTATGGACGACCTGTTTGACGAACAGGGACGGTTGGATACGACGAAATGTAAGGAACTGATACCAAACGGCATCGGACATTTCTCGCAGTATGCCAGTCAGAAGCCGTTGGACCCGAATGTGATACGTGACCGTGTGGCTGCTGTGCAGGAGTGGCTGATGACGCATACGCCGAGCGGTATTCCGGCACTGTTTCACGAGGAGGTGCTGTCGGGCATCAACGCCCGCGGTGCGACGATCTATCCGCAGCAGATTGGTCAGGCGTGTTCGTTTAACACGGAGCTGGCCGAGGTGAAGACCCGTCAGACGAGCACGACGCTGCGCCAGATGGGTGGCGTGCTGTCGCTGTCGCCGATGGTCGACGTGTGTCGCACACCGTCGTTCAACCGTCTGGAGGAGTCGTACGGCGAGGACGGTTACCTGTCGGCAGCGATGGGCGTGGCCTTTGTGCGCGGCTTGCAGCAGGGCGACCTGCGCAAGGGTGTGGGAGCCTGTTCGAAGCACTACCTGGGCTATGGCGGCGGTGGTGATGCCGACGAGCAGGAGCTGATGGAGGATATCCTGTTGCCCCACGAGGCGATGATTCGCGAGGCTGGCAGCAAGGCTGTGATGCCGGGATACCATGTGATGAGTGGAAAGTGGAAAGAGGAAAGTGGAGAGAAGGTGACTTGTGTGGCAGACAGCGTGATTCTGAAAGATATTCTGCGCGACTATCTGGGATTCGACGGCATGGTGGTGAGCGACTATACGGCCATTGACCAGCTGCCATTAAGTGGAGAGTGGAAAGAGGAAAGTGGAAAGCAGGATGCCGCCACGATGAAGGCGGCAATGGCTATCAATGGCGGTTGCGACGTCGACTTCCCCTCGGGTGCTAATTTCCAGTATCTGCAGGCAGCCATCGACAGCGGACTGGTGGCACCGCAGACCTTGGAGCGTGCCGTGAAGAACGTGCTGCGCTATAAGTTCCGTGCAGGCCTGTTCGACCAGAACCCCTATCTGTATAGCAAGGATAACATCGTGCTGGACAGCCCCGAGGAGCGTCAGACGGCCTACGAGATTGCCACGCAGTCGATCGTGCTGCTGCAGAACGACAGCAATCTCCTGCCGTTGGATTCGGCAAAGTTCAAAGTTCAAAGTTCAAAGTTCAAAGTTTTGCTCACCGGTCCGAATGCCAACACGATGTGGGCTATGTGCGGTGACTATTCGTACCCCGCTATGTCCTATTTCTGGAAGATGCAGATGCAGGACTTGGACCATCCGCACGTCATTACGCTGCTGGAGGGTATGAAGGACCGTCTGCCTGAGGGCGACACCTTACTATATAGTCGCGGCTGTGACTGGACAGAGGAGATAGAAACGAAATTTACGAAGGGTGGCGACGAGCGCGCCTGGGAGTATTACCTGTTGCACCGCAAGGTGGACTCCGGCGAGAAGGCCGATCCGGCAGAAGCCCTCGCTATGGCCGATTCGGCTGACGTCATCATTGCCGCTGTGGGCGAGAATGTGATGCTGTGTGGTGAGAACCGCGACCGTCAGGGTCTGCGCCTGCCCGGCAAGCAGGAGGAATACGTCGAGCAGTTGCTGGCAACGGGAAAACCCGTGGTGCTGGTGGTGTTCGGCGGTCGTGCACAGGTCATCTCGGGTATTGCCGAGCGCTGTGCTGCCGTCATTCAGGCATGGTATCCTGGTGAGGAGGGCGGACATGCCGTTGCCGACATCCTGTTTGGCAATGTGTCGCCGTCGGCCAAGCTGGCTGTGAGCTATCCCAAGACAGAATTGTATGAACCCCTATGCTACAGCTATTCGGAAGTGCCCGATTCGCTCATCCAGTGGCCATTCGGTTACGGCTTGAGCTATACCACCTTCGAGTATAAGCACATGGCGCTGGACGAGGAGGCGAAGACCAGTGACAAGTATATCGACCTGTCGTTCGAGGTGAAGAATACGGGTAAGATGGCTGCTACGGAGATAGCCCAGATCTACCTGTCGCCTGCAGAGAACTCACCTCTCGCTTCTCACCTCTCACCTCTCAAGTTGCAGGGCTTTGCCCGTGTGCCGCTGGAGCCCCGTCAGACGAAGCGTGTGCGAGTGAAGCTCTATCCCGAGCAGTTTGGATTCTATTCGCACGAGGGGAATGGTCGCCACTGGAATATCCAGCCCGGCGAGTATGTGGTCAAGATTGGTGCATCGTCGCAGGACATCCGTCTGGAGGAGCGTCTGACGCTGACCGGCGAGGCAGTGAGCAAACCCCTTCGCGACCACTATTTCGCCGACATATCTGTCGAAAGATAGAAGTTAGAGAAGTTAAAGAAGTTAATGAGTTAAGACAATAGTAAAATAATATAAAAACTATCATCAACTATGAAAAAAATTTTGATTGTTGTGTGTGCCCTGTGTGGCCAGCTGTTGGCTCAGGCACAGCCCGCCGGAGGTTTCGGCGGTTTCCAGGCACCTGAAGTAAAGCTGGAGACCAGTCAGGTGTGGAAGGACGTGAACTATGCCGGCGACGACCAGGCATACCACACCTGTGACATCTACCTGCCGAGGCAGGAGGCAGAGAGCTACCCCGTCGTGATTCACATCTACGGCAGTGCGTGGTTCTCGAACAGCAGCAAGGGTATGGCCGATCTGGGCACCATCGTAAAGTCGCTGTTGGAAGCCGGCTACGCTGTGGTATGTCCGAACCACCGTTCGAGCATGGACGCCAAGTGGCCTGCCCAGATTCACGACATCCGTGCCGTGGTGCGCTTCGTGCGTGGTGAGGCCGAGAAATATAAGTTCGACACCAGTTTCATCGCCACCAGCGGCTTCTCAAGCGGTGGTCACCTGGCTTCGATTACCGCTACAACCAGCGGTGCCAAGCGTGCGACGGTGGGTACAGTGGACATCGACCTGGAGGGTTCGGTGGGCAACTACCTGAACGAGAGCAGTACGGTGAATGCCGCCTGCGACTGGTCGGGTCCCGTGGATCTGACGAAGATGGACTGCGGTCCTGGCATGAAGATGGGTGAGAACTCGCCCGAGGACGTGCTGCTCGGTTCGAAACTGGACAAGGAGCCGGACAAGTATCTCAGTCTGAGTGCTACGAACTATGTCCACAAGAACAATCCTCCCATCATCATTTTCCACGGTGAGAAGGACAATGTGGTGCCTGGCTGTCAGGGTAAGCTTTTTTATGAGCTGCTGAAGGCCGCTGGCGTGAAGACCGAGGCTACATTCCCCGCTGAGGGTGGTCACGGTGGTCCCGCCATGTATACGGAACAGAACCTGAAGAAGATGGTATGCTTCCTGGACTGCGCCCGCAAGCCCAAGGGTTGCAAGGGCGACTGCTGCAAGAAGGAAGGCGCTAAGACACGCATCATCGAGGATGGTGGTACGGGTGCCTATAAGGTCATGATGAAAGAGGAGAGCGACCTGAAGGAACATACCGTGTTCGTGCCGCAGGACCTGACGAAGTTTAACGCCCAGCACCCGCTGCCCATCCTGGTATGGGGCAATGGAGCCTGTGCCAACTCGCCCTTCGAACACATGAATTTCCTGAACGAGATCGCCTCGAACGGATATATCGTGCTGGCTACGGGTAACATCCCCATGACGGACGAGTGGTACAAGGGTCCCATGTCGCGTTCGGAGCAGCAGATCGAGAGCATCGACTGGGCCTTCAAGCAGAATGACGACCCTCAGTCGCCCTACTACCAGAAGCTGGATGTGAAGAACATCTGCGTGGCTGGTATGTCGTGCGGTGGCCTGCAGACGCTGTTCAACTGTGCCGACAAGCGTATCACCACCATCATGATCTGCAACAGCGGACTCTTTAACCAGCAGAATGCCGGTCAGGCCGTAGGCGGTATGCCGATGCCCGAGAAGTCGAAGCTGAACGAGCTGCATACACCTATTATGTATATGCTGGGCGGTAAAGAAGACATTGCCTATGAGAACGGTATGGACGACTTCCATCGCATCAGTCATGTGCCTGCCGTTGCCATCAACTTCCCCGTAGGTCACGGTGGTACCTATCGCGAGGCTCATGGCGGCGAGTTTACCATTCCCGCACTGGCTTGGCTGAACTGGCAACTGAAGGGCGACAAGGAGGCCGCCAAGATGTTTATCGGCAAGAAGCCCCAGCTGCTCGACCGTAAAGACTGGACGATTGAGAAGAACAAGTTGTTCCAGCAACTGAAGTAGACTAATCCCTTTTCTTTTTCCATAAAACTAACCTCTGTGAAGAAACTTTTATCAACTATTTCATTTACTTTGATTACACTGGGCGGATGGTCGCAAGGAGCGACCACCCCCTTGGTGTATGACGTGGAACACACGGGCAGCAAGATGCCTAAGCCTATGATGCCTGCTGCCAACGAGTTACCCATTGTCCGCGAACTGCCCGACGCCCTGGAGGGTGTTACGAGTTTTGCCGACTGGGCCCGCAGACGCAGCGACATCGGACACATGATTCAGCACTACGGCATTGGCGAGAAGCCCACAGTCAAGCCCAAGCAGGTGAAGGCCCGCATGGACGGTGACACGCTGATTGTCGACGTGAAAGTAGGCAAGCAGACGCTGACGCTGAAGTCGACGATACGCTATCCGAAGGTGGGACAGCCGCCTTATGCGCTGATGATTGGTACGGACATGATTGCCCTGCCCCGTCAACTGTTTGAGGACAGACCCATTGCCACAACGACCTTCACCTCGGCACAGGTGAACGACTACAAGCAGTTTGGCAAACACCATGACAGGGGTGAGCACGCCTTCGACAGACTCTATCCGCAGCTGAAGGACAACGGTGCCTATAGCGAGTGGGCGTGGGGCATGAGCCGACTGATTGACGGACTGCAACACCTGGGCCCTGAGAAGACGAAGATTGACGTGAGCCGCATTGGTGTGACAGGGTGTTCGTATGCCGGCAAGATGGCTCTCTATTGTGGTGCCTTCGACGAGCGTATTGCCCTAACCATTGCCCAGGAGCCTGGCGGCGGCGGTGCTGCTGCGTGGAGAAAGTCGCACGAGTTGACGCTGGCAGGCAAGAATCTGGAGGATATCGACAAGACCGACTACCATTGGTTCCTGGAGAGCCAGAAGGAGAATTTCCGAGGCGACAGCGTCTATCGTCTGCCTTATGACCAGCACGAGCTGTGTGCGATGGTCTGTCCGCGAGCCCTGTTGCTGTTGGGCAATACTGACTACGAATGGCTGGCCGACAGTTCTATGTTCTATTCGGCAAAGGCCGCCTATCAGGTGTGGCAGCGCTTCGGCATTGCCGACCGTATGTCGTGGAGCGTTGTCGGTGGACACGGCCATTGTCAGCTGCCCCAGAGCCAGTTCCCCATCGTGCAGTCGTTCATCGACCGCTTTCTGTTGGGGCAGGCTCCCAAGGAGCACCAGACGATGGCTTCGCCCAACGGACTGTTGACATTGGACGTGAAGGAGAATAATCTGGTAGTGAATTATAATGGCAAGAAAGCACTGGAACTGACCGGTGTGGGCCTGAGCAACACGGACTTCGTGAATTGGACGGGTCCCGTGAAGAATGACTATTGGATGCAGACAGGCAAGCGCCTGCACTGCGTGAACGAAGCCAACGAATACCGTTGCGGCAACTTGGTACTGCGGGTGTATAACGACGGCATTGCGTTCCGCTATGAATATACGAACCTGCAAAACGAGAAACATCCCGAGGAACAGACAGCGTACATCATTCCCGAGGGCAAGAAGCGCTGGATGTTACAGTGGAGCGACGGCTACGAGGGATTCTTCCCCATGACGACCACAGCTAATGTGAAGACGTTGGGTGGTTTTGGCGGTTCGATGGTCACGGATAAAATCAATACCCATTGGGGGTATCCGTTGCTGATGGAAGCCTCCCCCAACCCCTCCCAAAGAGGGGAGTCTGTGTATGCGCTGATTACCGAGGCTAATATCGAGCGCCGTCAGAGTGCGTCGAGCCTGTTTAATGAGGGTGAGGTGTTCCGCGTGGTGCAGGACCAGAACGACCTGGAACTGACGGGTGACTGGCATACCCCGTGGCGCGTGGTTATCATCGGTAAACTGGCCGATATCGTCGAGTCGACACTGGTCACCGACGTCAGTGAACCGTCTAAGATGGTTGATACCAGCTGGATTAAGCCCGGCGTGGTGTCGTGGATCTATTGGGCCTACAACCACGGGTCGAACGACTTCAACATCATCAAGAAATATGTGGATATGGCCGTCGAGCTGAAGCTGCCTTATGTGCTCATCGACGCCGAATGGGACGAGATGGACAAGGTGGCCGCGAACGAGGGCAAGACCATTGAGGATGCCGTAGCCTACGCCAACTCGAAGGGTATCAAACCGCTCATCTGGTATAATTCCTGCATCGGTTGGATAGATGGTGCCCCCGGTCCGAAGTTCCGTTTGAACAAGCCCGAAGACCGCGAGAAGGAATTTGCCTGGTGCGAGAAAATCGGTGTGGCCGGTGTGAAGATAGACTTCTTCAGCGGCGACAATCAGGCCAATATGGACTACTGTCAGGACTTGCTGGAGAGTGCCGCCCGTCACCATCTGCTGGTGAATTTCCATGGTGCCCCCATTCCACGCGGTTGGCAGCGCACCTATCCGAACCTCCTTTCTACAGAGGGTGTCTATGGTGCAGAGTGGTATAACAACGTGCCTCACTTTACGAAGAAGGCCGCCAGTCACAACGCCACATTGCCCTTTACCCGTAATGTCATTGGTCCGATGGACTATACACCCTGTGCGTTCAGCGATTCGCAGCATCCGCACATTACGTCGAATGCCCATGAGTTGGCACTGACGGTGCTGTACGAGAGTGCTTTGCAACACTTGGCCGACCGTCCGGAGAGCTTTTTGTCGCAGCCCCAAGAGGTGCAGGACTTCCTGGGACAGTTGCCTACCGTATGGGATGAGACGCGTTTCGTGTCGGGCTATCCCGGTGAGAGTGCCGTGCTGGCCCGCCGTAGCGGCAAGACGTGGTATGTGGCAGGCATTAACGGTACAGACAATGCACTGTCGTTGGCTATCCCTGCAGGTGTCTTGAAGGATTTGGGTACAAAGATAACGCTGTATGCAGACAGCGGCAACTCTGAGAAGCCCTGGAACATCACTTCGCTGGAAGCATTGCCGGAAAGCATTGCCTGCCTGGAGCGTGGTGGTTTTATTATCAAGATTGAAGAATAAATCGAAAATATGAAAAAACGCTTATTATCAACAATCGTGGTATGCTGTGCCGGCCTGATGGTGTCGGCACAGACATACCCTTACCAGATTGCGAGCCACACTTCTACCTTTAGGTGGAAGAATCCGAACCTGTCGGCATTGGAGCGTGCCAAGGACCTGTGTTCGCGACTGACCTTGGAGGAAAAGGCCCAGCTGATGTTGGACGAAAGTCCGGCCATTCCGCGTCTGGGAATTAAAAAGTTCTTCTGGTGGAGCGAGGCCCTGCATGGTGCTGCCAATATGGGCAATGTTACCGTGTTCCCCGAGCCGGTAGCTATGGCTTCGTCGTTCAACCCCGACTTATTATATAAGGTGTTTGACGCAGCTTCGACGGAGTTCCGTGCCCAGTATAACGAACGCATGTATCGTGGCTCGGGCGAGGACGAGAAGTTCCATAGCCTCTCCGTGTGGACGCCAAACGTAAACATTTTCCGTGACCCGCGATGGGGCAGGGGACAGGAGACCTACGGCGAGGACCCGTATCTGACCAGCGTGATGGGTGTGCAGGTGGTGAAGGGCCTGCAGGGTCCTGAGGAGGCGAAGTATCGTAAGCTGTGGGCCTGTGCCAAGCACTATGCTGTGCACAGCGGTCCGGAGTATACGCGTCACTCGGCTAACCTGACCAATGTGTCGCCGCGTGATATGTGGGAGACTTATATGCCCGCCTTCAAGACGCTGGTGCAGGATGCGAAGGTTCGCGAGGTGATGTGTGCCTATCAGCGTCTGGACGATGATCCCTGTTGCGGTTCGCAGCGTCTGTTGCAAACCATCCTGCGCGACGAGTGGGGCTTTAAGTACCTCGTTGTCAGCGATTGTGGCGCCGTCTCGGATTTCTACGAGTCGCACAAAAGTTCGTCGTCGCCTGTACATGCTTCTGCCAAGGCTACGATAGCCGGTACGGACGTGGAGTGTGGCTACGGCTATGCCTATCGCAGCATTCCTGAAGCTGTAAAGCGTGGCTACATCACCGAGGCCGAGGTCGACAAGCACGTCATCCGTTTGCTGGAAGGCCGTTTCGACCTGGGTGAGATGGATGATCCCTCGCTGGTGGAATGGTCGAAGATTCCTTATTCTGCGATGGATTCCAAGCAGCACCGTCAGTTGGCTCTTGATATGGCTCGTCAGACCATCGTACTGTTGCAGAATAACGGAAACATCCTGCCTTTGAACAAGAGCGAAAAAATTGCCGTGATTGGTCCCAATGCCGACAATACCCCGATGATGTGGGGCAACTATAACGGTACGCCCAACCACACCATTACCATTCTCGACGGCATCAAGGCTAAGACGAAGAAGGTGATCTATGCTCCGGGTTGCGATCTGACCTACGACAAAGTGCTGGAGAGTCTGTTGGCCTCGCAGTGCAGCTTCGAGGGTAAGAAGGGTATGAAGGGCACGTTCTGGAACAACCGTAAGATGGAGGGTAAGCCCGTCACCACGCAGTATTACACCCAGCCGTTGGCGGTTACCACCTTCGGTATGCACAACTTCGCCCCCGGTGTACAGCTCGAGGATTTCTCGGCCAAGTACGAGACCGTCTTTTCGCCGAACGAGACAGGAGAATACGTGGTGAATGTGGACGGCTGCGGACACTTCGAACTCTATATCGACGGTGTGCAGAAGTTCCGCCACCACATCTGGCGCACCACGCCTAATAGTGTGGCTATTCAGGCAGAAAAGGGCAAGAGTTACAATATCGAGGTGCGTTTCTCGCATATCCATACTTATAATGCCAATCTGGCCATCAACATCGCCAAGGAACACCCCATCGACTATCAGGAGACGATAGCCCAGCTGAAGGGTATCGACAAGGTCGTCTTTGTCGGTGGTATCTCTTCAGCCCTCGAAGGTGAGGAGATGCCTGTAGAAATCGATGGTTTCAAGGGTGGCGACCGTACCCATATTGAATTGCCCAAGGTGCAGCGTGAGTTCCTGAAGGCGCTGAAAGCTGCCGGCAAGCAGATTATCTTCGTCAACTGCTCAGGATCGTGTATTGCCCTGCAACCTGAGACGGAGACGTGCGACGCCATTGTGCAGGTGTGGTATCCTGGACAGGAGGGTGGTACGGCTGTGGCCGATGTGCTGTTTGGCGACTATAACCCTGGTGGTAAGCTACCCGTGACGTTCTATAAGAGCACGAGTCAGCTGCCCGACTACGAGGACTACTCGATGAAGGGTCGCACGTATCGTTACTTCACCGATGCCCTGTTCCCCTTTGGTTATGGACTGAGCTACACTTCGTTCGAAATGAGAAATGAGAAATTAGAAGTGAGAAATGACGGTAGTGGAACGTGTTCTGTCGAGGTGGCCAATACGGGTGAAAAAGATGGTACAGAAATAGTTCAACTCTACATCCGAAACTTGCAAGATCCCGACGGTCCGCTGAAGTCGCTGCGTGCTTTCCAGCGCGTCGACGTGAAGGCTGGTCAGACGGCTACTGCAACCCTGAAACTTGAACGTAAGAGCTTCGAGTTCTGGGATGCCGAGACGAACACCATGCGCGTGAAGTCCGGCAAGTATGAGATTCTCATCGGCAACAGCTCACTCGACAAAGATTTGAAGAAACAGATAATCGACATTCAATAATAATCATTAACACTAAACCATAACAGTATGAAAAAGAGAATTATTACCGGTCTGATGCTGGCATTTCTTGGCATCACACCAATGCTGGCTCAGTGGGGACGTCCTGTCGACTATTTCGCAGGCCCCAGTCTGAAAGATGCCTACAAGGATTATTTCACCATCGGTGTAGCTGTCAATCAGAACAACATCAATGATCCCGCTCAAAGCGAGATTGTCAAGAAGCAGTTCAACAGTGTGACTGCCGAGAACGATTGGAAGCCAGGTGAGATTCACCCGAAGGAGGGTGTATGGAACTTCGAAAAGGCCGACAAGATTGCCAACTTCTGCCGCGAGAACGGTATTAAGATGCGTGGCCACTGTCTGTGCTGGCACTCTCAGTTTGCCGACTGGATGTTTACCGACAAGAAGGGCAAGCCCGTCAAGAAGGAAGTGTTCTACGAGCGTCTGCGCGACCACATCCACACGGTGGTGAACCGTTATAAGGACGTGGTGTATGCTTGGGATGTGGTGAACGAGGCTATGGCCGACGACGGACGTCCGTTCGAGTTTGTCGATGGTAAGATGGTTCCTGCCAGTCCTTATCGTCAGAGCCGTCATTTCAAGCTCTGTGGTGATGAGTTCATTGCCAAGGCTTTCGAGTTTGCCCGTGAGGCTGATCCCACCGGTGTGCTGATCTACAACGACTACAGCTGTGTGGATAACGGCAAGCGTGAGCGTATCTACGAGATGGTGAAGAAGATGAAGGAAGCTGGTGTGCCCATCGACGGTATCGGTATGCAGGGCCACTACAACATCTATTTCCCCGATGAGGACCAGTTGGAGAAAGCCATTCAGCGTTTCTCTGAGATTGTGAATATCATCCACATTACCGAGCTCGACCTTCGTACCAACACCGAGAGTGGTGGTCAGCTGCGCTTCTCGCGTGGTGAGGCTAAGCCCCAGGCTCCCTATATCGCTACGCTGCAGGAAGACCAGTACAACCGCCTGTTCAAGATTTTCCGCAAGTATAAGAATGTCATCAAGAATGTGACCTTCTGGAACCTCAGCGACAAGGACTCTTGGCTCGGTCTTGGCAACCATCCGTTGCCCATCGACGAGAATCTGAAAGCAAAGCGTTCGTTCCAGGTCATTCGTGACTTCGACGTTAAGCTTGATAATGCAACACCGAAGGACGATTGGGTAGCCAATCCCTGCAACCAGCCTGGTCAGGAGTATCCGCAGGTGAACAGCGAGGGTTATGCCCGTTTCCGTATCGAGGCTCCCGATGCTAAGTCGGTTATTGTCAGCCTGGGTCTTGGCGGTCGTGGCGGTACGGTGCTGCGCAAGGATAAGGACGGTGTGTGGACGGGTACCACTGAGGGTCCGATGGATCCTGGCTTCCACTACTATCACCTGACCATCGACGGTGGCGTGTTCAACGATCCTGGTACACACAACTACTTCGGCTCTTGCCGTTGGGAGAGTGGTATCGAGATTCCCGCTCCCG
>CAMHUU010000037.1 GCA_946188395.1 uncultured Prevotellaceae bacterium | reverse complement strand
AAATAAAGGCGGTTGCGATGCAACCTAAATAAAAAATAAGAAATAAAAAATAAAGAAAAGTCGGGCTGGCGTGAGGTCAGTCCGACTTTTGGGTTTAGTGTTTCAGATAGAGGCCGTTGAGGTCGGCGAGGAACAGCGTGCGGGGGTCGTTGTAGAAACGGACGAAGTCGGACGCTGACAGCTGGCCGGGGTAGGGCGCGAAGAAGTGGTTGGGCCGGTTGTGGGCATTGCGCCAGACGAGGACGTAGCTGATGGGGTGACGCTCGAGGACGGGAGCCAGGGCGTGGGTCCACCAGTCGGCGGTCTTCAGACATTCGTAGCCGGTCTCGGTGAGTGCGGCAGCCTTGTGGTGCTGTCGGGCAATGGCGCAAACCATCTGTAGGTTCTTGTCGAGCGTGTCGGCATAGCGGGCCACCTGCGTGGTGTCGGCATCGGGTGCCCAACAGTAGCAGTCGAGTCCCAAGAGGTCGATGTAGTCGTCGCCGGGATAGCGCTCGAGATACTTTGCTTCATCGCCATCGCTCTCGGTGCCTGGTGAGTAGGCGTAGAGGGCATTGGTGACGCCCTGCTGACGCAGCCGGTCGACGGTCATGTGCCACAGGGCTTTGTACTGGTCAGCGGTGCAGTGGTCTTGTCCCCACCAGAACCAGGAACCAGTGTGTTCGTGCCAAGGGCGGAACAGGACGGGTACGCGGACGCCGTAGGGTGTCTCGAGGGAGTTGAGGAACTGGGCCACGCGGTCGACCCACGTGAGGAACAGCTCGTGCTTCTCGCCACCTTCGAGGACGGAGGCCACGGTGCGCGTCTCAACGTCCCTGAGGGAGTCGGCCACCCACGAGGTGCCGCCGCTGAGGGGATTGTTGAGGTGCCACGAGAGGGTCACCATGCCGCCGCGGCCAAAGTGGGCGATGGCTTCCTGGCGGATGCGCTGAAAGGGCACGCCGTCGAGGTTGAGGCTGTCGCCGAGCTCGAGGTGACCGAGGTCGAAGCTGAGCAGGGCAGGGTGGTCGCCGCAGACGCTCTTGACGTCGCTGCGCTGATGGATGGTGGAGTCGTTGGCATAGTCGGCCTCCCAACCGATGCCATAGACGGTGGCGTCGTGCTGTCCGAAGAGGTAGACGCTGCTGTCGCCCCATGCCTTGAGGTTGGCCAGCAGGTTCTCGGTGCGCTGTGTGCGCCCGCTGTCGGCCAACGGGTCGTCGGCCTTTTGAGATTGACTGCTGCAGCTCATCACGAGGATGGCTGCAGCAGCAATTGTAAGCAGATGTTTCATACGACGGTGTTACATGGGTGACTTGTCCCAAACGGTCTGCAGGGTGTATGTACTGTTGTCGTCGGTGCAGGCCTTGATCATGAGGGGTACCATGGTCTGGCTGTCGTTGAGCCATTCGCCGGTCTCGTGGTCGACGTAGCCGTTGGCCTCGTTGCCGGAATTCTTGGCGTTGTTGTCCCAAACGAACATGGGCAGTCCGGCCAGGTGGGCAGCGCGGCAGACGAACTCGAGGTAGTAGGCACGATAGGCGTTCTCGTAGTCGCTGTTCTTCCAAACGCAGCCATACTCACCGAGGTAGCAGGGGATGTTGTTGTCGATGTACTTGGCACGCAGTTTGGCGAACTGGTTGATGATGTACAGCTCCTCGGCACCCTCGCCGTCCTTGCTGTGTCCCCACTGTGGTCCGTAGATGGCCGAGCCGTCTTCGGCGTAGGGTTGTAGCGTGAAGTTGTAGGGGTCGTAGCAGTGTGCACCGACCATGATGCGGTTGGAGGGATCGGTAGGCAGCACGAGGTGGTCGATGGTGAGGTCGATGTTGGCAGCGTAGCCAGCAACACCAATCCAGCGGTGCTCGTTGCCAGCCACTGAGCGGATGGCGTCGACAGCCCACTGGTTCCACTTGTTGAGCAGTTTGTATTCTGCATCAGAGCCTCCGCTCCAGTTGTCGCCGGCATGGATCTCGTTGAAGGTCTCGAAGATGAGCTGGTCGGGATAGCCAGCAAAATGGGTGGCCACCTGCTTCCAGAGTGTCACGATGAGGGCAGAGTCGGCGGCATAGGCCTCGGGATTGCTGGCCGCATTGCCCAGGTCGGTCTCGAAGGTGTCGTGGTGGGTGTTGAGGATGACGTTCAGACCATTGTGCAGTGCCAGGTCGACGACACCCTTCACCTCGTTGAGGTAGTCGGCTGAGATGATGTTGCCGTCGCCCATGTGGTTGGTCCATGTGGCAGGAATACGCACGGTCTTGGCACCGTTGAACATGAGTTTGAAGAACAGTGCATCGCTGGGCGTTGCTCCGTCCCAATAGCCCCACTGGGTGTTGCTGGTGTCGAAGTGGTTGCCGAGGTTCCATCCCCATCCCAGCCTATGCGTCATAGCCATGGCGTCGTTGTCGGGCAGGTCGGAGGTCTGGAAGGTGACGTTGATGTCCTGATCGTAGGTCAGGTGCTGCGGTCCGACGACGAGTCCTGCGGGTATGTGCACGTCGATGGTGTTGCAGAAGTCGAGCGTCTTGATGATGGTAAGTTCCTTGGAGGCGCCGATGACGAGTGCCCTGTCGGCAGGTTCGCCGTTGACGGTGATTTTGCTGGCGTTCTTGGAAGCGAAGCCGATATTCTTGTCGAAGATCACCTTAATGGTAGTCTGTCCGAAGTAGATGGGCTTCTCGGCAGTCAGACGGGCTTCGACGAGCTGCGGTGCATCAACAGGCGTGATGTCTATTTGTGCATCGGTGTCCTGGCAGGCTGTAGCAACGAGTGCTACAGCTGCAAGAGACAATGTATTGATAATATTCTTCAGTTTCATAATATGAATCGTGATTGGTTATTCAATAGTTACTTTGGTACAGATCACGTTGTCGCCGTTGAGGAGGAACGAACCGCCCCATCCGCCAGCAGTCGTGATGTGTTCATAAACATACTCTGTGACTTGGAGTTCGATGGCTCCCTTGTGCTCGGACAGGTTCCAGTTGCCGTTGTTGTAGTCGCAACCCGGGAACGCTGTGTTGGGGGTCCAGTGGCCGTCGACAATCTGGCAGTTCCAAGCCTCTTCGGTAGCTGTCAGATAGCAACGGATGAGCGAACCGACCTTCATGCCTGCTGCCAGCAGCTCGGTACCACCGTCGCTGAGGATGTAGGGCTGGTTGCCCCAGTTGTCGGCAACGGCCTCGCCCTCCCAGACAACGGTTTCGGCAGAGATGTAGTGGGTGACGGCAATCTTGGTGATGACGGCCTGTCCCATCATGATCCAGCACATGCCCCAGTCGGTGAGTGTGGTGAGCTGTTCGACCATCGTAGCGGTAGCGGTGAACTCGATGCAGCCACCGTGCTCGTCGAGGTTGTAGTTGTTGGGGCTGATTTCGCAGGTGCTGCCAATGCCAGCGGCTACACCGGCCTCGAGATGCTCTGCCCAGTGGCCATCGTAGAACTTGACCATCCACCAGCCATCGACAGGCGTGAGATAGACGCGGATGACGTCGCCCTCCTGCAGGTTCATATCCTTGAACATGTTGGGGTTGTTGTCGCCGTTGGTGCCCTTACCAATCTCCCAGTTGAAACTCCAGTTCTTGAGGTCGGCAAGACCCGACCACAGAACGGTGGTTGTCTCGGTGTTGGGGATGAAGTCGAAGGTATAGGTAATTTCGCCGTTCGAAGAGATGAGCCGTACCTTGGCGCCCTTTCCGGCATTGCCGGGGATACCGACGATGAGCTGGCTGCCGCTGGTCAGTACATACTGGCAGTCGGTGCCATTGATCTGTACACCGGTGAGCTTGTCACCATTGGCCACAGGCAGTGTGAACGAGTCGCCGGCCTTCATCTCGGTTTCCACGTCAGGCAGCTCGGTGAAGTAGCAGAATACAGCTTCGTTGATGCTGAGCTCAGAACCCTCGATGAAGGTGCCGTTAGCCAGGTTGAGTTGGGGCTTGCCGCTCTTGCCGTCCATAGGAATGGTAACGGTAATCTTCGTACCGTCAGCGCTGACTTCGAACTTGTCGGCGTCGTTGACGGCCTCACCGAAGGTCACACTCTTGACGAGGTCGAGATTGGTACCGGTAATCTGCAACGGAGAACCGGCGCTGGCGGGATTTACGTTGTAGGCAGTCATGGTGGGCTTCACCAGCGTGAAGGGTACTTCAACGCTCATGCCGTTGGCCATTACCAGGAGCAGATTGCCCTCGACAGCAACGTCGGGCACGGACTTGACAACCACCTTGTCGGCTGATGCCTGAATCTCTCCACCGTCGGGGTTAGCACCGTCGAGGATGGTGGGGAATATCACTGACTGGACGATGTTCATGTCCTTACCACTGATGGTGAGCGCACGACCGGCCTTGACAGGATTCGGCGTAGCGACACACTCTGAGGGCTTCACGGTGGTCAGGGTACCGGCAGGCACCTCGACGCCCGACTTACAGACGAGCACGATGTCGCCGTCAGGAGCCTCGGCGGGCAGGGTGAACTTCACTGCCGTGCCGTCCTCGGCCATCGACAGGTCGTTGACGCTGACACCTCCGACAGTGACGTCGGCAATGACATTGAAATAGGTACCAGTGATGGTGATCTGTTCGTCAGCTTTGGCCGTGATGTTGCCCAACGGCTCGGCGGTGTTGCGGCCAATCAGGCTGATAACGGTCGGTACACCGATTTCGATGGCGTTCTCGCTCTGGATAATCTGATATTCCACCTTCGACTTGTCGATGACGGTCAGGTCGGCGGTGTAGAACTCCAACTTACCGGTCTTGGCTTCCTCGGGAACGCGCACCTCGATGGCGTAGCGGTCGTGAGAGACGAAGTCGTTCTCGCCGATGATGATATTGTCGGCAAATGCCATCGAGTGGATGAGGTTCAGATAGTCACCCTCGATCTTGATGATGTCGCCAGGCATGGCCGAAGCGGGGATAGAGGTCAGCTCGATGCCCTCCTCGTAGTTCAGCTCGGTCTTGGTGGTGATGCGCTGTCCGGTGTTGGTGACGAGAGTGACCAGACCCGGCACGGGACCGTCCTTGGGAACGGTGACGCGGATCTCGCTGGGTACACCAGCCTGAACCACCTGTATGTTGGTGACGGAGATGCCGTCGGGGATGATGACCTCGCTGACTTGGTCGAGGTTGCTTCCCAGGAATCGCAGCTGTCCGCCACGCATGACAGGTGAAGGACCGTAGACGTTCAACGAGACTCCACCCTTATACTGGTTGGTGTCCAGATTGTCGTCGTTGCTGCACGCTGTCAGCGACAGCCCCATGAGGGCCATCACTAACAGGGTGAATACACTATATATCTTTTTCATAATTATCAATTTTCAATTATTAATTATCAATTGTCAATTATTTGTTGGGCACGGCACGGATGTTGTCGATCTTGATAACAGGGTTACACTCGGTACCCGCGATACCTCCGCTGACAACGAAGATGACGAGGCTGGTGAAGTCGCTTGCGTTAAGCACGCCCGACGCAGCACCGCCGCTGAAACCGTATTTGAACTCGCTGATGGGCAGCGTGACGGTAATCCACTCGTCGGCTGTATCGAAGCTGCCTGTAGCCTCCCACGGACGATAGATGCCACGGGGCAGCTCGTCGTTGTTGAAGTAGGTGTTGTTACAGCCTGCAGTGACGTTGCCGTAGATGTCCTTCGTACCTGCATTGCCCATCGAAATCTTGGTGACGCCACCAACGATGAACTGCATGGCACCAGCAGCCCAAGGATTAGCCTTAGGAATGCACATCTCGAACTTGTAGGACATGTTGCCGTAGTCGGAGAAGTCGACCAGGTCGGTCAGACGGATACCGTCGCCCTGGTAGTTCTCGGGATCCTGCCAGTTGCCGGGCCAGTATTCGAACGAGAAGTTACCGTCGTTCCAGCTGCCGTCGGCATCCATTGTCACGCTGGGATCGCCCAAGCGCAGGAAGTTGCCCTTCAGCGCAGTGTCGTCGCTCTCGATGACCATATTGTGCCAACCGTGGTTGCCCAGCACGGCACCCGACACAGCATTAGGCGTGTCGAAGTCGAACAGCATGCCACGACTGTCGAGGTAGCGGAACGAAGAGTTTGTTGAACCGTATACAGACTTGACGGTGATCTGGCCTTCCGTGGTGCACTCAGGAACGACGATGGTCATCGTGCTGCGTGACTCGTTGACACTCTTGATTTCGGCCTCCTTGCCATCGGGGAAGAATACCTGCAGGGGTACGTTGGGATCGTCGATGAAGTAGCTGCCGTAGATGGTGGCGATAGAGCCGGGAGCAGCGTATTCGCACGACATCTGCGAGACGACGGGCGCCGGAATGACGACGTGGAAGTCGTAGGACAGCGTGTCGTGACCCGTGGTAATCAGGTAAATCTTGTCGCTAACGACATCGGGAATGGCACTTGGAATCTGGACAATCAGCGTGTTCTCGGTGATGAAGCTGGTGTTCAGCACGGCCTTCTTGTCGTTGAAGTAGATCTGCTGGATGCTGGTGAGATTGGCACCTACCAGGCAGATGTTTGCCTGCGGATAGGCCTGTACGAGCAGCGAGTCGCCGGCACTGGCACTGGCAGGACGAATGTAGTAGATGGTGGGTGTACCATCGGTCGATTTATACTCGTCGGGCTGGTCCTTACATGACTGCAGCGAGAAGCATGTGGTAGCCATCAGGGCTGTCAGTAGAAGACTGCTTATTTTATGATAGTATTTCATGTCTGTAAATGCTTTAAAGGGTTAGAACGAGATTCCGCTTAAGTCGTAGTCTTCGGGAGCCTCCATCAGCAGTTTGTTGTAGGAGATGTCGGCAGAAGGCAGAGGAATCGTGAAGCTTCGGTCGGTCACGTTAGGAGCAGCAGTGGTGTTGTTGTAGAAGTGCTTGGAAGGATCTACGTTGAAGGCACCGCTCTCGTAGTAGTTCTTGTAGAGGTCGTTCAGCGCATAGTACTCGTTGCGACGCTGGGCCTTGATTTCGTTGATGGCACCCTGTGGGTCGTAGTAGTAACGACGCACATAGTCGTACCAGCGGTCGCCCTCGCAAGCCAGTTCCAGACGACGCTCCTTCCAGATGTCGTTCCAAGTGATGGAGGTGGGATACTCGTAACCCTTGACCGAGCGGTGGCGCACCTGATAGAAGGCATCGAGCACCTTGGGGTCGCTTGAAGACGAGTTGTTACCCATAGCAGCCTCGGCATAGATGAGATAAACGTCGGCCAGGCGGAGAATGTGGGTGTAGAGGGCATAGGACATACGACCGGCAGGGCTGCCGTAGAAGCGGGTGTGGTCGGCATTGTTGCCATAGAGGTGCTTCACCTCGTGGGCACCCGTGGGACTCTCCCACTGGCCAGGGCCAGGATGTCCGGCAGACTCGTAGCCGCCATAGACATACTTCAGAATCTCGAAGCCTCCGCAGTCGCCGTAGAAGTAGTCGTAGTGGTCGCCCACCATCATGAGGGTAGCCTTACGACGGTCGTCGACATTCTGGCGGGTTGTGCTGAGCGCATTCTCGTTGAAGGCATCCTGCAGGTCGACAGACGGGCCAGCCCAGCCGCCCCAGCAGTCACCATTCTCGTCGAAGCCCTCGATCATGAGGTCGCTCTGGAAGGTGTTCTGGCAGGTCCAGTGTGCACCCATGGTCCAAGCCCACGAGAAGAGTGCCTCGTCGGAGACGTTGTTCTCGCCACGGAAGATGTCAGCATAGTTCTCCATCAGCTGGCGTCCGCTGTTCTCGATGACGTCGAGAGCCAGAGCAGCAGCCTTGGCCAGGTCGTCAGCATTACGCTGGTGAGCGGTACAGGTGATGTAGCTGTAGGTTCCGGGGTTGTAGGTGGTGTTGCTCTCGCTGAAACCGGCTTTGGTCAGGTAAACCTTGGCCAGCAGCGCCTTGGCACAGTACTTGTCGATACGTCCGGTATTCGTGGGGTCTTTCTCGGGGAGCAGCTCGATGGCTTTCTCCAGGACCTTGATGATATACTCGTAGACATTGCTGATTTTGGCTTTGCGCAGACTTGTCGACTGCTGGCCGTTGATGGTAGCCGTAGGATCGTGGATGATGGGCACAGCACCAAACGAACGTACCATGTAGAAGTAGGCCATAGCCTTCCATGCGAGGCATTCGCCCATGGTGGCATTCTTGACAGCCTCCGAGGCGCCCGTGGCATTCTTGATGTTGTTATACACGGTGCTGGCATGGGTGTTGACAGCCCACAGCGAGGCACTCATGTTGGCCAGGTCGGCGTCAGAGCCGTCCAGCGTGAATGTCAGATAGGGAGACGAGCCCCAATAGTAGTTACCTGACATGACCTCACCAGTCTTGAAGAAACCACGCTGGAAGTCATACCAAGGCGAGTTGTACAGGTAGTTGACACCTGCACGGCATTGAGCATCGGTGCTATAATAGTTGGAGGTATCATAGCCGTCTTCTGTGGGTCTGTCCAGATAGTCATCACAAGATGACAAAGCCAGTCCCATCAGCGCCATGCATGCTATAGATTTGATATTATATAGTTTCATAGTTTATACCTTATTATATATTAGAATGATACGTTAAGACCAAATGAGTAGACCGTCGGTGATGGGTAGCGGCCATTGTCGAGGCCGTAGACGTAACCGTTGGCGTCGGCTGTAGAAGCACCGACCTCGGGATCGTAGCCCTTATACTTTGTGATGGTCACCAGATTCTGGATGTTGCAGTAGACGCGGAGATTGTCCAAATACAACCTCTGGGCCCACTTGCGAGGCAGCGTGTAGCCTAAGGTGATATTCTTCAGGCGCAGGTAGCTGCCGTCTTCCACATAGCGGTCGCTGATGCGGCGGTTGTTGTTCGGGTCGTTCAGACGAACGGCAGGCAGATCGGAAGGATTGAGCACCTGTACGTTGTCGATATCGTCGTACCAGTTCCATACGGTACCGGCATTGTTGCCGACATAACCGTTCGAGTAGTCCTTGTTAGGATCGATGGCTGTGATGACCGAGCGGTCCTTGACCGTTGCAGCCTGATTCTGCCATACGCTGTTCATGCCGTCGAGTTTCATGCGCAGGTAGTTGAATACCTTGTTGCCGTAAGAGCCGTTGATGAAGACGGTCAGGTCGAAATCCTTATAACGGAAGGTGTTGGTCCAACCGAAGGTGTACTTCGGCATGGGGTTACCAATATAAGTACGGTCGTTCTCGTCGATGATGCCGTCGCTGTTCAGGTCCTTGTACTTGATATCGCCCACCCATACGGTGTTGTAGCGGTTGAAACCGGCATTGTTATAAGCAACGGGTTTGGCACTGGTCTCGATATCCTCCAGGCTGGTGTAGACACCGTCGCAGACGTAGCCGTAGAACTGGAACAGCGGCTGACCGACGTCACTCTTCGACACAATGTCGGACCACATGCCGTAGCCATAGATAGAAGCAGAGGCTGTACCAGCCAGCTCCTTCAGCTTATTCTTGTTCCAGGAGATTTCGAATTCAGAGTCCCAAGAGAAGTCCTTGGTAGAGATGGGGTGGGTGTTGAGGGTGATTTCGAGACCGGTGTTCTCGATCTTACCGTAGTTACCCCAGGGTGCTGCGAGGGCTGACGAACCGTTACCGCTGGTTCCCATGTATGAGGGCAGCTGCATCGGCATCAGCATGTCGTCAGAAATCTTCTTATACCAGTCGATGGTCAGGTTGAACTTGTTGTTCAGGAAGCCCAGGTCGAGACCGATGTTGGTCTGCTCCTGCTTCTCCCAGTGGATTTCGCGGTTGGCAATACGTGCCGGACGCTGCGAGGTGCCCAGACCAGACTCCATGACGGAGAGGTCGGAAGCCCATTTGCCACCACCGATGTTCGAGTTACCAGTCTGACCCCAACCGATACGGAGTTTACCATTGGAGAGCCAGCTCTCAGCAAACTTCTTGATGAAGGCTTCGTTAGAGAAGCGCCAAGCACCAGCGAAGGAGTGGAACGAACCCCAGCGCTTGTCGGGACCGAAGTTCGAGCTACCGTCGCGGCGGAAGGTGTATGTCAGCAGGTAACGATCGTCGAAATTATAGGTTTCACGCGTGAAGAACGACGACATGGCGGCAGAGCCAAAACCAGAGCCGATCTGAGCCTCACCAGTTCCTAATGCCGGATTCTGGATGATGTTGGCAGGAAGGTCGGTATTGAAAGCACTGACATAGTCCCATTTGCTCTCCCAGCATTCCTGACCAATCATGGCCGAGAAACCATGCTTACCAATCTGACCAGTGTAGGTCAGGTAGTTCTTGATCTGGATGAACTGTCCGGTGGTCTTCTGCAGACGAGCCTGGTTCTGGGCCTTTGTCCAGTTACCCAGGTTGACGGTGGGCTCGAAAGTAGAAGCACGGTCCCAGTTGAAGTTATAACCCAACTCGGTATGCCAGACAAGTCCCTTGATGAAGGTTACCTCACCGAAGATGTTTCCGTTCAGCAGGTTACGTCTGTAGCGGTAGTCGTTCATCAGTGCCAGGGCAACGGGGTTGGGGTTGCTCATACCTTCACGGGAAACAGAGGTGTAGCCGCCTTCGATGTTATAGATAGGCTGGTAGGGCGGGGTAGTCAGCGCGTAGGTGATGACACCTTCGTCCTGGTCGGCCTTCAACAGTTTTTCAGAGGTATGCGAATAGGTGGCGTTCAAACCAAGCTTCAACCACGGCTTCAGCTGGGCGTCGAGGTTGACACGGGCACCGTTACGCATGAAGTTCGAACCGATGATGGTACCATCCTGGTTCATGTAGTTGGCGCTGACATAGTATTTAACGGCATCCGTACCGCCTTGTGCACTCACCTGATGCTGGTGCTGCAGGGCTGTGCGGAAGATGGCATCCTGCCAGTTGGTACCCTTGCCTAAAAGACTGGGATCGCTCAGCGTCTCGTCCTCAGTGGCACTGCCTTGGGCTACCATGTCGTTATAATACTCGGCAAACTCACGCAGGTTCAGCATATCGATGCGCTTGCCCTGACGCTGCCAAGCTACCATGCCGTCGTACGAGAACTTGGCCTCGCCCGTCTTACCATGCTTGGTAGTGATGAGCACGACACCGTTAGCACCCTGTGCACCATAAATGGCGGTGGCCGAGGCGTCCTTCAGGATTTCCATGCTGACAATGTCGTTCGGGTTGATGGTAGAAAGGGGAGATACGGACGATACAGAACCGTTACCCAGACGGTCGCCCAGACCTACCGATGCACCTGATGAATTGGAGTTGTTCCAAATCACACCGTCGATGACGTAGAGAGGCTCGGCACCAGCATTAATGGTGGCCTGACCACGCACACGGATTGAGGTGGAAGAACCAGGAGCACCCGATGTGGCCATAGATGTCACACCGGCTACACGTCCGGCAAAGGCCTGGTCGAGGTTGGTGATGATAGAACCCTTCATCTTCTTCTCGTCCATGGAGCCCGTAGCACCTGCCAGGTCGCTCTTCTTCATCGTACCGTAACCTACGACAACGACCTCGTCGAGCATCTTCTTGTCTTCCTCGAGGGTAATCAAATAGTTGGAACGACTGTCAATCTTGATTTCCTTCGTGAGGTATCCGATGTAGGATACAACGATAGTCTGACCTTGATTGACACTTAGCGTAAAGTTACCGTCGAAGTCGGTGGCGACACCGTTCGAAGTACCCTTTACAACTACACTGGCACCAATGACGGGACCCATAGCGTCCGACACAGTACCTGTAATCTTCTTCGCCTGTTGTACCTCATTGGGCAGTGGGGAACTGCCCTCAGCGGCATACATTACGGGCGAATAGCCCAGCAGGGTTATTGCACATAATCCCGCCAGCAGAGAGTTTTTTCTGCAATTTAGATTCATACTTTGTCTGTTAGTTAATAGTATATTATATTATCATTGTCAATTTGACGTTGCAAAGTTAATACTATTTTTTGAATAACAGCAATACTTTTTTACTTTTCTTTGATACTTTTATAAAAACGAAATAATAAAAAAGTTTAAAAACCGCCGTTTTTAAGCTGAATTTTGTCCAAACAAGCTTTGCTTGTTAATCGTCAACTTCTAATAAATGGCCTTGAGTGTCGAATTTCATGTCGAGGTCGCTCGAGAGCATGATCTTGAAGCCATAGGACTTACGGCTAATCATAAAGACAGCCTCGTCAGGATAGTTGGCCTCGATATGTTGTGCGATAGTTGAGGGTATGAGCGAGTCAGGAACTCCCGTTCTCTTGCGGCTTACACGCTTCCACTGGCCGGAAGGCTCAAAGTCGATCTTTGTGCCGTCGTTGAGCCAAACACTATATTCTCCGTTTCCATCGTCGCCCATCTCAGTGAGAACGACAGACGACTCAGGAAAATACTGGCTGATAAACGCCTTTGCCGAAGACGGGATGTCATGTTCGACACACGCTATCAACAGGAGGGAAAAGATAAAATATAATACTCGTTTCATGTGTCACTCTTCATTGATTACATTTGCTATCTTGCCGGCGTTCATGCTGCGGGCACTGGCGTCGAAAATTTCTTTGTAACGGCCCCCCTGGCGGTAAACTTCCTCTGGAGAACCGCTTTGTGCTACGCGGCCCTGCTCCAAAACATAGATGCAGTCAGCATCGATAATCTGGCCGATGTTGTGAGAGATGATGATGACCGTGCGTCCGCGCTTGATGGCATCAAGGCTGGCCTTGATTTGCTCTGTGGCAATGGCATCGAGGCTGGCGGTAGGTTCGTCGAGGATGATGACCGTTGGGTTCTTGATGAACATGCGGGCAATGGCGACACGTTGCTGCTGGCCACCGCTGAGTCGCAGGGCACTGCTCTCGAAACCCTTGGGCAACTGCATTACCTGGTCGTACAGGAAAGACTGCTTGGCGGCTGCCACGACATCATCGTGGGTAGCCTGCGGATTACCATATCTGATGTTTTCCTCGATGGTTCCGTCGAAGATATGGTTCTTCTGCATGACCAGCCCTACGTGTTCGCGTAGCCAGCGGGTGTCCCACTGCTGAAGTGGAGTGCCGTCGAGCGTAATTGAGCCGCTGTCGGCGTGGTAGAACTTGTCGAGCAGGTTGACAACGGTGCTCTTGCCCGCTCCGCTCAATCCCACCAGGGCTGTAATCTTGCCGGGTTCAATACATATGGACACGTCGTGCAGCGCCTTGACGCCGTTGGGGTAGGTGAAATCGACGTGCTGCAGTTCGA
Source organism: uncultured Prevotellaceae bacterium (assembly GCA_946188395.1). Classification (GTDB taxonomy): domain Bacteria; phylum Bacteroidota; class Bacteroidia; order Bacteroidales; family Bacteroidaceae; genus Prevotella. The sequence goes on along the minus strand of CAMHUU010000037.1, from coordinate 12,549 downwards.
AGCGGCCTTTTACCTCGTCAGGATGGTAGTCGCCGCTATCCTCCACATCCTCTTTCCCTTCGAGCAGGTCAAAGAGACCTTCGGAGTAGATGATGGCGTCGTTCAAGTCGTCATATATACGGTGTAGCTGTCGGATTGGGGCGCTGACATTGGCAAAGAGCATGACGTGGTACATAATCTTTCCGATGGTCATTCCCGGATAGTCGATGAGTACGAGGTATGCCGTCAGGATGATGACAAGTACGGTGCCAATCTGTTCGAGGAAACCTTTCAGTCCGGTAAAGAAGTAGCTCTGTTTGCGTGTCGACAGTTGTAGGTTCGTTACATTGTCCTGCACACCTCCTAAGCGCTGATCCTCTATTACCTCACGATTGAACGATTTGATGACGCTAATGCTCTCGATGATATTCAGAATGTTCTGACTGACAGCCTGTTGGCCATCGAATATGCCGCGCCGTCCGGCTCGCATGCGCTTAGCCTGAATATAGGTAACATAGAAGTATATGGGCACGATGAACAAAGCCACCAGACCCACATAGACATTGGCCATAAACATCAGTATCAGCGCCAGCACGGCACTCGTCAGCAATGGCAATATGTCGATAAAGAAGCTGTTGACAGCCCGGCTCGTACTTGTCACACCCTTGTCGATGCGCGACTGCAGCCGACCGGCCTCGTTACCTGAAGTGGTGAAGAAAGCCATGCGGAAAGACTGCATGTGATGTACTACCTGCGTAGTGAGATCGCGGCTTACCAGAATGCGCATGCGCTCACCATAGTAGCGGCGGAAGAAGTTGACGATGGTGGCCAACACCTCTTTACCCAGAAGTACGGCGCTGACGATGAGGAGTACACGCATGGCATTGGTCCATTCAAGGCTAGGCTGCTGGTCGAGAACATTAATGGCGTCTACAGCACGGTCGAGCACAATGGCATTGACCTGTGCCAGCAGCGAAGCTACCAGCGTCAGCACCAGTGTTACCACCAGTAGCCAGCGGTAAGGTTGCACAATCCGCAAGACATGAATCAGTAGATTTCCTATACCCATTCCTTTCATGTTAGTAGTTTGTTTATAAGTGAGCTATTGTCGTATGCCAAAGTCCTTACGTGATTCATCGTTGATAATGCGGCTGGCCTTAGAACCATCGAAACCAGTGGGTGCGATGATGAAATCGGGCACATTGAAAGACAGGAAACGTTCGCGATAGAAGCGACGGGGATTACGTTGTGGCAACATAAAGGCCTTGCTGACACGCCCCTTGGAGTCGATGTGACAGAAGTAGGGACGCGTAAAAAGACCGTCGTCGCGACGTGAACTCAGCAGAAGCCAATGCGAGTTGGTGCTCCAATTGTGGAACGATTCTGTATCTTCGGAGTTAGCTTCTGTCATCGGGCGACTTTCTCCTGTTGAGAGATCGAGCAGCCAGAGATCGGCCTCATGGTGCCAGATGCTGAACTGTCCGTAGTCGGATAGTGTGTAACAGAGGAACCGTCCGTCGTACGAGGGACGAGGGAAGGAAACCGACTGGTGCTGAGAAGCAGCGTCGACGATAGTTTCTATCTCGTTGCCGAAACAACCCGTTGCAGGATCGAAATCGATGCGACAGAGGTTATAGTGGATGGAGTCGAGCTGATGACTATCCTCGGGGAGGGCGCGGGCTGCACAGAAATAGAGCGAACGGCCATCGGCAGAGAAGACGGGATAGGTCTCATAGATGGAGTCCTGCTTGAGCAGGGACGACAACAGCAGCTCGTTTTTTTCGACGTCGTAGACCTGGAGGTCGGAGGCGGTATCGAATACCTCGATGCGGTTACGGTCAGCGTTGTGGAACAGCTGACTCGTGGCGTTGGTGGAATAGGCGATATAACGCCCAGACGGATGCCAGTAGGGATAGACACAGAAACCGAGCGTCTGGGCGGTTTTGGTGTTGTAGGCAATGAGAGGACTGTCGTTGTGTCGCAACAGGGTGGCACCATGGGGGCCACGAATATGCAGGCTCATATCGGCAGGATTGCCCCGATTGAAGCTATGACAATTGACGCAACCCTCGAACTGCGTATTCTCAATCAACGGACGCTCGTCGAACGAGGAAAGGTCACGCTCGTAGATACCCATCTTGCTCCATACCTCGTAGCCCGGGGCGATGAGACGGTAGCAGATGCCGTAGTCGATGCTATCAGGACTCACGTAGATGGAGAACGGACGATAGGTGTGCCAACCATCAGTATATTTGGCTGATACGGTGACTGTGAGCGAGTCGCCCCGATTCTGGGCAAGCAGCGCGTGCCAGTCGTCCAAATTGAAATCGACCGATTCTTCGCCCTGACTATGCAGGTTGTTGCCGTGCTTATCAGTAATGACGGCATCAATACGCAAGGTCTCCTCGCTCGTCATGCTAAAATTGAGAGGCGCGATATTTACAGGTATGGTGACACCGAGGTAGTCGGGATAGATTGCAGGCAGATTGGCCTCCTGCTTTGCATCGCTGACGGTTTCGGTGCAAGTCATCAGAATGCAAGAGGTAAGCAGTAAGAGGCAAGAGGTGAGAACTGTATATAGATTCCGTTTCATTGCTGCGCAGAGTTTTGAAGTAGTAATTTGGCATAATTCTCACGGTCGCCCGTCAGTACATAATAGGCCTTCAGATATTCCAAGGCCAGGTGATTATCCGTATTGCAGGCATAGAGGCCCTCGAGCATCTCGGGTGTTACGTGGTCGCTGAAGTAATAGTCTTCGTCGCAAACCATCTGGCGCAAGCGTCCGTATTCAGGATGTTTGGCTATTGCCTCTTCATTACCCAACAGCGGCAGTGTCTCGTTAGCCCAATCGCGATAGAAAAGTGTCTTTTGGAGCGCCATCAGGTATTTGCGTGCCACTTCATAGCTGCCAAGAATCAGATTGGTCTGAGCCAGCCGTTTGTAGCATCGACCACTTTTCTGAAAGTCGAGTATGGCTTCCTGCGCCTCGAAAACCGTACGCTGGGCAACAGAGATCATTCCCAACTGATAGTGTACCTCGGCTGTAGGCAGTGGACTGGTAGCATCGCTTTGGACATCAGGCAACAAGCCTGCAATACCATTCTGGTTGTAGTCGAGGAGGTGGTTGATGAGTTGGCCGTGCATGGCTAAAGCCAGATTCTGGACCGTTACACCAATCTGATTGTTCGGTTTTTCGGTGTTGATGGTTTCCAAGATGCGGTTCCATTGCTGGTGCCGCGCCATGAAGTCGTATTGCATCACCTTCTCAGCCTTGAAATTGGCATTTTTCCACACAACAGTTCCCATGATGGCTGCCACCAGGATAAATGAGAAATGAGGAATGAGAGATGAGAAATGAAAATGATGAAATGAGAAATGATTCTGGCAAAAACGGACGAGGAATGGTAGAATGACGGCAGTCACCCACGCCACATATAGCAGGGTAGGGAATACCGTCGGGTAACGATAGTAATGGCTGCCACCGAAGGCTATCCAATAGAGGATGAAAAGAATGACTGGGATGGCGATGCGTTGCGTCCACCCTTTCAACCGGACAAGTCCCCAAACGGCGAATTGTGTGAGCAGCACTGCCCAGACGCCACCCAACAAGGCATGCTCGTCGAGCAGGAAGAGCCAGAGCAGGAACGAAGGTACAAAGCTAAGTCCATAGAGCCAACCCCATTTGGCCAGACGGAGCGTCAGCAGCTGCACCAGCGAGAGCAACACGGCAATGATGGCAGCCCCCCCCCATGCAAACTGGAAGAACTGCGTACAGAATCGCCCCAGCAGGTCGGCTACACCCCCAGGCATTCGGATGATATCCCACACGTAGTTGCTGTCGAAGAGAAACAGCTGGTACTGCTCCTGATAATGCAGGTGGTGCGGATAGGCCATTCCGAAAAACAGCAGTACCGCCACCCCAAACAAGAGTGTGCAAAGCGCTTGGCTAATGTGGGAAGTGAAATGATGCTTCATCTAAACTATTTGTCAAATACCTTTGCGAACTCAGCAACGCTGGTGTGAACAGGTTCAACCATAAACTCCGGACGGTTATAGCACTTCAGGCGGAAGGTGTTTTGTTCGGGGTCTTTTTGCGGCAGCATAAAGGCCTTTTCTGCTTTTCCGTTATTGAAATAAGAGATATAGATACGGCTGAAGTTGCCGTCGCCGCGACGACTGGAAACCATAATCCAGCGTCCGTTGCTCGACCACGTGGGGTAGCTGTCGGCAAACCCTTCGCTGTTCAGCCCCCGAAGATCGAGGAACTGCGGATTCTCTTCATCGAGTGGCATACAAAATATGTCGCCATCGATATGGCGGATGTGGAAACAGCCATATTGTCCCCGTGCAAACAGCAGATAGCGCCCGTCGGGGCTGACGCGTGGCAAGGTGGCACTCTTGTCTTGCGATGCAGCGTCGTAGACGAGTTCCTCGTCGCCGAAGTTGTGTGTGGCTACATCGAACGAACGGCGATACAGGTTGTATTGCACCTTCGGATAGGTCGTTCGGATATCCTTGCCGTTCATCTCTTCGGGCAATGGAGCGGACTTGCAGTAATAGAGCCATTTGCCATCGGGCGACCAGGTGGGATAGACCTCCAGCAGTGTGGAGTCGTTCGAGACGACACTCACAGAATCGGTCTCTACATCGTAGAGTATCAGGTCGCTGGCTTCATCGTACACCTCGATTTTATTGGGGTTCAGCGTATGGAATCCCTGTCGTGTCCTGTTGGTCGAGAAGGCAATCAGTTTGGCAGTTGGATGCCAAGCAGGGTAGACACCCGACGAAATGGTATAGTCGCGTTTCAGATTAACTTTTTTCACCTTGCCGTCGTTCACAATCACAGTGGCTGCATTCGAGAGACGCACATGGAAGAGCATGTTGTCGGTCTTGTAGTTCTGATAGCTGTGACAGTTGATGCACTGGCCTATCCTGTTGTCGTTCATGGTAATCTCATTGTTGAAGATCTGCGTCTCTTCGAAAGTGGTGATGTTACGCTGAGCAATCTCCATAGAGGTCCATGCGACGTATGACGGTTCGATGAGGCGGTATGAAACATATTCGTCGATGGGATGTTCGGCCACATAGATGACAAACGGGCTGAACGAGAGCCATTCGCCGTTTTTCCGTCCCCAGACCTCAACCTTCATGCTCTTGCCCTTCGACGCAGCGAGCATCGTGTGCCATTCTTCCTCAGGTATCTGGACCTTCACGCCCTTACCATACGTCTGTTGCTGGCCATCGGGTGTTGTGATACGTGCAACACACTCCTCGTACTCGTCAGCCGGAAGCATGAAGTTCAGCGGTGCAATATTGCACGGCACGGTGACATCGCAATAGTCGGGGAAGATGGCTGGCAGACAGCGTGCTGCACGACTTGATGAGGGCACGTCGGGATGGTTCGTACACGACGTGAGCAGTAGTACCGCGGCAGCCAGAAGCTGGAAATAGGAATATAAATATTTTTTCATGATTTTCTTATGATGCTACTTCGTGACTAACATTTCTTTTTATAATAAAATATTTTCTTCCGAAGATGTTGTACCACCAATAGGTGTCTCCATACTCTTTACGCATTTCTTCACCTACTTTATTTAGTTTCATGCCAGACTTTGCCAGATTTTCTAGGGTTATCCAGAACTTTTTGTAACGCTCGTACACAGAATAATTAACAGGAAGCATCATACGCTTCTTTTCAGGAGCCTTGTCCATGAATAGGATATAGGCTTCCATCGCATGTAAGGGAAATTGCTCATTCATGTGCAATTGTATAAAGTTGCGCAACGATTCCCAAAAACGCCGTGAGTCGCAACGTAGCATGGCATAGAACAATGCCTGTTCTGATGCCACTTTGCTGTTGGATTCGTACCAAAGACTGATGTTGTTGACAATATAGCTGTCGCTATTCTCAACACCTGTGATTTCGTCAGGATAGCAGGCCATCAGTTCCTTGACGTTTTTCGTGACGGGAGCCGGTTGCCAGTCACCATAGAACGGCATCTTGTGGATGAGCGTCGTATAGCGCTCCTGCAGCTTTTTGTCGCCGCACGCCAAGGCACAGCGTGCAAGCATCTTCAGGTAGAAGGGCGAGAAACCGGCCTGTATGGCATTCTCGTAACTCAGACGGATGGATTCGTTCATCATGCCGTAGTTGTAATAGACCAATGGTGATGCAATGTCCAGCAGACTGACGTGCAGCGAATCGGGATTGTAAATATCGACAGCATCGTTGCCCACTTTAAAGGAACGGTCGAGCAGACCGCCCTCATTTATCAGGGCAACATTCTTGATAAATACCATTGTGGAGGTCGGCTTCTTATTTATTTCAGCCATCTGAATGACCTTCTTCCAATTGTCGTTGCACGCAAGGCGCACCATGCGCATCTCGTCGATGTAGTTCTTGTCGTTGTACATGAGCGACGAGGTGAAGACGATGCCTGCAATGCAAGAGGTAATAGGTAAGAGGATAGAGGTGAGTGAATATACTGTGGCAGAACTATTCTCTAACCACTTACCTCTACCCACTATCTTCTGAATTAATGCAATGAGCACCGTGACGGCTCCCAGCACCCAGAAGGGTAGGGAGAGGCGCGGACTATTGTCGATGGGGGTGATGAAACGCGGGAATCCTGCCATCACGACGTCGTCAGCTCTCAGATACGAGAAGAGCTGCGTGTGGCAGATGCTGGTGATAGCAATGAGCAGGATGATGCCCAAGAGCTCGCGCCAGCTGGGTTTTCCGAAAAGTATCAGACATGCGACGAAAAGCAAAGCAAACCATCCCAGCACGGGATAGTTGCATACGCCCAGCACATACCAGGCCAGATGCCATTTGCGTGGGGTCGAACGTGCTGCCCACAGGAGCAGCAGCATCGTCAGGTAACCAACCGATTGCGAGAACCAATAGCCTCTGACGGGGGAGATATATACCCAATATCCCAGATCGACCATTGATGTGAGCAGGCAGGCTACAGGCAAGAGCATCAGTGCCGAGGCACTTCCCTGTAACCGGAATGCTTTCGCACCCACACAGAATATCAGCAACCAGATAGCCACCAGTACAGCCGAGCCTAACTCCGGCTCCACAAAAAGTTGTGTCAGCCATGCTCCCACATACCGCATCAGACCGAAGGGCTTAGACATGAGTGTGTGGAAGAAGGGTGTTCCGAAGATGAATTCAGAACGGTCGTGTGCGGTATAGAATACTTCTTGATTGAGATATAAGATGTAAACGACGAACCCCACGAAAGCCAACAGGCTTACATATAGGATGATATTAAGAACTTTACTTGTTTTTTCCATTTTTTTTGGCATAAAAGGCTGACCCAATTTAATGGGTCAGCCTATTATTGATTATACTATATAGGAAGGATTATTCCTCATAGTAAACAGAGTTGACAATAGGATTACCAGATTTGAAAATGAACTGAAGATCTTTTCCTTCGCCACCGTTACCCTTAGCACAGGTTTTGGCTATTTCCTCAGTAATCTGGATCTCATTTGGACCGTCATTAATTGGAAGATCATCATAATATGTAGCACTCCACCAACCGTTATTGACTAACATTGTACAACCTTCTGCGCTTGATACATCAAGGATGAGAGTCTTGAAGCCAAAGTAAACGTCATCAGGAATAGTGGGGAAATGTTGAGCTTCGGTCGAGCTGAAACGCATAGCTGCTCCTGCCCATGCACCGGGCTGGAAGGGAACCTGATCGGGGAAGTTAGCCACATCACCATAGATCCAGAACTTCTGCAGCGGATCGGTGATTTCCTGACACTCAATAAAAGCACTATCCTTCAGCACGGTACCATCCGGGCAAAGAGCAGTAAGAACTACCTTGTGCTTACCAAGCTTCATCTTCTTTGTAGCGAAGTTTCCAATGAACTCCTTACCACCAATGTCCCACTTTGCGTTGACGGCAGCTGAGGTCTGACAGGTAATAACATTACCATTCTGGCCACTTCCAGCCTTGTCAACAGTGATCTGTGTCTTATTATGGAGTTCTTCTGCAGAAATGCTGCCAGCATTGCCGATGTCCTCATGTGTGGGATCGCAGGCCACCAAAGCACTTGCTGCTACCAAAAGCAAAAATATCTTTTTCATATTGATTACTTACTTTATTAATATATTACTTTATATGTCCACTCTTCAGCAGGAGTATCATTATCCCATCCCTTGTTCTGCTTCATCTTACCACTCATCAGAGTAATCTGAGCCTCAGGCTTCGGCAGGAAACCGTTGGTGTCAGCATAACGCTTAGCCCAACCGGCAGATGTCATGTGCTCCAAAGAACGCTTGGCGCTCTTCTGACCAAGGCAGACAATCTGCTTACCCTTCTGAGCCTGGAGAGCCTGGGCTGCTAATGAGTTCGTTCCAGAGTCGATACCCGACCAGCGACGCAAATCGTTGAAACGGAGACCTTCCATAGCAAACTCCCAACGGCGCTCGTCCTGAAGGGCCTTCCAAGAGTAACCAGTCAGAGGTACACCGGCACGAGCCTGAACCTGATTCATGAACGAAGCATCACCAGTGAGCTCGGTCAGCATCAGCAGCACGTCAGCATAACGCATCAGGTAGAAATCCTCGAAGTGGTCACCCTGCTGCTTGTTGTCCAATGAACTTGAAGAGTAACCCTCGCACTTTGACCACCAAGAATCGTTGTCGGCAGCGCAAGCGTCCAAGTTTACATCAGCGTACTTCTTACAAGCATAGCCTGACTCCTCGTTGTCGTCCTTCTCATAAGTATAGGATTCGAGCTCATTGTCAAGGTCGATGAGTGAACCCAGCTTACGGATATCGGTATAGCCGCCAGCGCGCTCAGCATCGGTCCAGTCGTCCCAGATATTGCATGAAGGAGTACCTTGACCCCAACCCTGGTTGAACGGATAAGTCTTGTCGCGCTTACCATTATCGTTAGAAGCACCGTTACGCAGGCCCCAGAAGCAAGACAAGTAGTTAGAGTACATACGGGGGTTGTTGTAAGTACCGCCGATAGCCCACTTAGAGGCATTCAGGAACTGAATCTGGAAGATTTCCTCCGTGTTGCCGTTACCCATACCGGGCTGGTCGAAGCAGTTCTCACGCTTCATGTCAGCAATGAAAGCATATGCATGCTTTTCGCCATCGTGAGCCTCGTCCCACAGCAGACTGTTAGAATACTGCCACAGTGAACGGTAATCCTCACAAAGTTTGTAGCCGCCATTATTGACGATGTCTCTCAGACCTTCTACAACCTGAGCTTTTGCCAATGTACCACCGGGACAGCCTTCCTGCTCTACGAGTGTCATGGAAGCATCGCCATTGGCGAGCTCACCAGCCTTCTTGTAGAAGCCAGCCCAGAACATCCATGCACGTGCAATGAATGCCTCAGCAGTGTACTTGTCGGCATGACCAGAACCGTTGGCTCTCTCAGCCTTCATCAGGTTCTTGGCAGAAGTAAAGTCAGACAGGATCTGCGGATAGATCACTTCCTCGGCGCTGACCTGCTCCTGCATAGCGTCAGTAATAAGTGTGGCGGTAATCAGGGGCACGTCACCGTACAGTTGAGTCAGCCACATGGTGTACAGGCCACGCATGAAGTAAGCCTCACCGAGCAACTGGTTGCGCTGAGCCTTCTGGGCGTCAGTCCACTTCACGTTGTCGATAGTCTCAATCTGGTTGTTGGCACGTGCAATACCACCATACAGAAGGATGAATTCCTGCTCATACTGATTGGCGCTGGCCGTTGTGAAGTGGTGCAGCGACTTGTTCACATTGTCCTGCAAACCGCCACTGCCGTAGCACTCGTCAGACATCATACACCACCAGTAGAAGGGGTTGTTACAAATACCGCTCTGGTCGCCGCCACCCAAAACATTCATGATGCTATAAGTAGCAGCATTCAATGCTTCCACATCTCCGGGCTTGCCGGGGAAGGTCGCTGCTGTCAACTGCGTAACGCGCGGATCGGTGTCCAGCGAGTCGTTACACGAGGTGAACAACGTTGTTGCTGATAAAACAGCTACTGCTGATAAAATATATTTTTTCATACGATTTAATCTCTTAATTGAATTCTAAATTTAGAACTTGATGCTTGCACCAACCAAATAGGTACGAGATGGTGGGTAGAGACCCAGGTCGATACCAGAAGCCCAACCGCTACCACCTGCTGAGTTACCAACCTCAGGATCGAGACCGGTGTACTTGGTGAAGGTGTGGAGGTTCTGAGCCTGTACATAGAGTCGCAACTGCTGGAACGGACAAGCCTTCCAGAGGTGCTTGAAGTCGTAACCCAGTGTGATGGTCTTGATCTTGAAGTAGTCAGCATCTTCCATATAGCGGGTAGAAACCCAGTTGGTGTTCTGGTGACCAGTAGCTGAGATACGGGGCTGCTCGTTAGAAGTACCCTCACCATACCAGCGGTTCAGGATGGTGGTATCGTAGTTCTGATAAGGAGCGTCACTGAACGAACGGTAAGAACGCAGGATCTGCTGACCGAATGCACCGGCACCGTTGACAGCGAAGTCAATACCCTTCCAGGCCAGACCGAGGTTGATACCCAGCGTGACATCGGGGTTAGGATTACCAATCTCATGACGGTCACATTCTTTACCCTCTGCATAAGTAATCACACCGTCACCATTCCAGTCGTCCCAGATGCAGTCACCAGGCTGTGCGTTATCCAGAACGGCCTTGTTAGCAGCACGTGCAGCGTCAATCTGAGCCTGGTTCTGCCAGATACCGCTATAAGACATGCCGTAGAAGTAACCGATGGGCTTGCCTTCCTCAGCACGGTAGCAGTACTCAGTACCCTGTGAGAGCACGCCGCTAGGACCATTCAGATAGTGGTTATCGTTGGCGATACGGGTTACCTCGTTCTTGTTGGTAGCAAAGTTCACGCTTGCGTTGTAGCTGAAGTCCTTGCCAATGCGGTCGTTCCAAGACAGTGCAATCTCAATACCGGTGTTCTTCACGTCACCACCATTGATGGCAGCGGGGTTCGTACCGTTGATAGCAATGTTCGGACCAGTGATCAGCCAGTCCTTGGTGGTCTTCTTATACCAGTCGAAGGTCAAGCCTAAGCGGCTGTTCAGGAAGCGAGCGTCGAAACCGAAGTCGAGCTGCTCAGAAGTCTCCCAAGTCAGGTCGGGGTTAGGCACGATGTCAGCGTAGGCACCCAGGTTAGGAGTACCGGCAACAGAAGTAGCCATGTCAGAAGCGAACTTGTAGCCGCTGTCAAAAGCTTCGCCCGAAAGAGCGATGGTAGCCAGATACTGGTACTTGGAGATACGGTTGTTACCGTTCTGACCCCAAGAACCGCGGATCTTCAAGAAGTCCATCCAGCTGCGGGTCTTCTCCATGAAGGGCTCGTTGCTGACGACCCAACCTGCAGAGAATGAGGGGAATGTACCCCAGCGCTTGCCGTCGGTGAAGATACTAGAACCGTCGTAACGTACGGTAACAGTAGCCATGTACTTCTCGTTCCAGTCCCAAGTCAGACGACCGAACCAAGAAGCCAGATACTCTTCGTCGTTAGGAGAACCGGTGAGCGTGACGTCGGTAGCGTTTACCACCTTCACGTTCGACAGGTATGCAGAGTTCCAACCCTTCAACGTTGCGAGCTGGTCGCCGTAGCTTACCTTGTTAGAACCGCCCATGTTCTGGCTCCAAGCGGTGCTCTGGAAGCTCTGACCGACCATGGCGCTAATCTTATGACCAGAAATGATAGGCAGATCGTAGGTCAGGGTGTTCTCAACCGACCATGAAGTGCTCATGCCGGCGCTCTGGTTTACACTATATATAATAGAGGTGGCATTACCGTAACCGGTAGAGCGAGGCTCGTTGTAGTTGCGATATGCGCTTGATCCCCAATAGTAGTTGAACTGCGAACGCAGTCTCAGACCCTTGATGGGCTGGATGGTCATGAAAGCAGTAGCGCTGGTGTTCACGCTGCGGCTTTCAGCCTTTGAGTTGAATCCACCCTTCTGGAGGTTCTCCCAGGGGTTGCTGAACAGTGAAGAGTTCCAACCCTGACCATACTTAACAGTACCATCGAAGTCCTGATAGTAGTAGTTCTCGCCGTTGAGACCATACTGAGGAACCAGCGGGCAGGTCTGCAGCAGGCTGTGGATGTAGCTCCAATACATACCGTCCTCAGCCAGGTCGTGATTTCTGTTGTAGCCGATAGAGATGTTCTCACCGATGGTGATGACGTCCAAATCCTTTACTCTGTACAGCACATGGTCGCTGTTCAGACGGATAGTGTGACGCTTGTAGTAAGAAGCCTGATCAGCACCCATGATACCTTCGTTACCGGTATAGGTGTACGACATGGCGAACTTCGAGCGGTCAGAACCGCCGGTCAGCGTTACAGAATGGTTCTGCTGCAGGGCATTCTTGTTCTCGAAAGCACCCCACCAGTCAGTACCTTCCCAGCCGTTCTTCACCTTATCGAGGATGTCAATCAGACCCCTTTCCTGAATGTCAGGCATTTCAGTAGCGTTAGGAACGAAGCCCTGCCAGTTCATCTTCTGACCAGAAGTGTTGAAGGTGTACTCATCCATGATGGTCATGTACTGCTGAGCGTT
>CAMHUU010000036.1 GCA_946188395.1 uncultured Prevotellaceae bacterium | reverse complement strand
AACATGCTCTGCAGGTAGCCCTTGCCCTCCTCGTAGCTGGTCGGCGAGAGCTGCAAGGTGCGCAGACCGTGTTTGGCAGCAGCTTCCTCTATACCTTTATATATAAGGTCGCTGTAGGAGCGGTCGCCCAAGGCGTCCTGACCGTAAATTACTGTGACAAGCGGTGCCGTGCTGGCCTTCGGCTCGTCAGGGTCTGGCTGGTAGATGGTGTCGCCCTCCTTCGTACAGGCAACAAGCATCGTGAAAATTGTAATTAAGGTGGCAGCAAGCACCCATCGCATAGTTTGTTTCATATTCTTGCAAGAAAATTGTTTTACGTTTAGTAATATGAACGAAACCCGCAGGTCCGCATCAAGTTATTGTTTGGGTACAAAATTACAGAAAATTTTCGATATTCCCAAAGAAAGTGATGCACGCATTTGGGACATGTACCAAATGCGTGCATCAATTGTATGATTATTACAAAGAATTCGAACAAGTGCCCGGATTCTTGTTGTATGGGGGTTGAGACAGCTGATTAGAAGCTGTAAGTGAGTGTGCAGAGGATATGTATTATAAAAGAGTAAAAAAAGAGGATGTGCAATGTGTCACATCCTCTTTTTGTGTTATTGTATAATCTTGAATCTTACCCGGAACGAGTGTTCGTGTTCGTCCCAATTGGTGCCGAGCATTTCGAAACTGCCTATCTGGGCGGTGGAGCGGACGTGCTTACCTATGCAGGGGCAGACGTCGTAGTCGCCGATGCGCACCAGTCGGATGGCGTCTGAAGCATCGTCGGGCAGTCGTTCGAGGCTGATGCCTTCGGGGAGATTGTCGCGCGTGACGTATTCGAACGTGACGGGCAGGTCCTCGCTGATCAGCCGGTTCATCTCCTGCTCAATGAGCTTCTCGTCCTGTCGCGAAGGCTTACGGTCCAAATGGAAGCTCATCTTGCTTTTCTTGCGTTCGATGTGAGCATTGTACGAACGCTCGCATCCAAACAACCGGATCATCGTCTGGTTCAGCAAGTGTTCCGCCGTATGTGCCGGCGGGAACGACACTTCGCGCTCTTCGAGTAAGTCAAAATCGCTCTGTCGCATGAAGGCGGATTACATGGCGGGGAGTTCCAACCACTTGACGTAGCAGAAGTCCTGACGGTGAGGCAGGTTCTTGTTCTTCGGATACATGCGGACTGCACTCTTGTACTGACCGAACTGGCGAGGAGTCAACTCAGCCTCGAAGGTGTAGTTGTTGCCTTCGTGGCCTGTCATCTTCAGCGGTTCAACACTGAATACCTTCTCGTTGCCGTCCTTGTCGAGATAGACATTGACCTTCTCGAGTCCGATGGCATCGTCGAGACCCTGCTCGTTGATGACGTACTTGATGTTGTACTTCTGACCAGCCTCGCAACCGGTTGCGGGGAAGTTCCACTCGCAAGATACGACGTTGATGGCATCCCAACGCTCGGCGACAGCTTCCTTCCACTGGGCGATGTCCTTAGCCAGACGGTTGTCGTTCTTCGACAGCTCACGGAAGCGCTTAGCCTGCTTCTCGTAGAACTTGCTGTAGTAGTCGTCGAGCTGACGCTTCATGGTGTAGTGAGGAGCAATCTGGGCGATGGAGTTCTTGATGACCTTGATCCAGCCCTTCGAGATGCCCTTCTTGTCCTTGTCATAATACAGAGGAATGATTTCGTTCTCGAGCAGACCATAGATGGTGGCAGCGTCGAGCTGGTCCTGATAGCCCTGATTCTGATAGGTGCGCTTCTCGGTGAGTGCCCATCCGGCACCCTCGCGATAGCCCTCGAGCCACCAGCCGTCCTTCACGGAGAGGTTGACAACACCGTTCATCTCGGCCTTCTCGCCAGATGTACCGGAAGCCTCGAGCGGACGTGTCGGGGTGTTCATCCAGATGTCGACACCCGATACGAGGCGGCGAGCCAGCAGGAAGTCGTAGTCCTCGAGGAAGATGATCTTACCCTGGAACTCCTCGCGCTGTGAAATCTCGTAAATCTTCTTGATGAGACCCTGACCAGCACCATCGGCGGGGTGAGCCTTACCGGCAAAGAGGAAGATGACGGGATGCTCGGGATCGTTGACAATCTTTGACAGACGAGCCTCGTCGGTGAACAGCAGGTGAGCACGCTTGTAGGTAGCGAAACGACGGCAGAAGCCGATAACGAGTGCATTGGGATTGAAGCGCTCAACGAGTTTCACCACACGTGCAGGATCGCCCTGGTTCTTCAGCCACGTCTCACGGAACTGTACAGCAATATACTCGAACAGCTTGGCCTTCAGAGCCTGGCGTGTAGCCCAGATTTCCTCATCGGGACAGTTGTAGATGCCGTGCCAGATGTCTTCGTTCGACTGGTCGCTCATGTGCGAAGCATCGAAGTACTTGGCATAGACGCGACGCCACTCGGTAGCACACCAGGTGGGGAAGTGAACACCATTGGTGACATAGCCCACGTGGTTCTCCTCGGGGAAGTAGCCGTTCCAGATGGGAGCGAACATCTTCTTCGACACCTCACCATGCAGCCAGCTGACGCCGTTAACCTCCTGACAGGTGTTGCAGGCAAAGGTTGACATACAGAATTTCTCGCTATGGTCGTCGGGATTGGTACGGCCCATGCCGATGAACTCATCCCACGAGATGCCGAGTTTCTGGGGATAACCGCCCATATACTTGCCGAACAGACCTTCCTCGAAGTAGTCGTGACCTGCGGGAACGGGCGTATGAACGGTGTAGAGACCGCTGGCACGAACCAGTTCGAGTGCCTGGTTGAAATTCAAACCTTCCTCGATGTAGTCGCACAGACGCTGCAGGTTGCAGAGTGCTGCGTGACCCTCGTTGCAATGATATACATCCTTCTTGATGCCGAGCTTCTTGAGCAGCAGCATACCACCGATACCGAGCAGAATCTCCTGCTTCAGACGGTTCTCCCAATCGCCACCATAGAGTGCGTGGGTGATGGGTTTGTCGAAGTCGGAGTTCATTTCGTTGTCAGTATCAAGCAGATACAGCTTTACACGGCCTACGTTGACACGCCATACATAAGCGTGAACCTGATAGTTGGTGTAAGGCACATCGATGACCAGCGGGTTGCCATCCTTGTCGAGCTCGCGCTCGATGGGCAGCGAACCGAAGTTCTGCGTCTCGTAGTTGGCAATCTGCTGTCCGTCCATCGACAGGCTCTGTGTGAAATAGCCGAAACGATAGAGGAAACCGACGGCACACATATCGACGTTCGAGTCGGAAGCCTCCTTCACATAGTCACCGGCCAGCATTCCCAGACCACCTGAATAGATCTTCAGGGCAGAGTGGATACCATACTCCATGCAGAAGTAGGCCACTGAGGGGCGCTTTGCATCGGGCTTGACGTCCATGTACTTGCGGAACAAGGCGTAGACATCCTTGACACGCTTCATCAGTGACTTATCCTTCAGGATTTCTTCCTTACGGGCATAACCCAAACGCTCCAGCAACATGACTGGATTGTGCTTTACATCATGGTAAATCTCAGGGTCGAGGTCACGGAACAAGTCACGAGCCTCGTAGTTCCACACCCACCACATGTTGTGGGCAATCTCGTCCAAACACTTCAGCTGCTCGGGAAGGCTCGACTTCACGGTCAGGTCCTTCCACTGGGGAGCATTTGCATAATCTGCTTTAATTTTCATAATTTATCAATTGTTATGTTTGAATTGTTAATTTCTTTCCTCAGCCTTTCGTAAGGCGATATCGTAAGCCTCGTGGTAGTATTCGATGAAGTGACTCCACAGGGCCTTCTTCGACAGGGCGTCGGCCTTCTTGCGACAATCGTCAACCTCCTTCTGGCTCATGGCCGAGAAGGCGGCTACTGTGTCCTTGATGGCATCTGCCACTTCCGAATAGTTATAGTCTGTGCGATGGATGACCTTCACGCCGTCCTTCAACTCGCCATCATGTCCGAACTCCTTGTTTGCCCAAAGTCCGAAGCCCGCCAAATCGGTAGTGATGCAGGGCACTTTAAATGCTACTGCCTCCAACGGGGTATATCCCCACGGCTCGTAATACGAAGGATAGATGCAGAGGTCGTTGCCCAGCACTACATCGTAGTAAGTCATGTTCAGGATGCCGTCGTTGCCGTCCAGATAGCAGGGCAGGAAGATGACCTTCACATTTTCGTCCTTGCGGTTGTGCATGTCGTAATATTTCAACATGCTCAGCACGTTGTCGTGACTCATATTGTGGAGCCAGTGGGTTACCTGGGGGACCTCAAGGGGTGAGAGGTTAGAGGTGAGAGGTGAGTTGAGTCGCTCCTGCAAATCCTTGCGGGGCTCCCCTACCCAACCGGGGACCTCGATAAACGCCACCACCTTCTTCTTCAGGTCGCGGTCGCGCAGCAGACGGTTCATGGCTTCCACGAATACGTCAATACCCTTGTTACGGAACTCATAACGTCCTGATGTTGAAATGATTAGCGTATCGTCGCCAAGGTTTTCTCCAAGCAGTGCATTGGCCACTTCCAGCAGACGCTTACGGGCAGCCTTGCGCTTCTTCGTAAACTGAGCTCCCTTGGGTACGAAACTGTCGTCGAAACCATTGGGCAGCACCACGTCGACGGGTTTGTCCAACAGCTCGACACACTCCTTGGCAGTAATATCGCTCACGGTGGTGAAGCAGTCGACGTGCCAGGCAGTCTGTTTCTCGATAGAGTGCTTCGACTGCATATTCAGCTCGTCGGCCATCTGGTCGCCATTGTAGGCAAACAAATAGTCGTACAGGGGTTTCATGTTGCCGGCAATGCTACGGCCGATGCTCGTGGCATGGGTCGTGAAGACGGTACCGATCTGGGGCAGTTTGTTGTTGATATACAGCGCACCCAGTCCGCACATCCACTCGTTGGCGTGATAAATGATTTTGAGTTTAGAGTTTAGAGTTGAGAGTTGAGTGTTGTAGAAACTCTCAGTCACCAAGGCGGCAGCATACGAGAACATCGAGGCCTCGTCGTAGTCGCCATAGGCGTGCAGCGAATCAACCTGGTAGTTTTCCCAAAGCCAACCATAGATTTCGTCTTTCTGCTCATAGTATGGGGTAAAGTCGACCAAAACAGCTATCGGCTCCCCGGGAACCGTCCAACGGCCTACCCTAATCTTTAAGCCTTGCTGCTTAGCTTCCCATTGCCACTCGGCAAAAAGAGCATTGTCTTGCTTAAAATAGGGACTTTCTTTCTCCTTCCAGCAATCAGGACCAATGAAAATGATGTGATCCTTCATTTCATCCTGAAGCGTCTTCGCGCGAGAGGACAGTACAGTGTAAATTCCACCGACTTTATTACATACCTCCCAGCTCGATTCGAAGATGTAATCAGGCTTTAAATAGTTTTTTCCCATATTAATACATGTATTTCAGGTTGCAAAGTTAATTAAAAAAAATTAAAAACTACGCTCTTTTTACATTTATTTTTCTACAAATCAGCATTTTATTGATTTAGATTTAGTACCTTTGCCCCCTCAAAATCAGAATAATGCAATTAAAGAATATGACAAGAATACTCTTGCTGGCACTATTACAACTATGTTGTACAACGCTTTTCGCACAAGAAGAGAATCAGACATTTCGCGCGTACCTATATAATAATGAATACGAGGTATACATGCGCATCAATTTCTACGACCAAGACATAGAGGTGCCTGGACAACCGCTTTACGGTCAGTTGCCAGGTTTCCTGGGCAAGGTTCACAACTCGTTCTGCTGGGTGATTACCTCCTGCAAGGTCAAGAACGAGCGCGAGGCTGAAATACAGCTGATTAACGACTATGGCAGCGAGGACCTTAAGGCCCGTCTGTTCTGCCACAACGATACGACCTACGTCCTGCAACAGATGTCGGGCAGTACCATCAAAATTCCCAAGAACGGAAAATGGCAGAAACTGCCCAAATATCTGGTATTGAAACGCAAAAAATAGACTATGCACAAAATCATATTATTCATCATGGTTCTCCTATGGAGTTCCGCGTCGCTGCATGCACAGGAGAAAGAGACTCCCAACGCCCAGCAGGCCCGACGGATGTTCATGGAGACCTACAAGATGATTTTTGGCGATCAGGGTTCACAGCTCACCTACAACGTCAATATCATCGGCATCTACAAGACCCAGGGCACCATATGGACCAAGGGCAAGAAAAGCAAATTCATAGACGAGAAGTATATTGCCTGGAACGACGACGTGACCTACTACCGTTTGGAACGCAAGAAAAGCCGTATCGTCATCTACGACGCCCATTCCGACGAGCGCGACAAGTATGCCACGAAGTTCAAGTTCTCGCCCGACAATTACACCTACAGCATCAAGGACTCCCAGGAGGGCTACTACATCACGCTGAAAGCCAAGAAGGGCGTCAAAGGCATCAAGGAAGCACGTTGTCTGCTCGACAAGAAGACGCGCTACCCCATCAGCGTACGCATCAAGATGGGTATTTTCCATACGACCATCAAAATCAGCAACGTCAAGGTGGGCGGAATCTCTGACGATATGTTTAAATTTCCACGAGAGAAATACAGCGCCTCGCAATACGAATATATAGACAAACGCTAAACGATGAAGAAGGGTCTGGTACTGGAAGGCGGAGCCATGCGTGGTCTGTGGACGGCAGGCGTAACGGACGTGATGATGGAGCACGACGTATGGCCCGACGCGCTGATCGGTGTATCGGCAGGAGCTGCCTTCGGCTGTAACTACAAGTCGCGGCAGATAGGCCGAGCCATCCGTTACAATACCCGTTTTGCCCACGATTCACGCTACAGCGGCATGAAATCGCTCATCACCAGCGGCGACTACTTCAATGCGCAATTCGGCTACCATGTGGTACCCTACGAGTACGACATCTTCGATACGTCAGCCTTCGAACAAAACCCCATGACGTTCACCGTCGTCTGCACAGACGTAGAGACGGGACAGGCCGTCTATCACCCGATGGACCACGTCGACTACGACGAACTCGAGTGGCTGCGTGCCTCGGCATCCATGCCGCTGGCGTCGAAAGTCGTCCACGTAGGAGGTCGCAAATTGCTCGATGGAGGTGTCAGCGATTCCATTCCCTTGGAATACTTTGAACGGCAGGGCATCCGGCGCAACGTTGTCATTCTCACCCAGCCGCTGGGCTACAAGAAGAGCCACCTGCGACTGATGCCACTCATGCGTCTCGCATTGCGCAAGTATCCACACTTCCTGCGTGCCCTGGACCAGCGCCACCTGATGTATAACCGCCAGCTGGAATATGTGGCAGAGGCTGAACGTCAGGGACGCTGCCTGGTCATCCGGCCGGACGAGAAAATACCCATTGGCCACATCTCGCACGACACGGCACAGATGCGGCTCGTCTATGAAATGGGCCGCAAGACGGGTGAACAATACATCGACCGCATCATCGCGTTCTACGGTAATCATAATTACTAATTACTCATTACTAATTACTCATTTAGCTATGCGCATAGACATCATCACCGTATTGCCCGAAATGATTGAGGGCTTCGTACACGAATCCATATTGGCCCGTGCCGAGAAGAAGGGACTGGCCGAAATCCGTCTGCACAACCTGCGCGACTACACGCTCGACAAGTGGCGTCGCGTCGACGACTATCCCTATGGCGGATCAGCAGGTATGGTGATGCAGTGTGAGCCTATCGACCGCTGCATCAGTGCACTGAAGGCCGAACGCGACTACGACGAGGTCATCTTCACCTCGCCCGACGGAGAACGTTTCGACCAGCATATGGCCAACGAACTGTCGCTCAAGGGTAACCTTATTATCCTGGCAGGACATTACAAGGGCATCGACCAACGCGTGCGCGACCACCTCATCACCCGCGAAATCAGCATCGGCGACTTCGTACTGACGGGCGGTGAACTCGTGGCAGCTATGATTGCAGACGCTGTCGTTCGCGTCGTACCCGGAGTGATTGGTGACGAGCAGAGTGCACTCTCCGACTGCTTCCAGGACGACCTCCTGGCA
This sequence comes from uncultured Prevotellaceae bacterium, assembly GCA_946188395.1. GTDB lineage: Bacteria > Bacteroidota > Bacteroidia > Bacteroidales > Bacteroidaceae > Prevotella. The sequence goes on along the minus strand of CAMHUU010000036.1, from coordinate 17,738 downwards.
GCACCCATCTACACCCGTCCAGCAGACTACAAAGGCTGGAAGGTTCCGGAAATATTGCTTTCAGGCAACGAGGCAAAAATCCGTGAGTGGGAACTCGAACAAGCCCTCGACCGCACCCGTCGGCTGCGTCCCGATTTGTTGAAATAACATATTTTTAACGGGGTAGAAACAAAGAAAAATAATATTTCGTTTGTTTTTTTGCAAAATAATGATTATATTTGCAAAAAATTATCGTTAATGGCAAGAAAGAAGAAACCGCTACCCATATTAGAGCATATTAAAATTACGGACTTTGCAGCGGAGGGCAAATCGCTGGCAAGGGTTGACGACATGGTGGTTTTCGTTCCATGGGCCGTACCCGGCGATGTGGTCGACCTGCAGGTAAAACGTAAAAAGCACTCATACATGGAAGCCGAGGTGATTCGTTACCACGAATATAGTAAGGTACGCGAGAAGGCGTTCTGTCAACACTTCGGTGTGTGTGGCGGTTGCAAGTGGCAACAGTTGCCCTACGAGGCTCAACTGAAGATGAAGCAGCAGCAGGTGTATGACCAGCTGACACGTATCGGTAAGGTGGAGTTGCCCGAATTTCGTCCCATTTTGGGAAGTGTAAAGACGCAGGAATACAGAAACAAACTGGACTTTGGCTGTGCGAATAAGCGCTGGCTGACTAGTTTGGAGTTGAAAGATGAGCGTTTAGAGAAAAACACTCCCGCCATCGGATTCCATATCACGGGGGCGTTCGACAAGATTCTTCCGATAGAAAAATGCTGGCTGATGGACGACCTGCACAACGAGATTCGCAACGAGGTGCGCGACTACGCCACCGGGCATGGGCTGTCGTTCTTCGATCTGCGCCAACAGGTTGGTCTGCTGCGCGACGTCATCATGCGCAACAGCGCCAGCGGCGAGTGGATGATCATTTTCCAATTCCACTACGACAGGAGTTCGGAAGAGACATTAACCCAGAGCGAAAGTGACGCCAAGGGACTGATGCAGCACATTGCAGACAAGTTCCCGCAGATTACTTCGCTGATGTATCTGGACAACCAAAAGTGTAACGACACGATTGGCGATCAGGACATCCTGGTGTTCAAGGGCAAGGACCACATCTTCGAACTGATGGAGGACCTGAAGTTCAAGGTTGGCCCCAAGAGCTTCTACCAGACGAACACTGAGCAGGCGTACCATTTGTACTCAGTCGTGCGTGAATTCGCATTTAGTTCTAGTAGGCCTAGTCAGACTAGTAAGACTAGTAAGACTAGTGAGACTAGTGACACGCTGCCGCTGGTCTACGACCTGTATACCGGCACAGGAACCATTGCTAACTTCGTGGCGCGAAGGGCCAGCAAAGTCATCGGCATAGAATACGTACCCGAAGCGATTGAAGACGCCAAGGTGAACTCCCAGATCAACGGCATAGAGAATACGCTGTTCTTTGCCGGCGACATGAAAGACGTGCTGAGCGACGAATTCATCACGGAACACGGACGCCCCGATGTGATCATCACCGACCCCCCACGAGCTGGCATGCACCCCGACGTGGTGAAAACCATTCTGAGGGCAGCACCCCAGCGAATCGTTTATGTCAGCTGTAACCCCGCCACACAGGCTCGCGACCTGCAACTGCTGGACGAGCAATACCGCGTGGTGGAAGTACAGCCCGTGGATATGTTCCCCCACACGCCACACGTAGAAAATGTTGTACTACTAACAAATAAAAAACAACACGTATGAAAAAGCTTATGACACTGGCCCTCTTCGCGATGGGCTTCGCATTGACCGCCAATGCACAAGAGAAGAAGACTACAATTGAGGTTCCTCAATGGGTAAAGAACATTAAGTTCAGCGGCTACGGCATGCTGCAGTATCAGGGTCAGGACCCCGAAGGTAATCACACGAACACCTTCAACCTGCGTCTGGCCCGTTTCATCCTGGATGGCAAAATCGGTGATTTCGACTGGCGTGCACAGATTCAGGGTACTAACGTGAAAGGACCTGGCGAGCCAACCGTTCAGTTGGTAGACCTCTATGCTGAGTGGAGAAAATATCCGGAATTCAAGATTCGAGCCGGACAGTTTAAGCGTGCCTTCACTTATGAGAACCCTACCCACCCCATTACGCAGGGATGGTATGCCTATGCTGATGTCATCAACAACCTGTCAGGTTTTGGCGACCGCACCGGTGAGAAGAGCTCCGGTGGTCGAGATATCGGTATCCAGTTCTCAGGTGACCTCTTCCCCAATGCCAACGGACGTCGTCTGTTCCACTATCAAGTAGGCGTCTATAATGGTGAAGGCATCAACCAGAAAGACCAGGACAACCGTAAGGATATTATCGGTGGCGTATGGGTAATGCCCATCAAGGGCCTGCGCATCGGTGCCTTCGGATGGACGGGTAGCCGTGGTGCTATGCTTGATCCCCTCACAGGTACCACACGTAGCGTGGAGAAGAACCGTTATGCAATTTCTGCCGAGTACGACTTGAACGAATACACCTTCCGTGCAGAATATCTGCACAGCCAAGGTTGGGGTGCAGCAAAAGCCGCCAACAATGTCAGAGAGATTGACTATTCAAGAGGCGACAAAGCTGACGGATGGTATGCCTTCGGCATCGTGCCCGTTATCAAGAGCAAGCTTCACGCCAAGGCCCGCTACCAGTGCTATCGCAGCATGAAGGAATGGAGTTCAGCCAAGACCATGTATGAGGTGGGTTTGAACTACTTCTTTACGAAGAACCTGCAGGTGAATTTCGAATATGCCCGCGTAAACGACCGTAATTTGGCCAAGCACGACTACAATTTCGTAGACCTGGAGCTTGACTTCAGATTCTAAGACGGCGCTTAAGCGATTCCCACAGGTGCGTCTTCTGACGCAGGATATGAACAGAATAAGCCGTGCTGACAAGTGTCAGTGCGGCTTCTGTTATCCAATAGAGCCATCCTTCTGTCAACAATGTCGCTCCATAGGCCAAAAGGCCTATCAACGTCTGGACGGCAGCATAACGGAATACTGTTGAAGTGGAGCGATAGTCATAATAGACATAGGCATAACCGCCGACCAATAGTGTTTCGAACAAATGAGCCACAACAATAGCGAGGCCCGTTCCCCACAATCCCCACTGACGGAAGCCTACCATCACAGCCAGTACAAGAACGACGAAATAGGACGTTTCGAGCAGCAGATAGGACAGCGAACGGCTTCGGGCCAGTGTGATGTAAGCCACAGGCATGGTAAGCACTTTGAAATACATGGCCAACACAGCCACCTGAGCCATACCCACAACGGGTAAGAACTCCTTGCTGAACAACATGGGAACAAGCAGGGGCAACAACATCATCAGTGCTACCAGCATGGGCGACAGCAGCAACAGCGAAACCTCCATCTGCTTGTTGACAGTCTCGTTGGTTTTGGCAATATCCGTACAAACAGCGGAAAGACGTGGAAAATAGTCGGTTTCCATGGCCGAGAACACCATTCCGGCATAGGTAATGGTAATCATAAAACCAACATTGTAGAGACCGACATCATCCAGTCCGCCTTCAACGTTCAAATAGCCTCGTATTAACATTTCCGCAGCACTGCCTATGGCTGCAGCCAACACAAACGCTACTCCCAGACGAATCATGCTCGCACCATGTTTCAGCTGACTACGACTGAAACGGATCCTGAAAGGATATAGTCGCCATGAATAGCCTATCGTCACCAGCATTCCTGCACCAGCTATAAGAACAATGGCCGGAACGACACCTGTATGCCCATAAAAGTAATAGAGGGGAATGGAAAGCACGACGGAGGCCACTGCAGTATAAATCTGAATGCGAGCCAATGATCCCAAACGGCGTGTGGCCTTCAGAATGGCAGTCTCACCACCAGTGATGGCAATCATGGCTACAGAAATACCCAACATGGCATAGTGCAATGTATGGTTACCCCAAGTAAACGACAGATCGTTGATGAACGGACTAACAATGATACAGAACAAGCCTCCAAGCACAGCAGCCATCATACTCCACAAGCGAATAACCTGAATATAATAGTCGAGCAACTGCTGGCGGTCCTTTTCAAAATAGGTGGACAGACGGGGAACGGCGCCAAAGGAGATTCCCAGATTGGTACACTGCGAGGCAAAATTCTGTGCGGAAGTCAACAATGCATTGAAGCCCATACCACCAGCCCCTAAGAGCAAAGCCATAAACTTATTTCGCACAAGACCGATCAGAATGACCAAGCCCTGTACGCCACCAAAGACACTCGTGTATTTCAACACATGGTCGTAGTTATCGTTGCGCTCTTGCTCCATTTTTCTATTTCAGAATGCAAAATTAATCATTTTATTACACAATACCGCAAAAATCTTTGGAATTTTGCGTATTAAATTGTACCTTTGCTGAGTGAAACTGTCCGTCATCATACCCGTTTACTGCGTAGAAGACTCTCTTGACCGCTGTATAGAGAGTGTTCTCAGTCAACATGTGGACGACATGGAAGTAATTCTTGTCGACGACGGTTCACCTGACCAATGTCCGGCGATGTGTGACCGCTGGGCTGCAAAAGATACACGCATCAGGGTCATTCACCAAGAGAACGGCGGGCTGAGCGATGCACGCAATAGCGGTATTGAAATAGCACGAGGGGAATACCTGACCTTTGTCGATTCTGACGACTACCTCGAGACAGACACATTGGCACCACTGCTCACTGAAATGGACGATGCGGACATGGTGGAATATGCCATCAGAGACAGGCTCGCACTGCCAGACTGCACCTACACGGACATAAACGAATACTGGCTGAAAGGACAGGCCTACTTGCACACCTATGCATGCAACAAAATCTACCGCAGCGTATTGTTCGAACAGGTGCGCTACCCCAAGGGCAAGGTCTTTGAGGACGCATACACCCTGCCCGAGCTGCTTAGGAAGGCACGAAAGGTGAAGATCTCCTCGAAAGGTTTCTATCATTACTGCTGGAACGAGCAGGGGATTACCGCCACAGCCACAGGTCAGCAACTTCGTCAACTGCTGGAGGCCCACATGACCAACGGCATGCCGATGGACGACACCTACTATCTGCATCTGCTAAACATACAAATTGATGTCTGCGAACAAACTGGAGACGCACCAATGCTCAAGCTGAGGAAAGTCGATACAGCGAAATTCACAGGTGCTAACAAACTTAAAGCAATCGCAAACAACTTGTTCGGAATCAAACAATTATGCAAAATAATCCACTTCGTACATCACGTCAAGAAGCCCAACCGCTGGTAACTTTTATCGTTACCTTCTACAACCTGCCGGTGCAGATGCTGTGTAAATGTATCGACAGCATCCTGGCTTTATCGTTAAAACCTGAAGAGCGCGAAATACTGATTATCGACGACGGTTCTGACGTCAGTCCCATGAACAGTCTGATGCAGTATGGCGACAATATTATTTACGTACGTCAACCCAACGGAGGACTCAGCGTAGCCCGCAACAAAGGCATTGAAACCGCCACGGGAAAATTCCTTCAGTTCGTTGACGCCGACGATTATTTGGTTGCAGCGCCCTATGACCACTGCTTGGACATTATCCGTACAAATACGGACATAGACATGGTGATGTTCGACTTTACAGACCGCACCGATAACCAACAGTCGTTCAGCGACCAGCCAATTGTCAGTGGAACAGAGTATATGCTGAAAAACAACATTCATGGAACAGCATGTTGTTATTTGTTCCAGCGGACGGCTCTCAGCGACTTACGCTTTACCCCTGACATCTGGCACGAAGATGAAGAGTTTACGCCCCAATTGCTGATCCGTGCCGAACAGCTCATTGTAACCAATGCCAAAGCATATTATTATTACAAACATAGTGGCAGCATCACTACACAAGCCGACGACGAAAGCACTGACAAACGACTTAGCGACATCAGGGGTGTCATCAAAAGACTGCATATGCTCTGCGACCGCGTTCCCAGGAGCGAACGTCTGGCCATGCAGCGCCGCATCGCCCAACTGACGATGGACTACATCTATCAGAACATCATCCAAAAGCGTTCCAGTCAAGCGCTCGAACAATGCATTACGGAATTGCGTAACGACGGACTTTTTCCACTACCCGACCGTGACTACTCACAAAAGTATAAGTGGTTCCGCCAGATGAGCAACAACCGGCTCGGACGTGCCATATTGCTGCGCACACTACCCTTGTTAAAACGCGAAAGATGAAGATACTGCTCATAGGCGAATACAGCAACGTACACGCCACACTGGCCGAAGGTCTCCGTGCGATAGGACATCAAGTGACTGTTGTCTCCGATGGCGACGGGTGGAAGAATTATCCACGCGACATCGATGTGTCAAGGGCATCAGGAAAATTCGGGGGCGTTTCACTCATGGTCAAGCTCTACACATTACTGTCCAAACTTCGAGGCTACGATGTAGTACAGCTCATCAACCCCATGTTCTTCGAACTCAAGGCTGAGCGGTTATTCTTTTTCTATAATTATCTGCGAAAACACAACAAAAAGGTGTTCTTAGGAGCCTTCGGAATGGACTACTACTGGGTAAACGAGTGTATTGAACGGAACCCCCTGCGGTATAGCGATTTCAATTTCGGCAGTCAGTTGCGCACTGACGAAGCAGCACTGACAGAACGTCGCGACTGGCTGGGGACCGTCAAGGAACAACTAAACAAACTGATTGCTGACAATTGCGACGGCATCATTACCGGTCTTTATGAATATCACGTATGCTACCAGCCGCACTATCCCGACAAGACGCGCTTCATTCCCTACCCTATCAGAATGCCCGACAACAACCGTATCGCCGAGCCACACGACAAGCTGAACTTGTTTGTCGGCATCAGTAAAAAACGCAGTGCATACAAGGGGACCGACATCATGCTGAAGGCTGCCAAAGCCATCTCAGCAAAATATCCGGAACAGGTGGTCCTGAAGGTGGCCAACGGCATACCCTTTGCACAATACGAACAAATGCTCGACAGTAGTGATGCTATTCTCGACCAGCTTTATAGTTATACACCTGCCATGAATGCCCTGCTGGCCATGTCGAAAGGAATCATTGTCGTGGGGGGTGGCGAACCTGAGAACTACGAAATATTAGGGGAACAGGACTTACGACCTATTGTCAACGTCGAACCCAACTACGAGAGTGTCTTTCACGAACTTGAACAGTTGGTGCTGCATCCAGAGCGCATTCCGGAACTGAAACGCCAGAGCATTGCATACATCCAAAAACATCACGATTATATGAAGGTGGCCAAGGAGTACGAGACATTCTATAACGAAAAAAGCCAGAAAGCTTAATACTTTCTGACTTTTATTCTTTTCGGATACGAATGGTTGCTTACTCAGCAGCAGGTGCCTCTTCGGCGGGAGCCTCAGCAGCAGGTGCCTCAGCGGGAGCCTCAGCAGCCTTTGCAGCCTCTTCCTCAGCCTTAGCAGCCTCGGCAGCAGCTTTCTTCTCTGCTACTTTCTTAGCAATCTCTTCGTTCAACTTCTTCTCCTGAGCCAGCTCCTTAGCAGCAGCATCCTTCTTTGCCTTAGCATCAGCCTCAGCGATCTTGTTCAGACCGTTCTGCTTGTCTGCCTTCCAGGCGTCGAACTTCTTCTGTGCAGTAGCCTCATCGAAAGCGCCCTTCTTCACACCACCACGGAGGTGCTTCATCAGGTAAACGCCCTCACGACTGAGGATGTTACGTACAGTGTCAGTGGGCTGAGCACCAGTCTCTACCCAATACAGTGCACGCTCGAAATTCAGGTCTACTGTGGCAGGATTGGTGTTAGGATTGTAAGTACCAATCTTTTCAGTGAAACGACCATCACGTGGTGCACGAGCGTCAGCGATAACGATGCGGTAGAAAGCATAGCTCTTACGTCCGCCGCGCTGCAATCTGATTTTTGTTGCCATTGTTTAAATGTGTAATTTTGTTGTTAAATAATTGAATTTCGTGCTCTTATCTCGTAAAAGCGGCTGCAAAGGTACGAACTTTCTTCGGAATAACCAAACATTTGCCCAACTTTTTTAGAAACCGATAAAAAGTGTGCTGGGGGTTGGTCAGCTCATTTTTTATTTGTACCTTTGACTTCGTCGAAAGTAGGATGCATCTCGGAAATAAAAGAAAAATTGCTTTTTTCTTTGTATTTCACTCGATTTTCACTACCTTTGCAGCCGCTAATAATAAATAAGGTAAAAAAGAGATGATAACAGTCACAAACTTAGCGATTCAGTTTGGAAAGAAAACGCTGTACAAAGACGTTAATTTGAAGTTCACAAGTGGTAACATCTATGGCATTATCGGTGCAAATGGCGCCGGTAAGTCTACCCTACTCCGCGCCATCAGTGGTGAGTTGGAGCCTAACAAGGGTACTATCGAGATGCAGCCTGGCGAGCGCTTGAGCGTGCTGGAACAGGACCACTTCAAATATGATGAATTCACCGTCATGGATACGGTGCTGATGGGACATCAGCCCCTTTGGAAGAATATGAAGGAGCGCGAGGCGCTGTATGCCAAGGAGGAGATGACCGAGGAGGATGGTGTGCGTGCTGCCGACTTGGAGATGGCCTTTGCCGAGATGAACGGTTGGGAGGCTGAGAGCGAGGCTGCACAACTATTGCAGAACTTGGGCGTGGCCGAAAGTCAGCATTATAAGCAAATGTCAGAGATTTCTAATAACGAGAAGGTCCGTGTCATGCTGGCCAAGGCACTGTTCGGACATCCTGACAACCTATTGCTCGACGAGCCTACCAACGACCTCGACCTCGACACCGTGCAGTGGTTGGAGGAATACTTGTCGAATCTGGAGCAGTGTGTGTTGGTAGTCAGCCACGACCGTCACTTCCTCGATGCTGTTTCAACGCAGACCGTAGATATCGACTTTGGCAAGGTAACGCTGTTCTCGGGTAACTATTCATTCTGGTACGAATCGAGCCAGCTGGCTTTAAGACAGGCTCAGAACCAGAAGATGAAAGCAGAGGAAAAGCGCAAGCAGTTGGAGGAATTCATCCGCCGTTTCTCTGCCAATGTAGCTAAATCGAAGCAAACCACTTCACGTAAGAAGATGCTGGAGAAGCTGAACGTAGAGGAAATCACGCCTTCTACACGTAAGTATCCTGGCATCATTTTCTCGATGGAGCGCGAGCCAGGTACGCAGATCCTCGAAGTGGAAGGTCTGAAGGCTGTGGATCCGGACGGAACAGTGCTTTTCGACAATGTGTCGTTTACCATTGAGAAGGGTCAGAAAACGGTCTTCCTGTCACACAACCCTAAGGCTATGACGGCTTTGTTTGAAATCATCAACGGCAACCGCGAAGCTGATGCCGGCACCTATAAGTGGGGCGTCACCATCACCACTGCCTATCTCCCACTCGACAACACTTCGTTCTTCCAGAGCGAAATGAACCTCGTCGACTGGCTGTCGCAATATGGCACAGGCAATGAGGTGATGATGAAGTCGTTCCTGGGTCGTATGCTGTTCAAGGACGAGGACATCCAGAAGAAGGTGTGTGTACTCTCTGGAGGTGAAAAGATGCGTTGTATGATAGCCCGTATGCAGTTGAAGAATGCCAACTGTCTGATTCTCGACACTCCGACGAACCATCTGGACCTGGAATCCATTCAGGCCTTCAACAACAACCTCATCTCGTTCAAGGGGAATATACTGTTTGCTTCGCACGACCACGAATTCATCAACACCGTGGCCGACCGCATCATCGAGTTGACGCCAAAGGGCACAATCGATAAGTTGACAACCTACGATGATTACATATACGACGAATCCATCAAGGAAAAGAAAGCTGAGATGTATGCATAATTAGCAAGTGGTGATTCTAAGAATTGGCACGGAATTTGCATACTGGCTTAAAAAAAAGAAAAAGGTTACAACTATGACAGAAGAAGAAAAGATAAACATGGAAGAGGAAGAAATCCTCGATAGCGAAGAAACTCAGGAAACATCGGACTCTCAGGAAACTCCGGAAAATCCAGAAGACTCAGAAACTGCAGAACCCGCAGAAGAAAAAGACCCGTTGGAGGCTGCTCAGGAACAAATCGAGCAACTGAAAACGCAGATTCTTTACAAAACTGCTGAGTTCGACAACTACCGTAAACGCACGCTGAAGGAAAAAGCCGAATTGATTCTGAATGGTGGTGAGAAAGCTGTCAGCGCCATTTTGCCCGTTATTGACGATATGGAGCGCGCACTGGCCAACGGCGAAAAGACCGATGATCCCGCCGTTCTCCGCGAAGGCATGGAACTCATCTATAATAAGATGATGAAAGCCTTGGAGAGTCTGGGCGTCAAGAAGATTGACACTGATGACGCAGACTTCGATACAGACATGCACGAAGCTGTTGCTATGGTTCCTGGAATGGGCGACGACAAGAAAGGCAAGGTTATCGACTGTCTGCAGGCAGGCTATCAACTGAACGATAAAGTCATCCGTCATGCCAAAGTGGCAGTAGGACAATAAGATGTTAGAGGTTAGAAGTAAGAGGTAAGAAGTCAATGGCACAGAAAAGAGACTACTACGAGGTGCTTGGCGTAGACAAGAACGCCACAGAAGACCAGATCAAGAAGGCGTATCGAACCATCGCCATCAAATATCACCCAGACCGTAATCCTGGCAACAAGGAAGCCGAAGAGAAATTCAAGGAGGCTGCCGAAGCCTACGACGTATTGCACGACCCACAGAAGCGCCAGCAGTACGACACCTTTGGTTTCAATGCTCCAGGAAGCGGTGGATTTGATCCTTTCGGAGGAGCATCGATGAACATGGACGACATCTTCTCGATGTTCGGCGATATTTTTGGTGGTCATGCCGGTTTTGGCGGCTTTGGAGGTAGTGCAAAACGCGGACCGCAGGTTCATCGTGGAAGCGACCTTCGTCTGAAGGTCCGTTTGTCGTTACAGGAAATAGCACACGGCGTTACCAAGAAATTCAAGGTGCGCAAGGATGTAGCATGTTCGCATTGTCATGGTACTGGTTCGGAGGACGGATCAGCCACCGAAAAGTGTCCTACATGTCATGGCTCAGGCGTCATCACCCACACCACACAGAGCATCTTCGGTATGATGCAGACGCAAGGCGTTTGTCCTACATGCGACGGAGCTGGTACAGTTATCAAGAACAAATGTCGCCATTGCCACGGAACGGGTATTGAGAAAGGTGAAGAGGTTGTTGAGATCAAAATTCCCGCCGGTGTAGCCGAAGGCATGATTGTCAATGTGCCCGGCAAGGGCAATGCCGGACTGCGCAACGGAGTTAATGGTGACATTCAAGTCTTTGTCGAAGAAGAGCTAAACGACACCTTCATTCGCGACGATAACAACCTGATATACAATCTGTTGCTTGATTTCCCAACAGCAGCACTTGGTGGCGACGTAGAAATTCCCACTATTGAGGGCACTCGCCTAAAGATAAAGATGGAGCCTGGTACGCAACCCGGCAAGACTCTGCGTCTGCGTGGTAAGGGACTTCCTGCCGTACAAGGCTATGGACGTGGTAACGGCGACTTGGTGGTCAATGTTAGCGTATATGTTCCAAAGACACTGACAAGCGAAGAGAAACAGGCCATCGAGCAATTCCGTCAAAGCGACAACTTCAAGGGTGATGCTGCTACCAAGCAAAGCATCTTCCAGAAATTCAAGAATTACTTCAACTAAAATTCATGAATTATCAAGAAACCTGCGATTACCTATATAGCCAAATGCCCATGTTCGAACGACAGGGGGCATCAGGCTATAAGGAAGGACTTAGCAACACCCGGGCATTTGACGAACATTTCGGACATCCTCATCAGTCGTTTGCTACGATTCATGTGGCAGGCACTAACGGGAAGGGCAGCGTGTCCCATACGCTAGCCTCTATACTCCAAGAATGCGGCTATGTCGTAGGTCTCTATACCTCACCCCATCTTGTTGACTTTCGCGAACGCATCCGCATCAACGGGCGTCCCATCAGCGAGGATTATGTGGTCGAATTCGTGGAACATGAGCGTTCCTTCTTCGAACCCCTGCACCCATCTTTTTTTGAGGTGACCACTGCGCTGGCCTTCAAGTATTTCAGCGACAAGCACGTCGATATTGCAGTCGTAGAAGTAGGACTCGGTGGACGCATGGATTGTACCAACATCATCTCCCCTATTGTATCAGTTATCACCAACATCAGTTTTGACCACACGCAGTTCTTGGGTGAAACACTCGACAAGATTGCCAGTGAAAAAGCAGGAATCATTAAAAAAGGTACGCCCGTAGTAATTGGCGAAAACCATTCGTTGACCCGCCCGGTCTTCGAAGCCAAGGCGAAGAAAATGAATGCGCCTATCATTTTTGCTGAGGACGAACCCGAAGTTATCAGTGCACAGCCCACCGAAGATGGTGGTATGCATTACGAGACGCACCACGTAGGCTCGCTTGATGGTGATTTAGGTGGCATCTATCAGCAAAAGAATTTGAATACCGTACTCCATACACTGAAGGTTATCGAGAACCTCGGCTATCTTAACTTTCCTGGGCGCGAATGCATTGAATTACGAAATGGTGTCAATAAAGTTTGCAGCAATACCGGTCTCATGGGACGTTGGCAAACCATTCAACAGAAACCGCATGTGGTATGCGACACAGGACATAACGTTGGCGGTTGGGAGTATCTGAGACGCCAATTGGCAATGGTAAAATGCGAAAAAATGCATATCGTTTTCGGAATGGTTAACGATAAAGACATCGACAGCGTGCTCGAAATGCTTCCCAAGCAGGCCATTTACTATTTTACGAAAGCCGAAACAAAAAGGGCACTCAACGAGCAGTCTGTCCGTCTGTTGGCAGTCAATCACGGAATCTCCGGAAACTGCTATCCGTCTGTAGATGAAGCATATAGAGCAGCCATGGAGCAGGCCGGAGAGAACGATTTCGTATTCGTGGGAGGGTCCAGTTACGTGGTTGGTGATTTCCTCAAAACTTGCGTTTAGCAGTTTTTAACACTCCCGTAAACGTTTTTTACGGCGTTTCATTTGCCATTCTCGTTTTTTTTCGGTTACTTTGCAGATTAGAAACAATTAACTTAAAACGTTAACGATATGGCAAACACAACAGAAACAGCGAATCTGTGCGGTCTGAACCGCAAAGATTTCCAGTCAACAATCAATGGTAAGAAGACGGATCTTTACATCTTAAAGAACCGTAAGGGTTATGAAGTAGCTATCTCCAACTATGGTGGAGCCATCTGCGCCATCATGGTTCCTGACAAGGATGGTAACGTGGCAAATGTTATTCAGGGACATGCTAACATCCAGCAACTTACTAGCGGACAAGAGCCCTACTTGTCTACACTTATCGGTCGTTGGGGCAACCGCATTTGCAAGGGTCAGTTCACACTGAACGGCAAGGACTACCAGTTGGCACTCAACGATGGTCCCAATCACCTGCACGGCGGAAACAAAGGTTTCAACTGCAAGGTATGGGATGCCCGTCAGATGGGACCTCGTTCACTGGCTCTGCACCGCGTCTCATCATATGGTGAGGAAGGTTATACAGGCGAGTTGGATGTAACCGTAGAATTCACCTTTACCGATCAGAACGAGTTGGTCATCGAGTATCTGGCAACCACCAATAAGAAGACTATTGTCAACCTGACACACCACGCCTTCTTCTCACTGGCTGGCATTGCTGACCCCACTCCTACTATCGAGGATCAGATTTGCGAAATCAATGCAGACTTTTATCTGCCAACCGACGACACCGCCATTCCTACTGGTGAAATCTTGAAGGTGGCCGGTACACCATTCGATTTCCGCACACCGAAAGCCTTTGGTAAGGACATCAACGCCGACCATGAGCAGATTAAGTTTGGTCATGGTTTCGACCACAACTACGTATTAAATAAGAAGGAAGAAGGCGAACTGAGCTTTGCTGCCCGTGTTACCGATCCTAAGAGCGGCCGCACCTTGGAGTGCTACACTACCGAGCCCGGCATGCAGCTTTATACTGCTAACTTCGCCACTGGTTATAAGGGAGTTCAGGGGGCCACGTTCCCCTTTAGAAGCGCCGTTTGTCTCGAAACGCAACACTTCCCCGATACACCCAACCGCCCGTACTTCCCCTCGGTAATCCTGCATCCCGGTCAGCAGTACAAGCATAAGACTATTTATCGTTTTGGCGTTGTTGAGTAATCCAAACTACTAATTAGATATTGTTTATATGAGTAATCAAAAACAAAACGGAAGCATCATAGCCATTGTGACTATGATGTTCCTTTATGCCATGATTTCGTTCGTTACGAATCTTGGCGCGCCCATCGGCGTGATTTGGAAGAACCAGCCTGAAATCGGCGGGTCCAACGTATTGGGCATTATGGGTAACTTCATGAACTTCTTCGCTTATCTGTTCATGGGTATTCCCGCTGGTAAGATGCTGACCAAGGTCGGCTACAAGAAGACGGCCCTCATCGGAATCGCCGTAGGTTTCATCGGAGTGCTCATCCAGTTCCTTTCAGGATTCTCTGGAGGCATCCCCGGTTTCTGCATCTATCTGTTCGGCGCCTTCGTGTCTGGTTTCTCCGTTTGTATCTTGAACACAGTCGTCAATCCCATGCTCAACCTGCTGGGTGGCGGTGGTAACCGCGGTAACCAGTTGAACCTTATCGGCGGCACGCTGAACTCGCTGTCGGGCACCATGACGCCCATGCTTGTCGGTGCACTCATCGGAACCGTGACGGCATCTACACAGATGGCCGACGTCAATCTGGTGATGTACATCGCCATGACCGTCTTCGCATGCGCCTTCATCATCCTCACCTTCATTCCCATTCAGGATCCGGAGTTGGGCAAGGTTACTGCTGAGACCAAGTTCGAGCACTCTCCCTGGTCATTCCGCCACTGTCTGTTGGGCGTTATCGCCATCTTCGTCTATGTAGGCGTTGAGGTTGGTATCCCTGGCGGTCTGAACTTCTATCTTTCCGACACATCGGCCAACGGAGCCTGGGTGAATCCTGAGGCTGTGCTCAATGCTGCCACCATCGGTGGTGCCGTAGCTGCAATGTACTGGCTGCTGATGCTTGTGGGTCGTATGATTGGCAGTGCCATTGGTGGTAAGTTCTCCTCTCGACAGATGATGCTGTTCACAACCTTTGTCGGTATGGTACTGATTATTGCTGCTATTCTGACACCGAAGAGCGTAACGGCAACCATGCCGTTGGTGAAGATCCTCGAAGGTTCTATCGAGATGACCACCGTGCCCCTCAGCGCCGTACTGCTCGTGCTCTGCGGACTCTGCACCTCTATCATGTGGGCATCCATCTTCAACCTCGCTACCGAGGGATTGGGTAAATACACCGCACAGGCTTCAGGCATCTTCATGATGATGGTCGTCGGTGGCGGCGTGCTCCCCGTTGTACAGAATTTCTTTGCCGACATCATGGGCTACATGCCGAGCTATTTCATCTATCTGCTCGCCATGGCCTACATGTTCTACTACGCGCTGCTCGGCTGCAAGAACGTCAATAAAGACATCCCCGTTGAGTAAAAGTGAAAAATATGCTACCTATCGGTGGTAATCATAAACTTCAAAGTTCAAAATTCAAAGTTCAATAATTATGATGGAAATTGATTTTGTAAGAAGCCGCTTCATCAAGCACTTTGATGGAAAGACCGGCAACGTATATGCATCTCCCGGACGTATTAACCTCATTGGCGAGCACACCGACTACAACGGTGGTTTCGTATTCCCCGGAGCTGTCGACAAAGGCGTGATGGCCGAGATGCGTGCCAACGGAACAGAAGACACCGTGATGGCTTATGCTATCGACCTGAAGGACCGTGTCGACTTCAAGCTCAGCGATCCTGCCGGTCCCCGTGCTTCGTGGGCTCGCTACATCTATGGTATCGCTCTCGAGATGAAAAAACTTGGTGTTCCCGTTAAGGGCTTTAACATCGCTTTTGCTGGCGACGTTCCCCTTGGCGCAGGTATGTCCAGCAGCGCAGCTATGGAGAGCTGCTTCGCTTGCGGTCTGAACGATATCTTCGGCGAGAACAAGGTTTCTCAGTGGGATATGGTACTGGCTGGTCAGGCTACTGAGCACAACTATTGCGGTGTCAACTGCGGTATCATGGACCAGTTTGCATCCGTCTTCGGAAAGGCAGGCTGTCTGATGCGTCTCGACTGCCGTAGCCGTGAGTTCGAATACTTCCCCTTCAAACCCGATGGCTATCGTCTCGTACTGCTCGATAGCGTAGTGAAGCACCAGTTGGCTGGTTCTCCTTACAACGACCGCCGCAACTCCTGCGAGAATGTGGTGAAGCACATTCAGGCCAAGCATCCGGAGGGCAAGTTTGAGACCCTGCGCGACTGCACTTGGGAACAGCTTGACGAAGTACGTGCTGAGGTAGGCGAAGAAGACTACAAGCGTGCCCGCTTCGTACTTGGCGAGAAAGACCGCGTGCTGGCTGTCTGCGATGCACTTAACGAAGGCGACTACGAGAAAGTCGGTGAACTGATGTATCAGACTCACGAAGGTCTGTCGAAGGACTACGAGGTCAGCTGCGAAGAGCTCGACTTCCTCAACGACATTGCCAAGGAGTGTGGCGTCACCGGTTCACGTATCATGGGTGGCGGCTTTGGCGGCTGCACCATCAACCTTGTGCGCAACGATCTGTACCGCCAGTTCATCGCTACTGCCAAGCAGAAGTTCAACGCAAAGTACGGTCACGAGCCTAAGGTCTACGACGTAGTCATTGGCGATGGCTCTCGCAAGCTCTGCTAATATTCATTCTTTTCAATAAAAAGTGCTTCCATAGGGAAGCACTTTTTGTATCATCTAAAATTTATCTGATGAAGTGCATCGGCTGCCACTCCTCGCGCTCAGGATAGTCGGGCGTGCCATTAGCATGAATCTTCTTCAGTAGCCAGGCCATATTGTTGGCCATCGTTCGCATGGTCTGCATACCCTCAGTGTCGAGCGCTGCCTGACCTTCCTCGCGGCCATACACGATGTTCCAGTATTGCGAAGTAACCACAGGCATGTTCATCATCTCGAACGGCATATTCATGGTCTGATAGGCTGCTGTGGCACCACCACGACGACATACGCAGACTGCTGCAGCGGGCTTGTTGACCACCTTGGCACCTGCCGAGAAGAACATGCGCTGGATAAGCGACAGCACGGAGCCGTTGGGCTGGCCATAATACACGGGCGAGCCAACGATGAGACCATCCACATCGTCCAGCTTCTCCGAGATGCGGTTGCAGACGTCATCATCGAACACGCAACGGTCCAACTGCTTGATTTTACACTGTGCACAAGCGATGCAGCCACGGACGGGCTTCACACCAATATGTACAATCTCAGTCTCTATTCCCTGCTGCTCCAAGGTCTTTGCGGCCTCACTCAGTGCCAGGAAAGTGTTGCCCTGCTTATGGGGGCTACCGTTAATCAAAAGTACTTTCATAATCGTATATCTTTATTGGCTATTTATCTATGCTTACAAGCGTATATTGGCGGCTGCCGAGACCTATCTTTTCGGCATGCTCAATGGTGTGTACGCCATGCTGCTTGTCGATGCGGTTCAGCAGGTCGGTAGGGTCGTTCTTCGCCGTCACCTTCTGGCTATTGATGATGTCAATACAGGCCTGGTCGAGGGCCACTGGGTCGGTAGAAGCCAGGATGCCATAGTCCTCCAACTTCACTGGTGCAGGATGATCCACGCAGTCGCAGTCTATCGACATGTTGTTCATCAC
>CAMHUU010000035.1 GCA_946188395.1 uncultured Prevotellaceae bacterium | reverse complement strand
TCAAAAACACCGATTTCAATCTACTACTACTAAACGGTCGATCGAAAAGAAGTAAACCGCCCGTTTAGTAGTAGTAAGCGCCGCACGCAAAGGAAGAGGGTGAACGGTGAAGGGTTAAGGGTTCATGGTTCAGGAGGAAGTAAGAAAACAGGGGCGAAAAATATGTAAAGGATTTTCAGAATCACCAGGGACAGGAACCCTGATCTCTCGCTGCGCTGCTATCATTGTTCCAGTCCCCATGATTCACGAAAAAAAATAAAATTTTGACCTCTCGGAAGTCCTTTATTTAAAGGCATTCCGAGAGGCCGAACGTTATTTCCGGGAAAAATAATGGCATATTATTTTAAGGTATCAATATTATTTCGTACCTTTGCATCATCGGAAACCAAAAACGACGGCAGTACATTGATCAAGGTATTACTTCTCGCGCTGTTTCTGGCGGTAGGCAAGGGTGTTGCCTGGGCTCAGGTGGTGGCGGCTGACGACATTCAGCAGCTGCAGAAGGAGATGTATCGCCTCTACGACAAGAACGACGAGGAGGCCTTCATGGATGTGACGAACCGGCTGAAGGAGGCTGCCCAGAAGGCTGGCGACGAACGGACGTTCTACAGGGCATGGAGCAATCAGGCGCTGTATTTCGCCAAGCGCCAGCAGCGCAACAGGGGGCAGCTGACGGCCAAGGACATGCAGCAATATGCACTGACGCACAACGACAAATACGGCATCTATTCGGGTACGCACGTCATAGCCACCATTCAGGGCATGATGGGCGACTACGACGAGGCCACGGAGAACTTCACGAAAGCCGTCAGTTATCTGCACGAGCACTTTCCCAACGAGAGTGCGGCGGTATCGCTGATTGAGCTGGCGCGCATCAGCCTGACGAGAAGAGCCCCCGAGCAGGTCTGCCGCTATGCCGAACAGGCGCTGAAAGAGCCTAACGTCAGCGCAATGCACAGGCTGAACGCATGGTCGATGATTTGTCTGAGCAAGGTGGACACGGCCTATTATCACGTGAAGAATGCCGAGGAATACCAGAAGGAGTTCGACTACATCTATGGTGAGCGCGAGAAGGCCAAGCAGGCCTACGGACACGACGATTCGAACGGTCCCATCATTGACGTGTGGCGAAAGATTAACGACCACCAGTATGAGGAGGCGCTGGCGCTGTGCGAAAAGGTGCGCTCGCCACTGTTCCGCATCAACATGCAGCACCTGATCTACAAACGTATGGGCAACTACAAGAAGGCATACTGGGTAAATCTGAATTACTGGAAGATGCGCGACTCCATCAATGCTGTGCGTAACAACCACCTGCTGATGGAGATGACGGCAGCCATGGACCTGGGGCGCGTGGAGCTGGAAGCCAAGGAGCTGAAGCTGCACAACCAGCAGCTGCGACTCGACATGGCGGCCGACGAACTGGAGCACAAGCGGCTGGAGGAAGAGGCGCTGATGCTGACGCTGAAGAACCGCGAAACAGAACTGGCCAACGCCACCATACGGCTGGAGAACGACAGCCTGGAGTCGCACAACAAGAGCCTGCAGCTGAGTGAGTACCAGTCGAAGATGCAGGCCCAGGAGGAGAAGGAGCACTCGCACCACATCCTGATAGCGGCTGCAGGGGCCATAGCACTGCTGCTGATAGCATTCCTGAGTTTCTACCTGTACCGCCGCCAGCTGGCAGCGCGCCGACTGCAACAGGCCTACCACCAGTTGGAGGATGCCTACGACCAGCTGGAGGAGACGACCACCGCCAAGGAGCGCATAGAGAGCGAGCTGCGCATTGCCCGCAACATCCAGATGTCGATGGTGCCACAGACCTTCCCCGAGCGCAGCGACCTGGACCTGTATGGACTGATGACGCCAGCCAAGGAGGTGGGAGGCGACCTGTATGACTTCCTGATTATCGACAACCAGCTCTACTTCTGTGTGGGCGACGTTAGCGGCAAGGGTGTGCCCGCCTCGCTCTTCATGGCACAGGCCATCCGTCTGTTCCGGGCGCTGGCCAAGCAACGGCGTAAACCCAAAGACATTGCCACCCGACTGAACGACGAGCTGTCGGAGAACAACGACAACGGCATGTTTGTCACGATGTTCATTGGCGAAGCGGACCTGACCACCGGACATCTGTACTTCTGTAATGCCGGACATAATCCGCCGCTGATTGACGGCGAATTCATCGATGTGGAGTCGAACGCACCCATCGGATTGTGGCCCGAGGCGGACTTTGTAGGCGAGGAAGCAGACAACATCAAGGGTAAGCTGCTGTTTGTCTATACCGACGGACTGAACGAGGCCGAAGACCACACGCAGACGCAATACGGCGACGAACGGCTGCAGCAGCTGCTGCGCCAGATGAAAGGACGGACGGCCAGGCAAGTGGTCGACACGTTCAGCCAGATGGTGGCGACACACCGCAACGGTGCCGAACCGAATGACGACCTGACGATGCTGGCCATCAGGTGTCTGTAGTGAGTCGAAGGATTATCATAAAAGAAATGAAAATATTTTGAGAATCGGCAAAATATTTGTATTTTTGCGCACAATTATGGATCTGAAAGACAAGAAAATAGCCGTCCTGCTGAGCGGGGGTGTGGACTCGAGTGTAGTGCTCTACGAACTGGTGCGCCAGGGGTTGCAGCCCGACTGCTTCTACATTAAGATCGGCCCCGAAGAGGAAGAGGAATGGGACTGCTCGAGCGAGGAGGACCTGGAGATGGCGACAGCCGTGAGCCATAAGTACGGCTGTCGGCTGGAGGTGATAGACTGCCATCGCGAATACTGGGACCAGGTGACGCGCTACACGATGGACAAGGTGCGGGCGGGACTGACGCCGAACCCCGACGTGATGTGCAACAGGCTGATCAAGTTCGGAGCATTTCACGAGAAACGCGGCAAGGACTACGACCTCATTGCCACAGGGCACTATGCGACGACGGAGGTGGGGCCCACCCCCATCCCCTCCCAAAGGGAGGGGGGCATGGAGAGTGTCAGAACTCCCCTCCTCTTGGGAGGGGAAGGGGGTAGGCTCCTCAAGTGGCTTTGCACGAGTCCGGACCCGGTGAAGGACCAGACGGACTTTCTGGCTCAGATTTACGACTGGCAGCTGGAGAAGGCGCTGTTTCCCATCGGTCACATGATGAAGGAGGAGGTGCGCGCAATAGCCGACCGCGAGCACTTGGCACCAGCCCACCGGCGCGACTCGCAGGGCATCTGCTTCCTGGGGAAAATCAACTATAACGACTATCTGCGCCGCTACCTGGGCGAGTTGCCGGGCGACGTGGTGGAACTGGAAACAGGGAAGAAGATTGGCGGGCACAAAGGGCACTGGTTTCACACCATCGGACAGCGCAAGGGCATGGGACTGGGCGGCGGCCCGTGGTTTGTGGTGAAGAAGGACACGGAGCAGAACATCGTCTACGTGTCGCACGGCTACGACCCCGAAACGGCGTACAAGCAGGACTTTCCCATTCGCGATTTCCATAGTATTAATGGACAATTGCCTTTTGTAGGGGGACAGTCCCCATGTAATACGCTTCGCCCATTACACAGGGGACAGTCCCCGGAGGAGGCCCCGAGTGAGGCTCAGAGGGTGGCGGATGTCACCATTAAAATTCGCCACACGCCGGAATTCCTGCCTGCACGACTGGAGGACATGGGCGACGGCAGGTATATGGTATACGCACAGTCACCCATTCACGGTGTGGCACCTGGGCAGTTCTGCGTCGTGTACGACGCTGAGCACCACCGCTGTTACGGATCGGGGGAAATTACGGTTTAGTTTAGAGCTATTCTCCCATAAGCGAGTTGAGATAGACTTCGAGGGCGGTGTAGCCAGCGCAAGAAATGATGTCGTTGCGGTCGTCGGGATTGTCGGGACTAAGCCCGTGGGCACGCTCCCAATCGTCAGCCATTCCGTCGTGATCGTTGTCGACAACGGGTTCTGCGGCAGCATACTGCGGCCAGCCCTCGGCATCGGCAGGCGAATCGATGATGCCGGGCTTATGGGCCGAAAGACCTTGATAGCGGGGCTGCCCGCTGCGCACATCGTCGATGATGCGGCATTCGACAGCGTCGCGATGAATAGTGCCCGCCTTCTCCACCACCTTCTTATAGGCTTTCTTGGCAGATTCGGCCTTCGTGAGATAAGACTGATATTCCGCAGGCTGCAAACGCTGCGTGGACTTCTGCTGCGCGATGGTGAAGCCCGTCTGGTTGCTGATGAGTGCCCAGTTGTCGCGCGACGGCACGCCCTCCATCACATTGCCGTTGATGAACCAGCGGGAAGGCGACGTGAGCTGCTTGCCCTTGCGGGCCTGCGAGAGTTCGATGAACACATTGTCGTCGGGATGGGCAGGACCGGGCTTATAGTAGTTGCCCACGAAGTTGCACTCGTGCGTACTACCCTCGCCTGCCTCGTTCTCGCCGCCATAGCAGGAATTGCGACGTCCCCAGTTGTAGTTGACGTTGTTCTGGTATTCCAGGAACACATTGCGGTCGCCATTGGGATTCGAAGCACCATTGATGCGCGCCGAGCGGCTGTCGTTATGGACCAGCAGATTGTGGTGGAACGTAGCAGGCGAGCCGCCCCACTGACAACCATAGCCTCGGACGCCCTTCTTGTGGCCCGCATCGTGGAGTCCCTCGTGGATGATGCACCACTGCATCGTCGTATAATGGTTGTCGTACATGGTGACATTCTCCTCACCGCTCCAGCCAAAGCAACAGTGGTCGATGATGATGTTGCGGGCATTCTCGATGCCAATGGCTCCACCCTCGATGAAGTTTTCCTTTTTCGTCTTCGCCGGGTCACCAATGGTGCCCAGACGCGAACGGATATTGCGGATGATGACATTCTCGGAACCGCCCAGATTCAGCTTGCCGCCCCGCAAGAGAATGCCCTCGCCGGGAGCCGTCTGCCCCGCAATGGTGACATTCTTCAGTTTGGCACGTATGGAGCGTTCACCCTTACGCTGCGGATTGGGTCCGATATTGATGATGCCACTGACGCGAAACACGATGGTAGCATTCTCGCGGCCAGCCTCGGTCAAAGCCCAGCGCAGGGAGCCCTCGCCCGAGTCGTTGAGGTTCGTCACCTCGACCACCTTGCCCCCGCGTCCTCCGGAGGCATACTTGCCAAAGCCCTCGGCCGTGGGGAAGGCCAGCGTGCGAACATCCTGTGCAAAACTGCCCAAGACGCTAAGCACGACGAAAAATGCAACCAAACATCTCTTCATATCCTTATCTATTTAGCAACGACTTTCGTAGTGCGTGACGTGCCGTCGGAGAGCACCTCGCGGACGATGGTGAGGCCGTGTTGCAGACGAGTAACCTGACGACCATCGGGGGTAAAGTATTCGCGACGAACGACTGGTATGTCAGCCTTCGAGGCACTGATGCCTGAGGGCTGGTCGGACCAGGCGGGTTCGCCCAGCACGCCATAAGCACTGATGGCCTGCACGGAGCACTTGCGGCCCTGCGGGTCGCACCAGGTCTGGGTGGTGAGGAAGGTCTCGCCGTCGGACATGGTGACGAGATAGCAGACAGCAAAGCCCGTCGGGTCGTTCCACGATACCTGCACGCTGGAAGCCTGGATCTGCGGAGCAGGCAGGATGAACGCCTGCCAGTCGGCATCCCACTGGTCGGTGCCGCTGAGCATGTAGCTGAGCTTGTAGCTGTTGGTCTCGACGGGAGTCAGCAGGGCCTTGCTGGAGCGCGTGGTGCCTTCGGTATTGGTGAACGACGTCTTGCGCTGACTCAGGTCTACCGCGTTGCCCTGGGCATCGACGGTGTTATACTCAGCCATCTGCAGGGGCAGGCCGTCCATATCGTGCCAGCCTTGCGGATAGATGGCGACATCGGCAGTGAGACGGGTATTGATGAAGCTGACCTTGGGGGTATTGTGCCAGGGGCGCCCCAGATAGGTGGTCGTGCCCGACGATTTAGCGGTAATGACGGCATCACGGAAGACGTAGCCATAGGCGGGACTCTGATGGTCGGGAGCTACGATGTAGCCGCCACTCTCGACGATGTGGAGCGTGTCGCTGTCGAAATACACCTCGCCGTCGCCATAGATGAAGTCGGTGCGTCCGGCAATCTTCGTATTGCGAACCAGATGGCGCTGCCCGCGCTTACCCGTGCGGTAAGTATCCTGATAGCCCTCGAGGTTGCACGAGGTGATGACGATGCGGTCGCCCTTGGTATAGAGCGCCAGTGCCTGGCCCTCGTTGTAGCGGGTGTTGCGAATGGTGAGGTTGTCGAAGCTGACATTGTTGGCTGTGACGTTGACGGTGGCATTGGTGTCGACATTGCCCCCGTCGTCGTTGTGCAGCTTGCTGCCAGTGATGATGGTGTTCTGCTTCGACTGGCCCATAAGGTGGATGTTGGGTTTGTTGATCAGCACGTGCTCGTCGTAGACACCCGCCTTGATGGTGATGAGGGCTGAGCTGCCCTCAGGAACTCCGTCGACGGCATCCTGAACGGAAGTATAAAGTCCCGAGCCGTCCTGAGCAACGGTAAAGGTCAGCGATATGGCCTGAGGAGTTGCTAGCTGGTGCTTGGTGTAAAGCTTGGCGTCGATCTGTCCGTCGGCGACACCATTGAGGAACACCTCCAGATTGCTGTATCCGCTGGCAGTTAGCTTCATGGCGTCGCTTGCGTCGTTGGGATTCAAGCCCACCGAGGTCTCGTAAGCGTCGGGCAGTCCGTCGCCATCGGTATCAACGACAGCACAATCGTCACTGTCCATCTGCAAGCGGGGATAGCAGGTGACCTCGATTTCGCGGTTGTCGGCGGCATTGTCGCCTTCATAGAGTGCCGCAAAGTCGTCGTGCGACTGGAGCGTGATGTCGTAGGGCGAGTCGATGATGCCCAACTTGGCACCGCGGGCACCTCCGAACTGCGGGTCAATGGTGCCGGCAGCCTCAGCGAGGATGCGTGCGTCGACCTCATCGTGACGGGGCAGCGAGGCACCAGCCTGGCGCACTACCTTGCGGTAAGCCTCGTCGGCAGACTCGTATTCCAGCCCGCTCCATTCGACGATGTTCTGAAGGATGTATTTGTCGAAGGTGGCCTGCGAATTACCCACCGACTCGAGGTTGATGGCTTTGTAGGATGCATCGGTAATGAAGCCGTAGAGGTTGTCGGCATTGACTTTCTCCAACACCTCGGCACTCCAGTTGTCGCCCGAGGGAGCCCACTTGCTGTTGACCTCGAACTTGTTGCCGCTGAGGTACCACTGGCCCACACCATTGCTGCTCGAGGCTCCCACAAACCAGCGCTGCCCGCTGCCCAGTCCGTTCTTGGTGGCGGGTCCCGGGCGGAAATAGTTGTTAATCATATAGGTGCGGTTATAGCCATTGCAGCTGGCATCGTTCTCGCCGCCATAGAGGCTGTTGCGCTTGCCCCAGTTGTAGACGACGTTATTGACGAACTCGTTGTCGACGTGGCGGTCGTTGGTGCTGGCACGCACACCGTTGAAACGCGGCGAACGGCTGTTGTTATGGGCAAACAGGCAGTGATGCATGGTGCCGTGTTCCCCACCCCACTGGGCACCATACGAGCGGTTGCCCTTCGTGTTACGCGAGTCGTAGAGTCCCTCGGCGAAGATGCACCATTGGGTGGTCGTGTAATCGGTATCGTAGAGCGTGATGTTCTCTTCCATAGACCACGAGAAGGTGCAATGGTCGAGCACGATGTGGTGGATGTTCTCGACGTCGAGCATCGACATGCTCTTATTAGGCAGGTCGCCAGCTCGGAAACGGATATGGCGCACGATGGTGTTGGAACCGAACTTCAACTGATAGCCCGCCAGACAGATGCCGCCGCCGGGAGCCGACTGTCCGGCAATGGTCGTATTGCCCTTGGCCGAAAGGCGCGAGGTGAGATAGATGGTGCCGCTGACCTTGAAGAGCACCGTGCGGGGAGTGTCGTCGCCAGTGGTTACTGCCCAGCGGAAAGTTCCCTCCTCGCCGGTATCGTCGAGGCGCGTGACGTAATAGACCTTCGAACCACGACTGTCGAACATGCGTCCGCCAGAAGTGAAGCGACCATAGCCCTCGCAGCCCGGGAAGGCAATGAGTTCGGGGTTGTAGTTTTCGAGCTTCGAGAATACGGCATAAACGGTGGTGTCGTCCGTCAGTGTAAACTGATAGCTGGAAGATGTGGACAGCTCCTCGCCTGCGGCATTCTCCCAACGCACGAAGCGATGGCCCTTGGCGGGAGAGGCCTTCAGCGTAACCAGCGTGCCATGATTGAACATCAGGCCGCCCTCGACGGCAGTGCCTGAGGGACTGACAGCCACAGAACCCATGCCCTCGCAACCGGGCTTGACAGCATAGACCAACAAGCAAGCAGCCTCTTGCCTAAACTGTGCAGTGATGGTGACGTCGCTGTTCAGTGTGAACTGACTGGGATTCTCGGTCGACACCAGCGTACCGTCAATGTACCACCCCTCGAAAGAGTAGCCTGCATGGGCGGTGGCGGTGATATTGCCCGTCTTCGTTCCTGCCAGCACCTTCGAGCTGGATGGGCTGACGGAGCCAGCGCCTTCAGGAGCGACGACAAATGTGGCCGTATAATAAGTAAAAGCCTGAATGCCCGGCAGCGTGGTCCATGCAAAGACGGCTCCACACGCCAGGAGGAAAGTCAATAATGCTAAGATTTGCTTCTTCATATCGCTTGATTCGTTTTGGTATTTTACTATAGACGAACAAAGCGGCTCTTTGTCATACTCATCAAACAAAAAAAGGAGCCGCCCCGATGAGACAGCTCCCTATGTGGTTTGTTGACGTTATCAACGTTCGATTACTTCTGCATGAACTTACGGCCGTTCTGGATCACGACGCCCTTGTAGTTCTCGTTAACCATCTGACCAGCAAGGTTGTAGCGGACGTTGCTGTCGAGCTCAGCCTTGACGTTGGCAATACCGGTTGTGCCTGAAGCGAAATAGAAACCGTAGATACCAATCTGGCTCTTGGGGTTGAACAGCCAGTAGGTCTTGCCAGCCTCTACGTCGAAATCGAGGTAGCCAAGGACGGGACGGTTCTGAGTCACACCATTGGTGTGCTGCAGCACATAGTCTTCAGCCATCGGACCTACGTTGAAATACTTCTCAGAACCAGGAATCACATTGCCCTCCTCATCCTTCTGCGACTCATAAGCGAAGCCAGTGTTTTGGTAGTAGATGCTGACCTGAACCTTATCGGGAGTCAGAGGAGTCAAAGTTGCCTCGTCGACAATGTAGGTAGGATTCTGGTTCTTGTTGCCATAGATGGCTACGCGCAGCGAACCGCTGGTGGTGGCAGCAAACTTGTAGTAGGCACCCTTGGCAGGCATAGCCGTTGCTCCGGGCTCCCAGAAGGTGTCGTAAGCGCGGAACACCTCGTCGCCATCAGAATTGAGCTCATAGAACTCCCAGTGCTGGAAGCCGGGGTTGCCCTTTGGCATCAGATACTGGGCGAACTGCGGCGTGCAAACGTCAGTAATCAGCGCGTCGTTGGGATTCTCGTCGTCAGCCTTCTTACCTTTCAGCTCCCAGTATACCTGGGTCTTGCCGTCTTCTACGTCCTTCTTGCTCAGGCTGTTAGGAGTAGAGAGACCTGTCATCGTGATACCATCAACAGTAGCAGTAATCGTAGACGTCTTGATGGTCAGGGGAATGCTTGTGTCAGGACCTTCGGCAGTACCGCCACCGTAAACGCCTTCTGACAGTTCTGTCTCGACAGCTGTAGAAAGGTCAAACTCAGCGGCCTTCCAGATGGACTGTGCCTGAACACTCATAGCTGCAACAGCTACGGAAATAAGGGTAAAGATTTTCTTCATAATCGTTTTGTTTTAATTATTTGTTAGTAAATTTGTTTGTTTCGTAACGTTTTGCATGACAAATGCACGTACTTCGTTGCAAAAGTACGTGTTTTCTTTGAAACCACCAAAAAATTTAAGGATTATTTTCCTTTCTTGAGGCGAAAAGAGTTTTCAATGCTATTCACTTCCGCCAAGAAAGACTTGTCGACCTTAAGTCGCTGCTCGATGGCACTGCAGCTGTGGATGACGGTAGAATGGTCGCGTCCGCCAATGAGCTGTCCGATGCGTCCGGCAGGCATATTGGTGTATTTCTGGGCTAGATACATAGACAACTGGCGCACGATAACCAGGTCGCGCTTACGTGAACGGGTAAAGATGCTCTTCTGCTCGACGCCGTAGTGTCCGCAGACCTTCTCCAGAATGTCGTCGATGGTCAACACCTTGTTGTCCAACTTCACGGCACGCTGGATAATGCGCTGAGCCAGGCGGATGTCGATATTGGAATTGTAGACCACCGAGTAGGCCAGCAACGAATTGATGACACCTTCCAAATCGCGCACAGAACCGTTGGCAGTCTCAGCGATATACTGAATGACGTCCTCGGGAATCTTCAGTCCGTCGCGACGGCACTTGGCATTCAGGATATCGACGCACAGCTGCACGTTGGGCTGTTCGAGCTCAGCAATGAGACCACAGGCAAAACGTGTCAGCAGACGGTCCTTGACGCCCTGCAAATCGACAGGAGGACGATCGGAGGCCAGAATAATCTGTTTGCCCAGACGGAACAGGTGGTCGAAGATGTGGAAGAACGTATCGAGCGTCTTCGTAGCAGTAGCCCACTCCTGAATGTCGTCCACAATCAGTACGTCGATGCTCTGATAGAAGCGGATGAAGTCGTTGACGGTGTTCTGACGGGTGGCATCGGTGAACTGCACCTGGAAGAGGCGGGCCGATACATAAAGTACGCGTCTACGCGGGTACATTTCTTTACAATGTACGCCAATAGCGTTGATGAGATGCGTCTTTCCGCAGCCCGAAGGTCCATAGACGAAGAAGGGGTTGAACGTCGACTTTCCCGGATGCTCGGCAATAGACAGTCCGACGGTACGCGGCAACTTATTGGAGTCGCCCTCGATGAAACTCTGGAACGTCTTGTGCAGGTCGAGCTGGGGATCCAAATCCTGATGGGGTACGGCGTCGAGAATGCCAGGACCCTTGTTGAGACCCTCGCGCTTCACGGGCACGTCGATAGACACTGCCTCGCTACCCTCCTCGTCGACGGTCAGCTTGTGCTGCTGGTCGACCACAATGCGGTAATTCAACTGCACATTATTGCCGAAACTGCGCGACAGCCCCTTGCTCAGCAGGTTCACGTAGTGCTGCTCCAGATACTCATACACGTACCTGCTCGGTACCTGTACGAGGAGAGTCCGGCTGTCGTCGTCGTATTTCTCGAAGACGATAGGCGCGAACCATGTTCTGAATTGCTGCTCGGTGACGTTGCTCTTGATGAATTGAAGGCAGTTGTCCCAAAGCGCCTTTGGATTATTTCCCATGCGGCGATCGTTGTTCTTTTAACAAATTACACTAATGTGCGGTTAATAATGATTTCGGTTGCAAAGTTCGCAATTATTTTTGAAATATGCAAATCTGTATTTTTTATCACTTCGTATTCAAAAACGCGTAACTCGTTTGTTTATCGGGCTTTAGCCCACTTTTGACTTTTTGTTTACAATATTCCCGTTTGCATATTTCCAATTCCCTATCATACAATCACTTACGCATCATCTGCACATCCATCACCTCTTGTGCATTACAAAAAAATCTACACGGCAGAAAGTATGCAATATCAAGCAGTTGCGAAGCATTGAGTTGAAAGAATTCCTAATCGTTCACTATTTAGACAAAATAAATATAAGCAAGAATTTTTATTTATCTTTCTTACCAAAAATCGAGAAGTGGACATAGCGTTTGGGATGAGCCTTCAAATCGATGAGCAGCGAGTCGGCAGAAGCCGTTGTCGCTGCCAGATTATTGTAAAGCGTAGCATCGCGCATCAGCAGTCCCAGTGTACCCTCGGTGCTGTTCAGCTTGCGGGTCATCTCGTTGACATTGGCCAGTGTCTGGTTGATGCTGGCAGTCATTGTCGCCACATCGACAGCAGCCAGATTACCCGTCAGCTGCTGGGTGTTATCGAGTATGCCATTGGTTTTCTGCATCATAGAAGGCATCTCGCGATTGAGCGACGCCGACAGCGAGCGCAGGTCGCGACTAGTGGCATTCAGGTTGTCCGTCATTCCCTCGACGTTATGCAGTGTCTGTCGCAAAGCAGGATCAGCCAGCAGCAGGTTCAGACTGGTCATAATGCTGTCCAGTTTAGGCATCATAGCCTCGATGGCAGGAACCATACCTCCCAGCTTACTCATCAAGCCCTGTTCGGCTCCTCCTGAGATGGTATCGCCCTTGGCCATCATGTGGATGGGGTCTTCACCCAGCAACAGATTGATTTTGATATTTCCCAACAAATCGCTGGCAATTTCGGCACGGGAGCCCTGCGGCAGACGCATCTCTTTGTCGAGTCCCATCTCGGCGACAATCTTCCCCTGAGGATCGTAATTATACTGAATGCCCTTGATGACGCCCACCTTATAACCATTGGCATAGACAGGAGTAGAAGCTGACACGCCGCTGACATCGGTAAAGGTCACGTAATAGGAGTCGTCAGAAGAAAACACAGTAAGTCCCTTCAAAAACGTCAGACCATAGTAAAGCACGACAATGCCAAGAATGGCCACTAAAGCGATTTTTACCTCTTTTGTGAAGAACTTCATATCGTATATTACTTTTTGTTATTATTCCTAAATTCCTGAATAGCCAGTTGGACATTCACCTTGGCGCCGTCCTTGAAGGCTATGATGAAACACTGCGGGAATTCGGCAGCAAGCGTCTTGCGCAACTGGGCAATCTCATTGTAGTTCGCTGACGAGCCCACCGTATATTTATACAGTCCGCCTTCCTCATAGCAAGCGGCGTCTTTCTGTCCTTTCAGTCGGGGATCGTTGGACTTCAGCTTGGTGCTGCTGGCCAGAATCTGCACCTTAAAGACGGGAACAGCAGGGGCTGCAGCGATTGCAGGAGTAGTAGGACTAGAAAGACTAGTAGGACTAGTTGGACTAGCAGAACTAGACGCTGAATCGGGTTTAGCTTCCGGCTTCGGCTCAGGCTTCGGCTCGGCTTTGACTTCAGGCTTAACCTCAGGCTTCGGCTCGGCTTTGACTTCAGGCTTAACCTCAGGCTTCGGAACAACGGTAGGGATCTCGACTTCCGTCTTTGGTTCGACCTTCAGAGGAACAGTCACACCACCATAATATTTCCGCTTATAGTCCAGAAAAGCCTGATAGATGCCCTGTGCCAACTGGTTGACACCTGACGTCGTATTCAGAAAGCGCTCTTCGTCGGGTGTCGAGATGAAACCCAGCTCTATCAGACAGCTCGGCATCGACGTCTCGCGCAGCACCAGGAAACCGGCCTGTTTCACACCTTTGTCGATACGTCCTGCCGAAGCACAGGTGCGCCGCTGGACGAATTTCGCCATTTCTACACTCTGCGCCATATTATGGTCCTGAATGAACTCGAACATGATGTAACTCTCCGACGAATTGGGGTCGAAGCCCTGATAACGCTGTTTGTAGTCCTTCTCGTAAAGAATGACCTCGTTCTCGCGCTTGGCAACCTCCAGATTGTCGGCAGCACGATGCATACCCAGCGTATAGGTCTCCAATCCTCGCGAGATGCGTCCCTTGGGCAAGGCATTCGTATGGATGGAGATAAAGAGGTCGGCCTTGTTGCGGTTGGCAATGTCGGCACGGGTGTGCAGGGGAATAAACACATCCGTCTTACGGGTGTAGATTACCTTCACATCCGAGCAGTTGCGCTCCACCAGCTTTCCGAAAGCCAGCGCCACATTCAGGTTGATGATTTTCTCTTTTGTAAGCGAACCGATAGCTCCGGCGTCGTTGCCACCATGTCCGGCATCAATCACCAGTGTAAACTTGTTCGTCTTGGCAGCCGTAGCGAGGGTTACTGTCTTGCCGACGGCAACCAGCGTCACCATCAGCAGCAGCATTATAATAGTCAGAAAACGTTTATTATCCTTCATTGCGAGTGCAAAAGTACATATTTTCCTGAAAAAATCTCAGATTTACACGCCAGTTTTATCATTTATTAAATGTAGCTCCACGCCAGCCCCCTTGCAGTCGCCTCGCATGGGAGGGTTCAGCTTGGTAATGGTGATATCCAGCGACGTCACCATCGGGAACTCGCGGAAGATGCTCTTGGCCATACGTCCTGCCACATGTTCTATGAGCTGCGACATCTGGGCCATTTCGTGTGTAATCAACTGATAGAGCGTAGCGTAATTCAACGTCGACTCCAACGTGTCATGCTCCATAGCCTCCGAGATGTCGAAGCCACAGCGCACCGACACCAGGAAGTCCTGTCCCACCACATTCTCCTGGGGCTGCACACCATGATAGGCATGTATCCGGACATCCTCCAGGAAGATATAACTCGACGTCATTTTCATACCGCTTCCCTCATCTGCTTACTGATGAACGTCTGTGCCGTCCGTGCCGTCAATGGGGGCATCGTCCAGATACTTCTTCAAGGCACGTTCCACGCCCACCTTCCACGTGTTGATGTTCTCCGACTGCAACGACAACGAACTGACCAGCTTGATGACGTGTTCAAGGGGCATCCTGTAGCGCAGCACGCCGGAAATGAGCTTGGCATAGTTCCAGTATTCGGGATTGAACTTCTCCGACAATCCCTCTACCGTAATCTTATAGCCGCGCGTATTCTCGAACTGGAAGTCGTAGCGCTTCGTCCCGTCCTGATTGACGTGTTTGATGATTTTGCCCTTCGTGACCGATTTGGGCAAGATGATGCCTTCCTCGTCGTCCTGCAGACCTGTAAAGATCTCGTAGGGATAACCGTTCAGCAGACCCACCAGAGCCACCCACTTATCCTTGTTGTTCTGGAAGCGCACCACGTCGCACTCCAACTCCTGCGGGCGCACTTCCGTCACCTCGGGGCGCAACGTTGCCTGATAGCGTTCCAACAACGGAACAATCTCTTCTTCCGTCAGCGGCTTCTTCTTCTGCCGGCCCAGCTGAGCCAGTTCGCTGGCAATGTGCTGAAGGCTCTCTTTTTGCAAATTTGATTCCATAACCTTGAATTTTGTCTGCAAAGATACAATTTAGCGAGCACAAAACAAAAGAAATATTCTTTTTTTTGTCGAGCGTGAGTATTTTCGCCATATTTATATGGCAAAGATACGAATATTTCTTTATTTATTCGTATCTTTGCCCCAAAATCTATAAAAAATGAAATCAATTCTCACTCGAAGGACCATCCGCAAGTACGCTGACCGCGAAGTCAGCGAAACACTTTTGAACCGCCTCATGACCGAGGCCAGTCGTACACAGACCATGGGCAATCTGCAGCTCTACAGCGTCGTTGTCACACGCTCTTCAGAGATGAAGGCCAAGCTGGCTCCCGCCCATTTCAACCAGCCTATGGTGACTGAGGCACCCGTGGTGCTGACCATCTGTGCCGACTTCAACCGCACCAGCACTTGGGCACGTTGCCGCAATGCCGAACCCGGCTACGACAATTTCCTGTCGTTCATCAATGCCGCTACCGATGCGTTGCTCTATACGCAGACGCTCTGCAACCTCATGGACGAAGAAGGGCTCGGCTACTGCTATCTGGGCACCACCGTCTATCAGCCCCAGCAGATTATCGACCTGTTGGAACTGCCCAAGCTGACGTTCCCCGTTGCTACGCTCACTGTCGGCTGGCCTGCTGAGGAGCCTCCCCTCTCCGACCGTCTGCCTTTGGAGAGTTTCATCCACCAGGAGGTGTACACCGACTACCTGGCTATGGATATCGACAAGTACTATGAGGCCAAAGAGCACCGTCCGGAGAACCTCGAGTTCTTGCGTATCAACGAAAAAGAGACCCTCGCACAAATCTTCACCGACATCCGCTATACGCGAAAGGATAATGAAGCTATGAGCGAGGGACTCGTCAATGCCCTCAAGCGCCAAGGTTTCCTGCCTTGGACGGTCAGAGGCTATTAGTCTTCCAGTTCAATGGGCTTGTACTTCGGTACGAGGGCCTTCATGATGCACCAGCCGATGAGGTAGGCTACTGCACAGATGCAGAACACCACCATATAGGCTGCGGGCTTGCCGTCGAATCCGAAGAACGAGAAGTTGGCACCCTGCTCAGCAGCCCAATCGAAGAACTTACCAGAACCGAGGTTGATGGACATGGAACCGATACCACCAGCCATCGTACCCAGACCAACAATCGTACCGATGGTCGACTTGGGGAACATGTCGCCAATGGTCGAGAACAGGTTAGCCGACCAAGCCTGGTGTCCTGCACCGAGCAGACCAATCAGAATGGCGGGCCACCAAGCACTATAGGCTCCCATGGGCTGTGCGAACAGGCCCAATACAGGGAAGCAGGCGAAGATGAACATCGCACGCATGCGACCCAGATAGGGGTTCATACCCTTCTTGTCGACAAAATAGGTAGGCAGATAGCCACCACCAATCGACAGGATGGTTACGATAGCATAGAGCGTAAAGATCAGCGCAATACCCATGGGCGAGTCTGATGTGTAGCCATACTGGTCGGAGAAGTAGGCAGGCGCCCAGAACAGGAAGAACCACCACACACCGTCCGTCATGAACTTACCCACGAGGAACGACCACGTCTGCTTGTAGGTGAAGCACTTCAGGAACGGAATGGTCTTCTCTTCCTTCACGGCGTCACGATCCTGCACCTCAGCCAGGTCGTTGTCCTGCTCAATGTAGTTCAGCTCGGCCTGATTGACACGCTTGTTCTGACGGGGCTTCTCATAGAGCCACATCCACAGTCCCATCCAGATGAATCCCAGGGCACCGATGATGATGAAAGCCATCTCCCAACCCATGGCACGAGCCAACAGGGGAATGGTAGCAGGAGCAGCCAGCGCACCGACCGACGCACCGCTGTTGAAGATAGAAGTCGAGAACGCACGGTCCTTCTTGGGGAAATACTCTGCCGTAGCCTTGATGGCAGCGGGGAAGTTACCAGCCTCACCGACAGCGAGAATCAGACGGCACGACAGGAACAGCCATACAGAGATACTGGCGATAGCCACAGCAGCGTCGCTACCGGCCTGTACCATACGCAATGCCTCAATGCTGTCGTAGCCCTTGACGGTCATTGCCACCCAGCCGCAACCAGCGTGCAGCACAGCACCCAGCGACCATACGAAGATGGCAATCAGGTAACCCTTCTTGGTACCCATCCAGTCAATGAACTTACCTGCGAACAGGTTGGCGATAGCATAGAACAGCGAGAACATACCGGTAATCGTACCGTAGTCGCCATCCGTCCAGTGGAACTCAGGAGCGATAAAGTCTTTCCATGTCAGCGACAGCACCTGTCGGTCCATGTAGTTAATCGTGGTTGCCAGGAACAGCAGCGCACAGATGACCCAACGGAAGTTGGACATTTTGGTTGTTTGAATTGGAGTCATATTTCTAGTTATTTCGTTATTACGTTATATCGTTATTACGAGATATCGACTATTTGATATCGATAACGGGAATGTTGTCCTTGTCGTTATAATACAGGTTCTCACCTGCCATACCCCAAATGAAGGTGTAGTAGTAAGTGCCGGCAGCAGCGTGCATCGACCACTCGGGCGACATGATGGCCTGCTCGTTGTGCAGCCAAACCACGCGGCTCTCCTGAGGCTCACCCATGATGTGGGCAATGGTCTGCTCCTGAGGCAGGTTGAAATAGTAGTAAGCCTCAATGCGGCGACCATGGGTGTGAGGAGGCATCGTGTTCCACGCAGCACCAGGATTCAACTGCGTCAGACCCAGCTGTAACTGGCAGGGACCTTCCTCCAGCACGTCGTTCACGATGAGCTTGTACACGGTGCGGTTGTTGCATTCCTCCAGCGAACCCACGGGACCCCATACGGCAGCCTTCAGCGAACCCTTGCGACCGTCCAGCGTCACCCACTGCGTCTTATAGTGCTGGTGGGCAGTAGCCGAATTCAGATAGAACTTGGCAGGCTTCTTCGGATCCTTCGAGCGGAACAGCACCTCTTTGTTCACATCCTTGTCCTTGCCGATGTGGCCACGACCGACGTACAGCGCCTCCTTCGGAGACAAGGCATACTCCTTACCGTCGACTATCACCCAACCGTCGCCCTCGCCACAGTTGACGATACCAATCTCGCGGTTGTAGAGGAAATACTTGTCCTTGATGCTCGGATCGACGTCGAGACCCAGGTCGCGGAAGTTCTCCAGCTTCAGGTCCTTGGTTACAGGCATGGCGCCACCAAAGATGAAACGGTCGTAGTGCGAATAGGTCAGATTAATCTCGTCGGCCACCATCACCTTCTCCATCACGAAGCGCTCACGAAGGGTCTTCGTATCGTAGTGCTTCACGTCCTCGGGGTGACAAGCCGTCTGGAAACTAACCTTCTGCTGGGCCTGCAGACCCAGCGCGCCCATCATCAGCAGGGCGAAACTTAGCATAGTCTTTTTCATTGCTTTATCTTCGTTTATTTATTCAACTTTTCTTCCTTGACAATGCGCATGCGGTTCCACACCACCATACCCACGGTGATAATGGTCAGAATGCCTGCACCCACATACTCCAGCGAGTTCACGCACTTGTAGATAACCCATCCGAAGAGCGACGAGGCGAAGTCCAGCGCACCGCCCTCGAAACCTGCGGGGATGTCGGCAGCCTTGTCACCCGTCTGCTCGAACACGGTCTTGGCAGCCTGCGTGAAGGCAGGGGCCATATCGGTGACGAAATACAGTCCGATGGCCAGCGCCACGAGTCCGATGATGAAGGTCTTCACCACATTACCCTTGGTGAAGGGCAATACCATGGGGAACAGATAGAACATGCCTGCCAGCGAGGCCAGCGGCAGGAACTGGTTGCCGGGCAGCACAACGGCCAGACCCAGTGCAACGGGAATCAGCAGCAGCGATACGACGAGTGTCGTGGGGTGACCAATGACGACGGCTGGCGACATACCGATGTACACCTTCTTGCCGTTGAACTTCTTCTTCACCACCTCCTGCGTCTTCTCGGCAATGGGTTTCAGTCCCTCTATAAATAAAGAGGTAATACGGGGGATGAGCTCCATCACGGCACCCATCGTCACACCCAGGAACAGGATTTTCTTGATGTCCAGCTGGGCCAGCACGCCAATCAGCGCACCCACGATGACACCCAGAATCAGCGGTTCACCCATCACGCCGAACTTCTTCTTCATACCCTCGGCGTCGATGTTCAGCTTCTCGAAACCGGGAATCATGTCGAGCGCCTTGCCGATAATCAGGGCAAAGGGCACAAAGCTCTGACAGAACGGCTGGGGAATCGAGATGCCCTGCCACTCGGGATAGTACTCCTGGAACTTGTCTGCCGTCAGGTCGGCCATCACCAGCGTGATGATGTAGCACACGATAGCAGCGAAATAGCCCCACACCAGGCTCTGGTCCATCACGAAATAGGCCACCGCACCGATGAAGGCAAAGTGCCAGTAGTTCCACAGGTCGATGTTCACCGTACGCGTGCACTTGGTAATGACCAACAGGAAGTTGACACCCAGACAGATGGGGATAATCAGTGCGCCCACAGCGGTGTTATAAGCCACAGCGGCAGCTGCGGGCCAACCCATGTCGAACACCTTCAGCTGTAGGTCGTAAAGCTGGGAAATCTCGCTCAGCGGGCCACCGAAGTTCGTAGTCAGCAGGGCGGTCACAATGCCCAGTCCCACAAAACCGACACCCACGTAGAGGCCACTCTTCAGCGAGCGTCCGAATTTCAGTCCGATGCACAGTCCGATGATGGTAAACAGGATAGGCATCATCACCGAAGCACCCAGACTGATAATGTAACTAAATACTTGTTCCATTGTTCTATTATCGTATTTTTTTTGTTTGTTTTAGCGTCTTTGACAGCTTTGTCGGTGCAAAGTTAATAAAAAAATGGCGAAACGCTACACATTTCGCCACTTTTTCTTACTAAATCGTTAACGTAAATTCTTTTTTCACTTATTCAGCACCACGCGGCCCTTGCTGATCACCAGTCCGCGGTGGCTGCTGTCGACGCGCTGTCCATGCAGGTTATACAGCGGACCTTCCGCACCGTCGTCGAAGGTCACCGTACGAATTCCCGTGGGGGCATCCACCTCGACGGGCGACGCCACCATATACAGCTCGTCCACCACTTCACCGTCCACCACGCTGGTACCATAGATGGCCGTCACGTCGAAATAGTGACCGTCATAGTTGGAAGGCACCTTGATGTCCTTGTTGCGGAACTTGTTATACACACGGGCTCGCTTGTCGCCACTGACTGCCCAGACGTTGGTTTCCTTCACAAACTTCACGGCCTTCACCAACACCAGGTCGCTGTAGTCCTTCTCCGTCAGGTTCTCCAGCGTCACCTCACGGGGCTCGGCGGCTTCGCCCTCAGTACGCTCCAGTCCGGCGTCGTCGGTCTTGCCGGCAATACCCACGGCCTGCATCATCCGGTTCTCCTGGCCCACCTTGGCATAGATGAAGCCGTCCAGCACGTCGTTGGTCTTCAGCTCCAGACCGGTATTCTTCAGCATGATGCTGCCTTTGGCGTCACGCACGTAAGCCTCGTCGCTGGTGCTGACGGCATACACCACCTGGGCACCGTCCAGCCTCAATACCACCTCTGCGTCGACTTCCTTCTGCAGGAATTCGTCGACGCCCGCAATTTCCACCTCCTGCACCGTCAGCTTACACGTGGCCAGCAGGCCGTTGTCGCTGGTGACGCTGATGGTACACGTGCCGGCCTTGACACCCGTCACACGGCCTTGCTCGTCGATGGTAGCCACCTCGTCGTTGCTCGACGCCCACGTCAGCTCATAGTGCGCATATTCGGGGGTGATGACAGCCTTAAGCTGACTCCTCAGCCCCACGCCGACGGTGTCCGCTTCGGGCAGTGCCAGTTCCCTCAGGATGTACGTATTCTCCACGTCGAAGGTCACCTGTCCTGCCAGCATGTAGATGTTCTTCAGTCCCCACTCCGTGTCCTTGCCGGCCCAACTCTTCAGGTTGGCAGGCGACGTGGCGTTGTTCAGCGTACGCACACCCTGGGAACCGGGGAACACGTCGCCCGTCGAGTGGGCATTATCCTTGCCGTTGGCCCACACCACCTCGTAGTAGTTGTGCTCCGGATTGGCGTTCACCTTATTACTGGTCCATACGCCGTTTTTCGTCCTGTCCACACGGTGCACCAGCATACCGCTGGCGGGCAGATAGGCATCCCACTTGAAGGCATTCTTCTGGCGGTTCTCCAACAGGAAGTATTCGTTGGTCACCGGCGTGTTGATGCGATAGCCCTTAAAGCTGCTGTGCAGCGGGTCCAGCGTGTAGCTGCCCTCGCCGTTGATCACCTCCGGAGCGTCGCAGAAACGCACCGAATAGCGTTCGTACAGCGAATAGCCCACGGGGGTGCGGGCATCGTTCATATAACAGCCATGATCCATCACCGACCAGACGCCGGGCGTGACGCTCTCTCCCCCACTCTCTGCGTAGTCGCTGTCGTAGAAGTCGGGCAGTCCCAGCACGTGGCTGAACTCATGGCAGATGGTGCCGATACCGTCCAGCTTGACGCTCTTGGGCTGTGAGGTTACACCCATCAACTCCACCGAACTGGCGTAGTCGCGCAGATAGACGCCGTCCTTACTGATCCACGACCAGGTCTTGGGGTCATAGATGTAGGCGCGGTGAGGCCACCACAGGTTCTCGTCGTTGCCGACATAGTTGGCACCGTTGCCAGCCACGATGAAGTACACCAGATCCACATAGCCGTCGCCGTCGCCGTCGTAGTTCTTGAAATTGATGCCGCCCACCACGTCGGCCGAGTCAATGGCAGCCATCAGGATTTCCGTGCACTTGTTTTCGCCCCTGATGGGGCAGTCATACTGGCTGTAGTCCACCTTGTACGGACCTGCGATGTCGAACTGCGGCTGGAACTTGCCGTCGGAGTTGTCCGAGAAGTAGTCGCGCACACTGCCCGTAAACTGCTGGTAGTCGTAGCCCGTGTAGCCTTCCTTGTTCACCATGTCGGTGATAATCTCCTTGTAGTCGTCGCGCGAAAAACTCTTGTCGTTGAACTCAATGAGGATAATCAGTCCCTTGAACTTGCTGTAGTCGGTGGCGCGGTTTCCCTGTGCACGGCGGGCCAGCGTCTCCTGCTGGAGTTCCTGCACGCGCTGCCGCATCAGGACCGTCTGCTCGTCCATGTCCGCAGCCTGGTATTTTTTTACATCAGCCAGGAATGCCTGCTCCTTCGTCGAGCGCTCGCTCGCGTCGTGGGCCACCTGCGTCGTAGCGTGCAGCTGTCCGTTCCGCTTCTCGGCATACACATAGTATCCGCGGGTGTTCTTCACCACCGTATAGCCGTCGACGGTGGTCTGCATGTGGCGCCACTCGTCGCCCACCAGGCGCAGCGTCACCGTCGTGCCGTCGGGCTGTTGCACCTTCACAGTGCCAGGGTGCGCTGGCACGGCGTTCGTCATACCCACACAGAGCACCCACACCGCCGTCAAAATCAGGAAAAATCTCTTGTTCATTCGGTTATTTAAGTTATTATTTCGTTTCTATTCTCTTACCACTTACCTCTTTCCACTCACCTCTTAACAACAACAACCTTTCCGTTCTTGATCACCAGTCCCTTATACCGGCTGTCCACGCGCTGTCCGGCCAGGTTATACGTTGCACCGTCCGTCGGGCGGCGCTCCGCAGCGATGGTGTTCACCGCTGTCGGCACCGGTTCCAGCAGGCAGTAGGCCACATCGTCCAAATAGCACGCCGACGTGCTCTCCTTGCCTTTCTCCTGACACGACATCATAAACTGGATGTACGGGTATTGGATGCTGCGGTAGTGGAACGTCTTCGAGGCATTCTTGTTAATTGTTGTCGCCTGGGCCTTGCCGCCTACGGTGGGCAGCACCGTCCAGTCTGTGCCGTTCGTGCTGCCGCGCAGGGCGAAGCGCACCTGTGCACCGCCGTTCCGCACGGTGAAGTCCAGCGTACGCAGCGTCTGGCCCTGCAGGTTGTCCGACGTCACCTTGCCCAGGTGGCCCATCTTCACCACACGCTGTCCGTTGTCCATGTTGTCGACAGGCTCCTCCACGGTGGCATTCTCCAGCGTCCACGTGGTCAGCTTGCCTTTCAGTCCGGTGGCATCGGCAGTGGTCAGCGGCAGGTCCTCGAAATCCTCCAGCACCGACGGATACAGGTCGTTGCCGACCTCGAAGGTCACCGCACCCACGTCTATATTGATGTCATACAGTCCCATCACGGCAGGCTCTCCGGCCCACGACCTCAGCGCAGGCTCCGTGTCTGGCGTCAGGTCGATATACTTGTTATCCTGTGGGGCATTGCACACCATCACCAGATGGTTGTGCTCAGGGTTGGTGTTCACCATGTTCGTCTGCCACACGGTGGCGTCCGACGTCTCTGCACGCCACACCACCAGTCCTTCGCCGGGCAGGAATCGGTCCCAGCCCGTCCGCTTGCGGTACTCCAGATAGAAGTCGTCGTCCTTCGTACCCGTCTTCAGCAGGAATGCCTGGTTCGTCGTCTGCAGCGGCTCCAGGCTGTACAATCCCGGCTCCGTCAGCTCCGTCGGCTCACAGAATCCCAGCACGTGGCGTTCGAAGGCACTGTATCCCACTGGCGTCAGTCCGTAGTTATTGTCAGCGCCCATGTCCATCACGTCCCATAGTTCCGGCGTCGCGCTCAGGCCGTCCTCCTCGTAGTTCGCATCGTAGTGGTCGGCCAGTCCCAGCACATGGCTGAATTCGTGACACATCGTGCCGATGCCGTCGAAATACTGGTGCTGCGCCTTTTCCGATTCGTAATCTTGGAACTCCACACCGCATGCATAGCGGCCGAACCGCTTGCCGTCATACGTGCCGATGCCCGACCACCACGAGGGTATGTCCGAGAAGTCGTTGGCGTGGGGCCACATGTAGCCCACATCGTTGCCCTGCACATAGCTGCCGTAGCCGGCAAACACCATGTACACCATGTCTATCACGCCGTTCTGGTCCAGGTCGTAGTTGCTGAAGTCCACCTGGGTGTCCGCGCTGTCCAGCACCGCCTTCAGGATCTTGTAGATGCGCTCCTCGAATTTCTCATCCACCACGCCGTCCTTGTCCTTCGGACTGGGATATTTACACGAATAGTCGATGGTCACCGGTCCCACCACGTCGAATGTCGGGTCGAACACCCCCATCGAGTTGTCGCGGAAGTAGTCGCGTGCGCTGCCCTCTACGTCCACGGGGTAGTATTGCTTCGAGTCGTCCTTCAGGTTCTTCTCGCTCGTCATCCGCTGGTAGAAATTCCTCGCCTCGTCGCCCAGCTCAAACTGGCAGTCGTTCCAGTTCACCAGCACCACCAAGCCCTTGAATTTCTCGTAGTTGATGCGGGGCCAGATGTTGGCCGCACGGCGACTGGCTGCGTCGCTGCCATACAGGGGACTCACCATTGCTGCCGCGCGCTGCTTCATGCGCAGGCTGCCCGCACTCATCCGCGCTGCCTGCATTTTCTTGCAGGTCGTCAGGAATGCCCGTTCCTCTGCCGTGCGCTGGGCCTCGTTGCGTGCTATGTGGCTTGTTGCCGCCAGCCGTCCCTCGGCTGTCCGCTGGGCATAGCGGTAGTATCCGTCCTCGCCCTTCACCACCGTATATCCGTCCACCGTCGTCGTAAAGCTCCGGTATTCGTCACCGTGCAGCATCAGCGTCACCGTCGTACCATCGGGTTGCACTATGTTGACAGGCCGCTTCAGCGCAGGCTTTGCCCACACCGACGCCACACCCACCAGCATCACCACACATATCGTCGTCAGTTTTTTCATTGTCATTTCTTTATGCAGTTTTTATTCAACTTGCAAAAATACATAAAAAAATCGGACTGACCATAAATCAGCCCGAATTTTATTATTTTTTATTTCTTATTTTTTATTTAGGTTGCAACGCAACAGCCTTTATTTTTTATTTATTATTTTTTATTTAGAAAATCGACCTTATGTCGATTTTCGCTAGCCCTCACCGCAAAGTGCACCCAAATGCTTTTGGAGCTTTTCTCTATCAGCAGCTCATCAAAAGACTCTCCACTCTCTTCGCTGATGTCCAAGAGTATAAACGCATAGCGTATCGCCTGCTCTATGCCCTTGCACCGTATATCCACCGCACACCCCGTCAGGTGGTTGCTCCCCGTCGCACCGCCCACAGCCTTATTCTCATGCGAGCATGGTTTTATCTTCATTTATTCAAATATTCATTTATTCAATTATGACAGGAAGGTTTTTACAAAATTCGGTGATTTGAATTCCGTGGGAGGGTGTGTTAGGGATGGAATAGAAAGAATTATAATTTGTATAATGTTTTATTATATTATATATTATATATAATATATAATATAATAATGGTTTCTGCTTCGGTAAATGCAGAAACCTTCCTGTCGTAATTGAATATTTGAATAAATGAATATTTCGAAGTTCGTTTACTGAAAACGTTGACTTTTACCCCTGAAAAAGTTCTCTGACCTAAAGGTCTGAGTGTGGCGATGCGATGACTCCTACCTATTATAATAGCGTCACAAATAAGAGCCTCCAGCGCAATGGCTGAAGGCTCCGGCGAGTCAGCGGAAGGCTCCTGCTGAAAAATTTAAGCGTGCTGGCAGCACGCTGTGAATTTAGACGTATGCGGGACAGTCCCGGTTACGGCTCGCCGAGCTCTGTGTAGATCAGGTCTACCTCGGCGGGGGTAAACGTGCGACGACGTAGTTCACGCAGATGTGAGAGACGGGGATTGATGGTAATCCACTGGCGCAGCTTGTGCCAGGCTGCTTCCGGGCAGAGACGGGGGAAGTACTGAAGGGCAAGCTCCGTACGTCCGAAAACTCTGCAAGTTGAATGTTCGTTATTCATATAAATAGTAATTTTTAGTTAGTTCCTTATTTACCTGCCAAGGCTTGTGCAAACCGAGAGCAGAAAGCTCGCTTTTTGCCGAGGTGCAGCCAAGGCTCGCAAGTAGATATCAAATCTGCTTGCAAAGTTACATAAAAAAGTTGACAAAAACGAATAAAAACATGGAATAATGTATCATAACAGATAATGCCAAAATAATTTTTCGTAACTTCGCAGTGTCAAAGGAGATAAATGGCAGTGCGCAGGCCGGAAAGGAGAAGGAATAAACGAAACAAAACAAACTATTTAAAAACTTAAAAAACATTACAAATTATGATTG
>CAMHUU010000034.1 GCA_946188395.1 uncultured Prevotellaceae bacterium | reverse complement strand
CGAAGGACTGCCCGGGCTTCCCCGGCATCGCCAGCGAATATAAGGACCTGCAGCCATAATGGATTCAGCCCGAACACTTTCAAATGGTGTTCGGGCTGATTGTTTGTTGAATGTTTTTTGAAGCAGAGTGGGGCGATTCACTCGGATTTTCCGGGTTTTTAATTAGATTAACAATTAAAATCGCAGAATACAAACTATTTTCACTATCTTTGCAACGTATTACTCATTTTACGATTAAACAAATAGAAACAAATCTAATATTACGTTATGAAGAAGAAAATCAAGTTTAGTCTCGTCTACCGCGACATGTGGCAGTCGTCAGGTAAGTTTCAGCCTCGTAAGGACCAGTTGGAGCGCATAGCACCGGTCATCATCGACATGGGTTGTTTTGCCCGTGTGGAAACGAACGGTGGTGCCTTCGAACAGGTGAACCTCATGGCTGGCGAAAACCCCAACCTGGCCGTTCGTGCGTTCTGTAAGCCTTTCAACGAGGTGGGCATCCAGACCCACATGCTGGACCGTGGTCTGAACGCACTGCGCATGTATCCCGTGCCCGACGATGTGCGCGAGTTAATGTACAAGGTAAAGAAGGCGCAGGGTGTGGACATCCCCCGCATCTTCTGCGGATTGAACGACACGCGCAATATCATTCCCAGCATCAAGTGGGCCAAGGCTGCGGGCATGATTCCGCAGGCCACGCTGTGTATCACCACCAGCCCCGTGCACACGGTGGAATACTATAGCGCCATTGCCGACGAGGTGATTGCTGCCGGAGCAGAGGAAATCTGCTTGAAGGACATGGCCGGCATCGGACAGCCCGCCCTGCTGGGTGCGCTGACGAAAGCCATCAAGACGAAGCACCCCGACATCGTGATTCAGTATCACGGGCACTCGGGTCCAGGCCTGTCGATGGCCTCGATTCTAGAGGTTTGTAACAATGGTGCCGACATCATCGATACCGCCATTGAGCCGTTGTCGTG
Source organism: uncultured Prevotellaceae bacterium (assembly GCA_946188395.1). Classification (GTDB taxonomy): domain Bacteria; phylum Bacteroidota; class Bacteroidia; order Bacteroidales; family Bacteroidaceae; genus Prevotella. The sequence continues at coordinate 26,493 of CAMHUU010000034.1, read as the reverse complement.
GGGTAAGGTGCATCCGGACATCATCTCGGTGCAGTCGATGCTGAAGAACGAAGGCTTCGAGGTAGCCGATATTAATATGAACGCATACATGCAGGCCCGTTCGTTGACGCAGGAGTTTATTGACGACTGGCTGGGCTGCTTCATCAATCCTGCCAACAAGCACATGTCGAGCCTGTTGTTGGGCAGCGGTCTGCCTGGTGGCATGATGGGTTCGATGATGGCCGATCTGGGTCCCATCCAGACCATGATCAACAAGCTGCGCGAAAAGAAGGGCGAGGCCACGCTGTCGATGGACGACATGCTGGTGAAGCTGTTCAACGAGGTAGAGTATGTATGGCCAAAGGTGGGTTATCCCCCACTGGTAACGCCGTTCTCGCAGTACACGAAGAACATTGCGCTGATGAACCTGCTGACCATCGAACAGGGCAAGGGCCGTTACGTCATGATGGACGATGCCATCTGGGGCATGATTCTGGGCAAGAGCGGCAAGGTGCCCGGCACCATCGATCCCGAATTCGTGGAGCTGGCCAAGAAGCAGGGCCGCGAGTTTACCGATGCCGACCCGCATACGCTGATTCCTAATGCTCTGGAAGGTTTCAAGAAGGAGATGGACGAGAACGGCTGGGACTACGGTCAGGACAACGAGGAATTGTTCGAGCTGGCTATGCACCCCGAACAGTATCGTCCGTTCAAGAGCGGTCAGGCCAAGAAGCAGCTGCTGGCCGATATCCAGAAGGCCAAGGACGCCAAGTTGGGCGGACAGAATATGAAGCCCGAGGAGTTGGCAGCCTTCAAGCATGCCAAGGCCGATCCGTTGACAGCTCCCGTTGCCGGACAGGTGTACTACGAGTTCTCGGGCGAGGGTGCCTGCGAGCCGTGTCTGGAACCGTTCATCGGCCAGAAGTACAAGGAAGGCGACACTTACTGCTACATCCAGGCTCCGTGGGGCGAAATCGTGCCCATTCCCGCTGCACTGGGCGGCAAACTCGTCGAGGTGGCTGCCAAGCAAGGTGCGAAGGTGCGCCGTGGCGACAACCTGGGCTGGATTGAAAGGCAGGAGGCTTAAAGCCTCCGGCCAAATGAGAAATGAGGAATGAGAAATGAGGAATGACGAATGACGGGCTTCGCCCTAAATGAAAAATGAGAAATGGACTATCAGGCCATTATCGATAAGTATTACCCTGCGGACGATGAGCTCCGCAGGGTTTTATTGCTGCATAGCCGACAAGTGGCTGACAGGTGCCTGCAAATAGTTCGTAAGCACAAGGAACTGCCCGTCGACGTGCAATTCCTGGAGGAGGCTGCCATGCTGCACGACATTGGCATATACCAATGCGATGCGCCCAGCATCCACTGTTGCGGTCAGGAACCGTACATCAAACACGGCCCGATAGGTGGCGACCTGTTGCGACAGGAGGGCTTCCCACGTCATGCCCGCGTGGCCGAGCGCCATACGGGAACAGGACTGCCAGGCTACGAACCCGAGACGCTGGAGGAACAGATTGTGTGCTATGCGGACAAATTCTATTCGAAGTCGAATCCCGACCACGTGCGTACGGTGGCCGAAACGGCTCAGTCGCTCGAGAAATTCGGCCATGAAGGGGTGTTGAAATTCCTGTCATGGGCAGAAAGATTTGAATAAAAGGTGATATATCGTTGATATATCGTAATAATTTACGTTAAATGCGTGAAACACGGGCGTTTTTCGACAAATTATTTGTAATTTTGCAGCCGTGAGAAGAAAAACGCTCATATTTCTGTTGCTTTTTGTCATCGTTTTTGTGGTGGCAGAGGTGCCTCATCTGCGCTTTCCCGGCTTGGGCGAGCGGCAGGATTCTATTGCTGCCGACTCGGTAGTGCCTGACTCGGTGATTCAGGAAGCAGCCCGTCGCGCTGTGGAATTTCTGCGCAGACAGGACAGTTTGAAGGTTGTCAAGGCCAAGCAGGACTCACTGGACTCGCTATATGCCATTCCGGGCTATCTGGACTCCATCAAGGCCCTGCTGCCCGACACAGCGGGTATGGACTCGCTGCAGAAGGCCATTTGGGTACACAACAAACAGATTGACGACTCGCTACGTGCCGACTCGCTGAACCGCCGTCGCAAGAATGGTATCGATGCTCCCGTGGAGTATTCGGCTGAGGACTCGATGGTGTATATGGGCGACACGAAGTTGGCCTATCTGTATGGTCAGGCGAACGTGAAATATGAAAACATGGATTTGGAGAGCGACCAGATCTATATGTCGATGGACTCGAGCCTGGTGCATGCCACGGGTTCGCGCGACTCGACGGGTAAGAAGTTCGGTACCCCCGTCTTTAAGATGGGTAACGACACCTATGAGAACGACACGATGGCCTTTAACTTCAAGACGAAGAAGGGACTCATCACTAATGTCTATACGGCGCAGGACGACGGATACATGACCTCGGAGATTTCGAAGCGCGACGCTGACGGTAACATGTATCTCTATCACGGACGCTACACCACCTGCGACCAGCCACATCCAGATTTCTATTTCGCTATGTCGCGTGCCAAGGTGCGCCCCGGTAAGGACGTGGTGTTCGGACCTGCTTACTTGGTGGTGGCCGATGTGCCGCTGCCACTGGCCATTCCCTATGGATTCTTCCCGTTTACGAAGAGCTATTCCAGCGGCTTCATCATGCCGACCTATGGTGACGAGACCTCGCGAGGATTCTATCTGCGCGACGGAGGCTACTATTTTGCCATCAGCGACAAGATGGACCTGAAACTGATAGGCGAGATATTCACCAAGGGCTCGTGGGGTGTTTCGGCAGCATCGAACTACCGTAAGCGCTACCGTTACAGCGGTTCGTTCTTTGCCAGCTACCAGAGCTCGGTGACTGGCGACAAGAACATGCCAGACTATTCGAAGTCGACGAGTTTCAAAATACAGTGGAGCCATCGTCAGGATGCCAAGGCCAACCCGTACAGCACGCTGTCGGCCAGTGTGAATTTCGCCACGACGAACTTTGAGCCCAACAATCTGAACTCGATGTATAATCCCCAGTCGATGACGCAGTCGACGCGTACATCGTCAGTCAGCTGGAGCACCACTTTCTCGAGCATCGGCATGAGTCTGAGTTCGACGATGAACCTGAACCAGAATATGCGCGACTCGACCATTGCGCTGACGCTGCCCGACCTGAACATCAGCATTTCGCGATTCTATCCCTTCAAGCGCAAGAATGGGGTGGGTAAGGAGCGCTGGTATGAAAAGATTTCGATGCAGTATACAGGTCACCTGACCAACAGCATTAATACGAAGGAGGATAAACTGCTGAAGTCGAGTCTGACAAAGGACTGGCGTAATGGCATGGATCACCGTGTGCAGACGTCGGGAAGTTTCACGCTGTTTGGCTATCTGAACCTGACGCCGAGTTTCAACTTCAACGACAAGATGCTGACCACAAAGTATAAGCGCTCATGGGATTCGGAAAAGCAGCGGGAGAAGGTCGACACGCTGCAGGGATTCTATAACATGTACGATTGGGACCTGAGCCTGTCGGCATCGACCAAACTCTATGGATTCTATATTCCGAGCCGCAAGATTTTCGGTGACAAGATAGATCGCATCCGCCACGTGTTGACGCCAACGGTTAGTTTCAGCTATGCACCTAGCTTCGGTTCTGCACGCTATGGCTACTACGACACGTATCTGAAAACTGATGCTGAAGGTAACACGTCGCTTGTGGAGTATTCACCCTATACAGGCACGCTCTATTCGCCGCCCAGCAACCAGATGAGAGGTTCGTTGTCGATGTCGATTTCGAATAACGTCGAGATGAAGTACCGCAATAAGGAAGACTCGTTGGTAAAGGTCAGCCTGATTGATGAGTTGGGTGCCTCGATGTCGTACAACTTCGCCGCCAAGGAAAAGCCGTGGAGCGACCTGAGCACGACGCTACGCCTGAAACTGACCAAGAGCTACACGTTCAACTTGAGTGCCACATTCGCTACCTATGCCTATGAGGCCGACTCGGTAGGTGCACGACCTTATGTGGGCAACCGCACGGAGTACAGCTACGGACGCTTTGGCCGTTTCCAGGGTATGTCGCAGAACCTGAACTATACGCTGGACAACAAGAAGGTCGGCGACTTCTTCAAGTGGCTGCGTGGCGAGAAGCGCGACAAGAAGAAAGACAAGAAGAACGAGACGGACGAGGATGACGAGTACGACACTGGCGTGGAGACCAATATCGATAACAAGATGGAGGCTGGCAAGCATGGCGCAGAAAACGGTAATGGCGAGATGGCCGAAACGGACGAGGACGGATATATGAAGTTCTCGATGCCTTGGTCGCTGAGTATCGGATATGGTATCACGATGCGTGAGAACACCAATGGAAACTTCAATTACGACAGGATGCGCTATCCGTATAGCTTTACGCAGAACCTGAACATATCGGGTAATATCCGCCTGTCGGAAGGTTGGAACATTTCGTTCTCGTCAGGCTATGACTTTGAGAACAAGAAGATATCGATGACGACGGCATCATTGTCGCGTGACTTGCACTGCTTCAATATGTCGTGTCAGGTGGTGCTGGCGCCTTACACCAGCTATAACTTCTCGTTCAGATGTAATGCCGCCACGCTTACCGATGCTTTGAAATACGATAAGCGCAGCGGCTATACGAATGCCGTGCAGTGGTACTAATGTTTCACTAATTATTGCCGAACAGGGCATCGAGTGACTCCTGTTCACCAACAATCCAGATGATGTCGCCCACCTCGAAGAGACGGTTGGGATTGATGGGGCTGAGGTTCTGCTTTCCTTCCTCCAAGCCAATTACCATACAACTGTAGAGGTTGCGGATACCGCTGTCCTTCAGATTCTTGCCGACAAACGGACTGTCCTCACCAATGATGAGCTGGCGAAGCTTCATCTCGCGGTTCTCTAAATCGAAATCTTCGCCAATGACCTCGGTCGAGATGGCATTCGAGAACTTAGACACCTGTTCGTCGCTACCAATGACCTGCAACTTGTCGCCAGGGAAGATGACGTAGTCGCCGTCGGGGATGTTCAGACGGAAGTTGGCACGCAGGATGCTGCTCACATGGACGCCATACTTGCGGCCCAGATTGAGCTGTTTCAGCGTGCTGCCCATCCATTGTGAGTTCATGGGTACGTCGAAGTCGGCAATATGGATATCGCGGTCCAGCAAGCGCCCTTCGTAGAGCGGGCGTTTCTTGCCATGCACCTGTGCCTCGATGTCGCGTGAACGCAGGTTCAGCATGAACAGGCGCTCCAGCTTGATGCTGCGCTGTTTCACACCGCGCGACACCACGATGAGTGCTACAATCAGCAGACCAATGGTAATCATGATGGCATTGGTCAGGTGGCTGAGGTGGTGGCAGATAAAGAAAATGAAGCCCACGGCAATCATGACGCGTACCAGGATGGTGAATAGCAGGGGCAGACGGTTGCGGTTGCTCTCAGCCCACAGCGCTTTCCATTCCTCCGAGCGGTTTTTCTTCATGATCATCGCCCGCAGGAAGGGCGAGATGAGCAATACGGTGAGCAGGCCTGTGATGATGTTGCCCCAGATGTGCAGGTTTTCGCCAGGCAGCAATTCGTGGAAGAAGGGCAGCGCGAAGGTAAACATGACGGCAATGGTCGCAGCAGTCAGAATAGAGTAGATGAGCGTGTTGACAGCCATCTGCGTCAATAGCTGTTTCCAGGTGCTCTTCTCTGTGGTTTCAGGATGGCTCATGCTGAGATGGTTCAGCAACTTGATGAAGCGTGAGGGAAGCCGGTGCTCGATAGCATTATAAGCCGGTGTGGCAAGCCGTATCATGTAAGGTGTGAGGAAAGTGGTAATAACGGATACGGCCACCACAACCGGATATAGGAAATCACTGATGACGCCTAACGACAGACCTAGCGAGGCAATAATGAACGAGAACTCACCAATCTGCGCCATCGAGAATCCGCAGCGCATGGCCGACCTCAGACTCTCGCCTGCCAGCATGAAGGCGACGGAGCCGAAAATGGCCTGTCCGATGAGGATGGTCAGTACCAGCATGAGGATAGGCAGGGCATAGTCGATCAGAATCTGTGGATCGACCAGCATACCCACAGACACGAAGAAGATGGCTCCGAAGAGGTTCTTTACGGGCTCTACCAGTTTCTCGATGTGTTCGGCCTCGATGGTCTCTGCCAAGATACTACCCATGATGAAGGCACCGAATGCTGACGAGAAGCCTACCTTGGTCGAGAATACTGCCATGGCACAGCATAGTCCCAGCGACACGATGAGCAGCACTTCGTTGTTGACCAGTCGGCGGATGCGGCGCAGAAATTCCGGTATGGCAAAGATACCCACCACCAGCCATAGCACCAGGAAGAATCCAATCTTTACCACCGAACCCAACATCTGTCCTCCGTCAGGGTCGTTGCCGCTGGCGATGGCACTCAGCATGACCATCATCACAATGGCCAGGATGTCCTCCAGAATCAGTACCGACATGACCAGTCCGGCAAACTGCTGTTGGCGTAGTCCCAAATCGTCGAAAGCCTTGTAGATAATCGTCGTCGAACTCATGGCCAGCATACCTCCGAGGAAGATGCAGTCCATCTTAGTCCAGTGGAACGCCTGGCCCACCATGAAGCCCAGCATCGACATACAGAAGATGATGGTGATGGTCGAGATAATTGGCGAGGCTCCCATCTTCAGGATCTTCTTAAACGAAAAGTCAAGACCCAATGAGAATAATAGGAACATGACGCCGATGTCAGCCCATAGGTGGACGTTCTCAGTATCTACTACCGATGCGGTGTACGGCATGTGGGGGCTTACCAGGAAACCAGCCACGATGTAACCCAACACCAAGGGTTGTTTCAGTTTCTTGAAAATCAGCGTTACGATGCCTGCCGACATCAGAATGTACGCCAAATCATTGATAAGTGCAGGAATTTCTGACATTGTATTTAAAATATATATGTTGCTGACAAACTAACGGTAAAGGGACGTATAAACGTTCCCGCTGTATAGTACCCCTTCAATAGAGAGTCGTCTGTTATAGTATTTGCTGCTGCGATGCTGCCGTTGGCTCCCGTTTGTCCAAACAGGTTGGTGACGCTGAGCTGCAGCGATAGCTTCTTACTGGCTTCCCAGTCTACTCCTGCAAAGGTCTCCCAATGGCCGTCGAAATAAACGTTGTTAACGAGCGATGCATACTGTCGGCTATAGTAGCGACCGCTGAACCACAGACGCCAGTCACCGAAGCGGTAGCTGGGATCCAGTTCGAGTAATACCTTCGACATCCCCGTCACATAGTTACCAGTATAGTCAAGCACCTCTGTTGATCCGTCGCTGAAGGTCAGGGGCACGCTGAAGTTGCGGTACTTGGGGCCTTGATAGGTGGCAAGCACGTGCATGGAGAATCCGCCAAATGTGGCTGTCGCGTCGCCAGTGATGCCCAGTGTGCCGATGTCGTAGGTGGTGTTTTTGCCCTGTGTCTCGCTTACACCTCCTACTTGCTTGGTGAAATATTGTGTAGAACCGATGTTGCGGCTGTTGATATAGCTGATCATTGCCGATGCGTGCAACCAATCGTTTTCGTAGCTGATGCCGCCTCGCAGCAGTTGCTTGACGTATGGTTTTTCGCTGGGCAATGTTTCGAAACGGAACTGGTCGAAGCGCCGTTGCTGGTTCAGATAGAGGTATTCTCCCGTGAAGAAGAGTCGGGGTGCCAGCTGATAGTTAGCACGCACGACGCCAATGAAGTTCATCTTCGTGCGCTTATGGTTGCTGATGGTCACCGTACCGTCGTTGACATAGAATCCGTCGTGGCGTGCGTTGTTGGTCTGACCATCCTCGTTCACAGCGATGTCGTAGTTGCTATGGAACATTTCGGCACGGAAGCCGTAGTAGAGATTCAGCTTTTGTGTCACATGCCAGTCGTCAATGGCAAAGAGGCTAACGAAATGCTCGCGCCCACGTCCATAGTTAGCCGAGGTGTTATAGTCCCATTGCCGTTGCCCGTTGTTCAGCAGTCGCAACGGGTCGTTCTCCACCGTTTGGGCGATGGTGACATTGGCAGCCTTGGCATACTGGTAGGAGAACCAATAGCTCAGCCCGAGATTGGTGGTACGATTGCGCGACTTGCGCACGAGTTCGGTCTGTGCCTGCGCGTCAAAGAAGTCGAAATGCTGGGCGAACAGCAACCGCTGTTGCATCAATCCGGTGTAGTCGGTGCCATTAGCGGTAGTGATATGTCGTCCCTTGGCATCTCGTCCGTTTGTAATCTGGTCAATACCCGTCTCTGAGAAACCAATCATGGCCATATCCTTTGTACCAGTCAGGTGCACTCGGCTTTCCATGCTCCATTTGTCGCTAAACGTATTGCTCATCTTAAAGGTCAGGTCGTGTATGAAACGGCGGTTCTCGTCGTTGATATCTGTGTTGTGCATCTGTCCCGTTTCCAGGTCCATATAGCTGAACGCCACATCGGCAGGCATGTAGGAGTCGCGTCCCAGGCGGAACCCGTTGAGCTCGCTGATGCTTCCGTCGCCGTTGTAGATAAATGGCGCGCGGTCGCAGCCGAACAATCCGTCGTGATTCACCGTGAGCTTATACAGCAACGATGCCTCAGACTGGTTCCAGCGGTGTGTCAGCCCCGCCTTGTAGATCTGGGTGTTGTTGACAAACGTCACGTGCTTGGGATGCACCGATGTGGGGTCGAGATTGGTGTAGACTCCGGCAGTGAAATACCACCCCTTTGTCAGTGCTCCGTTCAGGTTGCCGTCTATTAGGATGAGTCCGTCATTGTTGGTCTTAGCCGTCACCGTGCCATGTAGTTCGTCGGTTCCCAGTGCAGTATGGCTGTCGACGGAGAACCCCAGCACGCCAGAGCGCAGAGCCGTCTCCTCTATACCCATCAACCCCACGTTGGAGTAGCTGCTACCGCCCGCCCAGTGGACGTAAGGGTAGAGGGGACTCCACGTCGTTGCCACAGGGACACCGTCCTCCATAATCATCGTTCCGCCCGTTTCGCCAGGCAGTCCTATGGGGATATCACGAGGCTTGGCAGACGCCGAGGCATCGAGCATCACATTACGGTCGTCGGATTGTGCCTTGGCTACGGTGATTGAATCGTGTTTCTGTGCCTGCGCAAATAACGGAAGGGCAGTGAGCAGGAGGAATAATGTATGGCGCATCAGTTTCATTTTTCAGGCAGTACAAACTTGATTTTGGACATTTTGTGGAATATCACAATAAGCAAGACCTCGATGACGTAGGCAATCAGATAGCTGTACCATAGGTAATCGGGTGCCAACTTGGAGACAATCCAGAGCACGGGGATTACCGTCAGCGAGAGCGCGAAGGAGATGAACAGCGCCATCTTGTGGTGGCCGTAAAGCTTGTAGACAATCATAATGGCATAGATATAACAGAACGGAATGAAACTCAGGGCAAACACACGCAATGCGACATCGCTCTCCTCTAGAATTTCAGGCGTTGTGGCACCAAATAGCTTGGCAACGAACTGTGGGTCAATCCAAGTGAGAGTACAGATGATAAGCATGGCCATGGTGATGAACCAGAATGATTTGCTCAGTACCAAATGGAATCCCTCGTTACTACCCTTACCTACCTGAATGGCACCCAATGACTGGATGGTACGGCAGCAGCCTGCCAGAAAGAGGTTATAGATTTGTAGCAGGTTCATGCAGACTGCAAAGGCGAAGATACCGGTGCGCCCCACGGAGCTAAGCACAATGTTGTTGGCACAGAAGAGAAGCAGTGTCAGACATACGGAGGCAATGGCCAATGGTGCACCCTGCGATATGATATTCTTCATGGTTATCATGAGCTTTTCAGCACCTAACGCCAACTTGAGGTGATTGTCTTTGTACATATAGTGGCGACACATCACCAAGATACCCACGATATGACCTACGACGGTTGCTGTAGAGGACCCTTCGATACCCCAGCCGAGTAGCTTAATGAATACGATGTCGAGGCAGAGGTTGACGGCATTGTCTATCACAATGGCCGTAGATACCAGTCGTGGGCTGCCATCTATACCGACCATCATGTCGATGCCCCACACCACCATGTAAGCGGGCGCACCGATGAGCATCACTCTCAGGTAGTCGTGGGTCAGCGCGAAGAGGTGTTCATTGTCGCACAACCATCCTGTAATGGTAGTCGGCATGAAGATTCCCATCGCCATGAGCAAAAGTCCTATGGCAAGGCTCGCTCCTACGGAGACAGTATAGATATGCGCAGCCCGTGCCATGTCCTTCTTACCAATCTCAATGCCTACCAGCATGGCAGCACCGGTGGCTACAAGCATGCTGAGGGTAAACATGAACTGCACTACGGGGCGCGTCAGATTGATGGCGCTGACGGCATCTTCACTAATCAGGTTGCCCACGATGATGGCATCAACCACATTGCCCAAACATGCGGAGAGGGATATCAGAATTGACGATACGAGGAAACGCCAGAATTCCTTGTTGAATGCTTTACGCTCTTCTATAGTCATAATATCATCTTTAGAAAAGTTTTACGTAAAGAGGAATCTTTCCACCTTGCTTGTTGGGGATGAAAGGCTCGGTTGACCATGTGATTTTGACCCCATCGCAACCCTGCTCGACATGATAATGTTGAAGGGTTTCTGCCAAACCACTCATCACCTTGCAGGGATCGGTATCTGCAGCACAGATGCCACGAATCTCGAGTGATGTGGGACTGGTCTGTATAAATTGATACTTGATGAGTCCTGGCCACAGTTCTGCTTTGGAGTCGATGCCTATGGTGGTGAATGTCTTGCCGCAGATAGTATAAGAGTCGAACGATCGTCCGCGTATCTCCATATATGGCAATGAGCAGCACTTCTGTGGCTGATGATGTATGCGAATCACATCGCTTACATAGTATCGGATGATGGGCTGTACGAAGTTGCTGAGGTCGGTCACCAATATACCCTCGCTCCATTCTTCTTCGTTGTCTATCAGTTGCATATTCTTGTCAACAGGCTCCACAATGATCCAGTCCTCGTTGATGTGCAGGTGTGGACAGTTGTGCGTCATGGCTACCTCGCCACCTTCAGTCATGCAGTAGTTGTTGGCCACAGGGCATTTGAATGCCTCGCGTAAAAGATTAAAGTTCTTCTCGCTCAGCAACTCTGCAGATGTTGCAATGTGTTTGAGGTTCAAATGCAGGTTCCCTTTCATCTGTTCCACCGCCAACGAAACTATTGCCGAGGGATAGCCAGCCATTGTCTCAGGCTGGAACTCATTCAGTTGTCTGACAATATTGTCAATGCTGTCGAGTGCTGACACACCTAACAGATTATCGGCACTTTCAGGATGAGCGGCCTTCATGCGGTTGAATGCGCCATAGCTGGAAGCGCCATTATAAAGATGAATAATTGAAGCGCGTTTATGTTTGCTAATGTCGAGTACATCAATGTCCACACCACCCATCAGCCGCTGGGATATGAGTTGTCCATGAATTTTGTTACGATGGTCGTCGCGCACCATCGGCAATGGTGTCCCTGTAGAGCCAGATGTACAAAGTGCTGTGTACTGTCCTAGAAGCAGACTCTGGTCTTTTGCCGGATCACGCCTGACGTACTCAAGCACTTCATCTTTGTGCAAGCGCCTGTCGGTCACCCAGTCATCGTAATTCTCCATCAGCGTCTTCTTTTGCGTTACCGGCAGGTCGGTCAATTTGAAATTCTCCGGTATGTCGGCGTACAGTTTTGCAAAGTACGGCGATTTTTCCTTTGCATATGCTACTAATGCGCGCAGCCTTTCCTGCTGCACATTCATTCTTTCTTCATGCGACATGGTCAGTCCTTCTGCCACAAGGCGTTTTGCTTCGCTCAATTCTATTGTTTTCATATTTGTACTATTTGTTTTTTCTGTTTTTACTCAAAGAATCCAAATCCACCGATAGCGGTGAGCATACGCTCTACATAATCCCACGATGTTGGTGAGAATGCGAAACCGAGGCGGTAGAGCACTTGTGTGGTGTAGTCGTTGTCGCGAGCTACATCAGCAGTCTTCTGTCCGTGGGCCATATCCTGATAAGCCAACAGCGAAGCCAACTGACGAGCTTTCTGTGGGTCGTTCTTCGCCTTGTCCATAGCTTCGGCAAAATCCTCCTGCTCCACAAATCGTATGCCATCACCAACAACCTTCAGTCCCATAAGCACATCCCCAAGGAATTGGCCGTGGATGTTGTATGGATGGAATACGGTACAGTCCTTCGGAGTAGTGGCCAACATGACAATGGCGCGGCTAACCTCGTTGATTGGTGAGAACTCAACACGTTTGTTACGCATTTCGTATGGGCAGCAGCCCAGCATGTTGTATACCTTGATGCGTCCCATGAAGGAGTTGGTGCTGAAGTTGGCCTGGAACTCGCCATCAGTTGAACGGGCTGCGAGGTTACCCACACGCATGATCTTAGCGCTCAGTCCGTGCAGGGCAACGGCATCGAGGATGAGTCGTTCAGCCATGAACTTCGAGTAGATATACTTGTTGCCAAGGAATTGGCCCATGTAGAATTTCTGTTCGGTGAAGACGTCTTCCTTGATTTCGCCTGCCCACAGGCCTCGGGTACTGGCTGTGGAAACGTGAACGAGCTTGGCTCCGGTCTTGATACAGAAATCGACGCAGCGCTGAGCACCACCGATGTTCACATCCTCAATCTCAGTGCCTTCAGAGAAGTGCTTGACAATGGCAGCACAGTTGAATACGGTGTTGATGTCTGTTGCGACTGAGTTGGAACACACGGAACAGAGGTCCTCTGTGACATCGCCAAGTACTACAAACAACCGCTTGCCAAACAATTGCTTGAAGGAGTCGGCGAAGTAGTAATAAAGCAATGTACGCAGACGACTTTCAGCAGCCTCTTGTGTCTTTCCACGCACTAGGCAGAAGATGTTTTCGGCATCGCTGTCAATTAATTCACGAAGGATATGGATGCCCAAATAACCTGTGGCACCAGTAAGCAATACGTTACCTAATGGCTGACGCTCTCCCTTACGGAAATTGGCAAGCGTGTTACGTTGCAGTAGATTGTTGATAGCAGTATAGTCGAAAGATGCCACGGGGTCGTCCTGTCCGGAATTTCCTGCATCCCCAGTAATAAGAACTGCCAATTGACGCGGTGTTGGATTGGCAAAGACATCGCCGTAAGCCACGTGAAGTCCTGCCTTATCGGCCTCGATGATGACGCGGGTGACAACGAGCGAGGTACCGCCGAGTTCGAAGAAATTGTCTGTCGCACCCACCTTGTCCATTTGCAAAATCTTAGCGAAGATTTCACAGAAAGCACACTCGGTGTCGTTGGCAGGAGCCTCGTAGGCAGAGCTGATGGCCAACTGCGGCTCGGGCAGCGCCTTTACATCGGTCTTACCGTTGGGTGTCATAGGCATCTCCTTCAGCTGGAGGTAAGCCGTGGGTACCATATATTGTGTCAGACTCTTGGATATTTCAGCCTTCAGCGCATCGGGAGCAATCTCACGCTCAGCGGTATAATAGGCACAAAGATGTTCCTTGTCGTTCAGTTTCCGAATGAGGATGACAACCTTCTTCATACCCTCTACCTTCAGCATCACGTTTTCAATCTCACCGAGCTCGATGCGCAAGCCACGAAGCTTAATCTGGTGGTCGGTACGTCCAAGGATAACGACATTGCCGTCAGGCAACCACTTGGCATAGTCGCCCGACTTGTAGATACGTTCACCATGATACTCCACAAAGCGTTCACGGGTCATATCATCGAGGTTGTTGTAGCCACGGGCCACACCACGTCCACCAATATACAGCTCACCGACCACGCCAACGGGCAACTCGTTGCCATCGGCATCGACAATAAACTCCTTGACATTTAGTTGTGGCTTGCCAACAGTAACTATTTCGGCATTCGTCAGTTCGGCATTGTTAGAGGCTACGGTAATTTCAGTAGGACCGTAGCAGTTGAAAATGCGAGCTTTGGTAACGCTGCGCATTTGCGATAGCAGCTGGTCGGAGAATTTCTCGCCGCCTGCACGGCAGATCTTCACTTGGCTGATAGCTTGGCAGAAGTCCTCGCTAGTGAGCCAGGTCTGCCAGCGCGATGGTGTGCCAGAGACCATGTTGATATGCTGATTCTTAATAAGCTGGGCAAGGTCAAGCGGATTGTTGGCCTGCTCTTCGGTAGCGAGAATCAGCGTTTTCCCGTTATAATAGGCCATACCGATATCCTGCAGTGCAGCGTCGAACGAGATGGTGGTGACGCTGAGAATGCGTGTGGCATCAGTCAATACCCCATTGGCAAAGACATTTGCCGGGTGCCCATAAAGGTAGTTACATATTCCTGCATGTCGCAGCATGACACCCTTTGGGCGACCAGTAGAACCACTGGTATAAATAAGGTAAGCAAGATCCTCTGAGGTCAGTGCAGGGTTAGTCGTGCAGTGCGAAGAATTTGCCGGTGCAAGCAACGACTCGACTTCGATAGCCTTATCTGCCGGAACTGTATCGAGTCGGTCGGCAGTCGTGATAATAAACTTCGCCTCGCTGTCTTCGAGGATGAGTCTCACGCGATCTGCCGGATAATCAGGATCGCAGGGAATATATGCAGCTCCGACTTTCAGCACTCCAAAAAGCGACAGAATCAGTCGGCTGGTGCGCGGCAGCAGCAGAGCTACACGGTCGCCCGTCTGTACACCACGCTGGCGTAATCCATTGGCAATACGGTTGGTAGCCTCGTCCATCTCCTGGTAGTTGTAAGTGGCATCACAGGCTATCAGCGCCTCCTGCTCAGGCTGTTTCTGTGCGAAGTGGCTAATGCACTCATGGAAGAACTTGAATGGAGCTTCCCCTGTGGCTGTCTGGCGCAGGTGTAAGAGTTCCTCTTCCTGGTTCCGACTGACGATAGAGAGTTGGCGTACTTTTGCCTGCGGCTGTGCTGTCATGCGTTCAGCAACAGCTGCGATGCTCTCAGCCAGCGCGTAGCCTAAACGCTCAGAGTAGAGCGCATCGTCATATTGCACTACTACACCGCGTGACTCTATTTTGATATTGATTTTAAACTTCGGCACATTCAGTTCCAACAACTCCTGACTGACAGGTTTGCCGCCGACGGCGTATTCCGACAGGACACCCACCTGATAAGCATAGGCGATGGCAGGACGGAACCCATAATCTGTTGCGATACGTGCAAAGGGATAGTCTTCGTGGCGTAGCGTCTCGTCGAAGGTCTCACTGGTTTTTTTCAAGTATTCACTAACAGAGATATCGTCAATGTTAAGTCCGAGGGCCAAGGTATTGACAAACATACCCACTGTGTCGGCAATCTTCAGGTTTGAACGTCCACTGCTGACGGTGCAGAGGTAAACCTCGCGGTTGTTGGTGTAGCGCGAGATGACATAACTCGTTGCTGCCAGGAAGAGGTGTGCTGGTGTGATTTCTTGTTGGCGACAGAAGGTTGTCAGGGCATCGAAAGTGTCGCTGCATACAGGACAAACAGCCTCGCCAATAAAACCTTGCTGGTCAGTCTTAGGCAGGTCTGCAGGAATCTCACTGGCACCCTCGCAAGTCTGCAACTTCTCGGCAAAGAACTGCTGCGACGCATGGAACGCATCCGTTTTCTCAGCCTGTTGCTGGTCGCTCACAAAGTCGAGATAAGTATAGTGCTCTTTTTCAATGGCCTTGCCATCAAGTATATCACCGATTTGTCGAATCAATAAGTCGGCAGAACCACCGTCGAACACGAGGTGATGTACATCCAATAAAAGATGTACCCCACGCTCTGTCTTCACCACTTCTAATCGGTAGAGCGGTGGCTTCTGGAGATTGAACGGGCGTACAAAATCAGTCTTATAATCTTGCAGTTCTTTTTCTGTCATTTCCGTAATGGGAATCTCCACAGGGACACTGTCTGCAAGAGTCTGTACGATGGCATCGCCTTCGGTAGTGAAATGAACGTTCAGTTCAGGATGACCTTCTACGGCCAGCTTTGCAGCATCAGCTAACTTCTCGGCCTTTACACCATCAGGATAACTGAGCAGGTAAGGAATATTGTAAATGGTCGAAGTCGGATTCTTCAGACACTCAAAATAGACACCAGTCTGAGCGTAACTTAATGGAGCCAGAGTCATGGTTAATGATTCATGGCTTTCTTTAGGTTCACTAACCGTTAACCCTGAACCATGAACCATGAACCCTTTCAGTATTTCGTTCTCGATACTCTGCAGCGTACCTGTCTTGACCAGCGATTTCGAGTCAAGGGTAACACCGTAGCGCTTGTTCACCTGAACGGCCAGTTTGATGGCAGAGATAGAGGTCAGACCAGCATAGCCCAGAACGGTGGTAATGCCAAATTCCGTGTTATTGACGATGCCGGCAATCATCTCGTGCAGTTCTTGTTCCAGCACGTTCATAGGCACGTTCGACTCCTCTACTACGACGGCTTTCTTCTCTGGTTTAGGCAACGCTTTTTTGTTCACCTTCTGGTTCTGGTTCAGTGGTATGGCGTCAATCTGCATCGTCACTGCAGGCACCATATAAGGCGGCTTCTGGTCGAGGATGAAGTTATTCAACGCCTCGATATCAACTGAAGAGTCGCTGACGATATAGGCAGCAATGAATTTGCCGTTACCGCCCTCTTCATCGAAGGCCTGTACGGTAGCATCCTTGATACCGGGAAATTCACGGATCACGCTCTCCACCTCTTTCAGTTCGATACGGAAGCCGCGAATCTTTACCTGTCCGTCCTTGCGACCTACGAACTGGATATTGCCATCGGGCAGATAGCGTACAATGTCGCCAGTGCGATATACACGGGCATATTTCTCCTCGCTTGTGAACGGATTCTGGATATACACCTCTGTCGTCTTCTCAGGACGGTTCAGATAGCCTCGGCTTACCTGTGGACCACTGATCCATAGTTCACCTGCAGCACCCACAGGCAGACGATGCCCCTGAGGGTCAACGACATACAGATGCGTATTATCAATAGCACGACCGATAGGAATATCTTTCTTCTTCTGGTCTACTGAATAGGAGGTTACAAGCACCGTGGTCTCTGTAGGCCCATAGACATTCACGAGTTTATAGTTCTTTGGCGGGGTGAGACCAGCTAATTTCTCGCCTCCGGTAGAAAGATAATTCAGCGAGTGGTTCTCAATGCTAGTGGCAAACTGATAGGCCACCTGTGTCGTCATGAACGAATGCGTGATGTGCTCGCTCTCAAAATACTCGTTCAGCGCCACGAGGTCGAGACGCAGCTCCTCAGGAACGATGTAAAGCGTAGCGCCACAGGTCAGTGCGGGGTACATGTCCATCATGCAGGCATCGAAGCCGTAGCTGGCGTATGCTGCCACCTTATGCTCTGCCTTCAGGTCATAATAGCGATGGTACCAATGGATGAAAGCTACCATGTTGCGATGAATCAGCTGGCAACCCTTGGGCACGCCCGTCGAGCCTGACGTGTAAAGTAGGATGTACATGTTGTCGGGCTTTATCTCGATGTTTCGATATTCCGACATTTGGATATTTGGAATATCCTTTGTCAACAGCACGTCGCCTTGGTATTCATCGACGACGGGACGCAACTCCTCGTCGGCTATCAGCAACTTGGCGTTGGCATCCTGCATCATGAAGTTCAGGCGCTCTTTCGGATAGGAGGGGTCCAGCGGCTGATAGGCACAACCGGCCTTCATCACACCCAGCGAGGCGATAGGCATCCACTCCGAACGGGGTATCAGCACCGATACCACATCCTCTACTCCCAAGCCCTTCGCAGCGATATAACCTGCGATACGGTCGCTGATGTCATCCACCTCAGCGTAGGTAAACCGCTTGTCCTGATAGACTACGGCAATGTTCTGTGGCGTGGCCTTGGCCTGACGTCGGAACAGCGATACGATGGTCTGCGTGTCGTCATAATCAACATCGTTATGGTTGAACGTGTCGAGCAACTCCACCTGTGAAGCTGTGGCGATATCGATGTCGCGCAGGTATTCTTCAGCAAGGAATCCCTTCACCACCGCCTCGTAACTCTCCAGATACTGGCGGATCAGAGCCTCGCTGTACTCGTTGCTATTGTACTCGGCCTTCACCTGATACTTGCCGTTCAGGATAAACGCCTTCAGATAGAGCGAAGCCTCTAGCGTACTGTTACACAGGCGGATGGTCTTCATCGGTTTGCCACACAGCTGTTCGTCGGCGAACATCATGCCGTGCCAGGCAAACACAGAGTTGCTCTGGATGCCCAGATCGTTCACGGCATCGCTAAAGGCGTATGCCTCATGTTTACGCACACCGCCCATCTGGTCTTGACCTGCCTTCAGGTAGTCCAGCACCTTGGTGTCGTTATCGAACTTGGCATACACAGGCAGCGACTTCACCGTCATACCCACGGAGTGCAGGAAACGCTTGTCGGTACGTCCGTTGTAGATGGTGGTGAACAGCGACTCCTGTTCGTTGTTGTATCTGGCCAGCAGGAAACTGTAGGCCGTTGTAAAGAAATTGCTCTTGAAGATACCCTTCTCCTTACAGAAAGCATCCACCTCGGCCATGTCCACGTCGAGTGTCCGCACCAGACTTGCTTCTGAGTGTTCCGGCTCCTCTAAATCAGGTATGAGCTGTGTAAAGCAGTCGCTGCAATCGAAGTTCTCGGCATACCACTGCTTACCCTCGTCGAAGGCCGACGTCTTGCGCAGTTCTGCCTCGGCGATAGCCACTTCGGCCATTGTCATTGCCTCGGGCTCCAGTGCTTCGCCTGCATAGGCCTTCTCCAGGTCGCCCAGCATCACCTTCAGCGTGGTGCCGTCACCAATGAGGTGGTGGATATCCAGGAAGAAATAGAAATGCTCGGAATCCTTGAGCAGACGGATATGGAATAAGCGATCCTTATAGATATCGAAGGGCACGATGAGATAGTTGAGTGTCGACAGCTGGTCGTTGAACGACTTCCCTTCAAGTTTAAAATCGTTGACTTGTTCAACGTTCAATTCGAACGTCTCCGTATCGTCGATGGTCTGCAGGGGGTCTCCCTGCTCGGAGAGTTCGATGCGTGTGAATAGCGTCGGGTGTGCTGCCACAGCAGTCTCAATGGCCTTGCGGAGTCGCTCTTCGTCGAGCGTACGGTCGAGCACATATAAATAAGGTAGGTTGTAACAAGCCTCTCCCTGATGGGCGACACACTCCACATAGAGGCCGTATTGTACTTTTGATAATGGTGCGGAAGTTTTCATATTTATAATTCTTTAGTTTTTTACCTTTTTACTTTTTTACCTTTACATCACCACTTTGTCGTAAACAGACTGGGCGAGACGACCAGCGAGAACCAGCCCCAGCGGGCGTACTTGCTGCTGTTGCCTTGTTTCAGCCGGTCCATGGTCTCTGTGCCCACCATGAAGGTGTATCCTGCCGCGAGCGAGATGTCCTTCGTGAACTGGTAGCTGGCTTGCAGGTCGATGCTGTGTCCCAGCGTGCGATTGAGATCTGCAAGGGTGGTGGCTACTGCCAGATAGTGATAGTCGGCGCTGCACGTCAGTTTGTCGGTGGGCTTGCCGAAAACGCCAATGCAGGCGTTCTGCAAACCGGGTGTGAAGCCGTTGCTATAGGCACTCTCGTAGAAAAAGTCCATCATGCCGTAGAATTTGAATTTCGAGCCGAACAGCGGGTTGAATCCCCTTTCCACATCGTGGTAAACCATTCCCAGACCGCCATAGATGACGGGGACATAGTTGTCACCGCTCAGGTAGTCGTAGCCCACCTTGACGCCATATTTGTCGGAAGGGTTGACGGTAGCCAGCACACTGCCCATCCACGCATCGGTCTTTTTGCTATACATCGTGGCATTCACCGTTTGCCCCGTCTGGCGGTAGTACGATGCTTCGAGCGTCAGGCGTTTGGGGTGGAAGTTCATGTAGCCGCCCCACATCTGCTGGTATTCTGTTCTGGGCTGATTGTCCAATTTGTCGGGCTCGCCGGCTTGCAGACCTACGTTCATAAAGAGCAGCGAGGCACCCAGCGGGAAACGGGGCACATCGTAGTGATACCACAAGGTCTGCATGGTCTTATAGGGCTGCGAGCCGTCCTTGTAATAGGTCGTGGAATAGACGTTTTGTGCATTCTGGTTGTAGGCCAGTATGGCGTGCGCCTTGTGGCCGTGTCCTTCGTAGCCCACACGGACCACGTCGTGCGAGAGAGCCATCATGGAGAAATCGTTGGGACCGATGATGCGCTCGTCGTCGTACGACAGGGCCACACGTCCCAGCTGTGCGAACAGTCCGTTACGGGCCGTCAGCTTCACCCAGCCCTCATAGAGTGTCAGCGCATTGCTGCCGCTGGTACCCCATACGGCTTTGTTCTGAATCGTCGCATGAGCCTGTATGCCTGGCCGTTCGTAGTCCACATTCAGTCGGAAACGTCCCAACAGGAAGTGCGACCGTTCCTCCGACTTGTTGTCTACGCCGTCTTTGTTGTCTTCACTCCTCGGCAGTCCTCCTGCGCACGTCTCGCCATGCGTCAGGAAATGGATGCCTATGCTGAGCTTGTTCTCCTTGCCCAGCGAGTCGGCTTGCGCCATCATGCATTGCGATGACGCCAGCAAGACCGCCATCGCAAGGACTTTCCTGCCCATCGTTATTCGAATTCAAAGATGTTGAGGAATCCTGTGAGCTTAAAGACATTCTTGATGTCGTCGTTCACGTTGCGCAGCACGACGCGGTTTCCTTTTGCCATCGTGGCTTTCAGGATGTTGATCAGAATGCGCAGACCGCTGGATGCAATATATTCCAGGCCCTCGCATTCGAAAATCACTTCCTTGCCTTCGTTCTCGTAGAGCTGTTTCAATACTTCCTCAGCCTCAGTAGCTGCTGCGGTGTCCATTTCGCCTTCCAGCGTGACAACAAACTTGTCGTCGAGTTCTTCAATTTTCGTATTCATCTTTTTAATATTTATTATGAATGTTCAAAGTTTAATCTTTTTCGTCAGCGTAAGCACGTTCTGTTCGTCTTTTCGCTCGTAATTGATCGAGTCCATCAGTTCGCGCACCAGGAGGATGCCCAGTCCGCCCACCTGGCGTTCCGCTGCCGACAGCGTGATGTCGACTTTCTCCTTGGTCGTGGGGTCGAAGGGGATGCCGCTGTCGATGATCTGGCATTGCAGGGTTTCGCCATCCGACATCATTTTGACGGTAATGTCGCCCTCGGTGTCGTCGGGGTAGGCGTAGTTGATGACGTTGACGACAGCCTCTTCCACTGCCAGTCGCAGCTGACGGCCCAGCGACTTCTCGATGTCCAGCCGCTCGATCACCGATTTCATGAAACTGCTGAAGCGTGTCACTTCGTGGACGTCGTTTTTCATCGTCAGCTCCTCGGCGAATGTGCTTTCAAACTGCTTGGGGGTATATCGGATGGCCAGCATCGTCAGGTCGTCGCTCTGTTCCATACCGTCCGCAAACGAGTACACCTCCATGTTCATCATGCCTAACAGTTGTCTGGGCTTCAGGTCGCCCGCATTGTCCAGCAGACTCATGACGCGCTTGCTGCCAAACTGCTTGTGCTCCTTGTTCATGGCCTCCGTCAGTCCGTCGGTATACAGGAATATCGTTGCACCGCTTTTCAGTTCTGCCTCCTGCTTCTCGTACTGCACGTTGTCAAAGATGCCGACAGGCAGGTTCGGTTTCACGGGCAGTGCGTTTGCCAATGTCTCACCTCTGACCTCTGACCTCTCACCTCTTAAAATCACGGGTGCGTCGTGTCCGGCATTGCAATAGCAGAGGCGTCCTGTGGGCAAGTCCAGGACTCCGATGAACAGGGTGATGAACATGCAGGACTCGTTACGCTCGCACAGCATCTCGTTGATGGTTTGCATGATATGCGCCGGATTGCTCTGATGGGAAGAGACTGCTCGGAACCAGGCGTGGGTGCCAGCCATGTGCATGGCAGCAGGAACGCCCTTGCCGCTGACGTCGCCGATGCAGAAGAACAGCTTCTCGTCGCGGATGAAATAGTCGTACAGGTCGCCACCCACCTCTCGGGCCGGCATCAGCGAGCCATAGATGTCTATGTCATCCCGTTTGGCCGACAGCGTTTGCTCCGGCAGCATCTGCATCTGTATGTTGCTGGCAATGCGCAGCTCGCTGTCTATGCGTTCCTTCGCCTTTTTCGTAGCCGCCAGCTTCTGGTCGTTCTTGATGAAGTAGCTGACGATGAATCCCAATACAATCAGACCGGCCAGCGAGGTGAGCAGAATCGTCATGTGCACGTGTCTTAACGGTCCGAAGATTTCGTCGTCGTAGCACACGACGGCAATCTGCCATTCGGGCTTGCCCTTGAACGACGAATAGTACACGTAGCCTTTCTCGTGGTCGTCCTGGTCGTGGAAGGTAGCCACCATGCTTCTGCCCGTCTTGCTCACACGTTTGGTGAAGCTGCTGTCGTTGATGATGCTGACAATATGGTCTATGTCCGATTGCTTCACCTTCTCCTGATTGGGTCCTGCTATCTGTTGTCCGTCCTTGGTCAGCAGCAGGTCGTACGACGATTCGTAGATGTGTCTGTGGTTCAGCGTGTCGCCCAGCCATTTTGTCGACACGTCGAGTCCGAACACCGCTACGGTCTGTTTCTTCTTATGGTCGTGTATGGGTACGGCATAGCTCACCATGTTGATGCCCGTATAGGAGTCAACATAGGGATTCACCCATACGCTGGTTTTGGTGGAGACGACGCGCTGGAAGTATACCGACTCGGTGTAGTCGTGCCCGTCGGTTCCAATCACCTTTGTCCCGATGTTCCCGTGGTCCCAATAGGCGTAAGGCTCAAACAGCCTCCCCTTGTCGGGATAATAGTTCGGCACGAAGGCTATCCAGCAGCCCACCAGGTTCGGGTGCGAACGGAGCACTCGTTCCATCACGCCATCCAGCGAGTCGGGCGTGGCAATGTTGCGCTCCATGTCCCACAGGTGTCCGCGCAGCGAGTTCTCCGACAGGTTCAGGGCACTCTTGATGACGATGGCCTTCATGGTCAGTTCCGATTCTGCCCGGATATCCAGCTCGTCGGCCAGAATCTTCTGGAAATAAAAGAACTGCGCGCCGGATATCAGTATAAGGACGATAGCAGCCAGGATGATGTTCAGCACCACCTTGTTCTTCAGTATGGATGTCGTCAGTCGCAATGCCATCTCAACTCTCAACTCTCAACTCTAAACTCTCAACTATTATAATTTGCCGTAATCTCGCAGATTTTCACGATGACCTGCATGGCCTTCTCCATCGACTGGATGGGTACGAACTCGTAGGGCCCGTGGAAATTGATGCCGCCAGCGAAGATGTTGGGGCAGGGCAGACCCTTGAACGACAGCTGCGCGCCGTCCGTACCGCCGCGGATGGGCTTTACCTTCGGCGCTACGCCGCATTCCTGCATGGCGTGCAGCACCAGGTCGATGACGTGCATCTGGTCGTCAATTTTCTCCTTCATGTTATAGTACTGGTCCTTCACCACCGCCGTCACCGTGCCTTCACCATACTTCTCGTTCATCTTCGTCACGCACGTCTCGATGAATCGCTTGCGGTCCTCGAAACGTTCGCGGTCGTGGTCGCGGATGATGTACGAAAGTGAGGCCTGTTCAATGTTGCTCTGGATGCCCAGCAGGTGGTAGAACCCCTGATAGCCCTCGGTGGTCTCGGGTGTCTCGTCCTCGGGCAGCATCTTGGCAAACTCCGCAGCCAGCGCATTGGCATTCACCATCTTGCCCTTCGCATAGCCCGGATGCACGCTGATGCCCTTGATGCTGATCTTGGCCGAGGCAGCGTTGAAGTTCTCGAATTCCAGCTCGCCCACGTCGCCGCCGTCCATCGTGTAGGCCCACTGACAACCGAACTTCTCGACGTCGAAGTGGTGGGCACCCATGCCGATTTCCTCGTCGGGGTTGAAGGCGATGCGAATCTTACCGTGCTTAATCTCCTTATGCTCCTGCAAGTACACCATAGCCTGCACGATTTCAGCGATGCCGGCCTTGTCGTCAGCACCCAGCAGCGTCGTGCCGTCGGTCACAATCAGGTCTTCGCCCACGTGCTGCAGCAGTTCGGGGAATTTCTTCGGCGACATGATAATGTTATCGGAGAGCAGTATGTCGCTTCCGTCGTAGTTCCTGACTATCTGGGGCTTGATGTCCGCTCCCGAGCAGTCGGGACTCGTGTCGTAGTGCGAAATGAAACCTATCACGGGCACGTCGTCCTTCGTGTTCGCCTTCAGCGTGGCATACAGATAGCCTTGCTCGTCCAGCTCCACATCGTCCAGACCCTCGCGTTCCAATTCTTTTTTCAGGTATTCGGCAAACACCAGCTGCTTGCTCGTGCTAGGCACCGTCGTGCTCTCTTCGCTCGACTGCGTGTCGAACTTCGTATAGTTCAAAAAACGTTCAGTAATATCCATATTTTTATTTATTTTTTACTTATTGGGGACAAAAGTAGTAAAAAAAATCGGACTGACCAAACATCAGTCCGACTTTCTTCTATCTTAATGTGAGTTTAGCCTGAAGAAAGCAGTCAGCGGTTCCGACTTGTTGTCGTATGAATCGTAGGCTGTCACCTCTATCCGGTATTCTGAATGGGGTTTAAGACGGGTCATCTTATACGAGAGTTGCTGGGGCATGTCAGTGGTCAAATAGAACTGCGAGAACATAAAGGTATCCTCGACCAGCATGTCGTCCTTCCACACGCGGATATTGTAGCGGAACACGCAATCGTTGTCGGTTGCTTGTGGGAAGGTGGCACAGACACCGTCAAAGCAAGCTGTTATCCTAATCTTTGCTCCGTCGTCGAAGGCGGGTGCTGGTAAACCGTCGCGTAAAACAACGTTGCCGGGATTGTCGTCAGCATCGCGGATGTCAGCATACTGGAACTGGCTGCCGTCGAAGGGCGCCTTCAGCACCCAACGGTGTTCGGGGTCAATCTCGACATCTCTGTAAGTGTCGTAGCGGCGTATCTCAATATCGCCGTTAGGCAGTTCCTCAAGAATCATTCCCTCGGTCACGTAGGCATATTTCTCGGGATGGGCGCCGGCATCGACGGCACCAGGATAAATCTCCGAATAAGTAGTGCTCGACGTGTTGATGACGGTGTAGTAGTTGTTGCGTTCGCTCTGCGGATTGGTACCCTGATGGATGCTGCGTGGGTCGCCCAGGGGGTAATGGCTGTGCCCGCAGAAGACGACAGCCTGCGGGTATTTGTTGAGCACCGCGTTCAGCACCTTCATGGCCCATGCTTCGTTTTCGTATTCTACCCACGTGCCGAGGCAGGTCCAGCGCGGCGGGACATGTGTGAAGACAAAAATGGGCTTCCCGGGAGCGTCTTTGACAGCCTGTTCCAGATAGCCTTCCAGTATGTCTGTCGATGCCGGCGGATAGGCCTCGGAACCGTTGTCGGCGTTGCCGATGTCGTTGTTGGCAGCACCGAGGTCGCTGATGGTGATGAAGGGGTATCCCTTGATGAGGACATACTGATGGAGCGGGTAGGGCTGGTTACCGTTAAACGCCTTCAGACCGTCGCTGTAGTTTGCAAGCCCACGGCTGTCGAAGTTGTCGTGGTTGCCCGTCATGAACAGGAAACGGTCCACAGGATGGAGAATGTTCTGTCCACTGCCGAAAAACTGCACGAACTCTTCATACTCGCCAGTGGTGCCATTCTCGGTCAGATCGCCCACCACAACCATCGCGTCCAGTCTGCCGTGTCCGGTCAGATGGCGCAATGCCTGCGGAACCTTCACCTCATATCCTTCGCCCGAAAAGTTGCCTACATGCGTGTCGGAAATGACTGCAAAGACCAGACGCCCATCCTGCTTTACCATTGGCGCCGCTTGCCTGTAGGCCATATCTCGCTGTACACGTTCCTCGTTGTCAGTCGAGCAACATGTCAGCAGCAGCGCTGCCATGAACCATGCAATATGTCTGATGACGTCCGTCATTGTCTTATAGGCTTTACAAGAATTCGTTTAGTAAGTAGCTTTGCTTTGCAAAGATAGAAAAAAACACCCGTATTGCAATGTCGAAAACGGCTTTTAACTTTGGTTAACTTTTTTTTATAATACATATCCTCTGTGCCCAACTCCGTGTCCTCTGTGACTCCGTGTGAGGATCAGAATGGGCCAAAGCCCATGCACGTTTATAGCCCCTTCTCCCACCTGAAGGTAGGAGTGTGGCACGCAATGATAAGGGGCGGCTATAATGCAGGGTTACAGGTTCATACAAGAAACTGTTCCCAGTGCGGTCAGAGCCGCCGTCAGCGCCGCTATCGCTATGCGAATCACGACTTCCCAAAAATTCTTTTTCATACGCTTTAATAATGTTGAGTGTTGAATGTTGAATGGTCGCCTGCGGCGATGATCAATGAACAATTGAGCAGGCTGACCAAAGGTCAATTCGTCATTCAGACATCGCAGCGAAGCGAGAATAATTCCTCATTCCACATTCCTCATTCCTCATTCAAAAGGTTGCGCCCGAAGGCGCT
>CAMHUU010000033.1 GCA_946188395.1 uncultured Prevotellaceae bacterium | reverse complement strand
TCGGTCTCCAAAACCGAGGGTCGTGGGTTCGAGTCCTCCTTCCCGTGCTAAGAAAAGAAAAGACGTATGATTAAGAAATTCATCAATTACTGCAAGGCCTGCTATGATGAGCTTGCTCACAAGGTGACATGGCCTTCATACAAGGAGCTGACGCAGAGCGCCATGGTGGTGCTTTCGGCTTCTTTGATTATTGCTGTTGTGGTATGGCTGATGGACGTGGTGTTCAAGGCCGTTATGAGTTCTATTTATCCTAACTAATCGGAAAAGATGTCGGATACAACGGGAATGAAGTGGTACGTCCTGCGCTCTGTCAGTGGCAAGGAAGGTAAGGTTAAGGAGTTCATCGAGAATGCTAAGAAGCATAACGATGTGCTCGAATCTCACGTTGGTGAGATCCTGCTGCCCACAGAGAAGTATGCCGTGCTACAGAATGGCAAGCGTGTGGTAAAGGAAAAGCTCTTCCTGCCGGGTTATGTGTTGGTACAGGCCACGTTGCAGGGTGAGGTGGCTCACATGCTGCGTTTCATCCCTAACGTATTAGGTTTCTTGGGTGGTATGGATAATCCCCAGGTGGTCAAGCAGTCGGAGATTAACCGCATTCTCGGTAATGCTGAGGAGACTACCATTGACAATGTAGAGTTGGCCATCCCTTATCAGGTGGACGAGTCGGTGAAGGTTACCGATGGTCCGTTCAGTGGTTTCACGGGTGTCATCGAGGAGGTGAATACCGAGAAGCGTAAGCTGAAGGTGATGGTGAAGATTTTCGGTCGCAAGACCCCGTTGGAACTTAATTTCACACAGGTAGAGAAAGAATAGGGCGTATGTTACGGTACGTTCCGTTCTATATACGGTCTCGGGAGGCTTCCACTCCTGTGGCTCATATATAAAACTTTTATAATAACAAACAGAAATGGCTAAAGAAGTTGCTGGATTAATCAAATTGCAGATTAAAGGTGGCGCAGCGAATCCCTCACCCCCCGTTGGACCTGCACTGGGTTCTAAGGGTATTAACATCATGGGATTCTGCAAAGAGTTCAACGCCAGAACACAGGATAAGGCAGGAAAGATTCTTCCTGTCGTTATTACCTACTATGCAGACAAGTCATTCAGCTTCATTATCAAGACTCCCCCTGCAGCAGTACAGCTGTTGGAGGCTGCCAAGGTAAAGAGCGGATCAGCTCAGCCCAACCGCAAGAAGGTGGCTAGCGTGACCTGGGATCAGGTTCGTGCCATCGCTGAGGATAAGATGAGCGACTTGAACTGCTTCACTGTTGAGTCGGCTATGAAACTGATTGCCGGTACAGCACGTAGCATGGGTATCACTGTTAAAGGGGAGTTCCCTGGTAAATAATTAATAACTTCAATTTAGAAAATGAGTAAACTGACAAAAAATCAAAAGTTGGTAGCTGATAAGGTTGAAGCAGGGAAAGCATACTCTTTACAGGAAGCCGCTGCGCTGGTGAAGGAAATTACCACCACCAAGTTTGAGGCTTCTGTAGATATCGACGTACGCTTGGGCGTAGATCCTCGTAAGGCCAACCAGATGGTACGTGGCGTTGTGTCACTGCCCAATGGTACTGGTAAGGTTACGCGAGTGCTCGCTCTCTGTACTCCCGATCAGGAAGAAGCTGCTAAGGAAGCTGGTGCCGACTATGTTGGTCTGGACGAGTATATCGACAAGATCAAGCAGGGTTGGACCGATGTTGATGTGATTATTACGATGCCCTCTTGCATGGGTAAGCTGGGTCCTCTCGGACGTGTCCTGGGTCCCCGTGGTTTGATGCCAAACCCCAAGAGCGGTACTGTAACAATGGACGTTGCAAAGGCAGTCAAGGAAGTTAAGCAGGGTAAGATTGACTTCAAGGTGGACAAGGCAGGTATTGTGCATGCCTCCATCGGTAAGGTGACCTTCACTCCGGAGCAGATCTACGGAAATGCCAAGGAGTTCCTGCAGACCATTATCAAGCTGAAGCCGGCTGCTGCCAAGGGTACATACATGAAGAGTATCTTTATCTCCAGCACCATGAGCGCTGGTATCAAGGTAGATCCTAAATCAGTTGAATAACTCGTAAAAAGTTTAGTAAAATGAAAAAGGAATTAAAAGATACTATCGTAGTAGAACTTGGACAGAAGCTGAAGGAGTTTCCCCATTTCTATCTGGTAGATACTACCGGACTGAATGCGGAGCAGACAAGCAATCTCCGTCGCAAGTGCTTCAAGAACGAGATCAAGATGGTCGTTGTGAAGAACACTCTTCTGCACAAGGCTTTCGAGGCCTCTGATATCGATTTCTCACCTCTGTACGAGGCTTTGAAGGGCAATACGGCTGTGATGTTCACGCAGAACGCCAATGTTCCCGCCAAGCTGCTGAAGGAGTATAAGAAGGAAGGTATCCCCGCCCTGAAGGCTGCATATGCTGAGGAAGGATTCTTCGTAGGTGCTGACAAGTTGGAGGAACTCGTTGCTATCAAGAGCAAGAACGAGCTCATCGCCGACGTTGTGGCTCTGCTGCAGTCTCCGATCAAGAACGTTGTTTCTGGTCTGAATGCTGGTGGCAAGATTCACGGACTGCTGGACGCTATCGCTGAGCGTAACAAATAAGCGAAGAGATAAATAACAAACATTAACATTAAAAAACAATTAAAATTTTAAATAAAATGGCAGATATTAAAGCTATTGCTGAAGAGTTGGTAAACCTCTCAGTTAAGGAAGTTCAAGAGTTGGCAACAGTCCTGAAGGACGAGTATGGAATTGAGCCCGCTGCAGCCGCTGTTGCTGTTGCTGCTGGTCCCGCTGCTGGCGGTGCCGCTGAGGCTGCTGAAGAGAAGTCTTCTTTCGACGTAGTTCTGAAGGAGGCTGGTGCTGCTAAGCTGCAGGTAGTAAAGGCCGTTAAGGAAGCTTGCGGTCTGGGTCTGAAGGAAGCTAAGGATCTCGTAGACGGTGCTCCTTCTACTCTGAAGGAAGGTCTGTCTAAGGACGAGGCTGAGAACCTGAAGAAGGCTATCGAAGAGGCTGGTGCCGTAGTTGAGCTGAAGTAATTCAGAAACAACAATATCAAGTGGTTGGGGGCTCTCCAGTCGAGAGTTCCCGACCATTTTTTGTCTTTTTATTCTAGATAGTCTAGATGCTCTAGATGGTCTAGATGAGTCTAGAAATCAT
Organism: uncultured Prevotellaceae bacterium; assembly: GCA_946188395.1. Classification (GTDB taxonomy): domain Bacteria; phylum Bacteroidota; class Bacteroidia; order Bacteroidales; family Bacteroidaceae; genus Prevotella. The sequence continues at coordinate 26,688 of CAMHUU010000033.1, read as the reverse complement.
ATTTTACAATTTATGGCAACAAAGAAAGTAGAAAACAGAGTAAGCTTTGGCAGCGTCAAGAATCCTATGCCATTTCCGGATTTTCTTGATGTGCAATTAAAGTCTTTTAAAGACTTCCTGCAGTTGGACACTCCGCCTGAGGAACGCAAGAACGACGGTTTGTATAAGGTGTTCTCTGAGAACTTCCCTATCACCGACACGCGTAACAATTTCGTCCTTGAGTTCCTGGATTACTATATCGACCCGCCCCGTTACACCATTGACGAGTGTCTGGAGCGTGGTCTGACCTATAGTGTACCTTTGAAGGCTAAGTTAAAGCTCTATTGTACGGATCCCGACCATGAGGATTTCGACATGGCTATCCAGGACGTGTTCCTGGGTCCGATTCCCTATATGACCCAGAACGGTACGTTCGTCATCAATGGTGCTGAGCGTGTCGTCGTTTCACAGCTGCACCGTTCTCCCGGTGTGTTCTTCGGTCAGAATACCCACGCCAACGGTACGCTGCTTTACAGCGCCCGTATCATTCCTTTCAAGGGTAGCTGGATTGAGTTCGCCACGGATATCAATAATGTGATGTATGCGTATATTGACCGTAAGAAGAAGCTGCCTGTCACTACTTTGTTGCGTGCCATCGGTTTCGAGACCGATAAGGACATCCTGGAGATCTTCAACCTTGCTGAAGAGGTGAAGGTCAACAAGAAGTCGCTGAAGGAAGTCATCGGTATGAAGCTTGCCGCCCGTGTGCTGAAGAGCTGGAACGAAGACTTCGTCGATGAGGATACCGGTGAGGTTGTTTCCATCGAGCGTAACGAGGTCATCATGGAGCGTGAGACCGAGATTACCGAGGACAATATGATGGATATTCTGGAGAGTGGTGCCAACACCATCCTTGTCCACAAGGACGAGGCTGTTGCACAGGACTTCTCCATCATCTTCAACACCCTGCAGAAAGACCCGTCGAACTCGGAGAAGGAAGCCGTGCTGTACATCTACCGTCAGCTGCGTAATGCAGATCCTGCCGATGATGCCAGTGCCCGCGAGGTCATCCAGAACCTGTTCTTCTCAGACAAGCGTTACGACCTGGGTGATGTAGGTCGCTACCGTATCAACAAAAAACTTGGTCTGGATACCGATATGGATGTCCGTGTGCTGACCAAGGAAGATATCATAGAGATTATCAAGTATCTCATCCAGCTGATTAACTCGAAGGCTACCGTCGACGATATCGACCACCTGTCGAACCGTCGTGTACGTACTGTCGGTGAGCAGCTGTCGAACCAGTTCTCGATTGGTCTGGCCCGTATGAGCCGTACCATTCGTGAGCGTATGAACGTCCGTGACAACGAGGTATTCACCCCGACGGACCTGATCAATGCCAAGACCATCTCGAGCGTGATCAATTCGTTCTTCGGCACGAACCCCCTGTCGCAGTTCATGGACCAGACCAACCCGCTGGCCGAGGTGACCCACAAGCGTCGTCTCTCAGCCCTGGGTCCTGGCGGTCTGTCGCGTGAGCGTGCCGGTTTCGAGGTACGTGACGTACACTATACACACTACGGTCGTCTCTGTCCGATTGAGAGCCCTGAAGGCCCGAACATCGGTCTGATTTCGTCGCTGTGTGTGTATGCTAAGATCAACGAGCTCGGCTTCATTGAGACTCCTTACCGTAAGGTGGAGAATGGTGTGGCCAATCTGAATAACGACGATATCGTCTATCTGACTGCCGAGGAGGAGGAAGACCACGTCATTGGTCAGGGTAATGCCCCGCTGAACGACGATGGTACCTTTATCCGCAAGGTGGTGAAGTGCCGTCAGGATGCCGACTTCCCCGTGGTGCCCCCTGCACAGGTCGACCTGATGGACGTGTCGCCCCAGCAGATTGCCTCTATTGCCGCTTCGCTCATTCCGTTCCTGGAGCACGATGATGCTCACCGTGCACTGATGGGATCGAACATGATGCGTCAGGCCGTGCCCCTTCTGCACAATGAGGCACCTATCGTGGGTACCGGTATTGAGAAGCAGGTCTGCGAGGACTCTCGCACGATGATTACTGCCGAGGGCGATGGTGTCATCGACTATGTAGATGCTACCACCATCCGCATTCTGTATGACCGTACCGAGGACGAGGAATTCGTCAGCTTCGAGCCCGCCTTGAAGGAATACCGCATTCCCAAGTTCCGTCGTACGAACCAGAATATGACCATCGACCTGCGTCCTATCTGTGACAAGGGTCAGCGTGTGAAGAAGGGTGATATCCTGACTGAGGGTTATGCCACCGAGAATGGTGAGCTGGCACTGGGTCGTAACCTGCTCGTGGCTTACATGCCTTGGAAGGGTTACAACTACGAGGATGCCATCGTGCTCAACGAGCGTATCGTTCGTGAGGACGTACTGACTTCTGTACATGTCGATGAGTATTCGCTGGATGTCCGTGAGACCAAGCGTGGTGCCGAGGAGTTCACTGCCGACATCCCCAATGTCAGCGAGGAGGCTACCAAGGATCTGGACGACAATGGTATTATCCGTGTGGGTGCCCGTGTAGAGCCCGGTGACATTCTGATCGGTAAGATCTCGCCGAAGGGTGAGAGCGATCCCTCGCCAGAGGAGAAGCTGCTTCGTGCCATCTTTGGCGACAAGGCTGGTGATGTGAAGGACTCTTCACTGAAGGCCAATCCTTCGCTGACCGGTGTCATCATCGACAAGAAGCTGTTTACGCGTGCTGTGAAGACCCGTCAGACCAAGCAGCAGGACAAGATCACGCTGGCTAAGATTGACGAGGAGCATCAGGCAAAGATCGATGATTTGAAGGACATCCTGATCGAGAAGCTGGTGACCCTGACGAAGGGCAAGACCTCGATGGGTGTGAAGGACTATACCGGTGCAGAGATTATTGCCAAGGGCGCTAAGTTTACGATGACCGCCCTGAAGAATCTCGAGTATGGTGACATCCAGCTGAGCAACTGGACCAATGATGAGCACAAGAACGAGCTCATTGCCAAGCTGGTCATTAACTATATGAAGAAGTTCAAGCTTCTGGATGCTGAGAACAAGCGTAAGAAGTTTGCCATTACCATTGGTGACGAGCTGCCCTCAGGTATTCTGCAGATGGCCAAGGTCTATGTGGCCAAGAAGCGTAAGATTGGTGTCGGTGATAAGCTCGCCGGACGTCACGGTAACAAGGGTATCGTCTCGAAGGTGGTACGCCAGGAGGATATGCCGTTCCTCGAGGATGGTCGTCCTGTCGACCTGGTGCTGAACCCGCTGGGTGTGCCTTCACGTATGAACCTCGGTCAGATTTTCGAGGCTATCCTCGGTGCTGCCGGTAAGAAGCTGGGTGTGAAGTTTGCTACGCCTATCTTCGATGGTGCTAAGTTGGAAGACCTCGCTGAGTGGACCGACAAGGCCGGTCTGCCCCGCCTGTGCTCTACCCACTTGTATGATGGTGAGACGGGTGAGAAGTTCGACCAGCCTGCTACGGTGGGTATCACCTACTTCCTGAAGCTCGGCCATATGGTTGAGGATAAGATGCACGCCCGTTCTATCGGTCCGTACAGCTTGATTACCCAGCAGCCGCTTGGTGGTAAGGCACAGTTCGGTGGACAGCGTTTCGGTGAGATGGAGGTCTGGGCACTCGAGGCATTCGGTGCATCGCATGTGCTGCAGGAGATCCTGACCATCAAGTCGGATGATGTTGTAGGCCGTTCGAAGGCTTACGAGGCCATCGTCAAGGGTGAGCCCATGCCTACTCCTGGTATTCCTGAGTCGCTCAACGTGCTGTTGCATGAGTTGAAGGGTCTTGGTCTCAGTATCAAGATGGACTAATCTGAGAGTTTAAAGTTTAAAGATTAAAGATTAAAGTTTGAAATATGGCTTTCAAGAAAGATACAAAAGTAAAGAGCAACTTTACCAAGATTACCATCGGACTGGCTTCTCCTGAGGAGATCCTTGAGAGTTCGTTTGGTGAGGTTACCAAGCCTGAGACCATCAACTATCGTACCTATAAGCCCGAGCGCGACGGTCTGTTCTGCGAGCGCATCTTCGGTCCTACGAAGGACTACGAGTGTGCCTGCGGCAAGTACAAGCGTATCCGTTACAAGGGTATTGTCTGTGACCGCTGTGGTGTTGAGGTGACTGAGAAGAAGGTGCGCCGTGAGCGTGTGGGACACATCGAGTTGGTGGTTCCCGTGGCTCACATCTGGTATTTCCGCAGCCTGCCTAACAAGATTGGCTATCTGCTGGGTCTGCCCACCAAGAAGCTCGATGCCATCATCTACTACGAGCGTTACGTGGTTATCCAGCCCGGTGTGCTGGCTGGCAAGAAGGACTCTGAGGGCAATCCCGCCCTGGGTTCACAGATGTACGACCTGTTGACTGAAGAGGAGTATAACGAGATTGTCGACAACCTCTCTGAGGATAACTACTATCTGGACGACAGCGATCCTAATAAGTTCATCGCCAAGATGGGTGCTGAGGCCATCTACGACCTGCTCATCAAGCTCGACCTTGACTCGTTGAGCTATGAGCTGCGCGACCGTGCCAACAGCGACTCTTCCGTACAGCGTAAGAATGAGGCTCTGAAGCGCCTGCAGGTTGTTGAGGCTTTCCGCTCGAGTGTCGAGAAGGGTGTCAACCGTCCGGAGTGGATGATTATGAAGATCATTCCCGTTACTCCTCCCGAGTTGCGTCCCCTCGTTCCCCTGGATGGTGGCCGTTTCGCTACGTCCGACCTGAACGACCTCTACCGTCGTGTCATCATTCGTAACAACCGTCTGAAGAGACTGATTGAGATCCATGCTCCCGAGGTCATTCTGCGCAACGAGAAGCGTATGCTGCAGGAGGCTGTCGACTCGCTGTTCGACAACAGCCGCAAGTCGTCTGCTGTCAAGAGCGAGAGCAACCGTCCGTTGAAGTCACTCTCCGACTCGCTGAAGGGTAAGCAGGGACGTTTCCGTCAGAACCTGCTCGGTAAGCGTGTCGACTATTCAGCACGTTCGGTGATTGTTGTAGGTCCTGAGCTGAAGATGGGTGAGTGCGGTCTGCCTAAACTGATGGCTGCCGAGTTGTATAAGCCGTTCATCATCCGCAAGCTCATCGAGCGCGGTATTGTGAAGACCGTGAAGTCGGCCAAGAAGATTGTCGACCGCCGCGAGCCCGTCATCTGGGACATCCTGGAGAACGTCATGAAGGGCCATCCCGTGCTCTTGAACCGTGCACCAACACTGCACCGTCTGGGTATCCAGGCCTTCCAGCCCAAGCTCATCGAGGGTAAGGCTATCCAGCTGCACCCGTTGGCATGTACGGCTTTCAACGCTGACTTCGATGGTGACCAGATGGCTGTCCACCTCCCCTTGTCGAATGAGGCAATCCTGGAGGCACAGATCCTGATGCTGCAGAGCCACAACATTCTGAACCCCGCCAATGGTGCTCCTATCACCGTTCCTTCACAGGATATGGTGCTCGGACTCTACTATATCTCAAAGATCCGTCCGGGTGCCAAGGGTGAAGGTCTGACCTTCTATGGTCCCGAGGAGGCTATCATCGCCCACAACGAGGGTAAGTGCGACCTGCACGCCCAGGTGAAGGTGATGGTCGACGATATTGTTGATGGCAAGCCCGTCAAGCACATGGTCGAGACCTCTGTCGGTCGTGTCATCGTGAATGGCATCATCCCCGAGCAGGTGGGCTATGTCAATAAGATTATCTCTAAGAAGTCTCTGCGCGACATCATTGCCGACGTTATCAAGAATGTTGGTTTCGCTGAGGCCTGTGAGTTCCTCGATGGTATCAAGAACCTTGGTTACCGCATGGCTTACGAGGCCGGTCTGTCGTTCAACCTCGACGATATCATCATCCCCGAGTCGAAGAAAGACCTGGTGGAGAAGGGTAATGCCGAAGTACAGCAGATTACCGAGAACTATAACATGGGTTTCATCACCGACAACGAGCGTTACAACCAGGTTATCGATACCTGGACCCATATCAACAACGACCTCGGCAATGTGCTGATGAAGGAGATGACCGAGGCCGACCAGGGCTTCAACGCCGTATTCATGATGCTCGACTCTGGTGCCCGTGGTAGTAAGGACCAGATTCGTCAGCTCTCTGGTATGCGTGGTCTGATGGCCAAGCCCCAGAAGGCCGGTGCTGAGGGCGCTCAGATTATTGAGAACCCCATTCTGTCAAACTTCAAGGAAGGTATGTCGGTGCTGGAGTACTTCATCTCTACCCACGGTGCCCGTAAGGGTCTGGCCGATACCGCTATGAAGACTGCCGACGCCGGTTATCTGACCCGTCGTCTCGTTGACGTGTCACACGACGTGATTATCAACGAGGAAGACTGCGGTACGCTGCGTGGTCTGGTCTGCACCGCCCTGAAGAATGGCGATGAGGTCATCTCTACGCTCTACGAGCGCATCCTCGGTCGTGTCTCTGTGCACGATATCATCCATCCTTCTACTGGTGAACTCATTGTGGCTGCCGGTGAGGAGATTACCGAGCCTATCGCCCAGATCATCGAAGACTCTCCCATCGAGAGCGTCGAGATTCGTTCCGTGCTCACCTGTGAGTCGAAACATGGCGTCTGCATGAAGTGTTACGGACGTAACCTTGCTACCCGTAAGATGGTACAGAAGGGTGAGGCTGTCGGTGTGATTGCTGCTCAGGCCATTGGTGAGCCTGGTACTCAGCTGACACTGCGTACGTTCCACGCCGGTGGTGTGGCTGCCAATGCTGCAGCCAATGCCAGCATCGTGGCTAAGAACGATTCTAAGATTGAACTCGAGGAAGTTCGTACCGTTCCGTTCGACGAGGACGGCAACGAGTGCGAGATGGTAGTCAGCCGTCTGGGTGAACTGCGCTTCGTCGATATCAATACCAAGATTGTGCTTTCTACCGTCAACGTTCCTTACGGTTCGTCACTCTACTTCAAACATGGCGATATCGTGAAGAAGGGCGACAAGATTGCCCAGTGGGACCCCTTCAATGCCGTCATCGTTACCGAGTATGCCGGTACGCTGAAGTTCCACGACGTTATCGAGGGTGTCACCTTCCGTGCCGAGACCGACGATACCACCGGTCTGACCGAGAAGATTGTCACCGAGTCGCGCGACAAGCTGAAGGTTCCTACCTGCGATATCATCGGTGCCAATGGTGAGGTTGTCGGAACCTATAACTTCCCTGTGGGTGGTCACGTGGTTGTTGAGGACGGTCAGACCGTCAAGACTGGTGAGACCCTCGTCAAGATTCCTCGTGCTGCTGCCAAGGGTGGTGATATCACCGGTGGTCTGCCCCGTGTCACTGAGCTCTTCGAGGCTCGTAACCCGTCGAACCCCGCTATCGTATCCGAAATCGATGGTGAGGTCACCATGGGTAAGGTCAAGCGTGGTAACCGTGAGATTGTCGTCACCTCGAAGACTGGTGAGCAGCGCAAGTATCTGGTATCGCTCTCGAAGCAGATCCTGGTTCAGGAGCACGACGCCGTACGTGCCGGTACACCGCTCTCTGACGGTGTCATCACGCCTGCCGACATTCTGGCCATCAAGGGTCCCACGGCTGTCCAGGAATATATCGTCAACGAGGTACAGGACGTCTATCGCTTGCAGGGTGTGAAGATCAACGACAAGCACTTCGAGATCATCGTTCGTCAGATGATGCGCAAGGTACAGATCAACGATCCTGGCGATACCATCTTCCTGGAGCAGGAGATTGTCGACAAGCTCGACTTCGCTGAGGAGAACGACCGCATCTGGGGTAAGAAGGTGGTCATCGACGCCGGTGACTCCGAACACTTCCAGAAGGGTCAGATTGTCACCGCCCGCAAGCTGCGCGACGAGAATTCGACGCTGAAGCGCCGCGACATGAAACTCGTTCAGGTGCGCGATGCCGTGCCTGCAACGTCAACGCAGATTCTGCAGGGTATCACCCGTGCCGCTCTGCAAACCAAGTCGTTCATGTCCGCCGCATCGTTCCAGGAGACCACGAAGGTGCTCAACGAGGCTGCCATCCGCGGCAAGAGCGACAACCTGGAGGGCATGAAGGAGAATGTGATCTCCGGTCACCTGATTCCTGCCGGTACCGGTCTGCGCGAGTTCGAGAAGATCATTGTCGGCTCCAAGGAAGAGTACGAGCGCATGCAGGCTAACCGCAAGAACGTGCTCGACTTTGCCGAGGAAGTGCTCGACGACTAATCCCGTCGAATCATACTAACAGATATGGAAAAGACCTCAGCCCGTCAAGGCTGGGGTCTTTCTTTCGGTTTGTTCTATGTGTTAACAAATTATAATTTCTTTGCTTTAAATTTGCAGGTTTAAGAAATAAACAATATCTTTGCAGTATTAGTTTATATTTTCAACCTACTACTATATTATTATGAGAACGAAACAGACGATTCTAACTTTTCTATTCATTGCCTTTTCAATGGGAATGAAGGCTCAGAGTGAAAATGCCCTCCAAAACGTGAGTGTGATGGAACTGGACTACACCGTGAAAGAAGCTCCCAAGTCAGATTTGGGGACTGTGGTGAGTGCCGTACTCGATGTGTTGGCAGACCAGACAACCTCAGAGCAGCCGGGCTATGCCGAGGCAGTACGTGCCAGTGTCATTACAGCATTGGGCTATGTCCGCCGTTTCCAAGTGACCGACGGCCGACAGGTGGCTCCCACCGACGAGACGAACATCATTGTCGACGGAACCATCAATTACATCTCTACAACGTTGGAGATGAAGTTGCAACCGAACAAAAAGGACAAGATTCCGCAGTATTACGCCCAGATTGGTGTGACGCTGAACCTGAAGGATGCGGCAACGGGCACTGTGCTGAATAGTCAAGTGTTCGAGGTGAACAAGTCGGGATGGGCTTGGGTAAAAAGCATCGATACGGCTATGAAGAATGCATTGGAAAGTCTTCGCGGCAGGGTGATGAAGTACTACAATACGGTATATCCCTATTCGGCCAACATCTTAGAGCGTGGCACCGAGAAGAACGACAAGCAAAAGGAACTGTACATCGACTTGGGCAGTATGCACGGTCTTCAGGAGGGCACACACTTCGATGTTTACGTCATTGGCAGCATCGGTGGCAAAGAAACTCGCAAGTTGATTGGCCGTCTGAAGGTCAGGCAGATAGAAGGCGACGAGGTGAGTCTCTGTAAGGTCGTCTCCGGCAAAAAGGAGATCAAGGCCGCACTCGACGCTCAGCAAAAAATATTGATAATCTCTACCGACTAAATAATAAGAATAAACAATAACTAAAACTAACGATTATGAAAAAGGAATTACTCAGACTCGTTCTGACAACGTGTTTTGCCGTAATGGCATTGTTTGCAAGTGCAGATACTGTAGGCGGTCTCTGCGGTATTGAAGGCGACAAAATGGTTTCGTGGGAACTGAATCGCGACATTGGTCTGTTGACCATCTCGGGCTATGGCGCCATGGCCGACTTCGACGACGCGTCGGAGGCTCCCTGGTACAGCTATTCAAAAAGCATCGTCCATCTCATCGTCGAGGAGGGCGTAACCCACATTTCACAAGCCGGTTTCTTGCACATGCCCTATTTGGAGAGTGCAGAGATTGCTGGGAGTGTCGAGTCGATAGGCGACTATGCTTTCTATGGTTCACCGTTGGCACTCGTTATCCCCTCTGATTGGGTAGGCGACATCGATGTGAACCTGTTGCCCACAGGACTCCGAAGCATTGGCAGTTTTGCCTTCTCTGAGACCCTGTTGGAAAACATCACCCTGCCTTACACCTTAGAGACCATCGGTGGAGCTGCCTTTGCTTATAATGAGCAACTGGAAGAGGTGACCAGTCTTGCCACTGTACCGCCCGTCTCCGGCAGAGCGGTTTTCTTCGACTGCAACAAACTCTTTGCCATCCATGTTCCCGATGGTGAAGCAGATGCCTATAAGTCCGCTGACGGCTGGGCTACCTACGCAGCAGTTATCTTCCCTGCCAGCCAGCAAGTCGACAATCCCAATATGGGTGAGCTGAACGCTTACGGCATGCCCTATAACACCTATGTGACCGACCTGGGCAAGACCAGTGCCTTGGTAGTCTGTTCACTGCCCGACGGTGCTACAGGTTGGAACCTACACTACCGCCAGGTAGCCGTCGGTGACGAACAAGAGATGCGATGGGTAGCACTGGGCAACCTGACCACTCGCTCCTATACCATCGAAGACCTGAAGCCCGGCACACCCTATGAGGTGCGTATGCAGGCTGTCTTCGGCGACGATGCCGTGAGTGAATGGACCCGTTCGCTGCCCTTTACAACTGTCAGCGAGGATGCCGAAGAACGTGAAAACAAGCAGGAGCAAGCCTTCGTTGAATATAAGGAAGTGAAGAAGTCTGAGTGCGACGACATGGCTATGCCCGAGATTGACGACAAGCATTGTGCGCTGCTCATCGAACAGGCTAAGCAGGCCATCGACGCTTTAGCTTTCGACAAGGACAAGACTTTCGATGAGAATCTTGCCGCCCTCGACGCCATCACCAGTCAGTTGGCCATCGATCTCAGCCTGCATCGTGCAGAGATGGGCGATGTGCGTGCCACAGGTGTAACCATCGACGAGACCACCTTCCCCGATGAGAACTTCCGTAACTGGCTTCTAAAGCAGTCGTACGGCAAGGACGGCATTCTGACGGAAGAGGAGATTGCCGAAGTGAAGTCCATTAATGTTGGTTATCAAGACATCAAGAGCCTGAAGGGTATCGAATACTTTACAGAGATGGAATTCCTACTCTGCGGTGGTGAGCATCTGACGGATATCGATATTTCCAAGAACACGAATCTGAAGTGGCTACGCTGCTCCCAAAGCAAATTGACCTCCATTGACGTTTCCAAGAATGCGGCTCTCGAAGAGTTGTATTGTCACAACAACCAACTGACATCGTTAGATGTTTCCAACAACCCACTATTGGAAAGGCTTTCTTGTTATAGCAATAAGTTGACAACGCTGGACGTTTCCCATAATCCTAAACTGAAATACTTGTCCTGTTACTACAACTTATTGACATCGTTGGACGTATCCCAAAATCCTGAACTGGAAGCTTTGAATTGCTATGAAATGCCTCTTGGCACATTGGATGTCACCAAGAACCCGGCTTTGCAGAGCCTGATTTGCACAGGCATACAACTAACCACACTGGATCTTTCCCAGAATCCGGAACTGAATTATCTGAGTTGCGATGGAAACGAATTGACCACACTGGACCTTACTCATAATCCGAAACTGAATTTCCTGCGCTGTGGCGGTAACAAGTTGACAGTTCTGGATGTGAGCAAGAATCCTGTTCTGGAGACAATTGAATGCTACAGGAACCAACTGACAGCACTGGATGTAACCCAAAATCCGGAGCTGAAAGAGTTGGAATGCAATGAAAACCAAATTGCAGCACTGGACGTAACAAAGAACACGAAACTGGAGTCAATGAACTGTGGTGGCAACGCTATCGAGACGCTCGACCTCTCGCAGAACACGGCTCTGAAGACGTTGTCGTGCTGGGGTAACCTACTGACGGCTCTTGACCTCTCGAAGAATAGTGCACTGACAGACTTGGCCTGCCACCAGAATTCCATCAAGGGTGCTGCTATGGATGCCCTTATTGAGAGTCTGCCCACCATCACTGACCAGTTCTTAGGTAATTGGCACGTCATCTTTAGCGAGGGTGAACAGAACGTCATCACCATTACACAGGTGGAAGCTGCCAAGGCTAAGGGTTGGACGCCGATGTACTTTGAAAACTATTGGAAGCCTTATGCTGGCAGCGATCCCTCAGCCATTAAGGAAATTGAAAAAGTTCAATGTTCAATGTTCAATGGTCAATGGTTTGACCTGCAGGGTCGTAAGGTCACTGCTCCCACCCGCAAGGGCATATACATCCAGAATGGTAAAAAGGTCATGAAGTAATCAAATATTGTTCGCATGAAGAAGCTACTGACATATATTAGTACGCTGCTCTTGATGTTGGTGTGTCTGGGCCTAAACGCCCAGACCTCCACGTTCAAGTACACCTCGTCGGAGAAGATTGAACGCTTCGAGGAAATCCAGTACTTCGTAGGTGCTACGGGGGTGAAGTCGCACGACTGGAACGAAGCGACGGGCGAGGGCATCGTGGTCTATGAGGGCACGGTGACGGAACTGGGCAGCTATGCCCTGCAATGGCAGGGGACGATGACGGCTTTGGAGATTCCCGAGGGTGTCACTACGCTGGGTTTCCAGTCGGTGCAGTGCTGCTACAACCTGAGCAGCATCAGCCTGCCGAAATCGCTGAAGCGAATCATGAACGGCGCATTCAATTACAATGCTTTCGACAAAGGGAAGTTCATCATCGACGACCTGGCCTGGTGGTGCAGCATCCAGTTCGATGCCTACAGTTCAAATCCCCTCAGTTCTGCCAAGCATGTCTATAGCGATAAGGACACGGAGATCACCGACCTCGTCATCCCGGAGGGCGTGACCCGCATCGGCTCATACGCGTTTGTAAATTGCGAGGGCATCAAGTCGGTCACGTTCCCCTCGACGCTGACAAGCATCGGCAGTAATGCCTTCTACCAGTCGGGACTGGAGAGCGTCGCCATCCCCGAAGGCGTTACGGAGATTGAAGAGTACACGTTCAGCAGATGCGCCAACCTGAAGAGCGTCACCATCCCCGAGGGTGTCACCAAGATTGGATTCTGTGCCTTCAACCAATGCGCCATCGAGTCGCTGACGCTCCCTTCGACCATCAGGAGCATGTCGCAGTCGTTCTATGGTAACGATAAGCTTACGTCGCTGACGCTTACGGATGGCATCACCACCGTGAACCAATCGTTCTATGGTTGCAATGCCCTCAAAGAGGTGCATATCCCGGGCTCCGTCAAACTGGAGTCAACAGACTTCAAAGGCTGTGAAAACTTGGAGACGGTGACCATCGGCGAGGGTGTGGAAGAGATAACGGGTTTCCTCGACTGTGGAAACCTGAAGAGCATCATCATCCCCTCCACCGCCAGCAGGGTTGAGGCATACGGTCTCAGAGGCTGCAAGAGCCTAACTTCGGTGACATGTCTGGCCCTTGAGCCACCTGCCACGACAGATCAGATTCCCTATGGCAAAGGCATCAGCATGGAAGGTCGCACGCTCTACGTGCCTGCCTTGGCACTGGCCTACTATAAGGAGGCAAAGAACTGGCAGGACTTCCCCAGCATCGAGCCCCTGGACGTGATGCCCCAGAACATCGTCGTGCGCGACGAGCTGCACCTAACGCTCAACGCTCCGCTCTCCACTGTCAACTGCCAACTCCTCCACGACAACGATCCGAAGTACGGCATCCTGCACGTCGACGGCGAGGGCAGCCTGAAGGTGAACCGCTTCTCGATGATTGTTGACTACTTCATGCAAAGCAACAAGGCCGACAGAGACCTGAACTTCTGCTCGCTGCTCAACAACACCACGATGGAGGCTGACACAACGGTAGTAGACCTTTGGGTTTACAGCAAGTATTGGGTCTTCGCCGCAATGCCCTTCGACTTCAAGGTGTCGGAGGTGGTGCCTGCTGCCGACGGCGAGACCGATTGGGTGATCTACACCTACGACAGCCGCAAACGTGCCGACAGCGAGATGACCGAGACGTGGGTGAAGATGACAGGCGACGAAGTGATCAAGGCCGGACAGGGTTTCATCGTGCAGGCTCAGCGCACGCTGAACGGCAGGTCCCGCTACGATGTCGGCCTGCGCTTTAAGAGCATCGATAACGAGAACAAGAACCGCATGTTCCAGACCTCGGACATCAATGTGCCGCTGACCGTCTACGACAGCGAGTTCCTGCACAACCGCAGTTGGAACTTCATCGGCAACCCCTATCCCTGCTACTTCGACATGAATTACACGGACTTCCGTGCCCCCGTCACCGTATGGGACATCAACAGCAGGAAGTATGTGGCCGTGCGTCCTGGCGACGACGATTATGTGTTCTGTCCGGGCGAGGGATTCTTTGTGCAGTGTCCTGACGACAAGGAGGCCATCGTGTTCAGCAGGGAGGGTCGCCAGACCACCCGTGCCTTACGTAATGCAGCCCAAGCAGGAAGAAGGGTGGCATCTGCCGACAGGACCATCTTCAACCTCATCCTCTCTAACGGCAATACCACCGACCGCACCCGTATCGTCATCAACGAACAGGCCTTGCAGCAGTACGAGTTGGACAAGGATGCCGGCAAGTTCTTTGCCGACGATCAAACCATGCCACAGATTTACACTTCTGCCGATGGCATCAGCTATGCCATCAACGAACGTCCTTTAGGCGACGGCACCATCAGCCTCTGTGCCACCAATAGCAATGGCAGCTACTGTGCCATCAGCCTGGCTGAAGACCTGCCCGACTGGGAGGTGACGCTGGAAGATCCGGAAACCAAGCAGAGCGTAGTACTGAAGGATGGCAATGTCTTCCCGTTCTATGCCAACGGTCAGACGTTCTTGCTGCACATCAGGAAAAACACGACGGGCATCAAGACAGTTGAAAATGTTCAATGTTCAATGGTCAATGGTCAATGGTTCGACCTACAAGGCCGCAAGGTCACCACAACCAGCCGTAAAGGTATCTATATTCGTAACGGTAAAAAGATTATCAAGTAAAAGACATGGTCAAAAGATTTTTTCTATATAGTTTATTGGCAGTACTAGGCTGCATGCAGGTGCTGGCGCAGGGTGGCTTCGACCCGCAGCCGCCAGGCAACCCCGGTGCCAACTACTGGTATAGTGAAAAGGGCGAAGTGGTGGTCGACGACTTCAAACCCGGCAGACTCGATGCTGCTATCAGTGCTGCCATCGGCGACGCCGATCCAAAGGATGTCCTCTCCATCGTTGTGGCTGGTATCATGAACAATGGCGATATCGGTGCTATCAGGCGCTACACGGAATGTACGCTGCTCGACCTGAGCCGCTGTACGGGTATCACCGAAGTCAATGAATACAGTCTGGAAGAGACCAAACTCGAGACGGTCTATCTGCCTGCCACCATCGAGAAAATCAGTCGCTTCGCCTTCGCCAGGTGCGACAACCTGAAGACGATGAGCGTCTATGCCCTGACACCACCGAAGCTCGACAGCAATGCGTTCTACAAGAACAAGGAAGGCATGGTGGTCTATGTGCCGGCCGCCGCCATTCCTCAATACATGGAGGCCGAAGGTTGGAAGGATTTTACGATTCTGCCCATCCAGAAGGACATTCGCAGCTTGACTGTCAGTCTGCCGCAAGGCACGAGCGTGAAGGACTACGAGGGCATGTGGCTGGAGGTGAAGAACACGAAGAACGACCAAAGCCTGTACTTCGTCATGACCGATCGTCGGCAGTACATCTTCCACAACATCATCTACAACACCACGTGGGATGTGACGCTGCGCAACGAGCGGGGCGATGTGTTCGGAGAGATTAAAAATGTAGAAGTACACGATAAGAACGTCGCCGTAGCCTTCGAGGCCTTGCTGAAACCCTCGGGCGTCACACTGACGGTGACTACGCCTGACGGACAGGATGTGACAGAACACGTTCAGGCGTACTGGACAGACGCTCAGGACAACTACCTCGCACAGACGCCTGCCGTTGCTGGCCTGCCCGAAGGCATGCTGCTTAATTGTAAGGTAACGCTGTCGAAAGACCTGGCGATGGTCTACAACACCCCCGCCATCCTGACGCATACCGTCAGTCACCAACTCTCAACTCTCAACTCTCAACTCTCAACTATTCCTACAGCCAAACTGACGGGAACAGTGACCGATGCTGGCACGGGGTTGCCGCTGGCAGGTGCTACCATTACGGCTACGCAAACCTTCGGCGCCTATACCAAGACGCTGACAACCGCTGCTGCTGCCGACGGCACCTACGCCCTCGTCCTGTCTGACGTTCCTACAGCTGTCACCATTGCTGCCAACGGCTACCTCAGCCAAACGAAGGAAAATTGTCAATTATCAATTGTCAATTGTCAATTATTACCTCTTACAGGTGCCGTCATCAACCTGGGCTATACCTTCACACCATGTGCTGAACCAGGCGAACGCGGGGCTGAGGCAGAGGATTGGTATGTCGGCTTCCAAAACATCGACTATGCCATCTACAACGAGACGCAGGGCCGCGCCATCAGCGGGTTCCTGGTGCAGTATCCGCAGATGGTGTTGACGGAGGACGTGGCCGACGGCGACGTGCTGCGCCTGACGGCAACAAGCCGCACGGGCAGCTTCATGCCTGTGACGTGCAGCACCACCATTGCTGAGCAACAGGCCCAGGCCACGTTCGACATCGTCGAACTCGGCAAAATACAGGCGACGGTCGTCAAGACCACCAATGCTGCTATCAGCGCCACGCTCTACGATGGAGAAGGCCAGCTGGTGAAGTCGGCCGACTATGTGGATGCGAAGCACACCTTCGAGGGTCTCACGGATGGCAACTACATCCTCCTGTCGATGGGCAAGAGTACGCTATTCAACACCATCGGCAGTCTGGATGGACTGGCCGACACTAAACTGACTGAGGGCATCGACTACGTGCTGAACCGGGTAGAGGTGACGAGCGGAACGGTGAGCGTGGTGAACATCGACGAGGTACCCGCACTCGACGAGAGCAAGCTCTACTATACCGGCGACGGCACATCGTTCACGGTGAACAAGACGGAGATTGTGGCGGGTAACTACGTCACGCTGACAGGCCGCATCGACTTCAAGCCCGAATACATCGATGGCGTGAGCCGTGTGCAGCTGACGGCCGACATCCCCGAGCGGTGCCAGCTTGTGGAGAACTCGGTGATGGTGGGTAACAACGTGACTGCCTACACGCTGAATGGGCGGCGCCTGACCATCCCCTTGGAGAGTTACGACGAGCGCGTCCGCTTCTGCATCGTCCCGACCCGGAGCGGCAGCTATACGCCAAGCGGTATGGTGCAGTTCGCCCTCAACGGCGAAACCATCACCCAGCCCATCGGTTCGGCGGCATTCAGCGCTAAGGACATCACCCTCGTCGTGTCTCCCACGACGGCAGTGGCCAACATACCCATGAGGGGTTTGGCAACAGCCAACTCAAAGGTTGACATCTACGATGGTGAGGTGCTCATCGGACAAACCCTTGCCAAGGGTAGCGGCAGCTGGTTTGCCAACTGTCCGCTCAGCAATCCCGATAATCTGTCGACACACTATATCAAGGCGGTGGTAACTACGCCCGGTGGTGTGACCATCACCTCGGATGTCCAGCCGGTGGAGTTCAACAAAGACGGCATCACGGTGAAGAAAGTGATGATGTATCACAACGGCCGCGACATCACATTCGATTTCCAGAATCCATCGGACAAGACGGAGGCCTACTCCTGGAACCCACATCAGAATGTCTATACCTTCACCATCGAATTCACCAACAATGATACGACGATGGTGAGTGACGTGGTGCTCTATGCCAAGCTACAAAATGGTAGATGGGAAGCACTGGATGCCACCTACGACAAAACGCAGAAGCTCTGGGTAGCAGCGGGTGAATTAGGAACTGCCGGCGGTAGAAGCGGCGTGGTGAATGTACGGGTGGGTTTCCTGTCGCACGAAGAAATCAAGGTCAACGACAACCAGCTCAAATCCATCTTCACCGACACGAGGGACTTCGACGAGGTGAAGGACTACAGCCTGCGCGTGGATGCTTTCTTCGCCAACTATAAGGGTTCCGACGAAGATTCAAAGACCTTCCGTCAGCTCTGCGAGGAGGTGCTGAGTCCGGAGGACATCAAGGAAATCCAGGCTTATGAGGATTCGCTGAAGAACCTCTCCGACGCCGAGATCAATGCCTTGATGGACGAGATGCTGGCCAAGGAAATCCCCGCCGACTTCGAGGCCGAGGGCTTGAACACCAACTACGACAAGCATTACGACTTCACGGCAGGCGACTACCAGCACATCTATCGTTCCTGCGAGGGACTGACGGTGGCCGATGTACCTGAAGGCAGTCAGACCATCCAGACCGAAGACGGCAACACCGTCTATATCTACACCAGCAAGACCCGTCTCTGCTATATCGACTTCGCTAACGACATCTGGTATGAGGTGACCAATACAGCCGCTGCGACACGCGGTGAGCAGGGAGAGGCACTCTACAACTGGCAGTCGATTGTGTGGGACAGCGAGAACATGCTGAATGCAGCCAGGGACTTGGAAAATCGGGCAGCTCAGGCTACCAAGGAGGCAGCCAAGAACCAGGCACTTGCTAATGCCTGCAAAGATGCCGCCAGAAAGGCTGAGTATGCACGGAAGGCCGCACAATACGGCAGCCGGTCCGCAGGTATGTTGAAGCAGGCCGGGCGCCTCAAGCATCTGGCAAAGGTCGCCAAGGGCGCCCCGATTATCGACATGGCCTTGAATGCTTACAAAGCCTACAACAGAATCAAGGAAGTCGATGACATCTTCAAGTACAGGAAAGCCTGTAAGGATAAAGATTTCAACGCACTCATCGACTACTACCAAAACCAGAGTGCCCAGATTCTCAAGAATAAGGCTAAAGCGTACCATGCGGCCAACTTCGTAGCCAACTCTCTTGCCAATCTTGGCATTGGCGCGCTAGCCGTCGCCTGTCCGCTGTCGCTGTTCTTCACCGTGCCTGCTTCTGTCGCTGCTAATATGATTGCCGACCATTTCTTTGACAAGCATTTCGACAAAGAACTTGATCAGATTAGGTTTATGTATGAGAAGGCCATGCGTAATTGCCTGAAGAAGCAATACAGCGACTGGCTCAATTCGGGTGACGACCCGTACGGACTGCCTTACACGGGTTCTGATAAGGATATCCTCCGCGACCCCTCCGGCTTCGTCTATGAGGCGGTGGAGTCGAACCGCCTGGAGGGCGTGACGGCTACCATCTTCTATAAGGAAAGGGTGGAGGACATCTATGGCGACTGGACGGAGAACACCGTGAAGTGGAATGCCGAGGACTACGGTCAGGAGAATCCGCTCTATACCGACGCTGAGGGTAACTACCGCTGGGACGTGCCCGAAGGTCAGTGGCAGGTGACGTTCGAGAAGCAGGGCTACGAGACCACCCGTACCGAGTGGTTGCCCGTACCCCCGCCACAACTCGACATCAACATCGCCATGCGCCAGAACGTTCAGCCCATGGTGAAGGACGCCCACGCTTATCAGGACGCTGTCGTGGTGGAGTTCGACAAGTATATGAAGGCCGGACTGCTGACCTCTGAGAATATCCGCGTGACGGATGCCTCAGGCACCAAAGTCAAGGCTGGCAGCCTGCAACTGGTCGACGAGGAGAACGGTGTGGCTACGAAGGTACGCTTCCAGGCCGCCGAGCCCTTCGGTACCGAGGAGCTGTTGCTGACGGTGAGCAATCGCGTGATGAGCTATGCTGGCATCCGCATGCAGGACGACTATCAGCAGCCGTTCTCTGTAGGCGAAGGCCGTGGTGGCGAAATCGAGCTGAAGGAGATGGTCTGCGATGAGGAGATGGTTATTGGCTATGGCGAGCCGGGCGTGCTAACCGTCACCGTGCTGCCCGCTGCCGGTGCTGAAGGAAAGGTGCTCCACGCTCGGTCGAACACACCGATGGTGGTGGGTGTCGAGACGCAAGACATCGTGCTCGACGAGAATGGCAGTGCACAGATTGCCGTCTACGGCAACCTGCCTGGTGTAGCCACCGTGACGTTCACGGTCGACGACAGCAACTTGGAAGGCAGCACACTCGTCGTTGTCGAAGAGCAGCTCTTCAAGACCGCTGCCGCCCCGACGGCAAATATCGCCTCGGGCGTCTATGTCAACAGCGGCACCAAGATCTATCTTTACAGCACCACCGAGGATGCCACCATCTACTACACCCTCGACGGCTCTTGTCCCTGCGACGACACATCAGCCCGCAAGGTTTACGACGGAACGGCTATCGTCATCAATGAGAGCACGACCATCAAGGCGATGGCTGCTGCAAAGGGGTATGGCGAAAGCAGCATATCGGAGTTCACATACTTTGTAGGCGACCCGACGGCCATTAAGACAGTTGACAGTTTACATTTTACAGTTGACAGTCCTGTCTACGACCTGCAGGGCCGCAAGGTCACTGCTCCCCGCAAGGGCATATACATTCAGAATGGTAAAAAACTGTTCGTGGAATAAATGAAGAAGATTGTCCTGATAGCAATGTCCATCCTCACCCTCTTCGCCTGTGGCGGAGTGGGAAGGAATGGGCTACTGCAAAACGATGGCAAGTTCTCCAGGGCCGACACCCTCATCAGAGAGGCATTAGGGACGCGTGACTACCAGCGCGCCTTGGCACTTGCCGACAGTCTGGAGCAGACGGGGGACTTTTCTTCAGTTCGTGCCGACAACTATCGTGGCGATGCTTACAGTTCTCTCGGACGGAGAGCAGAGAGTAAGGAGTGCTACAGGCGCGCCACAGCAGACAACAGTCCTGCCACTCGCGACCTGTGGTGCTATCAGGAAGCAGGCAACAGTCTTGCTAAACGGCTCTATCTGGATGGCGACTACGAGGGAGCGCTGCGTCTGGCTATGGACATTATGGCTAATATTGACTTGCTGGGAACTGACAATGAGGGGAACAGCGTCGGACTGGATGCGCTGATGGGCTATTGTTATCAGGCCCTCGGCAAGCCCCGTCAGGCGAAAGAGAACTATGAGCGGGCCTATCGGCGTGTCCGTCAGTGGCTCGAGCGAGACTCCTCGGCGATGGCGCTGCTTTGGGGCGTAGAGACCTACAACACCATCTCAGAGAAATACCTCGAAAACCATGAATATGACGAGGCTATGAGATGGGCTGACCGCACCGACTCGCTGATGCCCGCACTCACCGAGTTATATGGCAGTCGGTTCCCCGAAGGCGTAGACACCTACCGTGGTGCGCTGGCGCTCATCAGAGCCAGAGCGGCCTTGGGCCAGGGACGCAAGGACTATGCCGAACGGGCCTTTGCCGACTATAACCGCACAGACTGCTCAAAAACCATAGGTGGACGCATCTGCGCCACTAACTACCTGATGACAGCCCAGCGCTATGAGGAAGCTGCCGACTGTTACGCAGAGACCGACCAGTTTATGAAGCAGCACTACGCCGACATCACCCTCGACCATATCCAGGAGACATACATCCCCAAACTTCGTGCTAACCTCTATGCCGGCCGCAAGGACTCTGCCCTCTATGTGGCCCGTCAGATTACCGAGTTCTACGACTCTGCACTCACACGCTATAAGCGCAGTGAAGCTGCCGAGCTGGCCACCGTCTACGACACGCAGGGCAAGGAGCGGAAGATAGTCGAGCAACAGGCCGACCTGTTGAGACAGCGTCTTTGGGGAATTGCCGGTGCGCTGGTGCTCATCGTGTTTTTCTTCTTGGCCTACGACTTGCATCGTCGTCGTGCCCGCCGTCGGCTGGCCGCAGCCCATGCCGACCTGCAGACGGCCCATGCCGACCTGCAGACGGCCTACGACAAGCTGGAGGAGACCATTGCCGCCAAGGAGCGCATCGAGAGCGAGTTGCGCATTGCCCGCGGCATTCAGATGTCGATGGTGCCCAGCAGCTTCCCCGACTGCGACGGCCTTGACCTCTATGCCGAGATGACCCCTGCCAAAGAAGTCGGAGGCGACTTGTATGGCTATGTGCTGGACGGGGCCAGGCTGTACTTCTGCGTGGGCGACGTATCGGGCAAGGGTGTACCGGCCTCGCTGTTCATGGCTCAGACCGCACGGCTGTTCCAGACTTTTGCAAAAGAGGGTATCATGCCTGCCGACATGGCCACCCGCATGAACAGGGAACTCGCCGAGAACAATGAGCGAGGCATGTTTGTCACGATGTTTATCGGTCTCGCTGATCTTGACACCGGAAGCCTCGACTACTGTAATTGTGGCCATAATCCCCCCGTGGTCGACGGAACATTCCTGCAGATGGCCTACCAGAACCTGCCGCTTGGCCTGTGGGAAGATTACACGTTCCAAGGCGAACGCATGGAGGATGTCCGAAACCGTCGGCTGCTGATTTATACCGACGGACTGAACGAGGCGATGAATCCTGCCAATGAACAGTTCGGCGACGAGCGCCTCATGCAACTCATGCAACAGGCTGCATCGCTGAATGCCCATCAGGTCATCGACATGCTTAGTAAGGCTGTTGCTCAATTCCGCGACGGGGCAGAACCCAACGACGACCTTACCCTGATGGCCCTGTGTGTCAAACCATTTAATAAAAGCTAAACAAAGAATGAATACGATTGAAGAATTAGACATTATCACCCGTACCAGAGGTGAAGTAATGAGCAGCAAGGAACTCACCGGCGAGAATCTGTTTCTGGCGTGGGGCTATCCAACGGCCATCATACTGCTTCTGGAGTTTGCTGCATTGTTGATATGGAACGAAGACTGGTGCAACTGGCTTTGGATGGGCATCCCCCTGTTTGGCGTGCCGCTGATGATGTATTTCCTCAACGAAGACTACGAACGCACCCACCATCGTACGCTTGAGGCGAACGTCATCCTCATGATGTGGATATTCATCGGCTTTGCCTCGTGTGTCGGTGGTGCGGCCATGGGTTTTGCGGGTGTCTTTCAGTATTGCTATTGTTCATATCAGGGGCTGCTCTGCGGTATGGGGTGTTTCATGACGGGCATCATTCTCCACTTCCGCCCAAAGACCATCTGTGGCATCATCGCCTCAGCATTATCCGCCATTCCTCTCTTCTTCCAGGGCGACCTCTGGCCTTGGCAACTGCTCATCACAGCTGTCATCGTAACCATAGCACTTATCATTCCCGGGCATGCTTTCAAACAATATGTGAGGAAAAATTCCGTTATATAATAAAAGGAAAGAGTATGAGCAATTTCAAGTTTCAGATAATAAACCCACTGCTTCATAATGAGTTGAGGCTGAAAATCATGGTTGCACTCGACAGTTTGGAGAGTACAGACTTCATGTATTTGTGTCGCATTACCGATTCAACACGAGGCAATGTAAGCGTACAAATAACCACGCTGAAAGAGGCTGGCTATATCCATGTAACGAAGACCGGCATGGGCCGTTTCTCACATACCGTCTGCCGCATTACAAACACGGGCCGCGAAGCCCTGCATGCCTACGAGGAAGGCCTCCGCCGCCTCTTCTCCCAGCAGGTCCCAAACCAAGAAGAACCACAAACGGAACAGGAAGTGGGGTAATTCCAAACACCTCCCCTTCTCCCTTCTTCTCTTGTAGGGCCACTGTTTAGTGGGGATAAGGAAAGGGAGGTGTTAAGGGAACTAAACCGCCCGTCATCGGCTTCGTCTGCAGAGACTGTCGATTCATTCCGATAGTCTCCACGACTCATTCGAATAGTTTCTATGGGGGTATAGGGACTATTCGAATGACTTGTTCGGATTATCTGAACGACGCAAAGAAACTATCCGGACGAGGCATAGGTCACTTCCTTCTGTTGGATAAAAGGCTCTTATCGCAAAATAAGAGGCTGTTATTGGAAAATAAGTGCCGCTTATTTGGAAATACTCCCAGAGTATTGAAAATTACTCCCGGAGTATTGAAAACGGCGGTGGGAGATGATTTCGTCTCCCACCAATCTCCCACAATCATTATTTCCTTTAAATAAAGGCATTCCGAAAGGCTGGTGGCAGTATGGCAGTAAAAATACGAAAATTTGCTTTTGTAAGTGCTCACGCGAAGAGATGGAAAGGGACAGAGATGGCAAGGGACAGATGACTGGCAGAAACAGTGCTCCTTCGGAGTACCTTCTATCGTTGCCCGGTACTCGTCCGCTATCTGCTCGCTATTTGTCCGCTACTTGTTCGGTCCGGAACCGGACAAATACCGAACAAGTAATGCACATGTGCCGGACAAAAGCAAGCTTGATGACCTTCGCTTATCGCCACACTTTACGCTCGCTGAGCTGACGAAGACCAGTGTGAAGACGAAGGATGGCTGCTTTGCGGAAATCGATAGGTCGATTTCCTAAATAAAAAATAATAAATAAAAAATAAAGACGGTCGATTTTCTAAATAAAAAATAAGAAATAAAAAATAAAGAAAAGTCGGGCTGATGTGCGGTCAGTCCGATTTTTTTTCGTACCTTTGGCGGACGAAAAAACATATAATAAAAAAAAGTAAGTATGAACGAGAATGAGAACAAGCAGCAGGGACAGCTGCAGATAGAGTTGCCACAGGACGTGGCGGCCGTATCTGATCAGTGACGAAAAAGCGACAGAAGCATTATCATTGACACATTTTGAGTTCGACAAGGAGCAGATATATTCGAACAAGGTCTATCGCGACTTGTGCGAACTCGATGCCACACTCTACCAGCAGTTAAAAGACTATCGTGTGGAGCACATGACTTATTCTACTTAAGACGATGTTAATGTCGTTCTGCGGTAATTGTATGATTGCCGATAGTATCGCTGTAGCTGTTCAGAGAGGAAAGAACGGCTTATAAGTTCTTGGGCGAGGGGATGCTCAGCTGCAAAGAAATCCAGTTCACGTTTGACAATGCGGGGAGACAGGCCAATGCGACGTCCGAATTCTTCAAAGTCCTGACGACTGACGGTGTGGGTATCCGAGAACTGCATCCCCTCGCGGAACAAACCCTTGTCGAGTGCAAAAATTCGAGGCTCATACAGGTGCAAGCTCGTGTTGATTAGGTCGTAGGCAGGCGTCAGGTGGTATTCACCATCACCGCGGTTCATCAGCGAGAAGTTCTTCAGATGGGCATCGTCGTTCAAGATAAGGTAGTTGAAGACCACAATACGGAAGAACTTGAGTACTTCCACAGGTGCTGCTTTGGTATAACGACGGATGATTTCGGCACACTCTTCATAACTCAGATTGCTATACTTGTAATCACTGCCGCCATTGGCCTTGGTCAATCCGCCCAACGAGGCCAGATCCTCCTGTTGGTACTTACCACCATCAGGAGCCACATCGAAGCGGCGCGTCAAATATGCTGCCTCGCCATCGCGGAAAAAGCATAGTGCGTTGGCCGCCGTCTCGATATGATAGACCTGTGAGGCAATCTGCATACTCAGGTGTTCATTGGCAGGACAGTATTTCCGTTCCAACAAAGAATACGACGATGGGGCGGGCTTTAGAATATACTGACCTCGCTGTCCGTCAGCGGGTCTGACAAGCTGGTTTTCTGCATTGAGCACCAGGCTTGCCTTGGGCTGTACGCCAGAAAGGGATATGCGCCCTACATGACGGGCGTATTCTTCCGTATCAGTACCTTCATTGTTTGGACTGTCGAACCCCAGAATATGCGAAACTTCCTTGCCGTCAAACAACAGCTTACGGGCAGTAGGCGAATAGGTGTCAAAACCTTCAGCCAACGTAGAGGGACAAACGTTCAGTGTTTCCATCATGCCATGGGTTTTATGGTAACAGCACCTATCGTATCCTCTTGAGCCGTTGCCAATAGGATGCCGAAGTCATCGTTTTCGTCAATATGCAGCAACTGGGATTGTGTCTGACGATTGGCTCCCTCAGAGAGCATATTAAAGAAGTATGGAAAGAGATGGGGACTGCGGTATGACTCCACACGTACAGGCATGGCAATACAAACGGGTGCACCAGCGTACCCTTTCAGATAGGTGAAGATATACTGGCGGTCGTCCGTCTCTTGCAGGATGCCAGCCTCCACATCGTGAACAAACACCTTACACTGTCTCATAATCCAATGTCTTTAGGTTAATATCCATTTGAAGACCAAGTGTGTCGAGGATGGTCAGCAAGGTATTGAGTTGCGGATTGCCCTCTCCCCGCTCGATAGCCACCAGCGTGTTCAGTCCCACACCGGCCAAATCGGCAAGCGTCTGCTGGTTTACCCCCAGATGCTTCCGTCGTTCCTTGATAATCGTTCCTATATCTTTCGTGTCCATAATCACAATAAGTTGTGAATTTGCTGCAAAGATAGGAAAAAGAAATGAATCGACCAAGCAAAATCACAATAAATTGTGAAATACAGATAAAAAAGTATAATGATTTGTTTATTTGCTCGCTTATTCGTACCTTTGCAGTCTGAAAGATAAGTAATAGATGAAAGTAAAAAGATAAAAGTTATTATGAACGAGAATGAGAACAAGCAGCAGGGACAGCTGCAGATAGAGTTGCCACAGGACGTGGCGCAGGGTGAGTATGCCAACTTTGCCATCATCACCCATTCGAGTAGTGACTTCGTGGTAGACTTCGCGCGGGTGTTGCCCGGATTGCCTAAAGCACAGGTGAAGAGTCGTGTGATCCTGGCTCCTGAACATGCCAAGAGACTATTGGGCGCGTTGCAGGAAAACATTGTGCGCTACGAGCGCGAATTCGGACCTATCAAGATTCCCAATCAGGAGTCGCGAACCATTGCTCCGTTCAATGTGGGCAAGGGAGAGGCTTAAAGGATGGGTTAAAAAACTTTAAAACGCTTATATTATGTTAAAAAGCATGATGTAGGCGTTTTTTGTTTCTATTAAATTAGGTGGAATGAAATAAAAGTTGTACCTTTGCAGCCCGAAACGCCTTTTTGCAGGGATGCATGAGGTGTAACTGGTTGAATTTGAACAAAATAATATATAATTAAATTAAAAAAGTAAAAGTATTATGCCTACAATTTCACAATTGGTAAGAAAAGGCAGAAAGGTGCTCGTTGACAAGAGCAAGTCGCCCGCGCTGGACTCATGTCCTCAGCGTCGTGGTGTCTGTGTTCGCGTGTACACAACGACCCC
>CAMHUU010000032.1 GCA_946188395.1 uncultured Prevotellaceae bacterium | reverse complement strand
ACTAAGGGCACCGGCGGCAGCGGCGGCTTCGAAACCGGCTCTTAAAAGGTTAGCGTATGAAGAAGAATTTTTGGGAAGTCGTGATTCGCATAGCGATAGCGGCGCTGACGGCGGCACTGACCGCACTGGGAACGACGAGCTGCATGGGGTATGGTCCGTTCTAAGAACGGAAATGAGGAATGAGAAATGAGAAGTGAGAAATGAAAGAATCCGGGCAACGATGAAGTTGCTCGGATTCTTTGGGTTTATAGGGGGTTGTTTTGTGTGGGTTACCAGCCCTCGGTGACCTCCTTCTATCACGGGGAAAGACCCCGTGATACACGATTGACCAGGGGACGGTTCCCTGGTCAAAAGTGATGGCAAGGGACAGTCCCCTGACATCATTTGGTTCAAGCCCATCATTCTTCCATGACCCAACGTTAATTGATTTTCAGACAGAGCATTGTCTGGTCGTCGCTGGCTTCAGCCTCGCCAACAAAGGCGCTGACAGCAGCGTTCATCTGATTGATAAGCTGCTGACTGTTATCATGAGAATGGTTATGGAAGAAACTGAGCAGACGATTGTCGCCAAACTGCTCTTGCATGCTGTTTTCGGCTTCGTTGAGGCCATCGGTATAGAGGAATAAGGTGCGCCCTCGGAGATTGTCAATGCTCTCCCCAATGAATTTCAGATTTGACCACAGGCCTATGGGGGCATTCGATTCCACTTTGGCGAAATAAGGACGGCCTGGTTCATCAGGTGCCAGAGAAGGATCGATGATGACAGGCGGATTATGGCCCGCATTACAGTATTTCATCTGCCCCGTTGTGAGGTCGATCTCCGCAATGAACATCGTGACGAACATACCACTCTCATTATCCGAAGCCAACGTATCATTCAGTCTTGCAGCGATATGTTCTGGTGGGAAGCCCTCCTTGGCGTTGTTATGAAACAAATTTACAGCGACGGCCATTGTCATGGAAGCCGGCACACCCTTACCGCTGACGTCGCCAATGCAAAGGTAGAGCTTGTTGTCCTGTATGAAGAAGTCATAGAGGTCGCCACCCACTTCTTTTGCTGGCTTCATCGAGGCGTAGAGGTCGATGCCAGAATTCTGTGGGAAGATATCGAAGTTTCTGGGCACCATACTCATCTGGATATCACGAGCAATACGCAGTTCACTCTCAATACGTTCCTTGGCCTTCGTTGTCTCTTCCAGTTTGCCGTAGGCATCCTCCAACTTGCCATAGGCCGTTTCCATCGCTTTCTCGTGCCTTTTGTGACGGTGCAGGATAAAGCCAAGTGCTGCGATGATGATGGCAGCCACAATGCCAAGCATGAACATAAACACATGATGGGCATGTTCTTTCTGCTCCTGGGCCTCCATCTTCGACTCCCATTCACTTAGTTGCAAGTCCTTGTTGTGCTTGTCAAGACTGTCGTTTTTCAGTTTCACAGCAGCATTCTGCAATTCGATGTCACGGTTCTCCAGTTCGATGCGCTGGTTCTCGAGCGACAGGTTCAGCGCTTCCTCCTCCAGTCGTTTTTGCTCAAGTTCGTCGCTGATATGTTCCAATTTGAGTGCCTGATTGGCCAGATGGAGATCCTTTTTTTCATTTTCTGAACGGGCTAAATCCAACTGTAAGGCGTGTTCAGCGGCCATCTTTCTAACCTCAAGGGCCGACACCGAATCGGAAACTTTCTTGTAGCGTTTGTATGTGTTGTATGCTGCCTTATAGTCACCGAGCAAGTAATTAGCCGAAGCTATGAAGGCCAGTCTGACTTGTGGGCTTACTATGGTCTTGGCAATCTCCAATGCCCGTTTATAGTCTTTTTTAATCCTGGCATGATTATACTCTACGACTCTGTAGACATCACTATCATCCACCATATTGGCCTGCATCTGCTTCCATTCCTGATAGGCCTTTTCAAACTCTTCCTCGTTGATGATACCGTCCACGATGTACAACTTACTCAAAGCGATACAGATGTATGAATTGAGGGTCTGTCTGTGTATTGGCTGCAAGTTGGGCTCCTGAAGCCCCCTTCGTGCCAGTTCCAGAACTTTCTGGTAGTTTTTAGAATTATGGTTGATGCGACATAGTCCGACATAGGCAACAGCAGCACTCTCATTGGGGAAGTAACGATGCAGATAGTCGATACACTCATAGTAACCCTTTTCTGCCAGTTGTGGCTGCTGCATGCTGCCCAAGATGGTGACATTGGCTGCCGTTGCAGAATAAAGTCCGTACTTGCTGTCTTCCTGCTCTGCAAAGGATTTAATCTCTTTCACCAAGTCAAGACCTTTTGTGCGGTCGATTTTCCGGAAGGTGTAAAGAGCTTGGTTGCACCAAGTTTTGTAGAATGTCTGCTCATCTCCTGCTTGCCTGCTTAACGCTTTCAGACGGTCTGTGGCAGCCATGAATTTCTCAATACTGTCCGTATTATACAGGCGGTACATCGTGGTTCTCAGTTCCTCGATGTCCTTATTCTCCTGCTGTGCTGTCGCAGACAGCGACAAAAGGAGAAACAACAGATATATCATCCGTCTTCTCATGTACCAACCTTTGCAGTTTGGGCCAATAACTGGCTACAAAGGTAAGAATAATAACTGATACAAACAAGAATTATAGGAAATAATTCTTCATTTTCTTGCCGGTATCGTTAAAAACAAGTATCTTTGCAGCAGGATTTGACACTAAATCTTGTCATGAAAAGAATTCTCTTTACTGAAGTTTCCCACCCTTTGATGTGGTAATTAAAAATGAAGGTGATGGCAAGCACCGTGTGTTAGACACCGTGTGTTAAGATGTGATTGCTCGGATTCTTGGGGTTTATAGGGGTGTTGGTCAAACTCCAAGTACTATTTCCGGATCGATGTTCAATTTCCGGCTCAGCTCTCTTCCTATTTTGAGGGAGGGCTCACTTTTACCATTCAATATCTCGCTAACTCGTGCATTACTCAGACCCAGCATCTCCGCAAGCTTTGACTGGGTGATTCCCATCTCGTAGAGCCTTAGTTTGATGATGTCTATCAAGGTTGGCTTGCCGATAGGATAATGAATATCCTCATATTCCTCTACCATATCTGAAAGCATATCCAATTCCAAATAGTTCGGATCGTCCACTGGTGTGTTGTCGTTAACCAGCGGAAGCAGTTCCTCAATTCTATTCATTGCTGCCTTGTATGCAGCTTCACTCTTAATCTGTGCCATATCACTAAATGTTTTGAATGTCTCTTATTGCATCATATTCCTTATGTGTACCAACGAAACGGATATAGACCGTTCTCGGAGTAAATTGTATGAGTACAACCAAACGATAATCATTGCCTTTTATGTTAAAGACGTATCGCTGATTACCTACGGCATCAACACTATTAAAAGTGTTCTTCATATCTGCGAAGCATGTCCATTCAGACTTCTTCGTTTTCTCGTACCATTCTTCCAAAGCTGATTTTGCTTTCGGATTCTTGGTATAGTAGTCAACCAATGTACTCTTAGCAATTATTCTCATAGCGTCAAATAATTTGGGGCAAAGATAAGCAATCTTTTTAGAAATTCCAAATATTTTTCGGAAAATCTTAACAAAAAACTATTAAAATGAAAGAATCCGAACAAGTGATGAGGTGCTCGGATTCTTGGGTTTTATAGGGGTTAGTTTTTGTGTGGGTGCGCCTTGACCTCACAGGGGGACAGGCACCGTGTGAGCAAAAGAAAGAATCCGGGCAGGTGCTCGGATTCTTGGGGTTTATAGGGTTAAGTTTTTGTGTGGGGATTTTTCTTATGGTGTCGTGGGCGTGTAGGTGAACGGGCTGTCGGTGACGCCGTCGCCGTAATTCGTGCCGCCGATGGTGACGGTGCCGCAGGTGCCGTCGGGGGGATTATAGCCCTTGCCGATGCTGCAGGGGGCATACGTTCCCTTCGTGGCGGTGACGCGGGTCACGGTGTTGGCAATGATGATGTTACCGCTGATAGCATTACATCCGCCGCCGATGCCAGCAGCATGATTGCCGCCCGTGGCGGTGACGGTGCCGCCGGTGATGGTGATGTTGCCGCAGGCGATTTTAAGTCCGCCACCGATGCCGGCAGCCATACCGTTACTGCTAGCGTTGAGCGAGCCTGTGCCCTGGATGGTCAGCGTCTTGCCTGTGGGCACGTAGATGCCGGGGCGCTCCTGATCAAAACCCTTCACGGTGTTCGTGCCGCTGAGGATGATGGTGGCGTCGCCCTCGCAGGTAATGCCCGCCCACTGGTAGCTGTAGTCGTTTGTACCGTTGATGGTCACGCCGTCGAGCGTCACCGTGGCGCCGTCGGCGATGGAAATCTTGTAGTTGCCGCCCAGCGTTCCCGTCAGCGTGTAGCCATTGGGCACGGTCGTATTCCCCGTCGCCGCCGAGAGATAGATGACGAGAGGCAGCGCGATGGTCGAGGTGTAATACTTCCCATTCTGGAATCCCCCTACGGGCGAGGTCTTCGTAGCCTTATAGGTGTTGCCGTCGCTGCCCGTGACGGTGAAGGTGATGTCGTCTGTCTCGCCGGATCCGAGGGGCAGGAATCGCAGGGCGGCATAGACCACGCCGGGGCCGTTGGCCTGGCGTCGGGCGTTGGCGTCACTATACCCGTCACCGATAGTTCTCTCGAAGTCGATGGTGACGTCGTCGTAAGTGCTGTAATCAGAGGAAGGATTGTAAACACTTATGAGCTTATTCCCGGCGGAGTGGATGGTGACCTTCTTCACACCAACACCGGAGGGCAGGCCCGTGAAGGTGAACTTGAACATCGACTGCGCATTCACGAAGTCAGCTTTGCTCGTGGTGAGCGTATAGGGGTCGTCGGCCGTGCCCGCACCGCTGATGCCGGTGATGCTGACCTCGCACGAGGCGAAGTCGAACAGATTCAGGCAGGCCAGCGTGCCCGACTGGGGGGAGTTGGGCACGCTGTAATTAACATTACCGCTCGCATTATTTGTCAGCACCAGCACGTCGTTCTCATCGACGGTATAGTAGTGTGAAAAACCGTAGAACGTCAGATTGCCCACGAGTTTCGCCGTCGCGCCGTTGGCGTTGGGGTGCAGCAGCTTGGCGTTATTGTTGTTGTCTTGGGCAGTAACATTCTTGGTCTTGTTATCGACGCGGATGTCATCCGTGGTTGTGAACGTGGCTATCATCGCACCCGTTCCGTCGATGCTCACGGCGCGGGTCTGCGCTGCGTCGTCGAAGCCGGCGGGGATGCTCACCTGGTAGACGGGGGCTTCAGCCTGAGTTGTCGGCACCTCTGTTACTATGTTGTCGTCGTTTGTGCAGGCGGTCAGTCCGGCCAGCATCATGATGTATAGGAATCTCTTTTTCATCGTTGTCATCATCGTTTTAATGGTTAGTTACTGCCAGTCAATGGGGTTTCCATAGGGGTCACGCTCGCCGCTCGTTGTCAGCAGCGGGGCCTGCTTATTTAACTCGACAACCTGCATGGCGGGCCGTTTGTACTCAAGTTTGGTTTTCATCGTTCAGTTAGGGTTGAATTGATGTTAACGTTTATGTTTTCGGGTGCGAAGGTACGAAAATATTTTGAAAGTTCGCGCGCGGGGTGTGTTAAAAGTGTTAAACGGACACAAAAGAAAGAATCCGGGCAAGTGCTCGGATTCTTCTATCATGGGGACATCTATCATGGGGACAGACCCCGTGATAGATGACTCTTCACTCGCTAAATCACAAGCTTGCCATTTTTCTTGGCTTCCTCAATCCACTTCGGTTCGATTTCCTGCAGGAAGCGCTGCTTCTTCTCGTTCAGCTTCTGCATGTCGAGACCGATGGCCTGCTGAGCCTTTGCCTTGGTAGAATAGTCGGGCACGGGGATATCGCCCACGAGTCCCTGCTTGGCAGCCACACGGGCTATGAGCAGACGGGCCTGCTGGGCATAATCAACGGAGAGGAAGAGCAGACGAGTCACCTCCTGCGGAGCATGGAAGGTGGCACCATGCGAGGCGATGGCATAGTCCCAACGCCACTGGCTCTTGCGCAGCAGTGCCTGGATGGGTTTCATCTCAGCCTCGGTAGCGCCCTTGTCGATGATGTACTTCGCCTCGAAGTGGGCTCGGGCCAATTCCTGCTCAGCACGACCCCGCACCTGGTTGCACTTCTCCTGACGCTCGTAGACGTTCTGGCGCAGCACCTCGGCATCCTGACGGTGACAGGTCTGACAGGTGCGGTCAATCTTAGCCAGCGGTGATATGATCTGGTGGTCGGAGAACTTCACCCCACCCTCCTGCTTATAAGGCATGTGGCAGTCGGCACACGACACACCGCGCTGAGCATGAATGCCCTGCTTAGACATCTCGTAGCCAGGATGCTGAGCCTTCAGGATGGGGGTCTTCGACAGTGGATGGATATAGTCGTAGAAGCCTATCTCGTCGTAGTATTCCTCGGCAGCCTCGCAGGTCAGACCCTTGTCGTGCGGGAACATCAGGTAGTTGGCTTTGCCAGGATTATTGGCATCGTCGGGCTTGATGAAGTAGTACTCCACGTGGCACTGAGCACATACCAGCGAGCGCATCTCCTGATGGCTCTGGGCCCTCGCGTCGAGACCGCGGCGGGCGAATGCCTCGTACAGCGCAGGACGGGCAGGACGCAGGTCCATGGTGCGGGCATCGTGACAGTCGGAGCATCCGATGGTGTTCACCTCTTCTGCTCCCAGCTCGCTCCACTTCTTGGCATAGAAGTTTGCAGGATCGAACACCGACTTCGAGTCGCTCAGCTCGCGCATCATGCGAGGCACATCGGGTCCCTTACACGTCCAGCAGGTAGCGGGCTGCATGTCTGCGTCGCCATCGATGCCTGGGTTGCCCGTACGCAGAATCTTGCGCATATCCTCCAGGGCATGCTTGTGTCCGCGAGGTGTGTTGTAGTGTCGCGAGAAGGCGTAGCCGGCCCACAGCACCACCATCTCAGGACGCTGCTCGAGCACATCGACCTCCTGCGACGAGTTATACTTCGACTTAAACGTGGTGTCCTCCGTCATGGCCCACGTCTCGTACTCACGCGGATAGTCGGCCTTGAACTTTTCGTTCTGGGCCACGATGCTATCCTCAAACACGGTGCGCTTGTTGTTAAACACACTTGCCACTTCGGCACGGCGCTCCATCAGCGACGAAACGAGCAGTCCCAGTACAAAGACTACTGCCATTGATCCTCCGAAGAGAATCCAACCTTGCCAACTCTTTAATTTCTTAGCCATATCTCTTTTTCTTAATTCTTAACTCTTAACTCTTAATTCTTAACTCTTAATTCTTAACTCTTAACTCTTAATTCATCATCTTCTGAAGCCAATCGGGCACGGGGCTTGGCGGTAATGGCGTTACACCCTCGGCATTCGGAGTAGACATCAGCGAGTTCATGCCACCATGAGGCACGTTGCGATGACAGTCCCAGCACACCTTGCCCCCCTGGGCCTGCTGCTGCATGTAGCCCATACGGCCCGTCTCGACAAATTCAGTGTTCAGCTGCTCATGACAGCGGATACAGTTGTCCATCACCACCTGACCAGTCAATGGCTCGGCCATAGGAGCCTGACGCTCGGCGTGCGCCACAAAATATGCGGTATGCTTCAGTCCGTCCATCGCCTTGAAACCATATTTCAGCGCGAGGTTCTGGTGAGGCACATGACAGTCGTTACACGTGGCATCGCGTCCGTGAGAGGAGTGGCTCCACGTGGCATAGTAAGGTGTCATGATGTGGCAGTTGACGCAGGCTGACGGATTGTCACCAATAAAATAGGTATGCGCGCGAAGCAGATACATAAACAGTCCGCCCAAACCACACAGCACACCCGCCACGACCAATAATCCAACCTTCTGACGATAGGAGAACCAGTCCTTCAGTGTTAATATCTCTTTCCAAGTCATGCGTAGAATATTCAAGTTTAGCGGCAAATATAATCATTTATGAGGATACAATATGGTAACATTTGTTACTTACGACTCATAATTGTTGTTAATTTTTGGAATTATTCACACTTTATGTTTATCTTTGTAGCAAAATTGCATATTGACACTTTATAAAATGGATAAAGACACCCTGCATGGGCTGCAGCAATGCCCGCTATTTGAAGGCCTGGACGAATCGGAGATTATCGACCTGATGCACATCATTCGTTACCGAATCATCCGTTTTCCCAAAAGTGACATTCTGGCATTTGCCGGCTCTGTTTGCCATTATGCCGACATCATCATCAGCGGTGAGATGGTTGCGTATATCACAGCCCCGTCAGGACATATTATCCGAATGGCTGTCCATCAGACTGGTAAGCTGCTGGCTCCTGCCTTCCTCTTTGCAAACGACAATCATTACCCCGTAACTGTCGAAGCGACAAAGGACACCACCGTGCTGCGCCTGACAACCGACGACCTTGAGAGAATGATGCATAGCGACCAGCGACTGATGATGAACTATATCCGCATGCTCTCGAACATCATTTCGATGTTGACCAAGAAGGTAAGGATGCTCTCCATGAGTGTTCGCGAAAAGGTGTGCCTCTATCTGAAGGAACAGAGTAAACTGCAACAGACGAACAACATCGTCCTGCCCTTGTCGAGGCAAGCCTTAGCCGAGCACTTCGGCATTCAGAAGTTCTCGCTCGTGCGTTGTCTGAACGAATTGAAGCAGGAAGGCATTATCCGCGTGGAAGGACGCCACATCCAGATTCTGCATCAACTCTGCATGGAATAAAAACAGCATAAGAAATATGAACAGACGAGAAGCTATCAAGACAATGGGTAAAGCGATTGCTGTAGTAGCACTGTTAACGGCGTTTGGCAGGGTGAGTGCGCAGGGGCTGCCGACAGACGGCAAGCTGACCATACGTCCCCTGTTGCAGCAGCTTGGAGAGCAACTGTTACAGGGAAAGACGGGCAGTATCGTAGCTATCAATCCTGCGAATGGCGAGATTCTGTGTCTGGCGACTAACACGCCCAAGGGCAGTGATGTGCGCCAGGCCATCGGGAAGCCCCAAGCTCCAGGATCCACCTTCAAGACTGCTCAGGCACTGACGCTATTGTCAGAAGGCGTTATCACCCCCCAAACCACCGTCGAATGCGTCGATGGCGTCACCGACGGCAACATCAAGGTACGCTGCCACAAGCACCGTTCGCCACTGGCTCTGAAGGATGCACTGGCCCAATCGTGTAACACATGGTTCCTGATGACCTTTGCCTCGATGATCAACGACGACTTCATGTACGAGACGAAGGAAGAGGCCATCACGACCTGGCGCAGTTACATGCAGAGCATGGGTCTGGGCGGTCCGATGCACATCGACATCGAGGGAGAACAAGGCGGACTATTGGCAGGTGCTGATTACCTGAACCGCCGTTACAAGGACGGCTGGGACGGCAAAACCATCTGGTGGGCAGGCATGGGGCAAGGCGACGTCACCTGTACCCCACTCCAACTGTGCAACCTCGCTGTGACCATTGCCAATCGAGGCTGGTACTATGTGCCACATATCCATCAGGATACCAAAAACGAGCGCTATCTGAAAAAACGTCAGACGAAGGTCAAGCAAGAGGCATACGCCCCTGTGATAGAAGGTATGCGGCTGGCTGTTGAAAAAGGCACAGCCACCAGCATCAAGACCACCTATACCATCTGCGGCAAGACAGGAACCATTGAGAATCCTGGCGAAGACCACTCCGCCTTTATAGCCTTTGCCCCGATGGATAATCCCAAGATTGCCATCAGCGTCTACGTGGAGCATGGCGGATTTGGTGCCGATCTGGCTGCTCCGATGGCAGGTCTCGTCATCGAGCAATACCTAAAAGGCAAACTCTCAGACACATCAAAAGCCAAAGCCAAACGGATTTCCAACAAAAATATCAACAAGAAATAGCGTTCTAAACAACATCCTGACGATAATTCTTAAATATTTTCTGAAAAAATTGGTGGTTTCATTATTTTTCACTATTTTTGCAGAAATATTTCTACTATAAAAATAATTATGAAAAGGATTCTTGTAACTGGTGGAGCCGGTTTTATAGGCTCCCATTTGTGTGAGCGACTAGTCAACGAAGGCAACGACGTCATTTGTCTTGACAACTATTACAGTGGATCGAAAGAGAATATCTGGCATCTGTTGGGTAAACCGAATTTCGAACTTGTACGTCACGACGTCTGCAATCCCTATTGGGCAGAAGTCGACGAGATTTACAACCTGGCATGTCCGGCATCGCCCATCTATTATCAGAATGACCCGATACAGACCACTAAGACATCGGTATTCGGGGCTTACCACATGTTAGGTCTTGCCCGCCGCACCAAGGCTAAGATTCTGCAGTCGTCTACCAGCGAGGTATATGGCGACCCTGCCGTACATCCCCAGCCAGAGCACTATTGGGGCAATGTTAACCCCATCGGTCTGCGTTCCTGTTATGACGAGGGCAAGCGCTGCGCCGAGACACTGTTCTTCGACTATCATCGTCTGCATGGCATCCGCACGAAGGTCATTCGTATTTTCAATACCTACGGTCCCCGCATGGCTGTCAGCGACGGGCGTGTCGTCAGTAACTTTGTCGTTCAAGCCCTACGTGGCGAGGATATTACCATTTATGGCGACGGCCAGCAGACCCGTTCGTTCCAATATGTCAGCGACCTCATCGAGGGTATGCTGCGCGTCATGAATACCGACGATTCCTTCGTGGGTCCCGTTAACCTGGGTAACCCCGGTGAGTTCACCATGCTGGAACTGGCTGAGAAGGTTATTAAGAAGATTGGCGGAAAGAGCAAGATCGTGTTCCGTCCCCTGCCCAGCGATGATCCCAAGATGCGTCGTCCTGACATCACGCTGGCCAAGCAACAGTTAGGCTGGGAGCCTCGTGTAACCCTCGACGAAGGACTCGACCATATCATTGCCTATTTCAGAGAATATCTGAAACGCTAGAGACATGTCTCCCGCGTGTACATTCATGGCGGGAAAAGGTGGTTTATAAATAAAGAATTGGAAGAAACGCTTTGATGCGTTTCTTCCAATTCTTTATTATATGAGAGAAGAAGATTAAAGGTTCAGGCTCTTCTTCAAGGCTTCAATCTTGGTCTCGGCATCCTTCAGGCAGCGCTCGTAGTCGGCAGCACCCTTGTATGAAGGATCTTTCACCTCGGTGTAGAACTTAATCTTCGGCTCAGTACCGCTGGGACGTACGCTGACCTTGGTGCCATCCTCGCAGAACCACTGCAACACGTTCGATGTGGCAGGCATGTCGAGCTTGGTCACATTACCGGCAGCATCGGTAGCCGTCAGAGCCTGATAGTCCTTCGTGAGAATGATCTTACTGCCAGCAAGCTCCTTGGGAGCCTTAGCGCCGCGGAAGTCGACCATCATCTGCTTGATCTCGTCGGCACCAGTCTTACCCGGACGTACCACATTGATGGTAACCTCCTTCGAGAAACCGTACTCCTTGTAGATGTCGAGCAGCAGGTCGTAGAGCGTCATGCCGTTGTCGCGAGCCCATGCAGCAATCTCGCAGATGAGACAGATGCTGGCGGGGGAGTCCTTGTCGCGCACCTTGTCGAACGGCAGGAATCCGAACGACTCCTCACCACCACCGATGTACTTCTTCTTGCCCTCGTTGACGCGAATCTCGTTAGCAATCCACTTGAATCCGGTGTAGCAGTCCTTGTACTCCACATTGTTCTTCTTGGCAATCTCGGCAATGACCTCGGTAGTCACGATGGTCTTTACGAGGAACTCGTTGCCCTTGAGCTGACCAAGCTTCTTCTTGTTGGCGATGATGTACCACGAGAACATCATACAGGTCTGGTTACCGTTCAGTATCTCCCACTCTCCCTTCGAGTTGCGGCAGACGATGGCCAGGCGGTCAGCATCGGGGTCGGAAGCGATGACGAGGTCGGCATTCAGACGTGTACCGAGCTTCATACCCAGTGTCATAGCCTCTGCGTTCTCTGGGTTTGGAGATACTACTGTTGGGAAGTTACCATCGATAACCATCTGCTCAGGAACCACGTGGATATTCTGGAAGCCCCATGAGCGCAGAGCCTCAGGAATGATCACGCGGCCTGTTCCGTGCATTGGAGAATAAACGATGTTCAGATCCTTCTGGCGCAGGATAACATCCTGATCCACCATAGCCTCCTTGACAGCCTGCAGGTAGTCCCAGTCCATCTCACCACCGATGATGTCGATCAGTTCCTTGTTGCCTTCGAACTTCACATCCTCGATCTTCACCTTGTTCACCTCGTCGATGATACCCTTGTCGTGGGGAGCCAGCACCTGAGCGCCATCGTCCCAGTAAGCCTTGTAGCCGTTGTACTCACGTGGGTTGTGAGATGCTGTTACGTTTACACCAGCCTGACAGCCGAGCTGACGGATAGCGAATGAGATTTCCGGGGTCGGACGCAGGCTCTCGAAGAGATAAACCTTGATGCCGTTAGCCGAGAAGATGTCGGCAACAGTCTCAGCGAACATGCGTCCGTTGTTGCGGCAGTCGTGACCTACCACTACCGAGCACTGCTTGCCGGGGAATGCCTTCAGGATGTAATTGGCAAAACCCTGAGTAGCCATACCGACGATGTACTTGTTCATACGGTTGGTACCAGCACCCATAATACCGCGCAGACCACCCGTACCAAATTCCAGGTCGCGATAGAATGCATCAATCAAATCAGTCTTGTCGGGATTATCCAACATAGCCTGTACTTCTTTACGAGTCTCCTCATCAAAGGCGGGAGAGAGCCATTTCTTTGCCTGTGCCTCGCACTGAGCAATGAGCTGAGCGTTATTATCCATAATAGTTGTAATTAAAGTTTTAGACTTGTTTAGTACGCAAAGATACTGATTCTTTTTCAAAATCAGTATCTCTGCACGTTTTTTTTTACTTTTTTTAATTATTGAGTTTCTTCAGCACGCGGTCAATCTCGTCGAACTGTTTTCCCATGTTCAGGTTCAGATAGACGCGATAGAGTGCCGGAGCCCAGCGTTTTTTGTCGTCGGGAGCCAGTTTGCGGTAGGCTTCCATGTAGGGCCGTGCATCACGGTAAAGCTTCACAAGACGCGCACGGTTCTTGCGAGGTTCGTTCTCGTTTTCAAGGAGCAAGGCACGATTCAAATGTACCGTCGCCACGTTAAAATAAGCCTCGGGCATGGTGTCGTTGACAGCAATAAGGCGCTCGCTGGTCTCGAGGCAGTCGTCATAATAACCAGCATTGAGCTGAGCCACCGACTGGGCAAGCAGGAAGAGCTGATTCTGCGGATTGATCTTTAACCCCTGATCCGTTAGCGCCAAAACATTGTCGTACTGCCCTAACGAAGAATAATAGTCGGCTAAGCGGGGAAAGAAGTATGGATGCTCGGGAAATTCGCGAAAGCCCTGTTGTAAAGCCGTCTGAAGCAAGGAGTCGTTGTGTTGCTGGCGATAGGCCTCGCAAACATACTGTAACGTGAATTCGCGTTTGGTGGTGTCGCGCAACGCCCACTCATGGTAACGCAGCGTCATGTCGGGCTGCTGCAGCTTATAGCCGCAGAACGTAGCCCAATAGGCTGCCTGAACCATCAAGGAGTCCGTTTTCAGATA
The DNA here is from genome assembly GCA_946188395.1 of uncultured Prevotellaceae bacterium. Taxonomy (GTDB): domain Bacteria; phylum Bacteroidota; class Bacteroidia; order Bacteroidales; family Bacteroidaceae; genus Prevotella. The sequence continues at coordinate 17,126 of CAMHUU010000032.1, read as the reverse complement.
GTCGTAGCCCGTAAACAGCGGCTGACTGTCGGTATCGAGATAAGTAGACAAAAAGCCGTAGGCATCGGCATACTGTTCCTTGCGGACCTGAAACGTGCCACCATAATACAGGTTGCGTCGCAGAAGGTCCAGCTGGCGGGCATGATTCTCGCGATATTCCGGACGCACGCGGCCCTTCTTGTCAGGACGGGCATCGAGGGTATCGAGCGACTCGGCAATGTGATAGAGTTTACGGATAAGACTGAAGAACTGCACCGTATCGTACTTCTGCTTCAGATAGAGTTTCTCGTTGGCAGACTCATACTGATGCAACACGGCATCATACCATGTGGCATAAATGCGGGGATTCTGCCTGTTGGCAGAGTCCTTAGCCAATAAACCCGTCATCAGCTTTTCAGCCGACAACAGGTCATTGTCTTTACCGCTTTTGATATAGGTCCGTGCCTGACTAATCTCTTTCTTCTGTGCCTCGCAGACATGCAACGACAGCAAACAGAAGCAGACGGTGATTATCCTTCTCATCTTTTATACCTTATATAATATCATTAAGCTGGCCACCACCAGCTTAACGCTATCAGCGAATCCTATCGGCCGCACGTACCAGCTTCTCGTCGGCAAGGATGGCCTTGCGCGCCATGAAGCAGAGTATGGCCGACACTAACGGCAGAGCTGCTGTCAGCGGCAATTGCTCAGAGAGTTGTCCCTGATGAATCAATACTGCCAATACCACATACCATGCCAAGCAGCACAGTATGGGAACCAGGCAGAGGTTTGCCTGCAACTTACGGCGCTTATACAGGAAGATGGTGTATAGGCTCACTGCCGAAGCCAGCATCTGCAGTACAAAGAGCTGCCACGCCAGGAAGAATACCATGCCCAGAATGACAGCCACCAAGAGGAATATCGATTGCTTACGCTGTATCATGACAGGCGGCTATCGTCAGACTGATTCTCGCGGGCAGGATCGCGCCAATAGACTTTACCCTCGACAAACTCCTGAGTAGCCAGCAGTGAGGGCTTGGGAAGCTTCTCGTAATAGCGTGAGATTTCAATCTGCTCACGGTTTTCGAAAACTTCCTCAAGAGAGTCGTTATAAGAAGCGAATTCAGCGAGCTTCTTGCTGAGGTCGTCCTTAATCTGCATGCTAATCTGGTTGGCACGCTTTGCAATGATTGCTACACTCTCGTAGATGTTGCCGGTATCCTCACAGAGGTCCATAATGTTGCGGGTCACGGTATTAACCGGTGCTTTTGATTTCTTGTAATCCATCTTGTTTATTTACTATTTGACTATTTACTATTTACGATTTATTTACTATTTTACTATTTACGATTTATTTAGTCGCCAGTGATTTTCTTGCATTTGGCAATGAACTTTTCAGCAGTCTTGCACTCTTCCGACTCGGGGAATTCGTTGAGGAATCCGTAACACTCATCCTCGGCATCACGATAGCGGTCAACGCGCTTCTCCTCGGAACTGTTCTGAGCCAGTTCAAACTTACTCTTCATAATCAGCAACGAGAATTTCTCGCGCAGCGTAGTATAAGGATAGGACTTCAGCGCATTCTGAGCGGTGATGATGCACGACTCGTAGTTAGACTCTGTGTTGGAGTTGATATTTCCGAAATAACCACCCAGATTGTAATACAACTCGGCAGAGAGGTATTCCTTCATCACCAGATTATCCTGAAGAATGAACAGCTTCTTTTGAGCCTCATCACGCAAAGGAGAATCGGGGAAATAGTCCATGAAATTCTGATATGCATTGATGGCGCCTACGGTAGAAGCCTGGTCAAGGCGCGGATCGGGCATATTTGCGTAGAGTGACTGACCGACATAGAACGATGCCTGCTCGGCAAAATCTCCCTTCGGATAGCTCTGGAAATACTTCTTGAAAGTAGCACTTGCCGACTCGTAATCCCTGTTGCAATATTCTGCCATAGCCAGCATGTAAAGGCTCTCCTGGGCGTTCTCCCTACCCTTCTGCGCTGTAACCAACTCAGAGAGCAGCGTTACGGCATTGTTGAATTTGCCCTGTGCAAAACACTGCTTGGCATATTCATATTTATAGGTCTTATCATCAGACTTGTAAACGGAATTAAACTCCGATGCACAACCCGCAAAAAGGGCTGCCATACAGAGGGCTATGATGCTGTTTTTGTTCATCTTTATCAATTTTGACGTGCAAAATTACGCATTTTCCACCGAAAACCAAAGGTTTTTTGATAAAAATTAGAGATTTTGGCTGCTAATTAGGAAATATTTCGTAATTTTGCAACATTATGGACTTCCATTTAACATCCAAATACAAACCCACAGGCGATCAACCTGAGGCTATTCGTCAGCTGACGGATGGCTTGGAACGTGGCGACCACGCTCAGGTGTTGCTAGGTGTCACCGGATCGGGTAAGACCTTTACGGTGGCCAATGTCATTGCCAACGTAAACAAGCCCACTCTGATTCTGAGTCACAACAAGACGCTGGCAGCCCAGCTATATGAGGAAATGAAGGGGTTTTTCCCCGATAATGCCGTCGAGTATTATGTCAGCTATTATGACTACTACCAACCAGAAGCTTATCTGCCCGCCACAGACCTTTATATCGAGAAGGACTTAGCCATCAACGAAGAGATTGACCGACTTCGTCTTCGTGCCGTAAGTAGTTTAATGTCAGGACGAAAAGATGTCGTCGTTGTATCTTCGGTTTCATGTATTTACGGTATGGGAAGCCCCATTTCCCTGAACGAGAATATCATCGAGATACACTGCGGACAAATCATTGACCGTAATGCTTTGTTAAGAAAATTAGTCAGTGCACTCTACGTCCGCAACGACATCGAACTGAAACGTGGCAACTTCCGCGTCAAGGGTGATACCATCGACATTGCCTTGGCCTACAATGAGGTCGTGTTGCGCGTATCGTTCTGGGACGACGAGATAGACCGCATCGAGGAACTGGACTCCGTCACCATGCAACGCATGGCCACTTTTGAAGAATATAAGCTCTACCCTGCCAACCTCTTTATGACGACGGAAGAGCAGACCAATATCGCCATCCGCCACATCCAGGACGACCTGGTGAAGCAGATTGCCTTCTTCGAGGAACAGGGCGATACGTTAAAAGCCCAGCGCATCAAGGAACGCGTAGAATACGACATGGAGATGATTAAGGAGTTGGGACACTGCTCGGGCATCGAGAATTATTCGCGCTATTTTGACGGGCGCGAGGCGGGCGAACGTCCCTACTGTCTGTTGGATTTCTTCCCCGACGATTATCTGATGGTCATTGACGAGAGTCATGTCAGCGTGCCCCAGATTGGTGCTATGTATGGTGGCGACCGAGCCCGCAAGACCAATCTGGTAGAATATGCTTTCCGCCTGCCTGCCGCTTTTGACAACCGTCCGCTGACCTTCGATGAGTTCCAGCAGATGACCAATCAGGTCATATACGTCTCCGCGACACCTGCCGACTACGAACTGAACGAGGCTGAGGGCATCGTCGTGGAACAGCTGATACGTCCCACAGGACTACTGGATCCGGAAATAGAGGTGCGTCCTACGGAAAACCAGATTGACGACCTGATGGAGGAGATTCGCCAACGCATAGACCGCAAGGAACGCACGCTCGCGACCACACTGACCAAAAGAATGGCAGAGGAACTGTCAGAATACCTGTTGGGACACGGTATTCAGACAGCCTACATCCACAGCGAGGTGACCACCTTGGAACGTGTAAAAATTCTGGAGAACCTGCGCAATGGCACCTACGACGTATTGGTGGGCGTCAACTTGCTGCGTGAAGGACTGGACCTGCCCGAAGTATCGCTGGTGGCCATACTCGATGCCGATAAGGAAGGATTCCTGCGCAGCCATCGCAGTCTGACACAGACAGCAGGACGTGCAGCCCGCAACGTCAACGGCAAAGTCATTATGTATGCCGACACCATTACGGCCTCCATGCAGCTCACCATTGACGAGACCTCACGACGACGCGCCAAACAGCTGAAATACAACGAGGAACACGGCATCACACCGACGCAGATCAAGAAGGCACTGAACATCTCGCTGACTTCTGGCGACACGAGTGACGCCAAGGAATTGCAACGGGCTATGCCGGGCGTACAGCCGGTTGCCGCCTTTGCTGCCGATCCCATTATTGAGCGCATGACACGTCCGCAACTCGAAAAGAGTATTGCCGAGACGAAGCGACTGATGAAAGACGCAGCAAAACGTTTGGACTTCCTGCAGGCTGCCCAGTATCGCGACGAGATTATCAGACTTGAGAAAGAGCTGGAACTTAAATAAATTTAAAATAGGCGCTGAAAAATTAAAAACGGCCACTATTCTGCCCTATTGACAAAATTTATTTGTACTTTTGCACGAAATTTATCGAATTAAAAGAAAGAAAAGATGAAAAAGTTCTGGATTATACTGTTGGCTACCATGCCGATAGGTTTGTGGGCACAAGACAATACTTGGGAGCTTCCTGAAGAAGAACAGCAGGAAGAAGTGGCTGAAGCTGTCAAAGTGAATCCCGATGAGAAATATCTCCGTGGAGCTGTTCCCGAGGTCGATGGCAAAGTGGTTTTCACTACAACCATTGACGCTCCGGGCAAGAGCGCCAGTGAGATTTATACCATCCTGCACGACTATGTAGCCAAGATGATCAAGGCCAAGAATCAGCTGAACAGTCGTCTGGTGATTGAAGATACTGATAAAAACATGCTGGCAGCTACTTTCGAAGAGTGGCTGGTGTTCAAAAACAATGCCTTCGTATTAGACCGCACACGTTTCTATTTTCTTTTGGAAGTACAGTGTGAGAACGGCAAGGCTAACGTCACCATGTGCCGGATTCACTATTTGTATGAAGAGAACCGCAAGCCCCAACGTCTGAAGGCTGAGGAGTGGATTACTGACGACCTCGCAGTGAACAAAAAGAACACCAAGCTCTATCCGGTTTCTGCCAAGTTCCGCCGCAAGACCATTGACCGTAAGGACTTTATATTCAATAAATTTGAATCGCTACTGAAATGAGTCTCAAGACACTTCGCAACTACTTGAATATCATTTTTATGCTTGTGGCCATCATAGGAGTAGCCTACTACCTGTTTGGCCATAGGGAGACAGGTACTTACATCATCCTGGCCTCCATGATTATCAAGTTTATCGAACTGGGGTTGAGAATGCTGAAATTATGAGAAGACTGATCACCTGCCTCCTGATGCTGTGCTGCATGACACTCGTCGTGCAGGCTCAGACATATAACCAGATGGACGATAGCGGGAACTTTACTCAACGTAATGAATACGGCAACAACGGCAATTTCAATCCCAACAGCAATGACACCACTTCGAGCTCTAAACAGGTACCATACGGCGTTCGTTCCTGGAAGTTAGACCGTCGGTTCGGCGACATCATTCCTGCGGAGATGGACACGTTGCACCATTTGTTTCAGAACACCATCTACAATACAGGTATCTATGGTCAGTACAACACCATAGGCAACAACTATACGGCCCGTCAGAACCGCATCTTTACAGACCGTCCGATGATCAGCGAGTTTTTCTTCACCGATGCCTATAGCTACACCACGAGAGAGCCAGACGAGTTCCTGTTCTTGAACACGCTGTCGCCCTACACCAACATCACTTATGACAACTGTGGCAACAAGCAACAAGGAGAAGACCATATCGATGCGAAGTTCGGCGTTAACGCCACCAAGAACCTCGGTATCGGGTTCGACCTCGACTACCATTATGGTATGGGCTATTATGCCAATCAGAGTACGTCGCACTTTCGTTCCTCGCTATACAGCTACTATACGGGAGACAAATATCAGATGCACTTTCTGGGTACGCTCTACCACCGTAAGGCCACTGAGAACGGAGGTATCGTCAACGATGAATACATCACCCACCCCGAAACCCAGCAGGATCAGTTTACGGAAGACGAAATTCCTACGGTGATGTCGCAGAACTGGAACCGAAACAATTCGCAGCATTTATATTTCTCGCACGGCTATAACATCGGATTCTACAAACGCGTTCCCATGACGGACGACGAAATCAAGGCCCGCGAATTTGCAGAGAAATCGGCACAAGAAAAAGAAAAACGCGAAAGCAAGAAGAAGGACAAGAATAATAATAAGTTAGAGAAACGCAAAGGTGGAAAGGTGAATGGCGAAGAGCCTAAAGGACGTCCTGCCGATGCGAAGATTGTAGGTAATGAGCCTGATCGTCCGAAGCCCGATTTAGCCAACGACAGCACACGTTTTAAGGTTGACACGCAGCAGATGATGGACAGTCTGCTCAGGGCACAATCCGCCAACGAGGACACCCTTGACGAAAATACCAAGAAGGTATATGTGCCTGTAACGAGCATTATCCACACGTTGGATTTCAACAACTACAGCCGCATCTATCAGGCCTATTCCGCACCCGGCAGCAATACCAACCAATACGGGGCATCGGCCAGCAAATACTATGCTGACACGTTCTATAACCTGAACGACGAGAATGCCTACCGAGGTGACTCCATCTACGACAAGACTAAATACATGTCTATCAAGAACACCTTTGCGCTGGCACTACTCGAAGGCTTCAACAAGTATATGAAAGCCGGTTTGAAGGCATACGTTTCCCATGATTACCGCAAGTATCAGATGCCCGATCTGGAAGGCGACTCGACAGCCTATCACATGGGGCGATGGACGGAGAACAACGTATTCGTTGGCGGACAAATTTCCAAGACGCAAGGTAACACCCTTCATTTTAACTTGTCGGCAGAATTCGGATTGACAGGCTCGGTAGTAGGAAAAGTGGTAGCAGATTTCCACACTGATCTTAACTTCCGACTGTTCGGCGATACGGTCACACTTGCTGCCAACGCGCATTTCCATCGTAACACCCCAGGATTGTTTCTGGAGAAATTCCATTCGAAACACCTCTGGTGGGACAAGGAGTTGGATAGCGAGACGCGCACCCATCTGGAGGGACTTTTCAGCTATCAGAAAACGGACACGAAACTCCGTGTGGCCATTGACGAGATACAAAACTACACGTATTTTGGTATGAAATATGCACTCGACAGCGATCTGAACAGAACGGGGCTGACGGGTGGCGTGTTCCAGGAATCAGGCAATATCAACGTGCTGACCGCTCAGCTGATGCAGAACTTCCGCCTGGGACCATTGAATTGGGAGAACGTGGTAACCTACCAGAATTCCAGCAACAAAGAAGTGTTGCCGTTGCCGGCATTGAATATCTTCTCGAATCTCTTCCTGAAATTCAAGATTGCCCGTGTGCTGGATGTGGAACTGGGTGGTTGTGTGACCTATTTCACCAAATACGAGGCTCCCGATTACCTACCTCTGCTCAATCAGTTTGCTATACAGCAAAATGCTGACAGCCGCGTGGAATTGGGTGGTTATCCGTTTGTCGACATCTATGCCAACATGCAACTGAAACGCGCCCGTTTCTTCATTGCCATGAGTCATATTAATGCTGGATCAGGTACCAAGATGCAGTTCCTGACGCCACATTACCCCATGAACAACAGTACGTTCAGAATGGGTGTCTCGTGGACTTTTATCAATTAACGCCTATGATGACGCAGAATCCTTCACTCGATCTGGTGGAATTTATCGAAACACAAATTCTTCCCCAATACACTCAGTTTGACAAGGCTCACAATATGGAGCATGTCACCCGAGTGATACGCAGTTCGTTGGACTTGGCCCGTAAGACTGGCGCCGACCTGAACATGGCCTATGCCATTGCCGCTTACCACGATTTAGGTCTTTCCGGACCTCGTGCCATTCACCACCTGACAAGCGGAAAGATCCTGATTGCCGACGCAAGACTGAAACGTTGGTTTTCGGCAGACCAGCTGAAGATGATGAAGGAGGCCGTAGAGGACCACCGCGCATCGGCATCCAGAGCGCCACGCAGCATCTATGGCAAGATTGTGGCTGAAGCCGATCGCGACATTGACCCAGAGACTGTCATCCGCCGCACCATTCAGTATGGCATGTCCAACTACCCGCAATTAGACAAGGAAGGACATTGGCAGCGTTTCATGCAGCACATGGACGAAAAGTATTCCGTCAACGGATACATCCACCTATGGATACAGGGTTCGGAGAACGAACGCAAACTGAACGAATTGCGTAAGTTGATTGCCGAGCCCAAAGAAATGCGACAGGTATTTGACAAGATTTTTGCAGAAGAGACGGTATGAACGAAGAGAATATCAGAAAGAACTCGCCTAAAGCCTGGCTGCTGGCAGCCCGTCCGAAGACACTCACGGGATGCGCCGTTCCTGTGATGATTGGACTGGCGCTGGCCTATACCGACGACCAAGCTCTTTATGACGGCAGTGCGTTCAGTTGGACTGCAGCGGTGCTGTGCCTGCTGTTTTCCTTCGCCATGCAGATTGATGCTAACTTCATCAACGATTTCTTCGACTATGCCCGAGGCAACGATGATGCCAGCACACGCCTGGGACCGCTAAGGGCCTGCACGCAGGGATGGGTCAGCATCGAAGCCATGAAACATGCTATCGCTTCGACTACGGTTTTAGCCTGTTTAGTAGGCCTGCCATTAGTCTATTATGGCGGACTGGAGATGATTGCTGTCGGACTGTTATGCGTCGTCTTCTGTTTTCTCTACACCACCCACCTGTCGTACATAGGAATGGGCGACGTCCTGGTACTGGTATTCTTTGGCGTTGTGCCTGTCTGCTGTACCTATTACGTACAGCTGCACACCATTACCTGGCAGGTATTCCTGGCTTCTGTAGCCTGCGGCTTTGTCATCGATGCACTACTCATTGTCAACAACTACCGCGACCGCTATAATGATGAGGCTGACAAGAAGCGTACACTGGTAGTCATCATTGGTGCTGACGCTACCGAATGGCTCTATCTGGGAGTGGGCATAACAGCATGTCTTTTAGGACTGGTATTCTGGATGAATGGTCACGTCATAGCATTCGTCCTACCCTTCATATACCTGCTGTTCCACACCTTCACATGGATCAAGATGCGCCGCATGAATTATGGTCGCCAATTGAACCAATGTCTGGGCGAGACAGCACGCAACATTTTCATCTATGGCCTTTGCGTAACCATCGGCCTGCTATTGCTATAAACGCCTTAACGCAGGTATAGCCAATAGATGGCTGCCGCTGCCACGATGAGAATAATGGTAACGATTGACTTAATCATGCACGAAGCCACTTTCTTGACCACAAGAAAGCCGATAATAATCAATGCCAACAAGGCTATATAATACGTCAGATTACTCATTTCCATTTATCTTAACTCCTTTAACTTCTCTAACTTCTCTAACTTCTTAACTACTTCTTGAACAAATGTCTGAACAAGGCTGGTACGGGAGTTTCAAACTCCATAGGCTGGCGTGTGATGGGATGATAGAAACACAACAGCCAGGCATGCAGACACAGACGGTGCAACGGGTCGTCGCCATTGCCATACTTCGGATCACCACATACGGGATGGCCCATATCGGCAGCATGAACACGTATCTGATTCTTTCGGCCCGTTTCCAACTTAAACTCCACCAGCGAGTGTTCTGTCGTTCGGTCCATCACGTAGAAATGAGTGATAGCCAGTTTGCCACCATTGTCGTAGGGCGACGAATAGGTCACATAAGCCTTATTGTCCTTCAACCAGTTCTCAATGGTGCCTTCGTCCTGCTCCATCTCACCGGATAATACGGCGACATAGCGGCGATCGTAGACCATCTGATGCCAGTTGTGCTCCAACAGTTGCTCTGTATCCATATCCTTGGCATAAACCATCAATCCCGAAGTATCACGGTCCAAACGGTGTACCACATGAGCCGTGCAATTCTGGTGCGACTTCTTGAAATAGTCGTCCAAAACAGCCTTGACATTCAGCGTAGAGTGACCTGCAGCCATAGAAAGAATGCCGATAGCTTTCTCGACCACAATCAGCCAACGGTCTTCATAGACTATCTTCACATAACGGCTTCGGAATGGCTGTTGGTTACGCTTGGTCTTCGACACGGCAACCTTCATGCCTGGCTGCAACATGAAATCGAACTGCGTGACCGTCTTACCATTGACCTTAATACCCTGTCCCTGAAGGGTTTGCTTAATTTTGTTACGGCTTTGCCGCACGTTCTCCAACAGAAACTCAAGAAGCGGTTGTTCCTGAGTGACTGTCAAGTGGTCCCACTCACCTTGTGCATTCGTATTGTATCTCATATCCAGTGCAAAGATAGAACTTTTTTCCGAAACGGCCAAATAAAAGGCAAAAAGACACACTAAAAAATTCGAAAAAAAGAGCAAATGCTTGCAGGAGTCGAAATTAATGTGTACCTTTGCAGCATTGTGATAGAGAAACATATTGTATTAGAAGACATCGACCCAGTGATGTTCTATGGCATTGGGAACCAGTACCTGCAAATGATGCGGGCACTGTTTCCGAAATTGCGCATCGTAGCACGCGACAATGTGATGCGCATCCTGGGTGACGAGGAACAGATGGCGGCTTTTGAGGAGGCTGCCGAAAAAATACGCCAACACATCGTTCATTTCAACGCACTCCGAGAGGAAGACATCTTGGACATAGTAAAAGGACACCGGACGAAAGACGACGTTCCCGATGGTGTGGTGGTCTACTCCATGTCCGGTCGTGCCATCAAGGCCCGTAGCGAAAACCAGCAGCGTCTGATTGACGCTTTCCAGCAAAACGACATGGTATTTGCCGTAGGACCTGCAGGAACCGGCAAGACATATCTTTCCATCGCACTGGCAGTGAAAGCGCTGAAGGAAAAGACAGCCAAGAAAATCATTCTGTCGCGCCCTGCTGTGGAGGCTGGCGAGAAGCTGGGGTTCCTGCCTGGCGACATGAAGGACAAGATTGATCCCTATCTGCAGCCACTTTACGATGCTTTGGAGGACATGTTGCCACAGGTGAAGCTGAAGGACATGATGGAGAAACACATGATTCAGATTGCTCCGTTAGCCTTTATGCGCGGACGCACACTTTCTGACGCTGTGGTTATCCTGGACGAAGCCCAGAACACGACACCCCAGCAGATACGCATGTTCCTAACCCGTATGGGCTGGAATACAAAGATGATTATCACGGGCGACATGACACAGATTGACCTGCCCCGTTCGCAGAAGTCGGGACTCGTCGAGGCCCTGGGCATCCTGAGAGGCATCGAAGGCATCGGTGTCGTCGAACTGAATCGCAAAGACATCGTCCGCCATAAATTGGTGACACGCATCGTCAATGCCTACGAGAAATTTGATAAAGACAACAATAAAGATGAAAGCATTAACAAAGACGGACTTTAAGTTCGAAGGACAGAAGAGCGTATATCACGGAAAGGTACGCGACGTGTATAACATTAACGACGACCTGATGGTCATGGTAGCCACCGACCGCATCTCGGCATTCGACGTGGTGCTGCCAAAGGGTATTCCCTTCAAGGGACAGGTACTGAACCAGATTGCCGCCAAGTTCCTGGATGCCACTACTGACATTTGTCCGAACTGGAAACTGGCTACTCCCGACCCCATGGTAACCGTTGGTCTGAAGTGCGAGGGTTTCCATGTGGAGATGATTATCCGCTCCATCCTCACCGGCTCTGCCTGGCGCGAGTACAAGAATGGTTGTCGCGAACTGTGTGGCGTGAAACTGCCCGACGGCATGAAGGAGAACGAACGTTTCCCCGAGCCCATCATCACTCCTACCACTAAGGCTGATGAGGGTCACGACATGAACATCTCAAAGGAAGAGATTATTGCCCAGGGCATCGTTTCTGCTGAGGACTATGCCGTCATGGAGGATTATACCCGCAAGATCTTTGCCCGCGGACAGGAGATTGCCGCCAAGCGCGGACTGATTCTTGTCGACACCAAATACGAGTTTGGCAAGCGCGACGGTAAGGTGTATCTCATCGACGAGATTCACACACCCGACTCAAGCCGTTATTTCTATGCTGACGGCTATGAGGAGAAACTGGCCAAGGGTGAACCCCAGCGCCAACTCTCGAAGGAGTTCGTACGCCAGTGGCTCATCGAACACAACTTCATGAATGAGCCCGGACAGGTGATGCCAGAGATTACGGACGAATATGCCGAGAGCGTCAGCGACCGCTATATCGAGCTCTACGAGCACATCGTAGGCGAGAAGTTCGACAAGGCCACAGAGGCTGGCGACATTGCCGCCCGCATCGAGAATAATGTCAGCAGCTGGCTTGCAGCTTTCAAATCCCGCTAACTGTCAACTCTCAACTGTCAACTAAATATGTACCAGCAAGAGACGATAAAACCCTACAATGCAGGGGAAGGAAAGGCCCGGCAGGTGGAGCAGATGTTCGACAACATCGCTCCCACCTACGATCGCTTGAACCATCGTCTCTCCTGGAACATCGACAAGGGATGGCGGCGTAAGGCGATTCAGCAACTGAAGCCCTATGCCCCCAAGCGTCTCCTTGACGTTGCCACAGGTACTGGCGACTTTGCCATACAGGCCTGCCAGATGCTGGACGACGTTCATATTACGGGCATCGACATCAGCGAAGGCATGATGGAGGTAGGCAGAAAGAAGGTCAGTCAGTTGAAACTCTCAGAACGCATCCGTTTCGAACGCGAGGACTGTACCTGTCTCTCCTACCCTGACGGCACTTTCGACGCTGTCACGGCAGCCTTCGGCATCCGCAATTTCGACAATTTGGACAAGGGGCTGGCAGAGATGTGCCGCGTACTCCGCAAAGGTGGCGTGCTGAGCATCGTCGAACTGACCACACCCGTATCGTTCCCTATGCGTCAGCTGTTCCATGTCTATGCCCACACGGTACTACCCGTCTATGGGCGACTCATCTCACGCGACAACAGTGCCTATTCGTACCTCACCAAGACCATCGAAGCGTTCCCGCAAGGTGAGCGCATGGTGGGGATTCTCTTGAAGGCAGGATTCTCCGAAGCGTCGTTCCGGCGACTCACCTTCGGCATCTGCACCATGTATTTTGCAATTAAATAGTTTCATCAACCTCACTAAGCCAAACCCTATGGACAAGTACGGACTTATCGGATACCCGCTGGGACACTCGTTCTCCATCAGCTATTTCAATCAGAAGTTCCACGATGAGGACATCGATGCGGTGTATGAAAACTTCGAGATTCCCTCGATAGACATTCTGCCTGAAGTGCTCGGTCAGAATCCGGAACTAAAAGGACTCAATGTGACCATTCCTTACAAGGAAAAGGTCATTCCCTTCCTCGACAGCATATCGCCCGAAGCACGTGCCATCGGAGCCGTCAACGTCATCCGTGTAACCCACGAAGGAAAAAATGTGAAATTGAAAGGTTACAACTCGGATGTCATCGGATTCACACAAAGCATAGAGCCGATGCTCGAAAAGAAGTGGCACAAGAAAGCGCTCATTCTGGGTACGGGCGGCGCGTCGAAGGCTATTGACTACGGACTGCGCAATTTGGGGTTGGAAACCGTTTTCGTATCACGCTACGAACGTCCGGGAACCATTCAGTATCAGAAAATAACACCCGAAGTCATCAAGGAATATAACGTCATTGTCAATTGTACGCCCTTGGGCATGTACCCCAAAACCGAAGAGTGCCCCCTATTGCCCTATGAAGCTATGGACAGTCATACCATCCTTTACGATCTCATCTATAATCCTGACGAGACACTCTTCATGAAACGTGGAGCAGAGTATGGCGCACAAACCAAAAACGGACTGGAAATGCTGCTCCTTCAGGCGTTTGCCTCGTGGGAGTTCTGGCATGAGGAGTAAGAAGTTAGAGAAGTTATGACTTTTAGCGACGATATCAACCAGCTGACGCGCCAGTATAATGACGTGATTCGTGCGATGGAAAACTCCTATAAGATGGAGAACAAGTCGCACGCACTCTTATCGTCGTACAAACTGAAACGCCAGTACTCCAAGCGCTACGAGGCCTTGGAGCGCGAATATCGGCAGAAGTGTAACGAAATAACCACCTCGTATAAAAGGACTCATCCCCAGTGGGCTAAGTGGCGCAACATCTGGATGTGGATCTTCTTCGGTGGTTTTATGGCTGCCTTGGTATGTTGCGGTGCTGCCCTTCCTTACGAAGAAGGCACGAGTTCCGCATTGAGCAGTTATACAGAGAATACTCCCTATTGGAATGCCGACAACATTCCCATTCCCTATCTTCAGGATGCCAGCCAATACGTGTCGAACCCTGACAGCGTGTTGTCGCAAGGTGCCGTAAATCGCATGAACGTCACACTTCAGCGTCTCGAGAAGGAGCTCAACATCCAATCCGTCTTCATCGTTGTCAACCATATTGAAAACGACGATCCTTTCCGTATGGCTCAGGATGTGGGCAACAAATATGGCGTAGGCTACAACAATCGCGGATTGGTGGTTGTGGTAGGCTATTTGGATCACAGCATCAACATGTCGCCAGGCAGAGCGTTAGAGGCCGATCTCACCGACGCTGAATGCCATCGGTTGGAACAACAATACGTCGTACCTGCCATGCGGGCCGAGATGCCCGACAGCGGCATGATTTATCTGGCAGAAGCCGTCTACTCCACACTGCAGAAGAAAGAACTCCCGCAAATGTCGCAACTCAGCAGTCAGTCCAGTGAAGATGAACTTGACGATGAGATTGCTATGATTATGGGAATCACCATGATTTTCCTGACATTCTGGGCATTCTTATTCCTGCGCATGAATACAAAATATCAGTGGCTGCGACTGTTAGGAGGTGTAGCCCTGCTGTCTAATCCCTTCTACTCTTCTGGTGGCTACTACGTCAGCAGCGGTGGCGGTTTCGGGAAAGGCGGAGGCTTCAGCGGTGGCGGAGGCTTCAGCGGTGGCGGAGGCTTCAGCGGTGGCGGCGGTTTCAGTGGCGGCCACTTTGGCGGAGGCTCGTTTGGCGGAGGCGGTGCCACGTCGAGGTGGTAATCGCCAAAGTCGTAATAACGGAATAACGTAACAATAAAAAACAATAGCATTATGAAACTCAACAAGACTCTTATCGCAATTATCGCAGTCGTAGTCGTCATTGGCGCATGGGCTGCAAGTGCTTACAACTCTATGGTCAGTGAGCAGGAAAAGGCTACCACCGCTTTGGCCAACGTACAGTCTGCCTACCAGCGTCGTGCCGACCTGATTCCCAACCTCGTGGAAACGGTGAAGGGCTATGCTGCTCACGAGAAGCAGACGCTGGAGGATGTTGTTGCTGCCCGTTCGAAGGCTACCAGCATCACACTCGATCCCGAGAACATGACTCCAGAGAAACTGAAGGAATTCCAGCAGGCACAGGGTGAACTCGGCAGTGCACTCGGCCGTCTGATTGCTATTCAGGAGAACTATCCCGACCTGAAGGCCAACGAGAACTTCCGCGACCTGCAGGTACAGCTCGAAGGTACCGAGAATCGCATCAACGAGGCCCGCAACAGCTTCAACAAAGTCGTTCAGAATTATAACGTTGTCATCCGTTCGTTCCCCAAGAACCTTCTTGCTGGTATGTTCGGATTTGACAAGATGGATAAGTTCGAGGCCGAAGCCGGCGCCGAAAAAGCTCCGCAAGTGAAATTCTAGTTGATATGAAAGACAACAGATATATGATGCGTGGCGTTTCTGCCGCCAAGGAAGACGTACACAACGCCATCAAGAACATCGACAAGGGAATCTTCCCGCAGGCTTTCTGCAAGATTATTCCCGACATACTCGGAGGCGATCCGGAGTATTGTAACATCATGCATGCCGATGGTGCAGGCACTAAGTCAAGTCTCGCCTACATGTATTGGCGTGAGACGGGCGACCTCTCTGTATGGAAAGGTATTGCACAGGATGCTATCGTGATGAATACCGACGACCTGCTGTGTGTGGGTGCAGTGGATAACATCCTCGTCAGCAGCACCATCGGACGCAACAAGATGCTCGTTCCCGGTGAGGTGATCTCAGCCATCATCAACGGCACGGACGAACTCTTGGCCGAACTCCGCGAGATGGGCATTGGCATCTACCCCACAGGTGGTGAGACGGCTGACGTGGGCGACCTCGTACGTACCATCATCGTCGACTCTACCGTCACCTGTCGCATGCGTCGGTCAGACGTCATCGATAATGCCAATATCCGTCCAGGCGACGTCATCGTGGGCCTTTCGTCTACCGGACAGGCCACCTACGAGCATCGTTATAATGGTGGTATGGGCTCCAACGGCCTTACCTCAGCCCGTCACGATGTCTTCGCCAAGTATCTGGCCGAGAAATATCCCGAGAGTTTCGACCATGCTGTACCCGACGAACTGGTGTATAGCGGCAAATACCGCCTGACTGATGCTGTCGACGATTCCCCCGTCGACGCTGGTCAGCTCGTGCTCTCTCCCACCCGCACCTATGCGCCCGTGATTAAGAAGCTGCTCGACGAGCTGCGCCCCGAGATTCACGGCATGGTACACTGTACGGGTGGTGCCCAGACGAAGGTGCTACACTTTGTCAGCGACAACTGCCGCGTCATCAAGGACAACATGTTCCCCGTTCCCCCACTCTTCCGCGCCATCCACGAGTGCTCAGGCACCGACTGGCGCGAGATGTACCAGGTGTTCAACATGGGTCATCGCATGGAGATCTACGTCCGCCCCGAGATTGCCGAGCAGGTCATCGCCATCTCGCGTTCGTTCAACATCGACGCCCAGATTGTCGGACACATCGAGGAAGGTCCCAAGAGCCTCACCATCAAGAGCGAATTCGGCACCTTCGATTATTAACAGAATCACACTTTCGCATATAAAGAAAATAAAGGGAGATCCTGCGCAATCTCCCTTTATTTTTTATTTATTATTTTTTATTTAGAAAATCGACGCGCCTTTATTTTTTATTTATTATTTTTTATTTAGGTTGCATCGCAACCGCCTTTATTTTTTATTTTTTATTTTTTATTTAGGTTGCATCGCAACCGCCTTTATTTTTTATTTATTATTTTTTATTTAGAAAATCGACGCGCCTTTATTTTTTATTTATTATTTTTTATTTAGGTTGCATCGCAACCGCCTTTATTTTTTATTTTTTATTTTTTATTTAGGTTGCATCGCAACCGCCTTTATTTT
>CAMHUU010000031.1 GCA_946188395.1 uncultured Prevotellaceae bacterium | reverse complement strand
CCCGCAGTGTACTCGCACCTCAATTGCGAGTACAAAGTTACAAAAAAAATGGGCTATTTCCAAAAAAACAGCCCAAATAAAGAACAAAAAACGACTTTACGCGCGCAACCGCTTAATAACCAGCGAATTACAGGTTTGGGTCGACCTCACCCTCTTCCTCATCTTCTATGAGTATTTTCTCCAGCGTGCTATTCTTGATCACCTTCACGGTGGCCTTGGGGAATATGCGTCGCAGCACCATCACTGCCGTGCGCACCGTCGCCACCTGGGCTGCGGTGATTTTCTGCATGGCACCGCTTTCGTCCTGTTTCACGATATAGCCCACGGCTACGCCCTCGGCATTGTAGTAGGTGGCGGCATCGGCCGGACGCTGCAGCTGGCGGTCGCATATCAGCGTACCCTGCTGCGTAATCAGGAAATGGAATCCCGAGTCGTCCTTGAAACAGCCCTTCAGCTGACCTACCACTTCTTCCTGGTTCTCGGTGTCGATATAGCTGTCGACCACAGCCTTCTCTACAACAAGGTAGAGGATGTCCCGCCTCATAGCAGGAATGTACATTCGTTTCGTCATAATCTCTTTTTTTATTTTTTATTTCTTATTTTTTATTTAGGCCTTTAGGCCGATTTATTTAGGCCTTTAGGCCGCTAAACGATTTGTGGGATTAGCTTCTTATACTTCCCTTGCGCCTTGCGCTCAATATAGCCGGACTTCACCCAACGGGAAAGTTGTTGAGTAACAGCATGATCCGTTCCGCCCAAGATTCTCACAGCCTCTTTGGTGGTAAACTCATCGGGCAGTTGTGCGTAGAGCTGCGCATTGCGCGAGGTACGCACGCGGGGCTGGAAGATGCGCTGGGCATTGTCCCACGACTCCTGCAGCATCTGGCCGAAGAAGTAGTCCTCCCAATAGATGACGGCATCGTACATCACCGTAGCCCACTGCAGGTCGTCGTCGGTCACCGTCAGCTCGTCTATCGGAGCCGTAGTACCGTCCTCGTGGCGCAGGCGAGCCACAATGCGCGGCACGGTGAACCACTCGGCATAGAACACGGCGCGGCGGCGCAGCGTGTCCAGCACGTCGTCCTTCATGGCCTCGGCCTCTTCAGCACTCTGCCTGCACAGCTCGTAGGCGTGGTCCACCAGCCGGTCGATGGGCAGGTGGCCCTGCATGCGGTCGAACCAGAACCCCCACTGCTTCAGCCGTGCCTCACGCTCCAGGTTGCGCATCTTGTCGCCTCGGGCTATCATCTTATACTTACGCGGATCCATCGGGGCAATGGCGACGCGGGTGGCCAGACCGTCGTTGATGTTGGCCAGCGTAAACTTCTTGGCCAGTGCGATGGCCGTACCCGTGGTCACCATGTTCCAATGCACCGGCACGAAGTCGTTCACCGAGTCGTCGTTGGCGTAGTCGCTTCCGGCATCCTCGTTCTCGAAGGCCTTCAGCTCCATGTCGCGCTTGCCAATCCAGTCGGCACCGCCGTTGGCCTTGTTGGCCGAGGCCAGCTCCGAGTCGAACATGTAGACATGCAGCCACATCAGTTCCTGCCCCACCTCCTCGCGGGCATTGATCAGACGCTTGTAGAACTGGTTGTTCGACGTGTTCGACAGCAGCACGCGGATCATGCCCTGCGGCTCCACCAGGGCGGCCTGCTTCTGCTCCTTCGAGCTGGTGGCGCGCTCCTTGCGCTTGCGCTTATACTCCTTCAGCGCATCGCGCGAAATCTGGTCTGAGGCGCGCAGTGCAGCCATCACCTGCTTGTTCAGCGTGTCGACGCCCGACTTACCGCTTGCTGGCGGGGCGATGACCAGCGCCTGCGGATTCATGCGGTGGTCCTTGCCGTCGTAGTGCGTATAGGTGCAGCGCGTCATCAGCGTACAGAACATCGTGCCTGCGGCAAAGATGTGCGACAGCAGGTTCTCGTCCTCCAGTCCCTCGCACACCGTGTCGTAGGGCGGAGCCAGCAGGGGTTTTATGCGGTCGGCAAAGACGCGCAGCGCATTCATCTGCCGCTGTTTCTCCTCGCGGTTCTCCTCGTTCGCCGACACGTCCTTCACGTTGTCCACACCGGCGCGTATCAGCACCTTCTGCACGCGCTGGGGGATTCGCTTGTATCGCGGTCCCGTCCAGGCTCCGTCGGCGGCATCCTCAATCTCCTTCATGCCGCGTTCCTCGCTAATCTGCCGCACGCAGTCCAGCGTCAGCAGTGCCGTCACCAGCTCTTCAGGACTCTCCACCAAATACCGCAGGTCGGCAGCAGCCTCCAGCATCTTTCCATGCCGCGTCTCAATCTTCGGGTACTCCAGAATCCATGCGTCGGCAATGCGCTGCATCGGCACTCCGTGGTAGGTCAGTTGACAGTTGACAGTTGACAGTTGACAGTTTTCGGAGCCTCCCCTATACGTTAACTGGAGCCCCTGGTCTAACTTTCCTCTGGCCCCCTCCCCTTGGGAGGGACGGGGTAGGCCCTTGGCTCGATAGAGGCTGCCAAACGCCTTCTCATACTCCTCATCATCGTACTCGAAAATCTTTTCGTTAATATACAGGATGTCCTCCTCCATCGGGGCGAACGACATGCGCGAGGCATCCTTGCACGAGTCGTCGCTCTTCAGCCCGATGATATTCGCCATGCGCAAGGTATTGTCGTAGAGGTTGCCCACACGCCGGTCGGCGGTGACCACCAGGCGCAGTCCGCGCCCGGGGGTCACATGAGCCAGCATCACCGTGGGACCCTCGGCAGTCTCGTCCAGCAGCCACAGGTGCTGGTCGATAAACTCCCGCCAGTAGCCCCAGGGGTCGTTCAGCGTGGGGTTTTCCTTCACGTCGTAGTCACACATCACCAGTCCGTTCAGCCGTGCTGCCTCCTGCACGCGCCAGCGTGCCTCGGGGCGAGGGTTACCGTTCTTGTCGGGGCTCGTGTTGGGCATAATCTCCGACATGAAGATCAGTCCTGGCAACGAACGCTTCTTGGCGTCGTAGCCCTTCTTGTCGCCAGCATCCAGCCGGCGGCGGCACTCAAGGATGGTGTCCTTCACGTCCTGTGAACGCACTACTTGCCAGAAGTCATCACGATTGCATGGACGAGTGGCTTCAAAGAATCTTGATTGTATGCTAAACATGAGTTGATTTTTGAAAAAATGGTGAATAATGATTCTGTATAACGCACGTTGCCTGCCAGCGTGATGTGGAAGTGGCATTCCAGCTGACGCTCTTGGGTATTCAGGCGCAGGTCCACCTCCGGTTCAGCCAGCAGGCGGCGCCCGCGGGGATTATGGACGAGTGCCTTGCTTTCAGGAAACAGCTTGTCCAGCTCGTCCAACATGTCAGAATAAGGGTCTACCGACTCGGCATTGCACTTGATCTGTGCCAGCAGCTTCGGTATCATGCCCTTCGTACGTTTCAGCTGCGAGTTGCGCGTCTTGACGAGACCCTCGTACTGGGGCTCGCCTTGCGCCTGCGGCACAAATTCACAATAGTCAGTACCTTGGTACTTCAGCAACTTGCCCTTGATAGCCTCAGGCTTCGTAGTAGGGCGAATAATCTTTTCTTCCATAATTGCTATAATTTTTGTAAATAAAATGGTTAACTTTTTAGAAAGTCACAGTCACGTTATCACGTTATCACATTAACTATGTTTTCAACTTTCTGAAAAACAAGAAAATAATTTTATATTTATATATAAATATAAATTTCTAGAGTCTTTTCTTCAAAATGGCACATAATGTGATAATGTGATTCGTGACTTCGTGACTTTAGAAGGCCTTTTCGTCAGGTTCCTCATGTCCCCAAAGGGGAGAAATGTTAAGGATTCTTACTCGCTGAGCCTTGAATTCGCGACCTTCCTTGGTAGTACGGTCATTCACCGTGAATTCCAGCGACACCTGTACCCAGCCGCCAACTTTCAGCTTCAGCTGCTGCGCAGCCTCGGCATAGTTACCCACCGTCTCAGCGGCAATGGTGTTGGCACCGTCGCTCAGCACGTAGGTCTGCACCTTCAGCACGTCGGGCTGACCCTTCTGATTCGTAGTCGGAATCTCCTCCATCGGGAGAATCTCTTTAATAAACATCATCTGTTGCATAATTCTCTTTTTTAATTTTCTAGTTAAATTTTAATTTTTAATTCTCTCAGCGCGTCGCTCATTCCCCACAGTCCGCAGCAGTGTCGGGGCTTCACCCTCCTCTTCAGTCGTCTGCACTTGCGTGACATGAGGCTCGACGTCAACTGTTTCCACTGACACGACGCGCAACACACTTTGATCACGATGCCGTAGGGATTCTTAACGTAGTCGAAAGTCGTTTCCGAGCCGCCCGAAGTCCGCGCCGACCTGTTTTCCGAGCCAGGCGGAGAATTTCTCCGAGCCGTCCGGAGAATTTCTCTGCGCCGTCCTGAGAATTTCTCCGCGCCGTCCGCAATCGGCTTCCCCCTCGCGCTTTTTCCTTTTTTTTTCATACCTTTACCTTGTTTTAATTGTTTGACATAAAGTTACTTTTGTGAGATCTCGACGGCGAAGGTAGGCATAAAAAAAATGCGTCTGAAATAGTGCAGACGCATTAGGTGGTTTTTCAAGCAGTTTCTCAGTTTTTCTAGCAGTTTTCTCAGTTATATCGCAGTTTTTATCGCACTTTTTTCTAACAATAATGCAGTTTCTATTACTTTGATGAATTCATCACGAAGTTTTAATGCACGCTCCTTTACCCCATGTTGTTCCCATTTGTCGATATGGTATTTCATATAGGGATTATGGCTGAACGCATTGGATATCGTACCTTCGGTACATAGATATTTTATGACCACCTTGTAAGGCAGTTCCCTCAACTCCCTTTCACATTGGCTGACTGTTCCAGTATATCCGTAACGATCCCTGCGTACACAATACAATATGGCATTCGAACTAAAGCCCCAGAAATACTGCTGAACATCCACCACAGCTTTGGCAAGAATCTCCCTCGTAAGTTTCTGTTTAGTTTCAGTTCTTTCCTCAAGCATCAGTTCACGCACAGCCAGCAATGTCAGCAGGCGATTGTAGACAGCATCCGGCAGTGTCAAGTAGTAGAGCTGCTTGGCAAAATGCACGCGATCATATTTATATAAGTAGAACAGACCGTTAGGGGCCGATTCCAGTAACGCTTCCACACGCTCCAGCGTGAACTTCGCAGCCTCGTACAACCCCAACAGGTTTTCATCTTCCGCCAGACTGATGAATCGGGGCAGACACTCCTTCACCCACCATTCCATTTTCTCCGTCGACCCGCGGCTGACAAACGTGTGCAATAGCGTGTCGCGCATCTCTCTCACTTTTTCCAACGGCGACTGCTCCATCAGATGGTACAACGCCACACACTCCCGGTAGTAATGTGCCGACAAGTCAGTAGGCAAGTAAGTCAGCAGGTTTTCGAACCGACTGCTCACATGTTCGTAATCCATGTTTTCCGTTAGCGCTTCGTGCAGCAGAAACATTGCCACGTCAAGACTCATACTGTTGTTGTAAGGCAATACCCTGGGAAGCCCGCTGGCCCAATCCGTATCAATATTGTAGTTGTCGCGCACCTGGCATTTCAGTTTCATCCCCTCAACCTCGGCAAATATCAGTCCATACTTTGTGTTTACCCGCTTGATGCGAGCCTTGATGCATTTCACACCTTGATCCATCATCCATTCGCGCAACGCATACGACTGGTACATCCACACGAAACCCAGAAACAGATTCTCTTCCGTCCTCGCACCTACGGCATGAAAGTCAAAGGTGTTGTCTTCCACTGGCCGCACCACCAGCGTCATGCCACCCAGCAGCCGCCCCAGTTCTTCGGCGCTCATCGGTTCACCCTTCTCGTAAATCGGCAGCAGCCTGTCTTTCAAATGCTTGCTATAGCGGCTGCCGACTATAACAAGCTCATGCATTTCGATTTCCTTTGAATTCACATTTGTTACATCCATAGTAGTATTCTGTTATTTGTTATTAGTTATTAGTTTTTTTCGATTAACCACGCGTAAGAACAGAAGCTATGGACACCAGCAGAAAATTACTCGGCTCAGGGCAACCACGCCCCTCACGACAATACCACCAATGCCCACGCTTCTGCATACACGTGAGCTGGCAGCTATCGACTTGTCGTGATTCGTGTTAATTGTGGTTGTTTGAGCCGAAACGAAAAGCTTACTAGCTGTGTTCTTTTATGTCTCGCTAATCTGGGTGCAAATTTAAGGATTTTCTCCCAATGCACCAAAAAATTCTCTATTTAAGTTTCCGTGAGCGTCCAAAAGCTCCAAATCTTAAGTTTCTTCATTGTTCTATATTTTTAAGTTTATTCTTTCCTAAATACCCTGCACTGTCTTCTCAGATGGTACAGGTTTGACTTTGTGGGTAATAACGACATCAGCATAATGTGAATGTTCGCTTACGCGCAAATTGTCCACCAAACAAAATATACGAGTCTCACGGGGAGTACTCCTTTTTTAATATCTTTTTCAATTCATTCTGCACTTTCTCACTGCCCAATATGATAACCTTAGTCTTGGCCCTTGAGATCATCACATTCAATCTGTTTGGATTGAAGAGGAAATCGTGCATTCCATTTATATAACTTTCGTCACTAGAAGCAAAGGTGAGAATAATGCAATCCACATCCTGCCCTTGAAGTCTTTCAACTGTATCGATAAGAGGAGTATCTTCTGGAGATAGGACCTCTTTGGCTTTAGCTCTTAACAGACGAACTTGCTTGCGGAACGGAGTTATAACAGCAATATCTTGGGGGCGTTTACCCTCGTTAATCAATGCTTTAACAATTTCAACAACAGCATCAGCTTCTCCTTCGTTTTCCTCTGTACATTGTGGCAAAGTAATACTTGGATTTACAAAAGAGATAGCGCCCACTAAACCTTTACTTTCCAAGAAAGGTGAATGTAAGGAATTGTCTGCAACACTTTCTGCACTTCGAAGAATGATACCATGTGGCTCGTAGAATGATATACTTACAACATTGGTAATGCTTTCATTCATGCGATATGTAGTGTTAAGAACAGCCACAGGGACGCCTTCCACCTTTTGAGAACAATAATCCAGAACAGAAATGGAGTATTCATTGTGTTCTAACTCAGGACGGAAGATAGGGGGCATTTGCCGACTATCACCAAAGAGGCAGACTGAAGGTGCAGCCTTTCCAAGAATAGTTGCATATGAGAGAGGCATGAGTGATGCTTCATCAACCAAAGCAATATAAGGCCGGAAGTGTGCATGATGACGGAGTCCCAGATGCGTAATTGCACCCCAAATGGTCATTCCTATGATGTGGCCAGAGCGTTTCTTTCTTCTATTCTTATAACTATACTCGTAATACTCGCTGAATTTCTCAAATTTCAGTATCGTATTGTCCAATTCTTCTGCTTTGAGTTCTGCACCTATTTTAATAAGAGTTGCCCCCTTGTCCATAGTGCGGATTTTCTGTAAGGCATTGTTAACCGCATGGTGGGTATT
The DNA here is from genome assembly GCA_946188395.1 of uncultured Prevotellaceae bacterium. Classification (GTDB taxonomy): domain Bacteria; phylum Bacteroidota; class Bacteroidia; order Bacteroidales; family Bacteroidaceae; genus Prevotella. The sequence goes on along the minus strand of CAMHUU010000031.1, from coordinate 23,524 downwards.
AGTAATAATAACCACCTCGCGATTCATGCGAGCTGTAGCAATAGCCGTTGCTGCAAGTACCGCTGTTTTACCAGTTCCGGGAGGACCTTGTAACACATGAACAGGAGGATATTCAAGCATCGAACTTACAGCAGACAATTGCTCTTGATTAAGCTTGTTCTTGATGCGGTCGAAGTACGGAACGTCATCAATGGCCAACTTTAAGAAATCAACAAGTTCAAACTTCTCTTCTCCAGAAAGCAACCGTAAGAAAGCAGCTCCTGGCACACCTGCATAAATTCCTTCGAGGCAAGAAATAAGTGCTTGCAGAAGTTCGGGCGATTTCTGTTCAATAGAATAAGTAGCATTTGGATCAAGCTCTTTGTCACAGGAAATTGTCAATGTATCGAAAAAGACATCAATGACTGTAGCCTCGCATTCAGAAGAAGCGTTCTCGTTTGTTATAACAACTTTGTCGCCAGCTCTCAGTTTTGAGTAGTTATCAGGTACATTCAACTCATAGACGTCTTCTTCATGACTCTTTATGGTGACATTGATCAGAAGAAGGTTATCTTCAACCTTCTCCTCTCTGCTCATATTTTTTTGTTTTTCCGCATCTTCCTCTTCTAACTTCTTTTCAGCAAACAGAAGCTTCAGAAGACTATCGCGAAAATCTTCCATTGTCATCATCTTACCCTTTCATGTCAGTAATTAAGCCATTTAGATATTTACTTAGATTTTCGTCAACGGCATATATATAGCATCCTTTCATGCCGCGTGTCATTAATACACGATAGATGTTTCGTACATAATCATCAAATGTCATTGTGGCTTCCTGCCGATTTTGTCTCAGCACCGGATCCTTACAAGCACTCTTGTCTGTGAATATTTGTTTGGAAACAGGGTCGTATTTCAGATCACCACCGATGATGACACCTGCATAATCGAACTCAAACCCTTGAGCAGTATAGATGCAGCCTACCTGCTCAATACCTAGAGGTTTATAAGCCCATTCGAACCATCTGGGATATTTCTTAGTCAACTTTTGATAAGGTACACCATCGCTGGTCTCCCAAGGCATCGCAAAATTACCAATCTGCACATCCTTTACCAAGTCGCCATCTACCACATTTTTAGACCAAGGCCAGCAGAATCCAGCCATCAGACGTGCAGTTTGATTAGCTTTATTGTTTTGCTCAACTAGGGCATCATACATGGTTTGAGGGTCGGGGAAGATTTTTAAGTCGAAATCCTCCGGTTGGAACGATGAGGTAATGGGCTTGTTGTAGAGCACCTGTTCTAACCAATCCATATAGTTATCAGAACCGTTACAGCGGAATTGTGAGGTCAACTCACACTCCTCCACCTTTGCATTCCATCTTTTTGCTGCTTCACGAATCAGTTCTGCAGAACCAATCTCACGACCTCTTATAGCCTGTCGGTCGTCAATAAAAAAGACGGAGACCTTAGCGGCTCTAATGATTGTGTCAACTTGGGGCATTCCTGTCTCGCTTCTCTCTGGACGATACCTGTCGATAGTGAAGTTTTCAATACGATGAGCTTCATCAACTAATACTACATCAAGCGTATTTTCGTCCGTTGTCGCAGGGACATAACTTGTAACATTTTGGAATAGGAGACGAGCTTTTGGTCTGATTTGATGACGAACACCCTCAAGTAAGGGTTTGGATTTTGTAGCGTATTGTACGCTGAGTTGATGACGGGAAAGTTCCGCTAAAACATGCAGAGCTATGACAGTCTTTCCTGTACCTGGACCACCTTTGACAACGATAACACTCTTTTCAAATTGACTATTATCTTTCAGAAGAGGACGTATCTTATCCAATATCATGTTACGAGCAACTATCTGATCTTCAAGGAGAGAGAAAGCGGAGGTATCACCTTGCTCAATCATAGAAGTCACCTCGTTGAGCAACTTTTTCGATGGACGGATAGGACTCTCAATAACCTTGTTGAAGATGGAAAGTCCTGCTCCTTTCTTAAGTAATCCTGTTAGTTTTTCCGTTAACTCATCAAATTGATCTTTTGCATAGGTAGGATATTGCGAAAGCAAAGCCGCATACTTGTCGTCATATAAGTAAGAGGGGTTTGCGTTTTTTGCATAGTTATAGCAATATGCCAAGCCAGTAAGAGATACTTCCTGGTTAGAGAATACCTCTATAAAGTTGGAAAGGTAACCTTGATAGCCTTTTACTTGTTGTGAAGGATGGGCAACGATACGGTTGGCATGACCCGTAAATGCCTCTACATTGAATATCACATCGTCGGGCTGACGATTAGCAACATCGTCTGTAGTAAAGTTACCATCGCTGTCTGCAATGCCAACTGTTTTGTTGCTCCATTGTTTAAGCTCGATATGTATCACATTCTCAGAATTATCTTCACCTGTGCCATATATCATGCAATCAATACGCTTGCGCGAGAAAGGCACAAGAAATTCAAATGTTACATAACTATCCTTCGCTCCACATTGTGTAAGCAAACGAGCGATATGAGGAGCATTATTTTCCCATGATGCTATTTCGTTTTCAGCAGAATGTATCCCTGCCTTTTCAGCTGTATGTCTCATTTTTTGTGAGACAAAGTTACGCTCTACATCGCTTATAAAAACCGATTGAGGTTCATTGTAAAGGACTCTGTTAACCATATTATGATGTTTTTAGTTATAGTTCATTATATTTCTTCGCACTCCCGTAGGCCTTGTCTACGGGATATTTTTCAGCATTTCGCCTAATCTTGTCCAAGACAATCTGTTTAATGTCAAGGTCGTACTTGTCAGCAATCAGAATGGCATAATTAAATACATCTGCCAATTCCTCTTTCACCTTCTCGACATTCACTTCAGAAACGTCTTTCCAAAGGAATGCCTCGTTCAGTTCGGCAGCTTCTATTGACAATGCAAGAGCCAGATCCTTTCCGTTATGGAACTGGTCCCAGTCGCGCTCTTGCGTAAACTTGACTATTGCTTGTCTCAGTTCTTCTAAGTCGCTCATCACTTACCGTATTTTGTTTTATACAACTGCATAGCCGACTCATAGGCTTTCGAGAATGGCAAGCCCAAGTGCTCAAGCTTCTCAGGGATGGCTCGCGCCCAACTTACATAGTAGTAAGCCAATAATTCGTAACCACCAAACTCCTTGTCGGGAATCGATTTGATGCTATACTTTTTCTTCGGATCGATGCCCGTTACACCCACCATCGCAATCTCTAAAGCGATACGATGGACATCTCGAGGATTCAGTTTATCAAAGTATTCCATTGCCCCCAACATGTACATCGACATCATCATAGTTTCCGTAGGATTTGCTCCATCCTGATGATTAAGGGCAAAGTTAGCGTTTGCCACATCGACATCTTCTTCAGACAATGCACCACCTCGTAAATCCTTGAGGTCGCTTTTCATTGAAAGGTCTGCTTTCATCCCTGCAGTCACTTGACTCTCGTCGATAATTTCAACGAGGTCTTCCATATTGAAAGACTGCACGAAGTATTCCAACATCTCGTATTCATCACCAGCTTTAAAGGTATCCCAATATGCCTTGAACTCATCATAGAGATCCTTTGCATGCTCCAATTCCTGCTTCGTCGGGCGATATTGGCCAATCAAATCAATACCATAAATATCCTTAAAATGCAGGCTGGTCACGATATTCATCACTTTGTTGGCATAGACAATCTCCTTAGGGAAGAAGCCATTGGCGGCTGATTGTTTGACGGCATTGATGTTGTCCTGTTCCATATGGAAAAGGGATAGCATCTGAATGGGGCGGGCTATTGGGTAGCCTGTATAGATCATGTGCTCTACAAGCAAGTCAAGCGGACAGTTCATCAGTTGGAGTCCCAAACCATCCGCGAGTCCGGCAATTACTTTATCCAATTCTTGAGCAGGAATGTGGCTGTGCTTTTTCTTCATGAAAGCAAGATAACGCTTTCTGAAGGCTACCCTCGTCTGCTCTGAACTGATAATCGCTTTGGCTCTATTGGCTTTTGTTGCCTGCTGGCTCATCTTCAGGTGCATCATCTCGTGAATGAACAGATGTTCCACAAAATCCTTCTCGGGATTGTATCTTATCACATGTTCCTTCGCTGCATGCAATGGTGCGTATTCCATCTTGGCATGAACATTCAGGGTATTGTCTTCCACAATCCTGATGTTCACATGATCTACTGCCTCAAGCTCGTCCTTGATGCCTTTCCAAACATTCAGGTAATTGGTTTCGTCTGCATATTCCTTTGCGACGGAGACGAACAGTTTAATTAACTCACTGCGTACAGCAGGATTCTCTGGGCGATCAACGGATTTCAATGCTCCCTTGTGACAAATCTCAAAAGCCTCTTTAAATCTTCCTAGTTTGTAATAGCAAAGCCCCAGCCCATAATAGCAGTTAGTATATGTATCGTCAAGTCCCAGTGCCTTTTCCAAATATGGTAGCGCACCTTCATAATCCTTGCGCTCCATAAATGTGGCACCGATATTGTTAATGGCGATAGCATTGTCTGGGTGATATTCCAATACCTTGTCATAATACTGCTTGGCGTGTTCAACGTCGTTCTTCTCTTTTGTCAAAAGATTGCCCATCAGAACAAGCGCCCAGATATTACGGGGGTCGCACTTCAATGCTTCTATCAACTCGTCGTAAGCCTTATCGACTTCTTGCAAATGAGTCCAATGAACCTGGGCCATAACACGCCATGCTTCACTGTCTTGGGGATTATCCTTCACGGCCTCTTCCAGAATCGGAAGGGCCTGATCGAATTTACTATGATTACACAGGTCTAATGCCTGTTGTAGCTTGTTTGCCATATATATACTCCTTTATATCTATCTTTTTTCTAAAAGGAGGGCGTGGTGAAGAAAGTTGGCACTAAGGCCTAGCACAGCCCACGTCAGACAACAGTCTTCCAGTCCACGCCCTTTTGAACGCGAACACCCATTGCCCTTAACCGAACTGACGTGTCCTTGATGTGCTAGTTCTAGTGACTCAGTTTAGTCAAGGATGTTCAAACCTTGTTTCACTATATTCTTAAAAAATATCTTCTTTGTCTCATATCTTGTATTTATTCGTTTCTTATTAAACCTCGCTATTCTCGCGAACTGCGAGGCGTGACATATTTTAAAGCGTCATTGTGATGAATACCACAAGTAACATATATCTTGTTTTTACTTTTATCTTTTTAAAACCTCGCGGCCTTCGCAGGAGACGAGGGATTCTTAAAAAATATTTTAACTAACATTATTGCGGCGCCCTACACGTAGGGCTTTGCAGTGATAATGAAAAACCTAATTCTAATTCAAATTCCCGTTCTGCCTTTTCTCCAGTTCAGCGTTGAATTCGCTCATGTCGATACTGGTTAGTGAAGCAGTCAGGAAGTTCTGGAAGTCCTCTTCCACCACCTCGTCGGCATTCTGCTTATCGTACACCTTCTGCGTCAGTTGAATGTATGCTGCCGATATTCGGGCCAGCAGCGAGATAACCACTGATGGGTGTAGCTTATAGCGGCCTATGATGCCGTTCAGAGCCTGGCGCAGATCCTCTGCAGCTTCGCCTTCTTCTTTGACATGCTTTGCCAAATCCTTCAGAAGGGGAGAAAGTATTACTTCGTCCATATTTATATCGTTTTCTATTATTCTTGTTAAAACCTCGCGATTCTCGCGAAGGGCGAAGGTAAATATTTTAAAATCTAAAACAAATTCCTGCGCTCAGGAAAACAATGAAAAAAATAATTATTGGGCAGCGGTGTCCTACACGTAGGACGATGCCGTCTTCTGTGATGAAGAATTATTTCTTTCTTCCCAGCATGTAGCCCGCCACAAAGGCATAAACACACGAAAACCCTGCCACAAGAGGCTGAAGCCTGATGCAGCAGGGCGGTCATAGCATTTTCCCGAGGTGTTGTGGTTATACCTGTGAGTCTACAAAGTGGGGGGGGCAGTTTTATTAAGCCCCTCATATTTAGCGAGTTATGTGTTGCATTTCGTTCGTTCGTCATTTCAGCTGTAGCATATTTGTTGGCAAAATTAATAAATATTTGGCAAAGCACCAAATTTTGGAGCAGCGAATGCAGAGATAAGTTAACTTTTACTCTGCTGAGTCGTGAGATAATTCGATGCAATCAAAGGAATTCACGAATTATTTGAGAATGTGTATTCTGTCTCGGGCAACATTTCTTCTGTTACGTCTTGTGGGTGTATAGAGGTTACAAGATATAGTATCCCTTGCTTTGCCGTAACCAGATATAGCGCTTTTTCTGATTCTGGACGAATATACGCATCTCGGAGGTCAAACTGGCCATCCAGAAATGACGCCAATCGTGGCTCGGAGATCTGCACGCCCAAATAGTGATAGCCACTCTCCGCTTCATTCTTAAACAATGTGCAGAGGTAATTGTTACCTGTTGCATCAGCTGCCACAAGTAACTGAGGCACATCGTAGAACTCGAGAGTTTTTGTCAGCGTCAATACTTTCATAATTCAAAATCTACATGAATTGAATCAACACCACCAATAATTATACTTGACGGTGGTACCTTAACATTGAGTTTGCGCCAAACAAGTTTCTTAGGAGTCATCATTTTCTATCTCATTTAGGATTCTTTCAATCACAGTGGTGAGGTTGCAAAAGTACAAAAAGATTTCGAATATCCCAAACGAAAGGAGTAATTATTTATAAACAAAGATAAAACCATCCCTTGTAGGATGGTTTTCAAAATGGAGTAGGGTTCGTGATGTCTTGCTCCTGAGGCGGTGTCATTGAAGTCCTGCCCCCTCGGGATTCTGCCCGGATAGCCAAAACGGATGTTCTGACGGTGCAAAGATAGATAATTTTTTTGAAACTAAAAAACTTTCCTACAAAAAACTTTGTTATTTCACAGAACTAGCCTCTTCCCGATGCACATTCTTGCGGTCGCAATTTGCGACTGCAAAATCAAAAAAACGGCAAATTCTTGCTTTTTTGCCGATTTTTAGTTATCTTTGTGGCCGATAAATAATAATCTTGCAAATGGAATCATCGATTGATAAGAATGAGGTAGACCGTTTCTTCGGAGGCTGGAGTGAAGATCCCCGTACTACAGAAGAAATCATACAGCAGATACGTGACGGAAGAACTGTAAACACATTCCCAAAATTACATATTGATAAATAAAACCACCCTTTATATCATGGGGACAGTCCCCACGATACACTATTTCGTGTTTTATCCCTTAAGTAACATGTTTGAAACGATAGGGGTTATCATTTCCTTGGGGACATCACACTCCTGCGCCATCTTTGGCCAGAGGCGCGTTTACGCTGGTTGGTCTTCGATGTCTGCACCATGTTGTAATATTTAGAACTGTTTGTTGACGTTATTTAAGAAATAATTCTTTGTTTTCTGTGCAGTTTTTAACATATCTATTACTTAATCACGACCGTATGTCCATTGTGGATGTACAGGCCCTTCTGCGTGGGTTGAGCGGCAAGGCGGCGACCATCGAGCGTATACCAACTATCGTCTTTATTGCGTGCCACACTCATACCTTCAGGTGTGAGAACTTCTCTAACTTCTTTAACTTCTCTAACTCCTGTTACATCGCCGTCGCCGAAGTTGAGGACGAAGTTCAGACGCGGTGCTGAGCTGCTGGGCGGGTTGCCGGCGGTGAGGCCACCTTTCAGTTGGAAGTAGGCGCGGAAGGCGCGGAGGCCGGCACCGCTCTGCGGATTCAGCCGAGCCTATTTCCAGAAAATCTTCAAGCAGGAAACCGGTATGGCTCCCTCGGCTTTCATTTCCTAAAGTACTATTGTTTTTTATTTCACCTTGCTCATGCGCTGCACCTGTTCGCGGATGACAGCAAGTGTGGTGGTATCGGTGGCGAAGACCGAGTTCAGCCCCTGAGCCTCCTGGGCGGGGTCGTTGGTGTAGTCGTCGCCCACCTGCCACTGTTCGTGCTGCGGACGGGCAAAGCCGCCCCATCCCCAGAAATTACAGCCGGCAAAGAGTCCGCCCTGCTCGGCATTGTCGGCCACGAGCGAGAAGACGTAGCGGTAGTAGCCGTCGCGACCTGTGGTAGGACTGCTTGTCGCGAACGAAAAACCGTCGCGGGGGTAGCCGAACTCCTCCATGACGAGGGGCTTACCCAGGCGCTGGCAGATGGCCAGGTGCTTGTCGATGTACTCCTTGGTATTCTGGCAGGCGCGCGGCAGGTGTTCGATGAGTGAGTCGGGCTTGGCCCAGCCCCAGTTGTAGGGCCACAGGTGGACGTTACAGTAATCTATGTTCTGGTCGGCGCTGATGCGTTCCCAGCATCCGAAGTCGTTCTCGCAGCCCCATGCGCCCTCGCTGCCGATGGAGATGAGATGGTTGGGGTCCAGTTCGCGGATGATGCCCGACGCCTCGCTGAGCCACTTCTCGAAGGCGGGCAGTGCGTCGGTCGAGAAGGCACGCGGCTCGTTGCCTATCTGCCACGACATGATGGCGGGATCGTCCTTATAGGCCTTGCCGGTATAGCGGTTGGTGCGGCTGACGATGAAGCGTACGTAGTCGTAGAACAGCTGATGGGCCTTTTCGTTGGTGGCATATTTCGACATCGCCTCCATGAAGGCAGGATAGCCAGCCTCATCGGGTCGCGGCTGCTTACCGGCTCCGGCATGCTCGAGATAGAAGCCGTAGCCCCCACTCCACTCCCACGAGTTGTTCAGGTAGAGCACGGCCACCATGTCGCGTTTGCCCATCTCCATGAGCAGATAGTCGAGTCCGGCCAGAATGGTGTCGTTATAGACCCCGGGCTTCTCCTGCAGGGTGGGCTCGACCTTGGTCTTGACGCCACGCTCGCCATCGCTGCCCACCAGGATGCGCAGGTTGTCGATGCCCATGCGCTTCATCTCGTCGAGTTCGCGGGCCAAACGGGCACGGTCGCCGCCCTGACCTTCCGAGCCGAGTATGGCACCATACCAGAAGTTGGTACCGACATAATAATATGGTTTACCTGCGCGCACGAAATGTCCGTTTTCGACACGCACGAAGTCCTGTTCACCAGTCTGTTTCTGCTGGCAACCCATGATGGTCGCCGCCATTGCTAAGAGTAAAAGTAGATGTTTCATCGTTATTTTAGTTATTTTAATGCTGCAAAGGTACTCATTTTTTGTAATAATTCGTATCTTTGCACGCAAAACTTAACAAAAAAGATGAAAAAACCGCTTACAATACTCCTGCTGTTGCTGGCTGTGATTACCGCTGCGGCACAGATGCAAGACCCCGTCCACTTCCGTTCTGAACTGAAGACCATCAGCGACACAGAGGCTGAACTGTTGTTCTCGGCTACCATCGATGCCGGCTGGCATGTGTATTCGACGGGGCTCGGCAACGACGGTCCCATTTCTGCCACCTTCCACGCCGACAAGATGGAAGGAGCAAAGACGGTGGGTTCGCTGAAGGCCCGCGGCAAGGAGCAGAAGGTGTTCGACAAGATGTTCGACATGGAGGTCCGCTATTTTGAAAATGCGGTGACCTTCGTGCAGAAGATACAGTTTACCAAGCCGCAGTACGACATTGAGTGCTACGTGGAATACGGTGCCTGTAACGACCAGATGTGCATGCCTCCGTCGACTATCGAGCTGAAGGCCAGCGGCAAGGCGCCGGTAAAAGCAGAAGAACCGAAAGCCGAGGAGACGAAGCCCGAAGCAGCAACTTCCGACACCGCATCGGTCAATTCTCCAATCACCACTCACGACTCACCACTCACCACCTCACAGGACTCCCTCTGGCAGCCCGTGGTGAGCGAGTTGCGAGCCATGAATACGGGTACGGACAACATTGCCGACCATTCGCTGCTGTACATTCTGCTGATGGGTTTCGTGGGTGGACTACTGGCTGTGCTGATGCCCTGCATCTGGCCCATCATTCCCATGACGGTGTCGTTCTTCCTGAAACGTGCCAAGACCGATAAGGCCAAAGGCATTCGCGACGCTCTTACCTATGGCGCCAGCATCATTGTCATCTATCTGGCATTAGGCCTGCTCGTCACCGCCATCTTCGGATCGGACACGCTGAACGCCATGTCGACGAACGCCTTCTTCAACATCTTCCTGTTTCTGTTGCTGGTGGTGTTTGCCCTGTCGTTCTTCGGATGGTTCGAAATCAAGCTGCCCGACTCGTGGGCCACGAAGGTAGACCAGAAAAGCGATGAGCTGTCATCAAAGGCGAAAGCCAACTCTAAACTCTCATCTCTCAACTCCCAACTGTCCATCTTCCTGATGGCCTTCACACTGGTGCTGGTGTCGTTCTCGTGTACGGCGCCCATCATCGGACTGCTGCTTGTGGAGACGACCACCAGCGGCAATTGGCTGGCACCGGCCATGGGCATGCTGGGATTCGCCATCGCACTGGCACTGCCCTTCACGCTCTTTGCACTCTTCCCCTCGTGGCTGAAGCAGGCTCCCAAATCGGGCGGATGGATGAACATCATCAAGGTGGTGCTGGGATTCATCGAACTGGCCTTCGCCCTGAAGTTCTTCTCGGTGGCCGACCTGGCCTACGGCTGGCATTTGCTGGACCGTGAGGTATTCCTTGCATTGTGGATAGCCATATTCACCTTGCTGGGATTGTACCTGATGGGCGTGTTCCGTTTCCAGAGTGACGTCGGCGAGGGCGAAGAACAGCGTCCCATGCCCGTGGTATGCATCATGGGCGGACTCATCTCGCTGGCCTTTGCCATCTATATGGTGCCCGGACTCTGGGGTGCCCCCTGTAAGGCCGTCAGCGCCTTCGCACCACCCATCAGCACGCAGGACTTCAACCTGAATAGCAAGACTGTCGAGGCCCGCTTCACCGACTACGAGCAAGGTATGGCGGCTGCCAAGGCCGAGGGTAAACCCGTGCTCATCGACTTTACAGGCTTCGGCTGCGTGAACTGCCGCAAGATGGAGGCTGCCGTATGGACTGACCCGCAGGTGGCCGACCTGCTGGAAAAGAAATACGTACTCATCTCGTTGTACGTCGACGACAAGACACCGCTGGCAGAACCCATCGAGGTCACCGACACCCAAGGGCAGAGGCGCACCCTGCGCACCGTCGGCGCCAAGTGGAGCTATCTGCAGAGCCACAAGTTCGGTGCCAACGCACAGCCCTTCTACGTCATCCTAAACAATGAGGGCCACCCACTAATGGGTAGCCGCTCGTATGATGAGGATGTTGACGCCTACATCGATTTCCTGCGCCAGGGCATTCGCCGCTACGCGGAATAATCAGCTTAAATTGAGTGATAGCGCACCAGTCCGTCGATAGGACTCTGGACGATGGTGCCCACGTGGAATCCCTCCATCTGGGCAGCCTCTTTGAGCGCCTCGGGATAGGCGTGTGCCATGGAGCCCACAAAATGGACGGGCAGCTCGGGGTGCTGGTAGGGTACGATGTTGCAACGGAAGAACTGTCGGAAATTGTCGACCACCAGCTGTTTCAGCAGCGGGTTGTCCATGCGCTCGGCAATGAATAGCGACGTGGTGGCCAAGAAACGGTTGGCCAGCGGCTCACGATACACCTTATTAATAATGTCGGCCTGCGTCAGTTTCTCCTTCTTCAGGTACTCGTCGCGGATGTCGGCATACTGCGGATTCTTGAAGATGGCATTCATAAACATGCGGCCCAACACGGCACCACCGCCTTCGTCGCCGAGGATATAGCCCAGGGCGGGCGTGTTCTGCACGATAGCATTACCATCGTATAGGCAGCTGTTGGCTCCCGTTCCCAAGATACATGCGATGCCTGGCTCGCGTTGGCACAGGGCACGAGCAGCGGCCATCAGGTCACTGTGTACCTCGACCTGCTGAGGAGAGAATACCTCGCCCAGCATCTGCGTCATCTGCGGCACGTGGGCCGGCGTACAGCCGCTGCCGTAGAAGAACACCTTCACCTTCGACAGCAACGAGCCTTCGAGCTCGCCCGAATCGATGAGCTGAGCCCGCGGGAATGTCGACAACTGCGACATCAACTCCTGCCCCAGAATGTGGCGGATGACGTCGGGCGTCTGGTGGATGGGCGTAATGCCCTGGGTATGAAACGTGGCGATGATTTCGCCCTTACGAAGTCCCTTTGAGTGTAGGAGCATCCAATCGGTCTTGGTGCCTCCGCTGTCAGCAATCAGAATCATAATATCGCAAATTTTTCTGCAAAGATACAAAAAAGTTTAGAGTTTAGAGTTTAAAGTTTAGAGAAATGTGTACCTTTGCGGCAAATTTTTATTACGATGAAGCGATTTCTTACTATTATAGCCATCCTGCTGGTCGTATTGAACGTCCATGCGGTGCTGAAAGAGAAGGACCTGGGCCAGACACTGCAGATTCTGCGTGCCGAGTTGACCACCAATTATCGCGAGATGACCGAACGCAGTGCCATCGACCAGAAACGCGGTGAACAGATGCGCAACCAGCTCATGACAACCATGAAGCGGTCGAACCAAAACTCGCTGATGCTGTATTCGCAGAAGCAGGACTACGTGTTCGACCTGACCTACGCCTGCCACGAGGCCACCGAGCAGTACCGCGAGTTCCAACGCCAGCGCGTGCCGTTCCACCAGTTCATGAGCCGCACCGAACACGAGATAGCGCGCTACGACTCGCTCATTGCCAGCCTGCAGAAGATGCCCCACGGCGTGCTCAGCGTGCAGAGCCAGAAGGACCGTGTAGCCTGTCTCGACTTGGCCCGCAAGATCCGCACCGCTCTCGACGTGAACCGCGACAAGCTCGCTGACTTCATCGACATCTACGACCAGACGGAGCAACGTCTCTCCCACCTGAACGACTATGCCCAGCGGCGTTATAACGATATCCAGACGGGCATCTTCCGCAATGGCGGCGACTCGTACTTCACCATCCTCGCCAATTTCCAGCGCAACTGGCAATACATGACGCGCACCGTCGAGAAGAAATACCAGCCCACCGACAATTCACAGTGGGACTCGCGCTACATCTTCGGACTGCTCATCAGCGTCATTCTCTATGCCGTGCTGGCCTCGCTGCTCAACTTCCTGCTCATCCGCTACGTCGTGCCCAAACGCCTGCGCACCGAGGAGTTTATGAAGAAGCGCACCTGCATCACCATGGCCACGACGACGGTCACCTTCGCCCTCATTCTGGGCATCACGCTGGCTACCGTCAAGCAGAACTTCTTCATCATGGCTGCCAACCTGCTGGTCACCTATGCGTGGCTGCTGGGTGTTATCCTGTTCTCGCTGCTGCTACGTGTCAAGGGCGACCAGATTAAGAGTGCCTTCCGCATCTACACACCACTCATCGCCGTCGGATTCCTCGTCATCGCCTTCCGCATCATCCTCATTCCCAACGAGCTTGTCAACCTGCTCTTTCCCCCCATCCTGCTCGTCTGCGCCCTGTGGCAGTGGAGCGTCATCCGTCGCCACAACCGCAACATCCCCCGCTCCGACATCTTCTACACCTACATATCCCTGCTGGTGTTCATTGCCTCCGTCGTCTGTTCGTGGATGGGCTACACGCTGCTGGCCGTACAGGTGCTTATCTGGTGGATCATGCAGCTGACCTGCATCCTTACCATCACCTGCGTGTCGCAGTACATCAAGCTCTACGGCGAGCGTCGCAATTTCGCCGAGGCACCCGTCACGCGTACCTGGGCCTACGACCTATTCTATCAAGTCATCCTGCCCTCGCTCAGCGTAGGTTCCGTCATGCTGTCCATCTGGTGGGCTGCCGACGTGTTCAACCTCTCGGACCTCTGCTGGAGAGCATTCAAATACCATTTCGTCGACCAGGATAATTTCCAACTCAGCATCATCAAGCTCACCATGGTGGTATGTCTGTGGTTCCTGTTCTCATACCTCAGCAAGACGCTGCTCCGGCTGCTCCGACTAGTGTTCCAAATGCGCGACCCCGAATCTGCCGAGAGCCGTACCGTCATGTCGAAGAACGTCATCCAGATCATCATCTGGGGCACATGGGTGCTCCTGTCGCTCACCGTGCTCCACATCAGTTTGTCGTGGCTGCTCTACATCACCGGAGGACTGTCGGCAGGTATCGGTTTCGCCTCGAAGAACATCATCGAGAACATCTTCTACGGAGCCTCGCTGATGACTGGTCGCATCAAGGTCGGCGACTGGATTGAGGTCAACGGTACTATGGGTAAGGTGACCTCGATTAGCTACACCTCCACCGTCATCGAGTCGCTCTATGGTGAAATCATTACTTTCCAGAATTCACAGCTGTTTACCAACAACTATAAGAACCTGACGCGCAATCACGGCTACGTGCTTGCCGTCGTGCCCTATAGCGTGGCCTACGGTTCCGACCTGCAGCAGGTCGTCCAATTGGCCGACGATGCTGTCAACCAGTTGAAGCACCGCTGGATGGACCGTTCGAAGAAAGCCAAGTCCGTCGTGGGCGAACTGGCCGATTCGGGCATCAACCTGAAGATGTTTGTCTGGGCTGATGCTCCCAAGAAATCGTATGTCGTCAGCGATGTCCTTAACTGCATCTACGACACACTGAACCAGCACGGCATCGAGATACCGTTCCCGCAGCAGGACGTACACATCAAACAATCGTGATGCACATCGCCGCCAAAACGCCTCAGGACGATTAGCGTGTGAGGGAGAACTTCATGGAGAGTCCGAAGTCGCGGGTAGTAGTGGGATAGCTGCTGGACGAGAGCAACGGTGTATTGGTCTGACGGTCGTAGTAGAACGACATGGTAAGCAGGCGCGACAGCGTGTAGTCGGCCATGAAGGAGATCTTCAGGGCGGAGTTACCGCTGGACGCTGCCGAGGTGCGCGAAGCAATATCGCGGGTGATGGCAGCCTGGTCGCGCAGGGTGATGTCGAGGCGCATGTTCAGGTCGTGGTTAACGCCAGACTTTTTACTCGTAGAACTACTCCTATTAGTATTGCTGTTTTTTCCGCCTTGAGCTTTCTTGATTTTTCGTGAGGCGCCGCTGCCGAAGATGCGGAAGTCGCTAATCTTATAGCCCACTCCAAAGACCCAGTCGTTGGAGCGGCCTTCGTTGATTTGTACGCTGGTGGTAGAGAGTGCCAGGGTACGCGTCTTACGGTATTCAGCCTTGAGGGTGAGTCCGGAATTGAGAGTGGCATCGACGCCGAAGAGCGGTGCGAAGGACTCGTTGATGCTGACAGTAGGCACACTCCAGCCGAGCAGCGAGGAACCCTTGGCATCGCTAGTATAGGAGCCAACGGAGTAGACGGACTTGTAGGAGTGGTTGAGGTTGAACGACTTAAAATGGTCGCTGAACCAATGGAGTTTGGAGAGTCCTGAGTAGCGCAGCGTCCAGTTGGGCAACAGACGGGTGAGTGCGGGGAAGAAGTCGAGTTTTCCGCCTCCGCTCATGGTGTAGGCGTCGAGGAAGGCAGGAATCATGACGGCAGCACTGTACTGGCCCACCTCCTGGCCATAGGCGGCGGCAGCACGGGCCTGATAGTCGGGCAGTGCGTCGCAGAAGCGCTCGAAGACGCGCGAGGGGTAGCCGTTGTTGGCGTCGCCAATGCCCTCGAAGGCTGACGAGATAGAGAGCGTAGTCATGGTAAACGTACCGCTCTGGGTGGTGGGCATGCCAACATACTGATACTGGATGCTGCGGGCACGCGACTCGGTGCGCGAAGCGTTGAGGTCGATCTTCATGTCGCGTACGGGCTCGAGGGAAGCACGCAGCTGCAGATCGGTGGTGAGATTGGTGGCAGCAGGCGTCGAGATGCTGTCGTTGAGCCAGCCGTTGGTGCGGGCCTTGTCGAGGAACGAGTCGTCGGTGAATCCGAACGCGAAGTCGAGGCCAGGGGCCATGACGCTACCGCCGCTGTTCTGTCCGAAGGCATCGCCCACCATAGGCATGAAGCCTGACAGCGACATGGCGTATTGGTTGCGGTAGGAGATGCCGATGGAGCGTACCATCATCAACAGGCGGGCAGCAGACTGTGCGGGCTTGTACCACCACTGGTTCTCGAGTGGCGGCTTGGTGGTGACGGTGACGCTAATGGCGACGGTGTCGAGGTTGCGGACAAGAATCTTGTTGTCGTCGACAACCTTATACTTGATGGGATAGGAACGCCCGTCCTTGGTCTTGGCGGTGACGATGATGCGCTTCGACTTCTTGTTGTGGGCAATGGTGAACGTGGTGTCAGGGCGCAGCGTTAGCTCCTTCTGGAAGGCATTCTTATTCTTGGGCAGGGCTTTTTCAGCCTTGGTGGGCTGGGCAGCCTTGTTAGTTTCGGCAGCCTTACCAGCCTTGGTAGTCTTGTTGGACTTAACCTGCTTGGGAATGGACTTCTTGAAGCGGTCGTTGACCTTCTTGAGGAAGGGGAAATGATTGTAGAGCGTTTCCATGTTCAGCGTACCGTTGAGGTTGAGCTGGCGGTTGTTCGATATGGTGTTGCCCAGGTCGATGCCCGATTCGGTACGGGTGCCTCGCTGCCAGTTGTAGGAGGCATTGTAGTTGGCGTCGGCATTAATCCAGTCAAATATGGGCAACTTGTTGAGCGGCAGCTGGTAGGATGCTGTGAAGGTCTGGCGGTAGTTAAGCGGAGAGCCGAAATGCTTGATGCTATGCCATACGGAGTCCTTCCAAGCAGTGTAGCGGTCAGGATAAAGGTCCTTGTTGATAGGCAAATCGCTGTCGGGTTCCTCGATTTCGGCCTGCGTGCCTGACTGGAAATTCATGTGGAGGTTCTTGGTGAAGTCCCAGCGCAGGGTAAAGTCGCGGTTCCAAAGGAACGACGAGGCCCACGATACAGGCAGCTGGGAACCACCGAGATTGTCCATGTCGCGTTCCTGGAGTTCGTAGTAGCTGCGACGCATATCGGTGTTGAACGTGATGTTCTGCGGCAGATAGTTGATGCCAAAGGCCTTGGGGAACGCCATCCATTTCGACTTCGACTTGGAGTTCTTGAAGGGCTCCCAAGTCTTGTAGACGGGCGTATAAGTGTAGCTGAACGAGCCGTGCCATTCGTCGTCGTGCTCGTAGACGGTGGTCTCGCCGGAGTTCTGGGTGTGGCGATGGCTGTAGGAGAACGAGAAATTGGCAGGGTCGTAGGGCATGGGGTGCCGCTTGGTCTTGATGCCCACACGGACGTTGGACAGCGAGAAGTTGGTGGTCTTCGACTTCTTGATAGCGATGGACTCGATGGAGTCGCGCTCGTGGGCATCCATGGCGTCGAGGGCGTCGTCGAGTTCAAGGTCGGTGTCAAGAGGATTGTATTTGGGCTTGCTCTCCTCCTGGGTGATGCTGTAGTAGAGCGGTGCGGTGACCTTCATCTTGTCAGGGAAGAACTTACCCAGCTCGAAGTTGGTAGTCAGCGCATAAGTCTTGTAGTCGTCGGTGCGTCGCTGGCTGATACCTTCCTCCAGACCTCCGAAGCCCTCGGTGACGATGCGTCCCGTCAGGGTGACGTTGCCGACGTCGGACAGCTGGACGTTCAGATTGCCCGATGCCGCCCAACCACCATTGTTGTTGACTTCCTGCAGGCGCAGCTCGTTGACCCACACCTCGCCGGACTTGATTTCGCCCGACAGGTTGCGCACACCAATCATCATGGTCTTGACCTCGCCGAGTGACGGGTTACCGAGGATGGTCATGCGGTTGGCATTGTTCTCGTCGTATTCGCTGAACTCGGTGGTGTAGCTGGCAGTACCCATGGCACGGGCCTTGTTACGAGCCTTCTTGAGCTGAGTGAGCTTCAGCAGGTCGATGTCGAGCATGTTCTCGAGGGGCCACACAGCACGACAGTCGTCGACATTATACTTATTATAGTCATTGCGGTCGGGGGTAAGCTTCAGGGGGATGAGATATTCGTAGTAGTTGTTGCGATAGTCGCTACCCAGACGGATGAACACGGCCAGCTGATCGTCGCGCAGGGCGGTGACATCGTCGATGAGGTGGTTGGCATGAACGAACATCTGCAGGTGCTTGTAGCGGCGCAAATCGAGGGTGGTGTTGTGATAAACAGCCTTCGACTCACCCTGCGACAGGTTCTTGACAACCATACAGAGCGACTGCTCGTTGGCCTCGGTAAGCTGGGGCTGCGAGGGGTCGGTGACACGTGAGATGCCTGGTGGCAGCACGTAGTTGACGGGGCGGCGGTCGTTGTTCTCCTCGATATTGACGGCGCTGACCTCGACGGTACCGCTGTTGGTGGCTCCAGTGAGAGGTTCCTTATAGATGCGCCAGTCGCCACGCACGAGGTCGAGCGAACCAAAGCGCAGCACGACGGGTTTCTGGAAACCGGTAAGGAACATGCGCATGAAGCGGATGCTGGTGAAGTCGCTGATGCCACCCTCGCGGCGGTCGTATTGCATCAGAGGCACACGGAACTGGTACCACTTGACGCGTTCTTTGTTGCCATTACGCAGCGAGGCAGTGTATTCGCGGACGTCGGTGATGTAGTTGTGGCCCAGGCGCATATCCTCAGGGCGCAGGCTCACCTTATATTCAAAGTAGCGCTCATATTCGTTCAGCGTATAGTCCTGATTGATGTCCTCGACATCGGGATAGGTCTTGTACGACGTGTCGTAGCCCTCGGTCTGCTGGTCGCTGTCGGGCGAGTTACCCTGTGGCATGGTGATGCGCTTATAGCGGTCGAGGATGCTGGCACGGCGTGCGTCGAGGTCGCTGCCTCGGAAGTAGTGGTAGTTGTCGTTGGCAGGGTCCTGATTCCATGCTGCACGCACGCTGTCGTTGACGGTGACGCTGTTGAGGAAGTCGGCGTAGGCGGGCTGCGAACGTTCCTGTTCGTCAGTCAGACCGTTGAGTCCTACATCCTGCAGGGCACGCGAGCCGCTGGTGGTGGCAAAGGCATAGGTCTGAGTGGCCTGTACGGGTACGCGTCCCCACTGGGTGGTGGTGTACGAGCTGGTGCCGTCGACGGGCATACCACTCTCGTAGAATTTCTTGCCGTCGTGAAGGATATCCTCGCTGACCTCTCCGAGGTTGATGTAGAGGTCGCCGCCATAATCGGCAGCATCAGGCTCCTGCGACGAATAGATGAAGGGGTCGAGCAGCCAGAACTCAATGTACTCGATGTTGGCCGTCTCGAAGTCGTTGGTATCGAGCTTACGCATCATACCGCCCCAGTTATTCTGAGGCAGGGTGAGCGTACCGTCCATATTGACACGGGTGTTGAGGTTATAGGGACCACGCTCGGAAGGATAGTAGGCCAGATTGAGAATGGGCAGTGTGGATGTCGCTCCGCTGTAGGTCGACTGGTCGCGATTGGGATAGAGTTCGCTGACGTAGACGGCACGTACATAGTGGTTCGACAGCTGGTCGAGGTCGCTCTTGATGTGGCTGGGCGTGAGCGACGATGAACGGTAGGTGAACAACGGGTCGATATTGTACCACGACAGCAGGGCACGACGGTAGCCGCTGGACACGGAGTCCTTGTCGGCATGCTCTGGGAACAGCGACGGCACGCTGGACAGCGTCCAAGCCTTGGGTTCGCTGACGTCGATGGCGTTCTTGGCATTCTCGAAGTCGTCGATATACGATGCATTGTCCTGTGTACCGCTGGCAGTACCTGCAATCAGTTGTGCAAATTCGCCCGAGAAGGTAATCTGCGAGGGTTGCGTACAGTGGAGCAGCGGCAGTTTGTCGAGCATGCGTGTGAGCCACTGGCTCTCGGTCTTCCAATTGATGTTGGCACCCCACAGGGTATTCTTCAGCGGTTCGGAACCCATATTGACCTTCGACGTAAGGGCCTGTTCCGACAGGTGTTGCAGGGTACCGCCAATCTGCAGGTTCTTCGAGAAGTCGTATTCCCAGTTGAATCCGACCATCGTCTTGCGCTGCATGCCGTATTCGGTGTTCGACTCCAGCGAGACGTTGACGCTGGTGCCGGCATCGATGATGCTCTGGTTCAGAATGGTCACCTCGCCGGCAGAGTAGTCGACGCTATAGTCGGAGCCCTCGGTGAGGGTGACGCCGCCAGCGGTAACGACCACCGAGCCTTGCGGCACGTTATAGGCGCCCAGGGAGATGACGTTTGCCGAGGTGCCCTTGAACTGGCCCACCAGCAGGTATTTGTCCTTGTTGGTCATCTGGCGGGCAGCGGTACGCGTGGTATCATATAGCTCCTGGAAAGCATATTTATTAGCCACTTCCTCCGATATGCCATGCTGCTTAAGGAAGTTTTTCAGCGTCGAGCCAAAGGGCTCTGCCGAGGGGAAGAACACGCGGCCGTTCGAGACGGTGTAGCCTTCGACAAAGTCGAAATAGCCGTTGGGGTGCACCTTGTTGTTATTGTCAAGACGGTCGCAGCCCAGTCCACGCAGCAGGGTGATTTCCTTCACCTCAGGAATATAAGTAAGGTACACGCCCGCGGTGTCGCTCTGGAACTTGATGTCGAGGCGGAACTTGGTCTTCTCGACATTCGACGCCAGGTAGTAGACGTTCTTCATCATCAGCGACCAGTTGGCCTGCTGGGGATTGTTCGACGTATTCTTCAGCGATTTGACATACAGCGTCTCGCTGGCCGTATTATGGTCGCCGGCAAATTCACCGACCTGATATTCCTGTCCGCCATAGGTGTAGCGGAAGGCAACGGCCAGCACCTGATCGGTTTGCAGGGCGGTTTTCAGCGAGATATAGCCCAGCGCGCTGTTCAGCGTATATTCCGAGGCGTTGAGCAGACGGGCCGACGCCAGTTTCTCGTAGTCGGTACCACCCGTCATGAATCCGTCGAGGGCTGTCGACGCCTGGTCGATGTCACGGGCTGCAGGGGGCATATTCTCGTAAAGCGGTGTGACGCTGTTGTCGGGCAGTGCTGACGGCACTTTGCTCTTGGCTGGCTGACTCTCGCCCAGTTCCGAGAGTGCTATCAGGTTACGGGTGTTCGACGTCGTTCCCGTCTTGTTGGTAATCCACACCTCGATACGGGTGATGTTGATGCCCGAGAGGATGTTGGGCAGTTGCGACATGGCGGCATCGTAGTGCTCACGGAAGTATTTGGCCAGGAAGAAGTGACGGTTTTCCTCGTAGTTGGCGACATCGATCTCGAATGGTGTCAGCTGTGTGCCACCCTTCGACGACACACTCTTCGTTGTCGAGTTCTTGCGCGACAGGACGGTCTGCAGCTTCAGCTTGCCAAACTGCATGTCGGTGCGTACACCAAACAGGCTGGAGGCTCCCTTGACCAGCGAGTTGTTGCTGGGGAAGGTGACGTTACCGGCCTCGACGAGTTTGATGATTTCGTCCTCCTTGCCGTCGTAGTGCAGCTTCAGGTTCTTGGTGTCGAAGTCGAAGGTGGCATCGGTGTTGTAGTTCAACGACATGTTCACCTTGTCGCCCACCTTACCGCTGACGTTCAGATTGATTTTCTCGTCGAAATCGACAGCCGATGTCTTGCGGTTACGCTCTGGCAGCGAGGGGTTGTCGATGTTCTTCAGCGTGGCGCCCAGCTTCAGCTCGGCAGTACCCTGCGTCTTGATGCGCACACCACCAGGACCGAAAATCTTCTCGGCAGGACCCAGGTCGAAGTGCATATCGGTGAACGAGAACTTGTCCTTACCCTTGGTGGCCACGTTCTCAGCTTCCTTCTTGCGGAAGAAGGCCTCGCGCTCACGCTTTTCGCTCCACTGCATATACTCCTCGGGAGTCATCAGAATGGGGGCGTTCAGGTATGAGTCGCCAATCTTCGAGCCGATGCGGTAGTAGTTCAGCGAATCGTCGTACTCCACCTGCTGCTTGATATTCTCGGGCAGACGGAGGTCGAGGGCCGAGGAATCGAGGTCGGCCACAAGGATGGGCGACGTCTTCTGAATCTTCCAGCGGGCATGTAACAGCGAATCGGGAATGGTATCCTCCTCTACCTGGAACACAGGCTGCGCCTTCGCCGCAGTCTTTTGTTTCTGCGTCTTGTCATCCTGTGGAGGCATGGCCAATGCCGTAATGCTCAGCAGGACTATTCCAAAGTATACGATTCGCTTAATATTCAAAACTTACTTAATCTGTTTCAATGCCAATTTCACCACTTGTTCAACGGGCAGATCGGGCTGTTCCTTGAGGATAGCCATGACAACCTTCTGCGTCGGAGCAGGGGCAAAGCCCAGCATGGTCAGTGCCGAGACGGCCTCATCGCGAACCTCGTTGTTGACGGGTGTCGACACCATGCCGCCAGCAGGAATCTCGTCGGCAATACCCAGTGCGACAATCTTGTCGCGCAGGTCGACGATGATGCGCTGGGCTGTCATCTTACCAATGCCCTTGATGCCCTTGATGAGCCGCTCGTCGCCACGCGAAATGGCATTACACAGTTCGCTGACACTCATCGACGAGAGCATCATGCGAGCCGTATTCGGACCTACTCCACTGACGGTGATGAGCAGTTCGAACATCTCGCGTTCCTTCTTCGACACAAAGCCGTAGAGCACGTGAGCATCTTCACGAATCGACTCAAAGACGTACAACTTGACGTCCTGTTTGCCTTGGATGGCACTATAGGTGGTCAGCGAAATGTTCAGACCGTAACCTACGCCGGCGGCTTCTACCGTTGCCAATGCGGGGGTAAGCTCCGTCAACTCACCCTTGATGTATTCTATCATACGCTTACAATTATTTGTATATATACAATTCTATAAACGCGCAAAATATGCATTTTATTGTATAAAACGGAAGAAAAAGATGATATTTGTGTGTAAAACGACGGCTTTTGGGTTGACAAACCATAACAAAATGTAGGTGTTTTGTAATTTTTTCTGCCTTTTTGCTATGTAATTCAAAGAAAAAGTGTAATTTTGCAACCGAAAAGATTGAAATAACAAACTAAATATTAGAAATATGAAGAAAATCAGAGCCGCCGTAGTAGGATACGGCAACATTGGAAAGTACACCATTCAGGCTTTGGAAGCCGCTCCCGACTTCGAGATTGCCGGCGTTGTACGCAGAAACGGCGCCGCCGACAAGCCCGCCGAACTGGCCCCGTATGCCGTAGTGAAGGACATTAAGGAACTGCAGGATGTCGATGTAGCCATTCTGGCCACCCCCACCCGTTCGTGCGAGGAATATGCCAAGCAGATTCTGCCGCTGGGCATCAATACCGTCGACTCGTTCGACATCCACACCAATATTCGCGGCTATCGCGAACGTCTGATGGCCATCAATAAGGAGACCGGTACGGTCAGCGTCATTGCTGCCGGCTGGGATCCGGGCAGCGACTCCATCGTCCGCACACTGATGCAGAGTCTGGCCCCCAAGGGACTGTCGTACACCAACTTCGGTCCTGGCATGTCGATGGGCCACTCGGTCTGCGTACGTTCGAAGGCTGGTGTGAAGAACGCCCTGTCGATGACCATTCCCCTGGGTGAAGGCATCCACCGCCGCATGG
Source organism: uncultured Prevotellaceae bacterium (assembly GCA_946188395.1). GTDB lineage: Bacteria > Bacteroidota > Bacteroidia > Bacteroidales > Bacteroidaceae > Prevotella. The sequence continues at coordinate 205 of CAMHUU010000031.1, read as the reverse complement.
TCTATGTCGAGCTCGAGGACGGTTTCACCCTCGAACAGGTGACGAAGGACATCAAGGCCGATCCCTACTTCGCCAACGACGAGACGCACGTGTTCCAGGTGGAGAGCGTCGACGACGTTCGCGACATGGGTCATGGTGTGAACCTCGTCCGCAAGGGCGTCAGCGGTCAGACCCAGAACCAGCGTCTGGAGTTCAACATGCAGAT
>CAMHUU010000030.1 GCA_946188395.1 uncultured Prevotellaceae bacterium | reverse complement strand
CATGACAAGGCAGTAGCTCCCACACTGGCAGTATGCCCCAACTGTGGTGCTTATCACATCTACCACACCGTATGCCCCACATGTGGCTACTATCGTGGCAAGATTGCCATTGTTATGGACGAAGCTGCTGAATAATGAGTAAAATCAATGCGATAATCACCGGTATTGGTGGCTACGTGCCTGACTATGTCCTCAACAATGAGGAACTGTCGCGCATGGTCGACACCAATGACGAGTGGATTATGACGCGCGTAGGTATCAAGGAGCGCCGCATCCTCACCGAGGAAGGTCTTGGCACCAGCTATATGGCTCGTAAGGCAGCCAAACAGCTGATACAGAAGACTGGCGTAGACCCTGATACTATTGACGCCCTCATTGTCACCACCTCGACGGCAGATTATAAGTTCCCCTCCACAGCCAGCATCGTGCTGGGTAAGCTCGGACTGAAGAATGCTTTTGCGTTCGACCTCTGGGGTGCTTGCTGTGGATTCCTCTATACGCTCGATGTTGCAGGCTCGATGATTCAGAGCGGCCGCTACAAGAAGATCATCGTGGTTGGTGCCGACAAGATGTCGTCAGTAGTCGATTACAAAGACCGTGCGACGTGTCCGCTCTTTGGCGATGGTGCAGCAGCAGTGCTGTTGGAGGCCACAGAAGAGGAGAACATCGGAGTGATGGACTCATATTTCCGTGCCGACGGCAAGGGTCTTCCCTTTCTGCACATCAAGGCCGGAGGCTCAGTTTGTCCTCCCAGTCACTTCACTGTCGACCACCGCTTGCATTATCTCTATCAGGAGGGCCGCACCGTGTTCCGCTATGCGGTGACCAACATGAGCGACGACTGTGCTCTCATTGCTGAGCGTAATGGTCTGAACAAGGACAACATTCAATGGGTCATTCCTCATCAGGCCAATATGCGTATCATTGAGGCTGTTGCCAAGCGCTTGGAACTTCCTATGGAGCAGGTGATGGTCAATATCGAGCACTTCGGAAACACTTCGGCAGCAACGATTCCTCTGGCTCTTTGGGAGAACGAGCATCTGCTGAAGAAGGGTGACAACCTCATCATGACCGCCTTTGGTGCAGGTTTCGTACACGGAGCAAGCTATTACCGATGGGCGTACGATGGTGACAAAATATGAAGATAAATGCATAAAGCAGGATTCGTGAATATTGTTGGTAACCCCAACGTAGGTAAAAGTACGCTCATGAACCAGTTGGTTGGTGAGCGTATTTCGATTGCGACGTTTAAGGCTCAGACGACGCGCCATCGTATCATGGGTATTGTCAACACCCCTGACATGCAGATAGTGTTCAGCGACACGCCAGGTGTGCTGAAGCCTAACTATAAGTTGCAGGAGTCGATGTTGGCTTTCTCGGAGTCGGCTCTTCAGGATGCCGACGTGTTGCTCTATGTGACTGACGTCGTCGAGAACCCTGAGAAGAACATGGACTTCTTGGAGAAGGTGCAGAAGATGACGATTCCTGTGTTGCTTCTCATTAACAAGATTGATGAGAGCGACCAGAAGACGTTAGGCGATATCGTCGAGAAATGGCACACGCTGTTGCCCAATGCGGAGATTCTTCCCATCTCGGCGAAGAATAAGTTTGGCACAGACATGCTCCTGAAGCGCATTCAGGAACTGTTGCCCGAGAGTCCGGCTTATTTCGATAAGGATCAGCTGACTGACAAGCCTGCCCGTTTCTTCGTGTCAGAGATTATTCGCGAAAAAATTCTGCTCTATTACGACAAGGAGATTCCCTATAGCGTCGAGGTGCGTGTGGAACGTTTCAAGGAGACGGAGAAGAACATCCATATCAATGCTATCATTTATGTGGAGCGCGACTCGCAGAAGGGTATTATCATCGGACATCAGGGCATAGCGCTGAAGAAGGTGTCCACCGAGGCCCGCAAGTCGCTGGAGAAGTTCTTCGACAAGCCGATTTATCTTGAGACCTTTGTGAAGGTCGACAAAGACTGGCGCTCGTCGCAGCGTGAACTCGATGCCTTCGGCTATAATCCAGAGTAAGAAATGAGTGTGCCTTGCGGTTATGCCGTAAGGACTAAATAACGAAGCAAGTATGGCAAACTTAGTAGCAATCGTAGGACGCCCGAATGTTGGCAAGTCCACATTATTTAATAGGTTAACCAACTCTCGTCGAGCCATTGTGAGCGACGAGGCTGGTACGACTCGCGATCGCCAGTATGGCAAGTGCGAGTGGAACGGACGTGAGTTCTCCGTAGTCGATACGGGGGGCTGGGTGGTCAACTCTGACGACATCTTCGAAGAGGAGATTCGCAAGCAGGTCATTGTTGCTACTGAGGAAGCCGACCTGGTGCTGTTCCTGGTGGATATCAAGAACGGCCTGACGGATCTCGATCAGGATGTGGCGCTCATTTTGCGTCGTTCCAAACTGCCCGTCGTGCTGGTGGCCAACAAGGCTGACGACGGCAAGGACCTTTACGGACAGTACGAGTTCTACAAGCTGGGACTGGGCGATCCGTTCTGTGTCAGCGCAGCAACGGGTTCTGGTACAGGCGACCTGTTGGATTTCGTGCTTACTAAACTGAAGTCTGACGAGGTGGACGATCTGGAGGACGGAACCCCACGCTTTGCTGTTGTGGGGCGCCCCAATGCTGGCAAGTCGAGCATCATCAACGCCTTTATTGGCGAGGATCGCAACATCGTTACCGATATTGCAGGTACCACGCGCGACTCTATCTATACCAAGTACGACAAGTTCGGTTTCGACTTCTATCTGGTCGATACTGCGGGCATCCGTCGTAAGAACAAGGTGACCGAGGACCTCGAGTTCTACTCCGTCATGCGTTCCATTCGTGCTATCGAGAATTCGGACGTCTGCATTTTGATGATTGATGCCACACGAGGCATTGAGGCTCAGGATATGAACATCTTCCAGCTCATCCAAAAGAATAATAAGTCGCTCGTCGTTGTCGTCAACAAGTGGGATCTCGTCGAGGACAAGTCGCAGGCTGCCATCTCGACCTTCGAGAATGCCATCCGTCAGCGCATGGCTCCGTTCGTCGACTTCCCCATCATCTTTGCCTCTGCAGTCACCAAGCAGCGCATTTTCAAGGTGCTGGAGACGGCCAAGCAGGTCTATCTGAATCGTAAGATCAAGATTGGTACTTCGAAGCTGAACGAGGTCATGCTGCCCATCGTCGAGCAGACTCCCCCGCCTTCCATCAAGGGTAAGTACATCAAGATCAAGTACGTTTCGCAGGTGCCCGATACGCAGATTCCTACCTTCGTGTTCTATGCCAATCTGCCCCAGTACGTCAAGGAGCCCTATCGTCGTTTCCTCGAAAACAAGCTTCGTGACAACTGGACGCTGACAGGAACGCCGATTAATGTCTTTATTCGACAAAAGTAATTATTGGACCTATGGGCCTAAATAAAAAATAATAAGTATTAAATATGAAGCAATACGTTAATGGGGTCGTTCAGGGAAAACGTCCAGGGCTTTGTCTTTTATTTTTTATTTTTTATTTATTATTTAGTGTTGCTTGCAACACGACACCAGAGGAGCAGGCAGCCCGTGCGGCCCGTGCCTACTATCAGCATCTGATTGACGACCGCCCTGCCGAATTCCTACAGGGAAAGGCCGATGTCGACAGTCTGCCTGACAGCTATCGTGCCCAGTTGCTGATGGCCATCAATCAGTATCGTGCCGACATGCTCGACAAGCACAATGGACTGAACGAGGTGCGAGTATCCGACAACGTCGCTCGACGCGACACTTCGCTCCATCTTACCTACGCCTTCCTGCTTCTGTGCTATGGTGACTCTACGCAAGAGGAAATCACCGTTCCGATGGTCGAGCGCGATGGTCAGTGGCTGATGAAATAAAAATGTAATCATTAAAACAAAAAGAAATAACGACTATGAAGAGAGCATTATTAAGCATGATTTTCGTCTTGGCAGCTGTTGTAGGCTGGTCGCAGGACATTATGGGTAAGTGGGTCACTGAGGCTGGCGACGCCCACGTCGAAATCTATCAGCAGGGCGACAAGGTAAATGGTAAGATTGTTTGGCTGAAGCAGGGTCCTGAAACGAAAGACAAACACAACCCCGATGCCAAGCTTCAGGAGCGCAAGCTGATGGGTGTTCACATCCTGAGCGGCCTTTCGAAGAAGAAGGATAAGTGGGAAGGTGGCAAAATATATAACCCCAAGAACGGTAAGACCTACAAATGTGCCATCTGGCTCGACGGCCAGAACCTGAAGGTTCGTGGCTACCTTGGCCCGTTCTACGAGACGCAAGTCTGGAAACGCGCCAAATAAGGTGTGCAAGCAACTTCCCAACCTTTTATATAGGTGCTGACAACCTTTTTGCCAGCACCTTTTTGTTTTTTTGAGTAACTAAAACTTTTCGTTAGTAACTAAAAAAAGAGTTTAATAACCGTTAAAAACTAAGGCTTTTAGTTGTTTATAACGAAAATATTTAGTTACTTTGCGCTCAGATATTGATAATTGACGCAAATAACGTTTGAAACTAAAAGCAAAAAAGCAATGAAGAAATTGACCAACAAGGAAAAGGAAATCATGGACCTCTACTGGAAGCACGGTCCCATGTTCGTTCGCGAGTTGCTGGAGCATTATGACGAGCCCCGTCCACACTTCAACACGCTGTCAACCATCGTGCGCATCCTGGAGCGTGAGGGATTCCTTGGCCATAAGCAGTTTGGCAATACCTATCAGTACTATCCGCTCATCACTGAGGATGAGTACGGACGCAAGTCGATAGCAGGTATCATCAAGAACTACTTTGGGGACTCCTACCTCTCTGCCGTCTCCTCGTTTGTCAAGGAAGAGAAGATCAGCGTAGAAGAACTGCGCGAACTCATCGACGAGATAGAAGGTACTCGTCTCTAAACTCTAAACCCTAAACTCTAAACTAAAAGATGATTGATTTTCTCGTATACGACCTCAAGGTGGCGGTGCTCATCGCAGTATTTTACATGTTCTACCGCCTGCTGCTCTCTCGCGAGACGTTCCATAGGGTGAACCGCGTGGTACTGCTCCTGACGGCAATCGCCTCGTTTGTGTTGCCGCTGTGTGTCATTACTATGCACGAGACGGTTACCATTCAGGCAGTGCCTGAGGTAAGCATCGGCGACGTGCAGATGACGCTGGCTGAAGAACCAGCCACACCGCTGTGGCAAATCCTGCTGCCCATCCTATATATAATAGGTATGCTGGCTACGCTGGGGCACACCTTGTTGTCTATATGGAAAGTCATACTCTTGATACGACAAAGCGAACAGCATCCCCAACCTGATGGCACCATCGTCTGCGTGACCAGTAACGCTGATGTTGCACCCTTCAGTTGGATGCGCTATATCGTGATGAATCGTGGCGACTATGAGGCACAGGATGCCGCCATTCTCGCCCATGAACGGGGACACATCCGTCTGCATCATTCCTACGACGTTGTCCTCGTGGATCTGCTCACCGCCCTCCAGTGGTTCAACCCTGCCATGTGGATGCTGCGCCAGGATTTGCGCGCCATCCACGAATACGAGGCCGACGGTGCAGTACTCTCTCAAGGGATTAACGCGCGTCAATATCAATATCTGTTAATCTCGAAGGCCACAGGCATTGGCGGGTACTCCATTGCCAACGGCATCAGTCACAGTACCCTCAAAAACAGAATCACTATGATGTTACATAAGAAATCAAACCGCAGCAGTCTGCTGAAACTCCTCGCCCTCGTTCCTATCGTGGGTATTACCCTCGCCCTGAATGCCCGTACCGTCACCGACTATGTCTATGACAAACCTCAGAAACAGCAGCCCATCAAGAAGGGCAAGGCAAATGGCAAAATCAATGCTGGTACCGCTGGCGAAATCGTAGTTGTCGGATATGGTCCTGACGCCCAGGAAACAAAGCCTGTCGAAATGCCCAACACGGTGGAAGTCGTCACAACGGAAGACAACGAGCCCTTTACCGTTAGGGGAAAAGTCTTTGATGATGCAGGAAAGCCCGTTATTGGTGCTGTTGTCTTAATCGATGGTAGCAAGAAAGGGAGCGTTACCGACGTGAATGGTGCGTTTACCATCAAGGCCAAGATGGGTGACTACTTGAATATTTCCTACGTGGGATTGGAAACCGTCCGTTTGGGTGTCAGTAAGATGTATGCAAAAGAGCACGAGTACCTCATTCCGATGAGAAAAGAAAACGAAAGCGGCAAAAAACCTTTCGATGTCGTAGAACAGATGCCTCAGTTCCCTGGAGGCCCTGCGGCTATGATGGAATACCTCTCCAAGAATGTCAAGTATCCAGAAGAAGCTCATAAGAATGGCGTTCAAGGTCGCGTCATTGCCACTTTCGTCGTTGAAAAAGACGGCAGCATCACAGAGGCTCGTGTGGTAAAATCCGTAGATTCACAAATTGATGCAGAGGCACTCCGTGTGGTTAATTCCATGCCCAACTGGATACCTGGACGTCAGAATGGCGAGCCTGTAGCTGTCAAGTACACCGTTCCCATTACATTCAAGTTGCAGGGTAATGAGTCCAAAAAGGTTGTCGGGGTAACCAGTCTCAATGCCAAAGCCTTCGACTTAGAGGTGGACGGCAAATTGATGGATGCTGAAGCGCTGAATAGTATCAACCCTGACGACATTGAAAGCATACATGTCGATAAGCCCAAGGACGGTCAGACGAAAGGACGTGTCAGCGTCAAGCTAAAAGGAAAGAAATAAATCTCTCTCGTTATGCATAGGCTATTAACTATGTCTATCCTCGCCCTTATGACGATCTCCACCGCCAGGGGCGAGGGTTTGGACTCTCTCAAGATATACGTCCAGCAAGGCGACAGCTGCATGCAGCAGTACAACACCTTCGAGGCATTGAAGCATTACCAGCAGGCCTTTGATGTCGCATCGAAGCAAGGCATCGTCCGTTTCTCGATGAACGACGATTTCAGCCATTCACGGCCATACGTCCCTGAAGACGTAGTGCCAAAAACGATTCGCCTGAAGCTGGCCGACTGCCACTACAAACGCGCCAACTATCGCCAGTGCGCCGAGCTGTTGAAGAACATGTCGGAGGACTCGCTCACGCATGATGCCTTCCGCCAGCTCGTCTATAGTTACAAGCATCAGGGCGATAACGGGGCGTATATGTACTGGGCCAGTCAGCTGCTGAAGCGTTATCCGATGGATGGTGAGATAGTGGCAGGTCTTGCCCTCGCCTATGCCCGCGATAATCAGCCCCAGAAGGGCATTGTCTGTGCGGCAATGTATACGTTGAAGGACTCAACGAATATCCTTGTCAACCGTGCTGAGGCCGAGGCTTGGCTGTTGAATGGAGACTATACAATGGCTGCCAAGCTCTACAACCGTCTTCTGCAGCAGGGCGACTCCACCTTTAGCACGCTCTATTCCGCCGGCATGTGCTACACCAAGACCGACTCGCTGGAACGGGCCTACCAATGTCTGAAGCCGGCTCTCTGGCTCAGTGGCATGAAGCACTATGGTGCTGCCTACCGGCTTGGTGTGGTGTGCGTCGACACGCAACGCTACGATGAGGGGTTGGGTTATCTTAGTCTCGCCATGCAGTTGATGCAGCCCGACACTACCGCCATGAAGGCCATCACGCTCTCGCAGGGCGAAGGCTACTATCTGACGGAGCATTACGAGGAGGCCGTTGCTGCGTGGAAGGAACACCTGACCTATAACCCCACTTCCATCGCCACCTATTATAATATTGCCAATGCCTATGCCTATCTTCTCAAGGACAAGGAGCAGGCCAAGAATTATTACCAGCAGTTCCTCGACCTCGCTCGAAAAGAAGAAACCCCCAATGCCCAACTCGCTGAGATGATAGCAAAGGCAGAAGAGAACCTGAAGTCCGCGATACCTAGTACACGGTGATATCTCCAGCAAGGCAATGACGATATCGTTTCATAACATCTATCATTGCCTTGGGTTTATCATCCATTGACGCAGTTTTAACATCCATCGACGCAGTTTTAACGTCCATCGGCGCAGTTTTAACTTTATAAAGGACTTCGTAACCTTTTACCCTGCGCCTCACAGCAGGTAATCTACCGGTAGTAAGCGGGCCGCTTACTACTACTAAACGGGCAGTCCGCTACCGGCGGACTGGTTGTTCCCAAGGTGGGAATATTTTATTCCCAGGGCTGGGAATTTTTGCGCGCTGGGCAGGGAATTTATTAACATTTATAAAGAGTTCCAGAGGGGGTTAGGGTGCAGAAAAAAAACTGTGATACTGTGAACTGTGATAATGGAAAGTTTTTGTTCTTTAACTTAACGGGCATTGAATAAGGCTAAATAATGCAAAACGATTTGTGGGGGAGCGGAAAGTTTCTTATTTTTGCAGGCGATGAGATCGTTTCGGATAACAATGCTTCTTGCAGCTCTTATGTGCAGTTTGCTGCTCTCGGCTCAACGGCAGCTCAGGGTGGTGGATGTGGAGACGCTGATGCCTGTGGCTGGTGCCAACGTCGTCAGCAAGCATAGTTCGGCCCAGACGGACTCGATGGGGTGCATCACGGTGTCCGACAGTTGCAGGACGCTTGTGTTTTCGCACGTGAATTACGAGAGCCGTATGCTCAATCTGGAGGAGGTGAAGGATACGGTGTTTCTGATTTCGAAACTGCTGAACCTGAAGGAAGTGGTGGTGTTCGGACACGATAAGCGCGAGGACAAAATGAAGGACCTGAAGAGCCAGTTAGGTTTAAGCAAGACGGACGCGCAACTGATCGCAGCAAGTTCCAGTCAGGGCATGAACTTGTTTGGGCTTATTAGCAAGCTGATTCCCAATAAATGGCGGAAAAGCAAGAAGGAGTCGCGTCGTGAACGACTGAAGCGCGTCATTGAGGAATATTGAGAAGTTAAGAATTAAGAAAGATAGTGGTGTATAAACAAAAGCAAAACGGATCAATTCCGTTGGAATCAATCCGTTTATTTAATTTGCGGCGCGATAGTTATACAGCTTTGCCATGTTGTTGCAATACTCTGTGTAAGCTTCGCTCTTGAGCCATTTGTTAATTAACTTTTTCATCATCTTTTTACCTTTCTTTTCTTTAAATTGTTACCCTTAGTCCCTTCTCGTGGGACTCTAAAAACTAAATCTACTAACTAACCTATTATTTATGTGGTGCTTGCACCGCTGTGCAGCCTGTGTTTCTTTTTGACGCTGCAAAATTACAATGATTTAGACAAATATACAAGGAAAAACGGAATTGTTTGCGCACACAGTTCGCTTTTTTGACATGAATCAACTAAGCATGGAGTGAGGAGTGTAGAGTGTCAATTATTTGTTGTGGGTGACAGCTTCGCGCATTTCCTTGAGAAGGTCTGAGGCGAAAATGAAGTCGGTGAGTCGTTTGTTGGTGCTGCCCATGATGTCTGCCGAGACGCCTTGCCACTCTTTGTGGCCTTCGTAGATGAAGATGATGTTCTCGCCAATGCCCATCACCGAGTTCATGTCGTGGGTATTGATAATGGTAGTCATCTGGAACTCCTGAGTAATAGAGTGCAGCAAGTCGTCGATGACCAGCGACGTCTTGGGGTCGAGTCCTGAGTTGGGCTCGTCGCAGAACAGATATTTAGGATTGAGGGCGATGGCACGGGCAATGGCCACGCGTTTCTGCATACCACCCGATATCTCGCCAGGATATTTCTCTTCAGCACCCACCAGATTGACGCGATCCAGGCAGTCCATAGCCCGTTTCTGTCGCTCGCGCAAGTTCATCGAGGAGAACATATCGAGGGGGAACATCACGTTTTCGAGCACTGTCATCGAGTCGAAGAGTGCTGCCGACTGGAATATCATGCCCATTTCGCGACGCATGTGAATCTTCTCCTCTTTTGACATCCGTACAAAGTCGCGCCCGTCGTACAGAATCTGCCCTTTTGTGGGGTCGAACAGTCCCACCAGGTTTTTCATCAATACCGTCTTTCCGCTTCCGCTCTGGCCAATGATGAGGTTCGTCTTGCCGTCCTCGAAGACTGTCGAGATGTCTTTCAGTACCTCAACGCCATCAAAGCTCTTATATAGATTCTTTACTTCGATCATGACAGCAGCTGGGTTAAGAATACGTCACTAAACAGAATCAGTACGCTCGACATCACGACGGCGTCCGTTGATGCCTTACCCACATTGACGGAACCGCCCTCGACGGTATATCCGAAATAGGAGGGAACTGCCGAGATGATGAAAGCAAAGAAGAGGCTCTTGATGATGGACATCCACATGAACCACGACTTGAACTGGTGTTGCAAGCCCAGCGTCAGATCGTCGGGTACGATGATGTGTCCCACGTAAGCCGTTCCATAGGCTCCCACAATGCCCAGTGCACTCGAGAAGATGACCAGCAGGGGCATGATGGTAATCATTCCCATGATTTTGGGGAGTATCAGGTAGCAGGCCGAGTTGACACCCATAATGTCGAGCGCATCAATCTGCTGGGTGACACGCATGGTGCCAATCTCCGAGGCGATGTTCGAGCCCACCTTACCAGCCAGAATCAGACACATAATGCTGGACGAGAACTCGAGCAACATAATCTCACGCGTGGTGTAGCCACTGACCCAGCGAGGCATCCAAGGCGACTGGATGTTCAGCTTCATTTGGATGCAAATGACGGCTCCGATGAAGAACGATATCAGCAGCACGATGCCAATGGAATTGATGCCCAGCTGCTCCATTTCCTTCACGTATTGTTTCCAGAACATACGGAAACGCTCAGGAACACTGAACGTGCGCCCCATCAGAATCAAAAACTTGCCGAACGACGTCAGCCAATGATGCAATATCTTTATCATATCGCCTGCAAAGGTACAATTAAGTGAGCAAAATACAAAATAAATCAAAAATTATTTTGTTTATTTGCTTGTTTCTTCGTATCTTTGTGGCCTCAAAATATACAACTTAATTACCAACTATGAAGCTAAGAACATTCTTTTTGTCTATTCTGATAGTCTGGCCGTTTGTGATGGCTATGGCGGAGGGTGAAGTCAACATGAAGTTTGGAAAACCCACCAAGGAAGAGATGCAGATGACCACCTACGAGACCGACCCTGAGGCGGATGCTGTGGTGCTCTGCCGACTGACTGATGTGGAATACATCATACAGGAGAATGGCTATCTGGTGGACTATCGTGAGAAGTGCCGCATCAAGGTGCTGAAACCCGCTGGCACCCGCTATGCCAAAGTGGTGGTTCCCTATATGATGAATATGTCGCACGGCAGCAAGCTTGGCGGACTGCGGTTCTCGATGTTTGCCAATCAGCTGACGGCAGGTCCCAGTTCCGATTTGGGCTACGATGGAGGTTCGATGACGTCCGAGGCTATGGGCGACTATTCTGACGAGAGCGTGGAAGACCTGAAAGCCACAGCCTTCAACCTGAAAAACGGCAAGGTGGTGAAAAGTCAGCTGAAGAAGGCCGATGTCGTGAAAAAAGAGATTGACGAGCAAAACTATCAGTTGGAGTTTACTGTTCCCGATGTCGAGGTGGGTACAGTGATAGAGTACGAATATACCATTCACAGCGAACTGTTCTGGCTGTTGCACGACTGGTTTGCCCAGCGTGAGATTCCTGTGGTTTATGCCAAACTGGACATGAATATTCCTGGCTACTTGATGTTTAATATGGAAGAGCATGGTATTCAGCGTCTGACGTGTACTTGCACAAACGGTGTGGTAAGGTATAAACTGGTGAGCGACCCGATGGCAAATCCCGTCAGTGCCGTATCGAACCACTATGTGTGTGTAGGCCGCGACCTGATGGCTATGCCCAAGGACGATTATGTGTATTGCGCTGAGGACTGGAGGGCTGGTGTGACAGCAGAGCTGAAGCAGTTCCGGTTGCGTGGTACCATGCAGATGGATTATGCCAAGACGTGGGAACAGATAGACCAGATGATACTCGACGACGAGGACTTGGGCAAGCAATTGGGTGACCATAGTCCGCTGCGTGATGTGCTGAAAGAAAAGAAGATAGAAGAGATAGCCGACAAAAACGAGCGTGCTGTCGCCGTCTACCAGTTGGTGATGAGCAAGGTAAAGTGGGACGGAACCTACAAGATGCGTCCGGAAAAGACCAGCGAGACGCTCAGCAAGGGCATCGGATCGAATGCTGATATCAACATGCTGCTCATCCAGTCGCTGAACGATGTAGGACTCAATGCCGTTCCCGTTGTGCTCAGAACGCGCGACCAAGGACAGCTGCCCTTTAATTTCCCCTCGTTGCAGAAACTGACGTCGTTCGTCGTCGGCATTGTCACCGATGCAGGGCGAAACGTGTATATCGACGCCTCGTCGAAGAACGGCTACCTGAACGTGCTGCCTGAAAACCTGCTCGTAGAGCGTGCCCGACTGGTGATGAAGAACAAGCGAAGCATGTGGGTTAATTTGCAGCAAGTGACGAAGTCGCAAAAGAGCACCCTCATTGATGCGGTGCTGACGCCCGATGGTGTGCTGAAGGGTACGCAGACCATCCGCTATGAAGGCTTGGCAGCCCAGAAATACCGCCAGGAAAAGGGAATTGACGACTTCGGCCCTGAAGCAACGGAGACTTCTGACTTTACCCTGCAGGGTCAGGTGGCTGATGGCGTCATCACCATCTGTCCCTTCCCCAACCCCATGAAGGAGAGTCCCTTCAAGGCTGACAAACGTAAGATGCCCGTCGAGTTTGCCAGCACAGGCAAAAACCGTGTGGTCATCAATATCGCCCTTCCAGAAGGCTATGCCTTACAGGGAGAACCCAGAAATACAACCATTGTCTCGACAGACAAGGGGTTGGAAGGCCGCTACCAGACTTCCACAGGAAACGATAAGGTGATGCTCAGCGGCCAGTTCTCCATCAACAAGTTGACACACTCTGAGAAGAGCTACGGCGATTTGAAGCAGATTTTCGACCTGTTCTCGCAATATAATACGGAACCGTTGGTTTTCAAGAAGGCGCAATAGACATAAAAACCAAATAAATCGTAATTTATTTTGCTTTTTGCCCAATTTGCTGTAATTTTGCACCGAAATTACACCCGGAATGGAAGAGAACAATAACATACAGGAGCAGGAACGCCTCGTGCTGCGCACTGAGGGGTTGGTGAAGATATACGGCAAGCGTACGGTAGTAAACGACGTGTCGTTCGACGTAAAGCAGGGCGAAATCGTCGGATTGCTGGGCCCGAATGGTGCCGGAAAGACGACTTCGTTCTATATGACCACAGGACTTATCGTCCCCAACAAAGGCCATATTTATCTGGGCGATGAGGACGTCACCACCTATCCTGTGTATAAGCGGGCCCGTGCTGGCATCGGCTATCTGGCCCAAGAGGCTTCTGTGTTCCGCAAGATGTCTGTCGAGGACAACATCCTGAGTGTATTGCAAATGACGGGAAAACCACGCGAGTACCAAATGGAGAAATTGGAAAGCCTCATCAAGGAATTCCGTCTGCAGAAGGTGCGCAAAAATACGGGTGACCGCTTGTCGGGTGGCGAGCGCCGTCGTACGGAGATTGCCCGTTGTCTGGCCATCGAGCCCAAATTCATCATGCTCGACGAACCCTTCGCTGGTGTAGACCCCATTGCTGTGGAGGACATCCAGTTTATCGTTTGGAAGCTGAAGGACAAGAATATCGGTATCCTGATTACCGACCATAACGTGGAGGATACCCTATGTATCACCGACCGTGCCTACCTGCTGTTCGAAGGCCGCATCCTGTTCCATGGAACCCCGGAGGAATTGGCAGCTAATCCGATTGTTCGCAAAAACTATCTGACGGAGTCGTTTATCCTGCGTCAGAAAGATTTCTCGGCATTGGAAGAACAGCGAAAAGCAGAAGAGACGGAAGAAATGTAAAGAGAGACATCTCGTAAAAACCTAAAAAATGCGAATTTTTTTGGTTTTTTGCTCGCTTATTTGTACCTTTGCACGCTCAAACGACGAGTATATTATTAAATAAGGTATAAGAAAGAGATGAATATCACATTTGAAGCTCCTGACAAGATTAATGGTTTGATGACCATCACATTGGAGTCGGCTGACTATCAGCCTGAGGTTGACAAAACCCTGAAAGACTATCGTAAACGCGCAAACATTCCCGGATTCCGTCCTGGTCAGGCTCCTATGGGCATGATCAAGCGTCAGTTTGGCACAAGTGTTAAGGTTGATGCAGTAAACAAGATGCTGGGTGAGAAGCTGTACGAGTATGTTCGTGAGAACAAGATCCAGATGTTGGGCGAGCCCCTTCCCAGCGAACAGCAGGAAGCCCTCGATTTCGAGAGCGACCAGCCCTTGACTTTCAAGTTCGACATTGCTATTGCTCCTGAGTTTGAGGCAAAGCTCAGCGCCAAGGACAAGATTGACTACTATAACATCACTGTTGACGACAAGATGATCGACCAGCAGGTCGAAATGTATCAGAGCCGTGCCGGACAGTATGAGAAGGCCGAGCAGTTTGATCCCGAGCAGCGCGACATGCTGAAAGGCGACCTGCGCGAGGTTGACGGTAGCATCGAGGTTAGCGACGCTGTGCTGATGCCCCAGTACATGAAGGTGGAAGACCAGAAGAAGCTGTTCGACGGCTGCAAGCTGGGCGACATCATCACCTGGAATCCCCGCAAGGCTTATCCCGAGAGCGATGTTGAGGTCAGCAGCCTGCTGAAGATTCAGAAGGAAGAGGTAAAGGACCACGAGGGCGACTTCACCTTCCAGATTACAGAAATCAGCCGTTTTGTGAAGGCTGAAGTGAATCAGGCGCTGTTCGACCAGACCTTCGGCGAAGGTACTGTGAAGAGCGAGAAGGAGTTCCGCCAGAAGATTGCCGACATCATCAGCCAGCAGTTTAAGGCCGATGCCGACTATAAGTTCCTGCTTGACGTTCGTGCCCACATGGAGAAGAAGGTTGGCAAGCTGGAGTTCCCCGAGGCTATCCTGAAGCGTGTGATGAAGAACAACAACAAGGACCGCAAGGACGTTGACGAGTTCGTAGAAAAGAACTTCGAGTTGAGCATCAAGGAATTGGGTTGGCACCTCATCAAGGAGCAGTTGGTTGCTGCCCAGGGTATCCAGATTGACGACAACGATCTGAAGCAGGTGGCCAAGGAGGCTGCTCGTGCTCAGTTTGCCCAGTATGGTATGTCGAACGTTCCCGAAGAGTATCTTGACAACTACGCTCAGGAGATGCTGAAGAAGCGCGAGAATGCTGACGGACTCGTTGACCGTGCTGTCGATGTGAAGCTTACTGCAGCCCTGAAAAATGTGGTAAAACTCAACGAGAAAGACATCACATTGGAAGACTTCCAGAAGATGCTTCAAGAGAAATAAACGTCAATAGAAATATACAATTATATTTCTTTAACCAAAAAAAAGTTCGAGATGTTTTGCATCTCGACTTTTTTTTGTAATTTTGTATCTACTTTACGCAAAAACGAGCAGGCAACACCCTGCTTTTGTCATAAATAACGAAAATAGGAGAAAGACTATATGAACAACGATTTTAGAAAATATGCTACCAAGCATCTTGGCATCAATGGTTTGGTGCTCGACGAAGTGATGAGTGCTCAGGCACAGTATTTGAACCCTTACATTCTGGAGGAGCGTCAGTTGAACGTTACTCAGATGGATGTCTTCTCGCGACTGATGATGGACCGCATCATCTTCCTTGGCACGCAGATTGACGACTACACAGCCAACACGCTGCAGGCCCAGTTGCTCTATCTGGACTCTGTGGATTCAGGCAAGGATATCAGCATCTATCTCAATTCCCCTGGTGGCAGCGTGACTGCAGGCTTGGGAATCTATGATACCATGCAGTTCATTTCCAGCGACGTGGCTACTATCTGTACGGGTATGGCTGCCTCGATGGCCGCTGTGCTGCTTGTGGCTGGTACCGAGGGCAAGCGCTCGGCACTGCCTCATAGCCGTGTGATGATTCACCAGCCTTTAGGCGGTGTTCAGGGACAGGCCAGCGATATTGAAATCGAGGCCAAGGAAATAATGAAGTTCAAGAAAGAGCTCTATACCATTATTTCTGAGCATTCTCATACGCCTTACGACAAGGTGTGGAACGATTCCGACCGCAACTATTGGATGACGGCTGAGGAAGCTAAGGAGTACGGCATGATTGACCAGGTGCTAAAAAAGAAGTAAGAGGTTAGAGGTAAGAAGTAAGAAATGGCAAAGAGATGTAATTTCTGTGGACGTTCAGAGCGTGAGGTAAAGCTCCTGATAACAGGTGTGGATGGTGCCATCTGTGAAGATTGTGCTGTTCAGGCTTATCAGGTGGCCACTGCCAACGGCTATGGTCCTGACGCTAAGAAGAAACCCCAATCGGGCAAGAAACTGAACGTTCCCAAACCGAAGGAAATCAAGGCCTATCTGGACCAATATGTCATTGGACAGGATGAGGCCAAACGATACCTCTCTGTGGCTGTCTATAATCACTACAAACGTCTTCAGCAGCCTTCAAGCGAAGAAGGTGTGGAAATTGAGAAGTCGAATATCATCATGGTTGGTTCGACGGGTACTGGTAAGACCTTGCTGGCACGTACCATCGCCAAATTGCTTGATGTGCCGTTCACCATCGTCGATGCTACCGTCTTCACGGAAGCCGGTTATGTAGGCGAGGATGTGGAGAGCATTCTGACCCGTCTGTTGCAGGTGGCTAACTATGAGGTGGCATCAGCCGAAAGGGGCATAGTCTTTATCGATGAGATTGACAAGATTGCCCGTAAATCGGATAACCCCTCCATCACCCGCGATGTGAGCGGCGAAGGCGTTCAGCAGGGTCTCTTGAAACTGCTCGAAGGAACCGTTGTCAACGTGCCACCCAAGGGAGGCCGTAAGCACCCTGACCAGGAGTATATTGGTGTTGACACACGCAACATCCTGTTTATTTGCGGAGGAGCTTTCGACGGCATAGAACGTAAGATAGCACAGCGCATGAACACCCATACGGTAGGTTATAATTCCGTACAAAATGTACGCAAGATTGATAAGGAGAACCTGATGCAGTATATTGCTCCGCAGGATTTGAAGTCGTTCGGATTGATTCCGGAGATTATCGGTCGTCTGCCTGTATTGACCTTCCTGAATCCGTTGGATCAGAAAGCACTGACCAAAATCCTGACTGAGCCCAAGAATTCTATCGTGAAGC
Source organism: uncultured Prevotellaceae bacterium (assembly GCA_946188395.1). Taxonomy (GTDB): domain Bacteria; phylum Bacteroidota; class Bacteroidia; order Bacteroidales; family Bacteroidaceae; genus Prevotella. Next base: position 14,367 of record CAMHUU010000030.1, on the reverse strand, counting down.
AGTATGAGAAACTCTTCGAGATGGATGGCATCAAGCTCACCTTTACCCCTGAGGCCCTCAAACTTATCGTCGACAAGGCTGTCGAGTATAAGCTGGGTGCCCGCGGACTGCGTTCCATCGTAGAGAATATCATGATGGAACCCATGTTCGAGATACCCTCTAAACGTACGAAATCCTTTGAAGTGACCAAAGAGTTTGCTCAAGAGCAACTCGACAAGTCGCATCTACAATAAAATGCAGAAAGTCTATGGCAAAAAAGAAACAAAATCTGACAGAAGCGCTCAAGAAATATTTCGGCTTCGATAAGTTCAAGGGCGATCAGGAACGTATCATCCAGAATGTGCTGGATGGCAAGGATACCTTTGTGCTGATGCCAACAGGTGGTGGAAAGTCGTTGTGCTATCAGCTTCCATCGTTGTTGATGGAGGGTACGGCTATCGTCATCTCACCCCTGATAGCCTTGATGAAAAATCAGGTCGATGTCATTAGCTCGATGAGTGACGAGGGAACGGCCCACTATCTGAATTCCTCACTCAACAAATCGGCTATCGACCAGGTGAAAGCCGATATCCTGGCTGGTAAGACCAAGTTGCTTTATGTCGCTCCCGAGTCGCTGACCAAGGATGAGAATGTGGAGTTCTTGAAGCAGGCTAAGATTTCTTTCTATGCTATCGATGAGGCGCATTGTATTTCGGAGTGGGGTCACGACTTCCGTCCGGAATATCGCCGTATCCGTCCGATTATCAACGAGATAGGCAATGCTCCCATCATCGCGCTGACCGCAACGGCAACAGATAAGGTCCGTACGGACATCAAGAAGAATCTCGGTATTGTTGATGCTACAGAATTCAAAAGTTCGTTCAATCGTCCGAATCTCTACTATGAGGTACGCCCCAAGACACAGGAGGTCGACAAGGACATCATCAAGTTCATCAAGCAGCATCCGGGCAAGAGCGGTATTATCTATTGCCTGTCGCGTAAGAAGGTGGAGGAACTCGCCGAGATTCTGAAGGCTAACGATATCAAGGCTGCTCCCTATCATGCAGGACTGGAATCGGCCCTGCGCTCGCAGACGCAGGACGACTTCCTGATGGAAGAGATTGACGTCATAGTGGCTACTATCGCCTTCGGTATGGGAATCGACAAGCCCGATGTGCGCTTTGTCATTCATTACGACATTCCCAAGTCGTTGGAAGGCTACTATCAGGAAACGGGCCGTGCCGGACGTGACGGAGGCGAGGGCATGTGTATCACATTCTACGCCCAGAAAGATTTGCAGAAGCTGGATAAGTTCATGGAAGGAAAGCCCGTTGCTGAACAGGATATTGGCCGTCAGTTGCTGGCCGAGACTGCAGCCTATGCTGAGACCAGCGTATGTCGCAGAAAAATGCTGCTGCACTATTTTGGCGAGGAGTATACTCAGGACAATTGCCACAATTGCGACAACTGTCTGCATCCCAAGACCAAGCAGGAGGCAAAAGACCTGCTAGTCATTGTGCTGAAGACCATTCAGGCACTGAAGGAGAATTTCCGTTCCGACTATATCGTTGACTTTGTTATCGGAAAAGAAACAGAAGAAATATTGGCCCATAAGCACCATAACCATGAATTGTTTGGTGCCGGTGAGGATATGGAACACAAACTGGTGAACCCGGTCATCCGACAGGCGCTCATTGCTGGTTATTTGAAGAAAGATGTCGAGAACTACGGACTTCTGAAGTTGACTTCGGCAGGCAAGAAATTCCTGAAGAATCCGGTGTCGTTTATGATTGTGGAGGACAATGAGTTCAACGAGGACTATGAATCGTCGTCAGAACATGATGGCGGAATCAGTGCCCTCGACCAGACGCTGAGCGCTATGCTCAAGGACCTGCGCAAGAAGGTCAGTCGCAAGTTGGAACGTCCGCCTTACGTCATTTTCCAAGACGTGTCGATTGAGCAGATGGCCACAGACTATCCCGTTACTTTGGAAGAACTGAAGAATATCCAGGGTGTCGGTGAGGGAAAAGTCCGCCAGCCTTATGCTAAGGAGTTTGTCGACTTGATTAAACGTTATTGTGAAGAAAACGAAATCGAGCGTCAGGCAGATATGCGAGTACGCACCGTTGCCAAGAAATCAATCCTTAAGGTGAAGATCATCCAGGCCATTGACCGTCAGATAGCCCTCGACGACATTGCTACAGCCCAAGGGCTGGAATTTGAGGAACTGCTCGACGAGGTGGAGGCCATTGTCTATAGCGGCACCAAGCTTAACATCGACTACTTCCTTGACGAGGTGATGGATGAAGATCATGTCGACGACATTTACGACTACTTTGCCGACAGCGAGAGTGACTCGCTCGAGGATGCTATCAACGAACTGGGTGGAGAATGTACGGAAGATGAAATCCGACTGGTGCGCATCAAGTTCATTAGTGATATGGCGAATTAGAGTTGAAAGTTGAGAGTTGAAAGTTGAAAGTAAAATAGAAAAAGAGATATTATGGCATCATTTATTGAAGACAAGATTGTGATGGACGGCCTGACATTCGACGACGTCCTGTTGATTCCGGCCTATTCGGAAGTGCTGCCCAAGACGGTAGAGTTGAAAACCCTTTTCTCTCGTAACATCGAACTGAATGTTCCTTTTGTGACGGCAGCGATGGATACGGTTACCGAGAGCCAGATGGCTATTGCCATAGCCCGTGAGGGAGGTATCGGTGTGATTCATAAGAATATGTCTATCGAGAACCAGGCCCGTGAAGTGGCTATCGTGAAGCGTGCAGAGAATGGTATGATTTACGATCCGATTACCATCCCGTTGGGGAGCACTGTGGCTCAGGCGCTGGATATTATGTCGGAGTATCATATCGGTGGTATCCCTGTGGTTGACGCAGAGAAGCATCTGGTAGGTATCGTTACGAATCGTGACCTTCGTTTCGAGCGTCGTCTGGATCGTCCCGTGGAGGAGGTTATGTCGAAGGATAACCTGGTGACCACTCACCAGCAGACAGACCTGACTGCTGCAGCACAGATTCTGCAGGAGAACAAGATTGAGAAGTTGCCCGTAGTGGATAAGGACAATCACCTGATTGGACTGATTACCTATAAGGATATTACCAAGGCCAAGGATAAACCCATGGCTTGTAAAGACGAGAAGGGTCGTCTGCGTGTTGCTGCAGGTGTTGGTGTGACGTCAGATACTTTGGAACGTATGCAGGCTTTGGTGAATGCCGGAGCTGACGCTATCGTCATCGATACGGCTCATGGTCATTCTAAGGGTGTGATTGAGAAACTCCGCGAGGCCAAGATGTCGTTTCCCAATATTGATATCGTAGTGGGCAACATTGCCACTGGTGCTGCTGCCAAGATGTTGGTAGACAATGGTGCTGATGCCGTCAAGGTGGGTATTGGACCGGGTTCAATCTGTACCACTCGTGTGGTAGCAGGTGTCGGTGTGCCTCAGCTCAGTGCTGTTTACGATGTTTACAGCGCACTTAAGAATACCAATGTTCCTCTGATTGCTGATGGCGGTCTCCGTTACTCAGGTGATATCGTGAAGGCCCTTGCTGCCGGTGGCTCCTGTGTGATGATTGGCTCACTGGTTGCTGGTACCGAGGAGAGTCCTGGCGATACCATCATCTATAACGGACGTAAGTTCAAGAGCTATCGTGGCATGGGTTCACTGGAGGCAATGGAACATGGTTCTAAGGACCGTTACTTCCAGGCAGACACGAAGGACGTAAAGAAATTGGTTCCCGAGGGTATTGCAGGACGTGTGCCTTATAAGGGAACGGTTCAGGAAGTTATCTACCAGATGGTGGGCGGCTTGCGCTCAGGAATGGGCTATTGTGGTGCCTCTACCATCGAGAAACTGCACGAGGCTAAGTTTACTCGTATCACCAATGCTGGTGTCAACGAGAGCCATCCGCACGATATTACCATCACAAGTGAAGCACCAAACTATAGTCGCCCCAATGACTAATGCGGGCTTTGCCCTAGATAAAAAATAATAAATAAAAGATAATAATTGCAGAATGAAAGTTAAACGGATAATATGTAACCCGCGAGGTTTATTATTTATTATTTGTTCATTATTATTTAGCCACGCAGTGGCGCAAACCGATCCCATCATCATGACTGTTGCTGGGGTTGATGTTCCGCGTTCGGAATTTGAGTATTCGTATAACAAGAACAATACCGACGGTGTCATTGACAAGAAGACGGTAGAGGAGTATGTCGAACTGTTTGTGAATTACAAACTGAAGGTACAGGCAGCCCTTGATGCCCGTCTGGACACTACGACGGCTTTCCGCCAGGAGTTTGCACAGTATCGTGACCAGCAGATTCGTCCTACATTCGTTACGGATGACGATATGCTGGCTGAGGCTCACAAGGTGTATGATCAGACGCTGGAGAGCATTGGCCCTGACGGTTTGGTCATGGCGGGACATATCTTGATGCTTATTCCGCAGAAGGCAACTGATGCTCAACAACAGGAAGCCAAGCGCCGTATTGACTCAGTGTATACTGCTTTACAGGCAGGTGCCGACTTTGAGACGCTGGCCAAGCAGGTATCCCAAGACCCAGGCTCAGCGCGTCGTGGCGGTATGTTAGGATGGTTTGCCAGAAAACAAATGGTCAAGGAGTTTGAAGACGAGGCCTTCGCCCTGCAACCCGGCCAGATGAGCAAACCCTTTCTGTCGCCTTATGGTTGGCATATTATCCTGATGAAAGAGCGCAAACAGTTTGAGCCGTTCGAGTTCCACAAGGACAATATCCTGCGCTATTTGGAACAGCGCAATGCTCGCGAAGCGATTACTGAGCAGAAACTGAATGCGATGGTTGAGGCCTCAGATAAGACGCTTACCAAAGAGGATTTGCTCGACCAACGTGCCGATTCCTTGTCTGCTGTCGATCCTGAGATGCGTTATCTTATCAAGGAGTACCACGATGGCTTGCTGCTCTATGAAATCAGCAACAACACTATTTGGGAAAAAGCTGCCAATGACGAGCAGGCTCTGGAAAACTTCTTCAAGAAACACAAGAAGCAGTATAAGTGGAACGAGCCGCGTTTCAAGGGCATGGTGTACCACGTGAAGGATCAGGCTGATGTCAAGGCTGTGGCGAAATGTGTGAAGAAGCTGAAGTTCGATGAGTGGAATGAGGCATTACGTAACACGTTCAACAAAGACTCTGTCATTCGAATCCGTGCGGAGAAGGGTATCTTCAAGAAGGGCGACAATAAGCTCGTTGACCGCGAGGTGTTTAAGGTGGCCGATGTACAGGTGGACAGCGTCAAAGGCTATCCCATCGATGCCGTCTATGGTAAACTGCTGAAGAAACCTCAGGATTATACAGACGTTCGTGCTCTTGTGTTGACGGACTTGCAGGACGAGATGGAGCGTCAGTGGGTGGCTGACCTGCGTCGCAAGTATGCCGTCACCGTCAATGAAGAAGTATTAAAGACCATTAATAAGCACTAATGCGGGCTTTGCCCTAAATAAAAAATAAAAAATGAGAAATATAAGAGCATCGGTTCTATTTTATATTTTATCTTTTATATTTAGCCACGCAGTGGCGCAGCCCAATGCCCAGACCGACTCCTTGGGAACGATTGTCGACGAGGTGATATGGGTGGTGGGCGATGAGGCCATCCTCAAGTCTGATGTAGAGGGTATGCGTCTTCAGGGTCAGCAGGAAGGCTTGCGCTGGAAGGGTGACCCCGATTGTGCTATTCCAGAACAGATTGCTGTCCAGAAGCTCTACCTGAATCAGGCCATTATCGATAGTGTGGAGGTGACGGAATCTGAGATTTCCCAGGGTGTGGAACAATACATCGAGAACATGATATCCATGATTGGTTCTCGCGAGAAACTGGAAGAATATCAGGGCAAGACGCTAAGTCAGATTCGTTCCGAGTTGCGTGACTCGTATCGTGAGCGCCAGATGGTGCAGGGTATGCAGCAGAAGCTGGTTAAGGACATTGCGGTGACTCCTGCCGAGGTGCGTCGCTATTTCAAGGATATGCCGCTCGACAGCATTCCTTTTGTACCTACGGAAGTCGAAGTACAGATTATTACCCAACAGCCGCGTGTCGAACAAGAGGAAATCAACCGCGTGAAAGAGCGTCTGCGTGAGTTTACAGACCGCATCAACAAGGGCGAAACTTCGTTCCAGACGCTGGCTCGTCTGTATAGCCAGGACGGTTCAGCCCGTAATGGTGGTGAATTAGGATACACGGGACGTGCAGGATGGGTTCCTGAGTTTGCCAATGTGGCCTTCAATTTGACCGATCCCAAGCGTGTGTCGAAAATTGTGGAAACGGAGTTCGGTTTCCATATCATCCAGCTCATCGACAAGCGTGGCGATAAGATTAACGTACGCCACATCTTGCTGAAGCCAGAAATTAGCGACGATGCTATTCAGAAGGCGCATAACCGTTTGGACTCTGTGGCAAATGACGTGAGGGCAGGAACGGTGCCTGAGGCACTGAAGCCTTATTTCAAGGGTGAGACGTTTACCTTTGAGGATGCTGTTTCCATTTATTCGGACGACAAGGACACACGTAATAACAATGGTTTGATGGCCAACGTCACACAGGAAGGCCGTACGTCGCGATTTAAGTTAGCTGACTTGCCTCAGGAAGTGGCCAAAGTGGTCGATGGAATGCAGGTTGGCGAAGTATCGAAGCCTTTCGAGATGATGAATGAACGGGGTAAGACGGTGTGTGCCATCGTCAAGCTGAAGAGTCGGACGGAAGGTCATAAGGCTACGATTACGGAAGATTTCCAGATTCTGAAGAATTTGGTACTTGAGAAGCGCCGTCATGACAAACTCCATCAGTGGGTGGTCAACCGTATCAAGTCCACCTATGTACGCATCAACGAGCGTTATCGTGATTGTCAGTTTGAATACGAAGGTTGGGTAAGGTGATGAAGAGATCCCTGTTTGTCATTCTTGGTTTGTTGGTACTGGCTATGGTGTTTGCCATGCAGCCAGCTCGCAAGCGTGCTCCCCGAAAGAAGAAGGTGGAGGACAAACGGGTCTATCTGGTACATGCTGACAACTTGCACTACAACCAGTTTCAGAATGGTGATGCCCAAGTGCTGCATGGCAATGTCCATTTCCGGCACATGGGCGCTAACCTCTATTGTGACAGTGCCCACTTCTACGAACAAACCAATTCTTTCGAGGCCTTCGGACACGTCAAGATGTTGCAGGGCGACACCTTGAAGTTGTTTAGTGACTATGCGTACTACGACGGTAATGATCAGTTGGCACAGGCACGTTATAATGTGGTGCTGAAACACCGTAAGTCGACACTTTATACCGACTCCCTCGACTACGACCGCATGTATAACTTCGGCAATTTCTTCGAAGGAGGTAAATTGGTTGATGGAAAATCGACACTGACTAGCGATTGGGGTGAATACCATACCGATACCAAGATGGCGATATTCTACTACGATGTGCGTCTGAAGGACCAGAAGATGTTTCTGACCACCGATTCATTGTACTACGATACGCAAACATCGACAGCCCACATTGTCGGACCTTCCAACATCCTGTCAGGCGATAGTCATATCTATAGCGAGGATGGTTATTACAACACAAAGACAGAGTCCTCCGAACTCTTTGGACGTTCAGTGGTGAAGGATCAGGGAAAGACACTCGTTGGCGACAGCGTTTATCATAATGCTCACGACGGTACGAACTATGCCTACCGTAATGTGATTCTGACGGACTCTGTCAATAAGAATATGCTGACGGGCGATTATTGTGAGTACAACGATTCTACGGGTTATGCGATGGCTACAAAACGTGCTGTAGTGATTGACTTCTCCCAGAAGGATTCGCTTTACATGCATGCTGACACCTTCAAGATCTTTACGTTCAACAACAAGACCGACTCGGTCTATCGCAAGATTCATGCTTATAATAAGGTACGCGCATATCGAGTCGATGTGCAGGCCGTCTGCGATTCTATGGTTTACAATTCCAAAGACTCCTGTTTGACCATGTATCACGACCCCATTGTTTGGAACGAGAATCAGCAGCTCTTTGGCGAGGAAATCAGGGTCTATATGAACGACTCTACCATCGACTGGGCACATGTTATCGGACAGGCTTTCTCTGCTGAGCAGATGCCCGACACGGTACATTTCAACCAAGTGTCTTCTAAGGAAATGAAGGCCTTCTTTGATCATGGTCAGATTCGCGAGTCGCAAGCTATCGACAACGTCCTCATCGTTTATTATCCCGTCGACGATGCCGACAGTACACTCATAGGACTGAACTACACAGAGACACCCTTGCTGAAGATGTTTCTGGAGAATCGTAAGATGAAGCGTATCTGGATGCAGAAACCGACAGGTACGCTCTATCCGATGACGCAGATTCCGCCTAGCAAATATTTCCTGCCTCAATATGCATGGTTCGATTACATCCGCCCTCTCGACAAGGATGATATCTTCAACTGGCGTTCTAAGAAGGAAGGTACTGAGTTGAAGGAGGAGAAACGTCGTGTGGCCCCTAAGAATAATTTAAAGAAATGACAGACGTAATCCAACTGCTTCCTGATAGTGTGGCTAACCAGATAGCTGCTGGCGAGGTGATACAACGCCCCGCCTCTGTGATTAAGGAGTTGGTAGAGAATGCTGTCGATGCCGGAGCCCATACTGTCAATGTGCTGGTGGTTGATGCAGGGCGAACATCTATACAGGTCATCGACGATGGCTGTGGCATGTCTGAAACTGATGCTCGTTTGGCGTTCGAGCGTCATGCTACCAGTAAGATTCGTAAGGCCGACGACCTTTTTGCCCTTCACACGATGGGCTTTCGCGGTGAAGCATTACCGTCTATTGTTGCTGTGTCGCAGGTCGAAGTGCGCACTCGTCGACAATCCGACGAGGTGGGAACTTGTCTGATCATCGCAGGCTCGCGGGTCGAGAGTCAGGAACCCTGTTCCTGTCCTGTAGGCAGTAATTTCCTGGTCAGCAATCTTTTCTTCAATGTCCCTGCGCGTCGTAAGTTCCTTAAAACCAACGCTACTGAGCTGAACAACATCCTGACGGCCTTCGAACGCATCGTATTGGTCTATCCCGACATCAACTTCACACTCCATAGCAACGGACAGGAATTGATGAATCTGCGGGCAGGCTCGCTGCGTCAGCGCATCACCGATATCTACGGACGGCGCTACGGACAAGAACTGTTGCCTGTCAGTGTCGATACGGCGATGTGTCGCATCACGGGCTTTGTGGCCAAACCTGAGGCAGCACGGAAAAAAGGTGTAGCAGAGTGCTTCTTCGTCAATGGACGCTTCATGAAGCATCCTTACTTCCACAAGGCTGTCCAGCAGGCTTACGACCGTCTGATACCGGCGGGCATGCATGTGCCGTATCTGATTTACTTTGAAGTCAATCCTGCTGATATCGACGTCAATATCCATCCTACGAAGACGGAGATCAAGTTCGAAAACGAACAAGCCATCTGGCAGATTCTGACAGCTGCTGTCAAGGATGCCATCGGACAGTTTTGCGAGATTCCCCAAATCGACTTCGACACCGAGGGACGCCCTGATATCCCGGTATATAATCCGACTTCCCCGGAAACTCCGAATGCCCAGCACGTTCCGAGTATTCCTAGAACTCCCGGCAATCCTTCTTATAACCCTTTCTCGTCTCCTCAGAAGAGAGCATCGAATGGTTGGGAACAGCTTTATGAAAATCTTCAGCCTGCCAATACCCAACCCGTATCCTCGCCTTCGTTTTTCGACGATGGACCTCTCCCCGATGCTGTCGAGGTGCCTGGTCTTGCGGGACTCGACACCCTGACAGCCGATAAATCCCCCGTCCACTATCAATATAAAGGCTGCTACATTATGACTGCTGTGAAGTCGGGCCTGATGGTAATCGACCAGTATCGCGCCGATGTCCGCATTCGCTACGAGCAGTGTCTGGCACAGTTGCAGACCCGCTCGGCCGAGACTCAGCAGGTGCTTTTCCCTGAGGTAGTACAGTTCAGCCCTTCAGAGCAATCGCTGCTGGAACAAGTCCTGCCGCGTCTTTCTGCTATTGGCTTTGAACTGACCGATTTGGGACAGGGCAGTTTTGCCGTTAATGGTATTCCTGCGGGACTCGATGGCTTAAACTACGTACAGCTTTTGCACGATATGGTTGCGGATGCTGCAGGTGGTGCTGGCGACTCGATGGACGATCTCAACAAGACGCTGGCGTTGAGCATGGCGCACCACGTGGCCATTCCGCAGGGACAGGTGCTGAGCAACAGCGAGATGGAGAATCTTGTCAACGAACTCTTTGCCTGCTCCAATGTCAACTACACCCCCGACGGCAAGGCCATTCTGGGCATATTGCCCCAGCACGACATAGAAAAACTGCTGGGGTAAAGGGTAAAAGTAAAAAAGGTAAAAACTGAAAAAGATATGAGAAAAGAAAAGAAAAACATGGTAACAGGTTTGGTAAGAAAGGTTTTACTTTTTTACCTTTTTATCCTTTTACCTTCAACAGTATGGGCTCAGGCTGAGGTCTCTGGCGAGAAGCACAGCGTCGCTACAAACTCGTTCTGGGCCAATTGGTTCGTTCAGGCCAACGTGGCAGGGACATCGTTCTGGAGTAGCCAGGAACAGCAGTCCGTCAAGTTTGGCAAACTGTTCAAGGACTATCGCACCAACCTGGGCTTTTCCCTCGCCTTGGGCAAGTGGTTCACGCCGGGTCTTGGCCTTCGTACCAAGTTCAACGGTATGTGGGGCCGTAGCATCATTTCAGAGGACAAGGCACTTAATGCCAGCAAGTATTGGACACTTCAGGAACAGGTGCTTTTTAATCTCAGCAACATGTTGATGGGCTACAACGAACAGCGCACGTGGAACCTCATCCCCTATATGGGCGGTGGAGTGGGGCGCAACATGTCGTACAATACCTATGCCCTGGGCTTTTCCGTAGGTCTGCTCAACACGCTCCGCCTCAGTCCGAAACTGGCGTTCAACATCGATATCCATTATGGTTCCTACGATTCCTCGTTCGACGGATTCGGTGCCGGTGGCGATTCAAAGCTTAGTCTGAAGGGCCGCGACCGTGCAATTACTGCTGAGGTGGGTTTCACCTACAGGCTGGGCAACTCTACTTGGAAGACTTCGCCCGATCTCGATGCTATTCAGGCGTTGGCACAGAGCGAGATTGATGCCCTGAATGCCCAGTTGGCTGACCTGATGGCTGAAAACGACCGTCTGAACGAAGAGTTGGAGAATGCCGAAAAACCTGCTCCTGCTCCTCAAGAGCCTGTTACGGTGACACAACTCGTTTCTGCTCCCGTTTCTGTGTTCTTCAACCTCAACAAGGCCGTTATCGCCTCTCAGCGCGACTTGCAGAATGTGGCCGAGCTGGTGGCAGTGGCCAAGCAGCAGGGCGCCAAGCTTCTGGTTACAGGTTATGCCGACAGCGTGACGGGCAGTGCAGAGCGCAACCGCAGCCTTTCCGAACAGCGTGCTGAGGCTGTCGTCGCTGAAATTGTGAAGATGGGCTTTGCCCGTGAACAGATAGAAGTGGTTGCCGCAGGTGGTGTCGATACGTTGTCGCCTGCTACCTATAACCGTCGTGCAACGGTGGCAATCAAGGCTCAATAAGCTGTTGAAACAGGCATTTTTAGCTGAAAACATAAAAAAGTGGTGCAAAAGTTTGGTGGTTTCAAAAAAACTCCGTACCTTTGCACCGCTTTTCGAAAGAAAGGGCGTTTAGCTCAGCTGGTTTAGAGCATCTGCCTTACAAGCAGAGGGTCGGCGGTTCGAATCCGTCAACGCCCACAAAACAAATCCCACACTGCATTTGCAATGTGGGATTTTTGTATTTGGATGCAGGCTGTTTGCCCAATCACTTGACGCGCCAGACGTTGAGGACGATGCCCTGAAAACCTTGTGAGAAGGATGGCGCACAAAGGAAGAGGGAATTGTTGAGCCACGCATATTTGCTATCGCTGGGAGCCTCGAATTGTGGGGCACACTTGAAATAGAACGAAGGATTGCCATTTTCGTCCTTGCCATTGGCGATGATGCCGCGATTACGGATATGGATATACACGCCGTCGTCAGTCTTGATGCAATAGATGGCTTCCAGTTCGGTGCGACCGGCACTGTTGGCTATCTGGTAGTCGGCACCGCCATTGACGATGGTACCCTTGATGTTAGGACCTTCGAAGGTGCCACCAGTAATGGGAATGATGGTCCGTCGACCGTGCTGCGTCTCGCCGCAGGAATAGGCCTCGCCCAGTGTGACCTTCAGTTGCAGTGCAAACTCCAGCTGTGGAGTGTCTTTGGGAATTTCAACCTGCGCCCCTGCGGGGCTAAATAAAAAATTAAAAATAATAAATAGAAATAGTGCTCTTAATTTCATATGTCTTAACTTCTCTAACTTCTCTAACTTCTTTAACTTCTCTAACTTCCCTAACTTCTTTAACTTCTAATATTTGAATGAGGAGCCGCCGAGGAACTCGCGGAGGAGCGACGTGGGCGGAATCTGGTCTTCAGGAATGGGGTGAATGTAGCTCAGGAACTTGCGCAGGCGATAGGCCTCGGCATATTCTTCGCAGTTCTCGGGAACCTCTTCGAGCACCGGTTCTGCCTGGCGCTTGATGACGGCGAGTTCGAAGAGCATGGCCGAATTGAACATCGCGTCGGCATTCTCCTGGAAGGGGAAAATCCAGCGGTTCTCACCACGACGTACGGAGGGCCAGCGACGGATGGTCTCGCGGGCCGAAACACCGCGGTATTTATGGTCGCGGATGATGCGGCGCAACAGGCGGTTGTCAGTGGTGGGAATGTAGTTGTGGTTGTCGAGCAGGATGGTGGTCAGCGCCGAAGCATAGACACGGTAAATCTGCTCCTGAGGAATGTCGGCGGTGAGCTCAGGGTTCAGGGCGTGGATGCCCTCAACGACAAGCACTTCACTGCCCTTGAGTTGCAACTTCTTACCACTCCACTCACTCTTGCCTGTCTGGAAATTATATCTTGGCAGCTCGACCTCCTCGCCTCGGAAGAGGGCATTCATCTGTTCGTTGAGCAGCGGGATGTTCAGGGCGTGCAGGTGCTCGAAGTCGTAGTCGCCGCTTTCGTCGCGTGGTGTCTGGTCGCGGTCGAGGAAGTAGTCGTCGAGCGAGATGCCGATGGGTTTCAAGCCGTTGACGGCCAGTTGTACGCTGAGACGCTTGCAGGTCGTCGTCTTACCACTGCTGCTGGGTCCGGCAATGAGCACCAGTTTGATGCCTTTGCGCTTGGCGATGTCATCGGCTATTTGTGCAATCTTCTTCTCCTGCAAGGCCTCGCTGATCTGGATGAGCTGATTGGAATAGCCTTTGTCGATGGCTACGTTCAGGTCGCCCACAGTGCGCATGCCCACAATATCCTGCCATTGGTGGTGCTCCTTGAAGATCTCGAACATCTTGTCCTGACGGACGAAGGCACCCAGCTTCGAGGGGTCTTCCGTCGACGGGATGCGCAGCAGCACACCGCCGTAGTAGTACTCCAGCCCGAAGAGGTAGATTTGCGAGGTGTTGGTGAGCAATGCACCATAGTAGTAGTCCACGTAGCCGTCGATATCATAGTAAGTGGTATAGAGCGACCCCTTGCCCTCCAGAAGCTTGACTTTCGAGTAGGAGCGGCTTTCGCGGAACATGCGGATGGCCTCCTCGGTGGTCGTCTCGTGGCGATGAATGGGGATGGCGGCGTCAATCAGCGCCTTCATTCGCTCGTGCAACTCATGCACGTCGTCGGGGGTTATCTCGACGGGCTTGTCGTTTTCGTCCTTCCGGCGGATGTCGACATAGTAGCCGTTGGAAACGGGAATGTCGATGCAGACGGTACACTCGGGCCACAAGTCGTGAGCGGCCTTGTTGAGCACGAAGAACAGCGAGCGGGTATAGGCCCGCAGACCGCTGGACGAGCGGATGTCGAGGAACTCGATATCCTTGGGTTTATACACGCGGAAGTGCATTCCCTCGACCTTGTTATTGACACGCGCACTGATGGGTCCGTACTCCATTTCGAGCCCAAGAAGAGAAAAAATTTCAGAAAGATGGCTTCCGATGCTGATATTTAAAGTTTTTTTATTATTTTTGCAACGGATTTGTATTTGTTGTTCCATAAACGTAAGTTTTTAGTGACGGCAAAGGTACGAAATTAAAGTGAAAAGTGAATAACTAAACGTCAAAAAAATACGCTTAAAAATAATTATTTATGTCAATTTGGGTAATTTTCACGCTTTTGGGCTCACTGGCTCTGCTGATGTTCGGTATGAAGACCATGAGTGAGGCACTCCAGAAGATGGCGGGTCCGCAGTTGCGACACGTCTTGGGAGCTATGACCACCAATCGTTT
>CAMHUU010000029.1 GCA_946188395.1 uncultured Prevotellaceae bacterium | reverse complement strand
TGATAAAGTCCATGCCGTTGAGGTCGGGCATGTTGATGTCGCAGAAAATGGCGTCGACCGTGTCGTGTTCAAGAAACTCACGGGCCTCCAGTGCACTCTGACATTGAGCTATGAGTTCAAGGAAGGGAACTTTGCCTATGTAGGCAACTATCTGCTGAAGAGCCAGGGGCTCGTCGTCAATGGCCATGCAACGTATCATATTCGTTTAGAGTTTAGAGATTAGCGTTTAGAGTGGAATGGTGAGGTCGACGCTGTAAACATCGCTCTCGTCCTGTATTTTTAGCGTATAATTGTTGTCATAAAGTAGATTTAGACGTTGTTTGACATTCTGCAGGCCTACGCCGCCTTTTTCTTCGTTAGGCTTGACCTCTGGTCGAGCCTGCTCACGCTCGGCAGAGTCGATGCAAGCATCACTCTGTTCTCGTTCAATCGCAGCCTTGTCGGCTTTTGAATTGCGGCAGGAAAATAAGAGGTGAGTGGTGAGAGGTGAGGGGTGAGAGATTTCCACCTTGATGTCGATAAACGACTCGTGCTGATACGAGATGCCGTGTTTGAAGGCATTTTCGATGAAGGTAATGAGCATCAGAGGCGGTATGAGCTTGTCGGGGGCCTCTGCAGGCAGGTCAACGGCTATCTTTACCTTGTCGGTATAGCGCAGCTTCATAAGCTGAATGTAGTGGCGGATAAACTCGAATTCGCGCGAGAGGGGAACACCCTCCTTGTCGCCTTCGTAAAGCACGAAACGCATCATTTTCGACAGCTCCAGTATCGTGTCTTTAGCCTTCTCGGGGTCAATGTCGACCAACGCATGAATGTTGTTCAGCGTATTCATAAAGAAGTGCGGGTTGATCTGGTATTTCAGATACTCCAGCTGCTGCTCCAGGTTCTCCTTCTCGAGCGCCTGCAACTTCTTGTGGTCGTTACGGGTACGGAAATATAGTTTGATGCCGAGGTTCATGCCGCACATCAGGATGAGTACCACGATGGCCACAATATCCTTTTCGCCGATGAATACGGGAGGCTTTTTGTCCATCCGCTCGCCCCTCGGCTTGGGTGGCGGCTCGTGGTCGAAGCCTCGTTTCGTGGGTTCGAAATCGCCTTGTTCCATCGGTTCAAGGTCGCCTCGGTCCATGTGATCATCCATAGGTCGCGGCCCGCGCTGTTCCATAGCGTGGCGCTGATGTCGGTGCATGTGGTCGGGGCGGGTGGTGCATTGGTAGGCGGTGAACACGCCGACCATGCAGAGTGCCAGCAGGCAATAGAGCCAGCGCTTGTTACGATAGACGAGCAGTGGTGCCAGGAGGAAGTTGTGAACGAGGAAGAGCAGCAGATACACCCAGAAATGACGCCACACCATCCACACTTCCTGCCAGTTAAATGTCAGGTTGCTGTCGCTGGTCGTGCGGAGATAGAGCGTCAGCAGCGGCGCTGTGAAGAGTAATCCCCACAGCGCCACGTAGGCGACGTTTTCATATTTCGACTGTTCTTGCATCCATTTCATATAACGGAAACTTTTGTCATTTATTGTGTTTACCAACCACCAGGGCGATTATTTCCGCCAGGTCCTCCTCCCATGCCGCTGTTGCTGATGGTGTTCGAGGCGGTGACGCTGACCGACTGCGAGCCGAGGTTCAGCGTGTAGCTCGAGCCGCTCTTCATGTCGGGAGCGCTGACCAAGATGGTGCCGTTGTTGTAAGAATAGGGGGGCATGGCGAATGAGGCCAGCGTGGTGCTTCCGCTAGTGATAGTGACCGTCGAGTTAGCCGTTACGGAGCCGCTGGTGGTGACAATGCCCTGCGAGGTGCTGCCCAGTGAGCCGTCGAAGCGTCCGCCGATGCCGAAGATGTTACCGCCGCTGATGTACAGTTTCTTCTGTTCGTTGATGTCGATGCCGGCCTCTGCACCGCCTGCACCCATGGCGATGAGCGTACCGCCTTTCAGATACATGTTGCCGTTGGAGTCAATGCCGTCGTTGTTGGTGCCTACGGCAACCACGTAGCCGCCGCTGATGGTCAGGTCGCCCGAGGAGTTGATGGCGTCGTCGTAGGCGGAAACCATCACCGTTCCGTCAGTGATGTCGAGTGTACCCTTCGACTCAATGCCCTCGCCGTTGGTGCCGCTGGTGCGTACCATCAGGTCGCCGCCGGTAATCTGCAGCACGCCGTGTTCGTTCTTCGTACCCACCTTGATGCCCTTTGGCGACGAGGTGTAGGCGTCGTCCAGATTGTCGGTATTGCCCGTGTAGTTGTGGCTCTCCTGCGTGCCGTTGCTGTAGTAGAGGCCGCCGGTGGTAATGACGCGAATCTTACCGCCGCTGATGTAGGCCTCCCAGTCGGCCTTCAGACCCTTGCCGCCGCTGCCCGTAGCCTTGACGTTGATCTCGCCGCCCTTGATGGTCATGATGGAGTCGCACTTGATGCAGGTGGCAGCCTTTGTTTCGAGGTCCTCGGTGTCCCATTCGCCGTTACCTGTGCAGATGACGTTGGTGCGGCCGCCATTGATGACGATGTCCTTTTCGCAGTTGATGCCCTTGGCACCCTCGCCGCTGCTCTCTATGTTGATGATTCCGCCGTTGATGACTACCGCATCAGAGGCCTTGATGCCGTGATTGATGGTGGTGTTGACATAGAGGTTCACGCCTTTGTCAATGACCACGTAGCTCTTGGTGTGAATACCGTTGTTGTAGGTGCCGTAGACGTTGAGTGAACCCGTGCCGCTGAACAACAGTTTTCCCTTGCCGTAGAGCGTGCTCTTGTGGTCTTCTGTCGTGCCGTCGGTCAGTTTGTTGGTGCCTGTCAGCACGATGTAGGATGCCTTCTTGCTTTCAATGTCGAGGGCTGTCGACGTGGGGTTGGTGATGTCGACGCTGTTCAGGTTCAGCTCGAAGTTGGTCTTGCCGTCGATGGTCAGCGAACCGTTGCTGGTCGTACCCGTTACGACGTAGCAGATGCCCTCTGTAGAGCCGTGATTGGCCGTGACGTGACCCTCGCTGACGGTAATCTCCACACCGTTCTCGGTCTTGGCCACGGGGTTGGTCATGTCGATGGCTATCTGTGTGGCGAAGGTCTGCGTCGTGATGTCGTCCTCGGCCTCGGGATAGTATGCGGCTACGGTGCTGGCGGGTTCGGTGGATTCCCGGTCGAGATTGACCGAGAAGCTGAGCAATTCGCCACTGCCGGCTGAGCTGCTGCCATTGCCGCCACCTATTTCTGTGCCGCCGGGGTTAAAAACATTGTTGTTGGTGGTATCGAACGGGTCGTCCGATGAACAGGCTGTCAGTGTAGCCATCGATGCTACGAGCATCATCTGATAAACAATCTTTTTCATAATCCTTTGCTTTTTAAGAGTTAATTTCTGTCGGCAAAGGTAGACAAAAAGAGCCGGCTCGCAAAAATTATTCAGCGAACCGGCTTTTTTATTCAATGAATGTTGAATGATGAGTGTTGAATGTTGAATGGTCGCCTGCGGCGATGATCAATGAATAATTGAGAATTAGTCATTCAGACATCGCAGCGAAGCGAGAATAATTCCTCATTCCACATTCCTCATTCCTCATTTTTTACAGTCCCAGTGCCTTCTTGGTCTTGTCGGCAGCGTCGTCGATGGCTTCGTTAGCCTTGTCCTTGGCAGCGTCAACGGCAGCATCTTTGGCGTCCTCGGCGGCCTGCTTGGCAGCGTCAACCTGGTCGTTGATAGCTCCGACTACAGAGTCCTTGGCAGCTTCGGCAGCGTCGCCTACTGAATCGAGCAGACCATTCACCACATTCTCAGCATCAGCCTCGGTAATAGCAGCAAAAGCAGCAGCGGCGGCAGCATTGTCACCTACGAGGGCCTTCACCTTGTCGGCATTCTCCTTCAGGAAAGTCTGAACCTTAGCAACATATTCCTTGGCCACCTCGGGATTGCTCTTGACAAACTCGGCAATCTTCTCCTTGACGGTGGTCAGCACTTCTGCAAACTTGCTGGCGTCGCCGGCCTCCAACTGCTCGGTCAGTGCGCTGATAGTAGCCTCGGCGGCTTCTGCACCTTCGCTCTGCTGAGCCTTGTTGCTACACGATGTCAATCCGATGGCAATCATAGCCATCACTGCGAAAAGAATCTTCTTCATAGTTTTGCTTTCTCTTTTTAATTAATAATGATGTTTATAGGTCACAAAAACTGTCGGCAAATTTAAGGTTTTTCTGCTTTCATTGTTACATTTACCTGCATTTTTTGTATTTTTTTAATCTTTTTCACGCCTTCAGCAACAACTCGACGGGGCAGTGGTCGGAGCCGAGGATGTCGGTGTGGATTTTGGCATCCTGAATCTGTGGCTGCAGGCGCTGGGAGGTAACGAAGTAGTCGATACGCCAGCCTGCGTTCTTCTGACGCGCTTGGAAACGGTACGACCACCAGGAATACGTCACCTGCTCAGGATAGAGCGCGCGGAAGGTGTCGATGAAGCCGCTGTTCAGCAGGGTGGTAAACTTCTGGCGCTCCTGATCGGTGAAGCCGGCATTCATGCGGTTGGTCTTGGGATTCTTCAGGTCAATCTCCTCGTGGGCCACGTTAAGGTCACCACAGAGGATGACGGGCTTCTGCTGGTCTAACGACAGGAGATACTGGCGGAAATCGTCCTCCCATGTCATACGGTAGTCCAATCGTTTCAGACCGTCTTGAGAATTGGGCGTGTAGCAACAAACGAGATAGAAGTCAGGCATTTCCAGTGTGATGACTCGCCCTTCGTGGTCGTGCTCGTCAATGCCGATGCCGTAAGTGACATTCAGCGGTTCGTGGCGGGTGAAGATGGCCGTGCCCGAGTAGCCTTTCTTGTCGGCATAATTCCAAAATGATTTATAACCTTCGAACTGCAGGTCTAACTGACCAGCCTGCATCTTGGTTTCCTGCAGACAGAAGAAATCGGCGTCCAACAGCTTGAATGACTCACTAAATCCTTTTCCTTCACAGGCGCGAAGCCCATTGACATTCCAACTGATAAATTTCATAATAGGGTAGTTTTCTTGTGAGCAAAAGTACATGATTTCCTTGAATATACCAAAATAAATAGATGAAAAAATACCTTTTATGGCTAAAAATTGAACTTTTTTGTTATTCATACATTTGTGTTGCGTTTTTTTTCGTACCTTTGCACCGAAATTATTAAACAACTTATTCATGAAAATAGCAATTGTAGGTACGGGCTATGTGGGCCTGGTAAGCGGAACTTGTTTTGCAGAGATGGGCGCACATGTTACTTGTGTGGATGTTGATACCCAGAAGATAGAGAAACTCAAGAATGGCATTATGCCGATTTATGAACCAGGATTGGAAGAACTGGTGAAGCGTAACGTGGAATATGGACGTTTGCAGTTTACCACAGATCTGACAGAAGTGCTGGACGATGTTGAGGTGGTTTTCTCGGCTGTGGGTACGCCTCCCGATGAGGACGGCAGTGCCGATTTGAAATATGTGCTGGCCGTAGCCCGTCAGTTCGGACAGAACATTAACAAGTACACCATATTGGTAACAAAGAGTACTGTTCCCGTGGGCACCGCCAAGAAGGTGAAGGCAGCCATTCAGGAAGAGCTGGACAAGCGCGGCGTTGACGTGCCGTTCGACGTAGCTTCGAACCCGGAATTCTTGAAGGAAGGTGCTGCCATCAAGGACTTTATGTCGCCCGACCGTGTGGTAGTTGGTACGGAGTCAGAGAAGGCCAAAGAGGTGATGACGCGTTTGTATAAGCCGTTCTTAATCAATAACTTCCGCGTGATTTTTATGGATATTCCTTCGGCTGAGATGACCAAATATGCGGCCAATGCCATGTTGGCTACTCGTATTTCGTTTATGAACGATATTGCCAACCTTTGTGAACGCGTTGGAGCCAATGTGGATGCAGTCCGCAAGGGTATCGGCACCGATGCTCGTATCGGTTCGAAGTTCCTCTATGCTGGTTGTGGCTATGGTGGCAGTTGCTTCCCCAAGGACGTGAAGGCTCTCGTACATACCGGTTTGGACAATGGTTATCACATGGAGGTCATTGAGGCTGTTGAGCGTGTCAATGAACGCCAGAAGTCTATCGTCTACGATAAGATTATCAACGCCGTAGGCAGTGTGAAGGGCAAAACGGTAGCTATCATCGGACTCTCGTTTAAACCCGAGACCGACGACATGCGTGAGGCACCGGCTTTGGTGGTAATCGACAAACTGTTGGCAGACGGTGCTGCCATTCGTGTCTTTGACCCCATTGCTATGGACGAGTGCAAGCGTCGTATTGGCGACGTTGTCACCTATTGCAAGAATATGTATGATGCTGCTGACGGTGCTGATGTCTTTGCGCTGATGACCGAGTGGCGCCAGTTCCGCCTGCCTTCGTGGAATGTTGTTCAAAAGGTGATGAATGGTAATGTGGTGGTGGATGGACGAAACATCTATGACCGGCAGGAACTGGAAGAAATGGGATTTGTTTATTCCCGTATCGGAGAACAATAATTAGTCCATTTTTAGTCCATAGATGAAAATTCTTTGAATATTCTTGCGAGGTAAGAAAAAAATGCCTATCTTTGCATCGGTTTTAGAATAATATGGATATATGAGGAATCCTTTTGATAAGATTTTGAATTGGTATTTTACCAAGAATTCATTACCTTATTGGTGTATTTTTCTGATTGACTGTGCCATTGTGATGGCCAGTGGAGCCTGTGCTTTTTGGATATTCAACAAGACAGACACCTTGTTGACCAATTTCTTCCAGGTCATCAACACCATGTTTATTTTCACAGCGCTTAGTGTCGTGGGATTCCGCCTTTTCCATACCTATTCGGGATTCATGCGATACTCCAGTTTTGTGGACCTGATGCGTATCGTGTATGGTAATCTGGTTTCGCTGGCTTTAGTTCTGATTGCACAATATGGTATGGACAATTTGCCCAGACATCTGTTTGTGCATTTCGATACCACGAGCATCTTCCTGATTTATCTGATTGCTACGCTCTTGATGTGGGCTTTGCGTGTTTTTGTGAAGACACTCTATGATGTGGCTTTCTCGAACACCAGAGCCGTGAGAGTGCTGATTTACGGAGCTATGCAAGGTGGTGTTGGACTGGCCAAGAATATTCAGGCACAACGTCCCAGAAAGTTTGTGGTAAAGGGATTCATTACGCACTTCAAGAAGACCAAGCACCAGCAAATTATGGGTGAGCGTGTCTATTCTATTGACGATAATATTGCTGAGATCATCAAGAAGAACGATATCGAAGGCGTTTTGGTTTCTCCATATCGTGTGAATGAATTCCGTAACAATCAGGAGATACAAGATATTATTATTGGTGCAGGTGCAAAGGTCTTTATGGCTCAAAGTGCCCAGGAACTTAATCCCGAGGGAGATCTATCTGCTGCTGACTTTAATAATATTCAACTGCGCGAGGTTAGTGTTGAAGAACTCCTACCGCGTTCAGAGATTCGTGTAGACCTGAAGTCCGTAGAAGAGTTGCTGACGGGAAAACGTGTCTTGATTACAGGTAGTGCCGGTTCGATAGGTTCTGAGATTGTCCGCCAGGTGGCTCAGTTCAAACCAGCTGCGATGATGTTGATAGATCAGGCCGAGACGCCCCAGCACGACATCCGTCTGATGATGGCGAAGGAATTCCCGAACATTCCAGCGTCGACTGTGGTGACTAGCATCAGTCGCGTGAGCCGCATGGAAGAAGTGTTTAAGTCGTTCCGTCCCGACTATGTGTTCCATGCTGCTGCCTATAAGCATGTGCCGATGATGGAGGATAATCCTTCCGAGGCGGTGATGAACAATATCTATGGAACGAAGGTTATTGCCGATTTGTCGGTGAAATATGGTGTCAGCAAGTTTGTGATGGTATCGACGGACAAGGCTGTCAATCCCACGAATGTGATGGGTTGTTCCAAGCGCATCTGTGAAATCTATGTGCAGAGTCTTGATCAGGCCATCAAGGAGAAGAAAATGGGCACCCATATCCAGCAATTGGGAAATAAGGAGAGCTTTATCGTATCTTCGCAGATGGGTGGTCCTATAGCCAGAACTCAGTTTGTGACTACGCGATTCGGTAACGTGCTGGGTTCGAACGGCTCAGTTATTCCCCTGTTCCGTGAGCAGATTAAGAATGGCGGTCCCGTGACAGTTACCGATGAACGTATCGTACGCTTCTTCATGCTGATACCCGAAGCATGTAAATTGGTTTTAGAGGCAGGAACGAAGGGTAATGGCGGAGAGATTTTCGTCTTCGATATGGGTAAGCCTGTGAAGATTGCCGACTTGGCAAAGCGCATGATCAAACTGTCGGGTGCCAAGAATGTGGAGATTAAGTTCACGGGTCTGCGTCCCGGCGAGAAACTCTACGAGGAGGTGCTGAATGAACTTGAAGGCACCAAGCCAACGTTCCATGAGAAGATTCGTATTGCCGAGGTCCGTGAGTATGACTACGATGTGGTTAATAAGGATATTAACGAATTGATTGATATTTCGAGACACTATGACGATATGGCTACTGTAGCGAAAATGAAGGAGATTGTGCCGGAATACAAATCGAATAATTCCATTTACGAGAAACTGGATAAGAAAGAAGCGTAAAGAATAAATTAACGCCATAAAAAAACTCCTGCCTTGTTGAGGCGGGAGCTTTTATTTTGTTGATTCAACAGTCCGTTTAGAATTTAGCCATTTTGATGGCTACTACAGCACATTCATCACCCTTGTTTCCTAATCGTCCTCCGGCGCGATCGAGTGCCTGCTGGAGGTTTTCAGTGGTCAACAGACCATAGATTACAGGAATATTGCTGGTAGCATTCAGTCGGGCAATGCCGGCAGTAACTCCTTGACAGATGTAATCAAAGTGCGGTGTCTCTCCACGAATCACAGAACCTAAGATGATGACCGCATCATAGCCGTCATTGAGTGTCATCTGGTGGGCTCCGTAAATCAGTTCAAAGGAACCCGGAACCGTTTTGACGTGAATGTTCTCAGGGAGAGCACCATGCTTCTCAAGCGTTGAAGTACAACCCTCGAGCAGGGCTCCAGTAATCTCGGGATTCCATTCTGCCACCACGATGCCAAAAATCATGTTAGAGGCATCGGGGACTTGTGCTGTGTTGTATTCTGACAGGTTTTTTGTTGCCATTATTTTGCTGTTGCGCGCTGGATATATGCGTCGATGGTCTGATACTGCATAGAATTGAAGTACTTTTCTTTTACTTCCTGATACAGTTTCAGAGCTTCGTCTTTCTTACCCTGGCTTTCGAGAATCTCACCAGCCTGAATGAGGAATGTGGGAGACAGCGAATTGTTGTCAGCCATCTGGGCAGCCTTCTTCAGGTGCTCAACAGCCTTATCGAGCTGATTCAGATTAGCGTATGCGTTACCCAGTGCTCCTTCTGCAGCGGGAGTAATCATCTGGTCGTCTTTGCCGCTGAAGCTCTCCAATGCATTGACAGCCTCCTGCCACTTGCCCAGATTAGCCTGGCAAAGACCGATGTAGAGCTGAGCCAGATTGCCGGCATCAGTAGAACTGTAGTCGGAAGCAACCTTCTGGAAACCAGCCAGTGCCTTGTCATACTGCTCCTGCTGGAAGAGTTCCTGACTCTTTGCCAGTTCGGTGCTTGCTTCATTGGCACGAGGCTCGAAATAGTAGTTCTTTGCCAGAATACCTAATACGACGATTGCAATGATTGCAACCACTGTGATGATGATAGCCTTCTTGTTCTTTTCAAAAAAGGCTTCGGTCTTGGTGACCTGCTGCTCCTCAATAGAAGCTTGTTTTTGATTTTTGTTTGCCATTATTCTTGTATTTATTATTGTTCGGGCGTAAATCGGGTGCAAAGGTACGAAATAAAAGTGAAAAGTGAAAAGTGAAAAGAGAAAAATTTGTTTTTTTAGCATAAAAATGCTACCTTTGCACCAGAAATGATACTAAAGAAGCTCTCAATACTCAATTATAAGAATATTAGTGAGGCTCAATTAGAGCTCTCACCCAAGATGAATTGCTTCATAGGACCGAATGGCGCTGGTAAGACCAATGTGCTCGACGTGGTCTATTACTTGTCGTTCTGTCGTTCTGCTTCTAACCCGATTGATTCGCAGGTCATTCGTCACGAAGAACCTTTCTGCTTGATAGAGGGCGAGTATGAAGATGAAATGAGAAATGAGAAAGGAGAAATGGGAAATGGCATCATAACACCACATCGTGAGATTGTTTCGGTGGGGATGAAACGAGGGCAGAAGAAACATTTCAAGCGTAACAAGAAGGAATACCGCCGATTGTCAGAGCATATTGGACTGATACCATTGGTTGTCGTCTCACCATCGGACACGTTATTGATAGAGGGTGGCAGCGAGGAGCGTCGTAGGCTGATGGATATGGTTATATCACAGTATGACCGCACGTATATTGACCATTTGAGCCGTTATAATACCGCTTTGGCGCAGCGCAATACCCTTTTGAAGATGGAAGATCAAACTCCCGATCCTGCCCTGATGCAAATCTGGGAGGAGCAGATGGCTGAAGAAGGTGAACAAATCTTTTTACGCAGACGTTCCTTCGTTGAGGAGTTGATTCCTGTATTCCAAGAGTACTATCAGCAAATTTCGCAGCACCGTGAACAAGTCGGTCTCAATTATGTGTCGCATTGCCAGCGAGGATCGTTGCTTGACGTCATTCAGCGTGATCGGATGAAGGATTTGGCTGTTGGCTACTCGTTGCATGGTGTACATCGTGATGACTTGGAATTTACCTTAGACGGGCACTTGATGAAACGTGAGGGTTCGCAGGGACAGAATAAGACCTATGTCATTGCCCTCAAACTGGCTCAGTTTGACTTTTTGAAGCGTACTGCATCACAGACAACGCCTCTACTTCTCTTGGACGATATCTTTGACAAGTTGGATGCCAGTAGGGTAGAACAGATAGTGAAATTAGTATCAGGCGACAGTTTTGGCCAGATTTTTATTACAGACACTAACCGTGACCACTTGGACCAGATTCTGAGCAATTCAGCGCTGGACTATCAAATATTCCATGTGGAGAATGGTGTAATTCATGAAAAATGACGATGTTTAAGCGTGACGTACAAACCCTGAAAGACGTGTTGCTGCGTAATCTGCGTGAGCAAGGACTGGAGACTCCACTGCTACAGAAGCGACTAGTGGATGCATGGCCCCATGTAGCTGGTCCGGTGATTGCGCGTTACACTTTGAATACCTATATTTACAATCAGACGCTTTATGTTCGTATGTCGAATCCTGCGTTGCGTGCTGACTTGTCGCTGATGAGAGAAGAACTGGTAAAGAAGTTGAATGCTGCTGTAGGACAGCAGGTTATTTGTGATATCAGCTTTGGTTAGCAGATAACACAATCCATTGAGATATCGTTCTTGTCGGTGGGAACGACGTCTACCAATTGCCAAGGAAAGCACAGACCAATTTTGATTGTTTTTGATGTGAGCTGGGACAGGAATCGGTCGTAATATCCTTTCCCGCGTCCTAAACGATGGCCTTTGTTGTCGAAAGCCATTCCCGGAATAATGGCCACATCAATGCTGGCATAGTCTGTGAAGGGTTCCCCTATGGGTTCCAAGATTCCATATACACCTGCAGCAAGATTTTTTGTGTTGGTGTAACGTCGCACCTCCATCATGGATCCGTCGATAACTTTGGGCAACAGAATTGTTTTCCCCTGAAAAGCTAGTTCGTTTATTAATGATTGTGTCTGGACTTCATCAGGTAAGGCATTGTATAATAATATGGTACGTGCACTCCGCAGCTTCGGATGTTGTTTGAGCCTTTCAATAACGACAGCAGAATCGTCGCCAGCGTGCAATTGTTTCTGGCGACGAATGTGCTGTCTAAGTTCCTGCTTGGTCATGCAGCCTTCTTCATCTCATTGTTAGTAGCAGGAGCCGTAGGGAATGCGGTATTTGAACGGAACACCTTCTGCGTTTCCAGAATGACGGGATCGTCCTCATTCAGATACTCCATCCATGCCTCTTCGCTCATGATATTGTAAATGATGCGGCTGTTAATGAATCGTTCCAACAGCTTATGTGAACGCTGAATCATGAGGTTACGACGTTTCAGTCCCTTCTGCTCAGCATAGGTGGCAAATTTCTCTACCGTATTCTGCTGCTTCAGATATTTCTCCAACTCGTCGACGCCCTTGAACTGGCTGAGCTTCGCACGGTTCTGGTCCGTATATTCAAAGGCATATTGTATAATCAGTCCACTCATGGAAGCCTGTTTGTAGTAGGATGTCACGTCGGTGGTGTCCTCGGCAATGAAGATGTCGGGAGTAATACCTCCTCCACCATATACTGTTCGGCCAATGGTGGTCTTATAAGCAGGTCCCTCGTGTTTGATGCTATCCTGAGAGAAAAATTCTCCGTGCTCATAACGCGCCATGAGGTCTTCTTCGTAATCCTTGTTGCTTCCAGATGTATAATGCTTCTGAATGCAGCGACCAGAAGGAGAATAGTAGCGGGCGATGGTCAGGCGAATCATCGACTGGTCATTGAATGAGATGGGCTGCTGAACCAATCCCTTTCCGAAGGAACGTCGACCGATGATGGTCCCTCGGTCATTGTCCTGAATAGCACCAGCCAGGATTTCTGATGCCGAGGCCGATCCTTCGTCGATGAGTACGACAAGTGGAATGCGCTGATAGGATCCTCTTCCGTCGGAGCGATATTCCTGACGGGGTGACTTACGTCCCTGAGTATAGACGATAAGCCGGTTCTTGGGCAGGAACTCGTTGGCAATTTGGACGGCTGACTGCAGATAACCACCCGTGTTACCACGCAGATCGATGGTCAGGTTCCGAAAGTTCTCCTGCGACAGCCGGGCTAATGCGATAAGTAACTCTGGGTACGTGTTCTCACCAAAGTTCCTAATGCGGATGTAACCGGTTTCTTTGTCGAGCATATAGGTCGCCGTTACACTCTTGGTTGGTATTTCACCGCGTGTGACCACAAAGTCGCGAATCTTTTTCTCACCATAACGCATCACACCCAACTTGACCTTGGTATCCTTTGGACCTTTTAGACGGTGCATGGCTTCCTCGTTGGTCAGCGTCTTGCCAGTAAAAGGCTTGTCGTCAACAACGACAATCTTATCACCGGCAATCAACCCGGCACGTTCTGCTGGTCCGTTGCTGATGACTTTCTGCACGTGGAGCGTATCCTGACGGATGGTAAATTCAATACCTACGCCCGAGAAAGAACCTCGCAAGTCGTCGTTGGCTGTTTGCACATCCTTGGCCGAAATGTAGACGGAGTGGGGGTCTAACTCGCTCAGAATCTGAGGCATAGCTTTCTCCACGAGGTCATTCACATCTACGGTGTCGACGTACTGGTCATCAATAATATGGAGCAGGTTGTTGAGCTTATTGCTGCTCGAATTGATGATGCTCAGTCGGTTGCCCGAGAAGTGGTTGGCATAGAATGTTCCGATAAAAATGCCTATCACAACGCTGAGAGCCAGCAGGAAGGGCATGAAACGATTACTTCTTTTGTTGTTCATTCTGTTTTCGTTATTACGTTATAACGTTATATCGTTATTTTGACATTTCTTTACTCTCCGAGATATACTACTTCTATTCCCGCACGCTCTAACAAGTCAACACCGTCTGTCAGACGGTATTTTTCGCCATAGACAACGCGTTTGATGCCAGACTGTATAATGAGTTTGGCACACTCAATGCAAGGCGATGCTGTGATATAAATGGTGGATCCTTCTGAATTATTGTTCGAACGGGCCAGTTTGGTAATGGCATTGGCCTCGGCATGCAGCACGTAAGGCTTGGTGACGTTGTTCTCATCCTCGCAGATATTCTCGAAACCGCTGGGTGTGCCGTTATAGCCGTCGCTGATGATCATACCGTTTTTCACTACCAACGCACCGACCTGTCGGCGCTGGCAGTAGGAGTTCTGAGCCCAGATGCGAGCCATTTCCAGATAACGCTGGTCAAATTTCAGTTGTTTGTCACTATTCATGAAGTTATTTCTTTTTGCTGGATTCTTGTGTTTTATTTTGCTTTGGCGACCTGATGCCGTTTCTCTTCAGCAGGGCGTCGATGGTGGGTTCACTACCGCGGAAGCGCTTGTAGAGTGTCATGGGGTGTTCTGTTCCACCTTTGCTTAGGATATTATCGCGGAACGACTGGGCTGTCTTCGGGTTGAAGATGCCGTGTCGCTTGAATACTGAGAATGCATCGGCGTCGAGCACTTCTGCCCACTTGTACGAGTAGTATCCGGCAGCATAGCCACCTGCCATGATGTGCGAGAACTGTACGGTCATACAGGTGTCGGGCAGTTGTTCGCCCAGTATGGCTTTCTTCCAGGCTTTCTTCTCAAAGGGAATGATATCGTCCTGGAACTCGTCTTTTTTCGTATAGTATGCCATGTCGAGCAGTCCGAACGAGACCTGTCTGAGACAAGCCGTAGCAGCCATAAAGTTGCGACTCTTGACAATACGGCGAATCAGTTCGTCGGGCAATGGCTCGCCCGTCTGATAATGGAAGGCAAAGGTACGCAGGAACTCTTTCTCAACGGAAAAGTTCTCCATAAACTGCGAGGGCAGTTCTACAAAATCCCACCACACGTTGGTGCCGCTCAGCGACTCAAAGCGGGTGTTGGCAAACATGCCGTGCAGCGAATGGCCGAACTCATGCAGGAAGGTCTCTACCTCGCCCAATGTCAATAGGGCGGGCTTGTCTTCAGTGGGCTTCGTCAGGTTCATCACCACCGAAACGTGGGGACGGACGTTCTCGCCTTTCCTGTCGATATACTGACCTTGGTATTCGGTCATCCAAGCTCCGCCCTGTTTGCCTTTACGGGGATGGAAGTCGGCATAGAATACAGCCAGGTACGAGCCGTCTTTGTCGAATACCTCGTAGGCCTTAACGTCAGGATGATAGACTGGGATGTCTTTATTCTCCTTGAACGTAATGCCATATAGCCGGTTGGCCAGTCCGAAGACACCCTTGATGACGTTCCCCAATTCGAAGTAGGGCCTAAGCATCTCAGCATCCAAGTTGTACTTCTTCATCTGCAACTTGTGTGAATAGAACCCCGAGTCCCATGGTTTCATCTTGTCCACGTCTTTATGTGCCAGCTTTCGAAGTTCGTCGCGCTCCTTGATAGCAGTGGGTTTGTAGGCATCAATCAGGTTGTCCAAAAGTTTGTAGACATTCCGGCTGTTCGATGCCATGCGGCGCTTCAACACGTAATCTGCGTATGTTTTATATCCCAGCAATTGGGCAATCTCGCGGCGCAGGTTGATGAGCCGCTTACAGATGTCGAGATTGTTTTCTGTGTTTTGATGGGTGCAGATGGTATTGCGAGCCATATAGAGTTGTTTTCTCAGCTCTCGTTGGGTAGAGTAGGTTAAGAAGGGTGAGTATGAGGGATAGTCCAGCGTGAATACCCAACCTTGTTTGCCTTGTTCTTTGGCTGTCAGGGCCGCAGCCTCGCGGGCTGTTTCGGGCAGACCGTCCAGTTGGGCTTCGTCGGTAATGTCCAGCGTAAATGCTTTTTGCTCTTTTAGCAGATTCTGAGAAAACTGCAACGAGAGCATGGATGCCTCTTCGGTCAACTGTCGCAGACGTTCCTTGCCCGCCTCGTCCAACAGCGCTCCGCTACGCACAAAACCTTCGTAGCAGTTGTCGAGCAGCATTTTTTCTTCCGGTGTCAGTTTCCGGTGATGCAGGTGGACGTAGCGGATGCGTTCAAACAGTTTTGGGTTCAGTCTGACGTCGTTTGAATGTTGTGTCAGAATGGGTTGCATTTTCTGGGCCAGAGCATCCATTTCGTCGTTGGTTTCGGCCGACAACAGATTGAAGAATACGGTAGAGACGCGCGAAAGCAGGTCGTAATAGCCCTCATCCTCTTCTGTATTGATAATGGTGTTGTCGAAAGTAGGTTTTTCTGGATTGTTGATGGTTTTCTCTATCTGCTCGTTATCTCGGCGGATGCCTTCCAGAAAGGCCTCTTCGAAGTGTTCCAACTTGATGCGGTCAAATGGCGCCGTGTCGTGTGGCGTACCATACGGCTCGAAAAACGGATTATTATTGCTCATACAATTCTTTCTCTATTAACTTGCAAAGTTAATCATTCTGATTAAATTACAGCATATAACCTGTTATCTTATAATAATCTTTAACGCTTTTTTCGTAGGGTTAGGGTTCAAGGCGTTTAGTATTAGGGTAAAGGGTGTTTAGTATTAGGGTAAAGGGTGTTTAGTATTAGGGTAGAGGGTGTTTAGTGTTAGGGTAAAGAGTGTTTAGTATTAGGGTTCAGAACATAGTCGTGAACGTACTGTTTCAGCCCCTCAGCAGCTCCGGCACGATCTGGCAGGTAGCGCAGAATGATGGTAACGATGCGGGTAGAGTCGTCAATGACCTTGGCATAGTATTCGAAATCGCCGTCCTGACCGGTGTGAAGGCTATAGTCGTCGCCAGCTTCAAGGAGTTCTGCTCCCATGCCCATGAGTTGCTGGCCTGGAGTGCGGAAGATGTCGTCTCCCTTATACAGCCGCTGCTCCATAAACGAGAGCGACAAATCGTCGTTGAGAAATACTTCCATCTGTTCGTCCTCTAGGAACTGATGGCGCAAATAGGACGGATAAGTAATATCGAGTCCTAGCTTATCGCTGTGGTAGGTAAGAATATCTGCCTTCGACAGCTCGATGTTAAGGCTGTCGTCGGCTGTAATCACATTGTTAAATGATTTCAGTTTAGGTTGGTTCTGACAGCCTATTAAGAGGATTATTGACAGGAAAAGGAAGATTTTTTTCATATGTTACATAAGAAGTCTTTCAAGCATGGGTATTTCTATGCGTCCCCGATAGAGGGTCAGTAGTCCGTCGGCCTGCATGGCGTTGAGTGCGCGGCTAATGTCCAGTCGGCTGTCGTTGAGTTCGGCAGCAATTTGGTTCATCAGAATGTAAAATGTTTTGGCTCCGGCAGGATAGAGACATCGCGAGAAGAAGAATCGCACAATACGTTCGTGCAGGGTCTTTGGGGCAGAGCGCCAGGCGTGGTGCTGTTGGCGTTGTATTTCTGCGGCCATCAGACTAAGCATGTTCAGTCGGAAGACGAGTTGTGTTTCCAGCAACAACAGCACCTCCTGCTTGTCGATACTGATGAGGTTGCAGGGGGTCTCGGCTTTGAAGGATGATGTGTAGCGCTGGTTAATGCCGAAAATACGTTCGGGCTGTAGAATGTATGGGGCATTGACCGTTTCGCTGACACGACAAGAATGGTCGTCGCTGAAAGTGTCCGTACGCAGCGTACCACTAGCCAGGAAAATGAGATGAGTGCAGGGATCTCCTTCCTTGACAAGCCGTTTGCCCTCTGACAGTTTCGAGAATCCGAATTTCGTATGTCCCGCAACTTGCATCAAATCGGCAACACTCATGCCCTGAAAGAGCGTGAATTGTAATAGCTTGTCGTATATCTCCATGACTACTTTTGAATTTTATCTTTCATGGTAGGGGAGTACCACACTTTATTTTCTCCGTTGTCGTCATAGATGAGATAAGCCATCAACTCAGGATGCTTCTCCAGTAATTTGCGGGCTTTGTCGAGTCCCATCACCATGAAGGATGTGGCATAGGCGTCGGCCTGTGCACAATGGTTAGCTA
The DNA here is from genome assembly GCA_946188395.1 of uncultured Prevotellaceae bacterium. Taxonomy (GTDB): domain Bacteria; phylum Bacteroidota; class Bacteroidia; order Bacteroidales; family Bacteroidaceae; genus Prevotella. The sequence goes on along the minus strand of CAMHUU010000029.1, from coordinate 14,024 downwards.
ACACGGTCGCCGACAAAATATTGTGCTGGACGGGACGCCCTGTCTTGGGGTCAATGGTGTGGGCATACTTCTTGCCTCCTTTATAGTAGAAGTTCCGATAGTTACCGCTGGTGGCCATACACTTGTCCGTGACGTTCAATATGGTCTGTAACTCTGTGCCGTCTAATGTTCCTTCTTCAGTAGGCTTTGTGACGCCAATTTTCCAAGGTACTCGTTTCTCGCTAATGCCACGTGTGGCTATCTCGCCGCCAATCTCAACCATGTAGTTCTTGACGCCTTTCTTTTCGAGTAACTGTGCAACGGCATCTACGCCATACCCTTTGGCAATAGCCGAGCAGTCAAGCATGATGCGGGAATCACGCTTGCCGATACCTCGTCCGCCACGTTCTGTGAAATACGAGACTTTCTTATAACCGACAAACTGGAGCATACTGTCCACTTGCTCCTTTGAAGGCGTGTCACCACTCTTGAACCCAAATCCCCACGCATTGACCAATGGTGCAATGGTGATGTCGAAGGCTCCTTGGGTTTCTTCTGAAATCTGCATAGCCAGGTTGTAGACCTCGAGGAACATGTCGCCCTCTGTGGTCTTGGGAATGTAGTGCTTGCCCTGGTTGATGTGCGATATGACGCTGTTCTCGTTGAACATCGACAACGCCCTGTCTACTTCGTTCATCTTCTCTACCAATTCCTTTTGCAGGTCCTCGTTATACTGGTAGGTAATGTTGTAGATGGTGCCGAAGATAGGCCCCGAACATCTCTGGTAAGGCATGTTCTGTTGTTGGCGGATGATGAGTATGGTGCCGACGATGAGCAATACCAGGAAAGGTACCTGCCACATGAGGCGTTTCTTTCGGTTTTCTGTCATAGTTCTGGTTTTATGTTATTTCGTTATACCGATATTCTGTAATATCGATATTCCTATATGTCAATAATTACATTAAAATTGACGGCCAGGTTGTCACTGTCATTGATGCCGAAACCAGGAACATACCATGTCTTACCAAGTTCGCCGTCATTATGCGCGATGCACCGTTTGTAACGCACATTCCAACCAAGGTGTAAGGGACCGAATAATTTGGCATCAATGCCGAAAACAATCTCGGCCCAATGCATGTTACAGCCCATATCCTCAACACCAAAACCAGACTTTGACTGCCAGACAGGGTCGGGCAAGTCTTCGCGGATAATGTCCACCTTATAGCTGGTAAAAGCGTATCGGAATCCGGCAAACATGCGATTGGCCTGATGCTTGTTCTTCAGAATGTTCCAGTCCATACCAATGCGGAAATAGGGCGCCGTGGTCTTATAGGTAATACCGGTCACTTCGTCGTTTTCATGATTGGCCTTGCCGATACCCGCTTCGAAGATGGGGAACCACTGGTCGTGCAGGTTGATTCGCAGGGCACCCTCATATTCACCGTGGTCGCTCAAAATCATCATAGCTGGTCCAACGAGGTCAAACGACACGGAGAATCCTCGGAAGAGGGGGATGGAGTCCTCTTCCAAACGGAACATCTTCATCTGTGCCTGCGATGTCATCGCCAGGACCAGCATGAGCAGGCTAACGGCGATTCTTCTTGACATAGAGATAGAAATGGTCGTTTGATACGTCATAGGTTACACTTGAATGATGGATGGAGATAGAGTCGAAGGCATGATGCGTAATAGAGGCTGAAGTCACCTCGTGGAAATACGATGCCTGACAGTCGACAGACTCGAAGTGGGGGATATTCTCCTTCTTGATACGGATGGTGTCTATATAGAAGTTTCCTGCAGTATCCGCCAGCACCGCAAAAAAGACGTCTTCCGGTTGCGTATAGCTGATTTGCAGGTTGAACTTCGTGGCCGTAGAACCGCAAAGACCGTTCAACAACAGCGTGTCTGTACCATCGGCACGTCTTGTCAGAATCCACAGCGTGTCCGTGTTCAGGGTGTCGGTGGTACCATCAGCCTTCTTGAAGGCATATTTGGTATAAACCAAGTTCTGAACCGGGCAGTCTATCGACGTACAGGCTGCCAAGGCTACTACGAACAGGATGACTGCTATTTTCCGCATCTGATGTTATCTTCTATTTGGTATTCATTGCGTCCTGCACTGTTACGGCTGATGAGGTCGCCCAAGAATCCGGCCAGGAATAGTTGCGTACCAATCATCATCATGGTCAATGCAATGTAGAAATACGGCGAATTGGTTACCAATCGCATGGGAATCCCCTGATACAAGGCCCATGCTTTCTCGATGCCCAAGAAGAGGGCTGACAGGAAACCGATGATAAACACAATGGTACCCAGGAAACCGAAAACATGCATGGGCTTCTTGCCGAATGTGCCCAAGAACCACAGCGTCATCAGATCCAGATAGCCGTTGACGAAACGGTTCCAGCCCATAAACTTCGACTTGCCATACTGGCGCTTCTGATGGTGTACCACCTTCTCGCCAATCTTGTCGAAACCGGCATTCTTAGCCAGATAAGGAATGAAACGGTGCATCTCGCCAAACACCTCGATGTTCTTGACCACATCGCGACGATAGGCTTTTAGGCCGCAGTTGAAGTCGTGCAGGTTCTTGATGCCGCTTACCTTGCGGGCTGTGGCATTGAACAACTTGGTCGGAATAGTCTTCGACAGAGGGTCGTGGCGTTTCTGCTTGTAGCCGCTTACCAAGTCGTACTTCTGCTCCATAATCATCTTATACAACTCGGGAATCTCGTCGGGGGAGTCCTGCAAATCGGCATCCATCGTGATGACTACATCGCCCTGGGCTTCTTTGAAACCGCAATACAATGCGGGGCTCTTGCCGTAGTTACGGCGGAACTTGATGCCCTTTACGTGTTCTGAGCGTGCAGCCAACTCTGTGATGACATCCCATGAATGGTCGGTAGAACCGTCGTTGACGAAGATGACCTCAAACGAGAAATTGTTCGCAGCCATGACACGCTCTATCCAATCATAGAGCTCGGGCAACGATTCGTCCTCATTATATAAAGGTATTACTACTGATATGTCCATAATGTATATTTGTTTTTTACCTTTTTACTCTTTGTATGACGGCCGCAATAGGTAGCCCCAGGAAGAACCCTGTCATGATGTTAAACGTCAACATATTCAGGGCGTAGTCTATCGGGCGCATGTTTTGCAGTTCCCTTAGACCCTCGTCCAATTGTTCTTTCATGCCAGCGGCTTGAATGGCCAGTCTGCCTTCCTCCGTACTCATCATTTCCGTCAGTTTCATATACAGATAACCTTTGTCGATAAATGCGAAGTAGATGTACATCGCCGCAGCTAGCAATAGTCCTGCATAGAAAAAAACGAGCACCAAGTAGGCATAGCCGCGTTTGAAACTAATCACCCCTTCACGAGCGTAATCGCGAAAATGGCGCAGTCGATTGGCAGCAAAGAATGGCGAGGCTACGATAAGTACCAGCGACAACAACCCCAACAGGGGATTGGTCATGCCTTGTACGTAGCAAATCAAAGCACCAATCCACAGCAAAGAGAGCAACGCTCCATCCTGTCGTGCAAATGCTTTCAGTTGTTTGTATTCCTCTGGTGTCATAATCGCCTGCAAAGGTACGAAGAAGTTAAGAGTTAAGAGTTAAGAGTTAAGAGTTTTTTCATCTTTTCTAGTTAAAACTTGTTAAGATTGTGATTTTCTTAATTCTTAATTCTTAATTCTTAATTTAAAATGTGTACCTTTGCAGCCGCTTTTGAAGAAAACGGGCAGTCCTGTACGGCCAGCTCCCTCGGAATCCCCCAGGATGGGAACATAGCAAGGGTACTTGGTTGTAGCGGCGCGATGCAGATAGCTGCCCACCCGCCTCTTTAGCTCAGTTGGCCAGAGCACGTGATTTGTAATCTCGGGGTCGTTGGTTCGAATCCGACAAGAGGCTCAGGAAAAGGCGAGGCTTATTCGCCACTTTGCAAAAGAAAAGGACTACTCAGTTGAGCAGTCCTTTTTCTTGTTAATGGAGTGGAGCAATTATCCGATGTAGCTAAGAATCAGGTCGACCACTTCGTCTTCGGTCTTGCCTTCCATGGAGATGACAAGGTCGTAGTTGCGGGTGTCGTAGCGTGAAGTGCCAGTGTACTTGTTGACATAGTTCTCACGCATCTTGTCTACATTCTTGATAATCTTCTCTGCTTCATCGTGGCTCACCTGCTGCTTGCGCATTACACGAGCGATGCGCTGCTCCATGGGAGCCTGAATGAGGATGCTGAGGTGATTGGGGATGTCTTTCAATATAAAGAAACCCGTACGTCCGGCGATGATGCACGATTCTTCTTGCGCGATGCCTTTCAGAATCTCCTTCTCAGCTTTGAAAACAGCGTCGGTAGTCAGCAATTCCGGTTCTTCGCCTATGGCCACCTGATAATACTGGGAACTGTTGGCAACACCCTCGCCGATACCTACTACGCGCTTGAAGTCGGCCCACCAGTTGTGGCTGCGACCTTTCAGCTTCTCAATCTCCTCCACGGACAGATGATACTTCTTCTCCAGGGACTTGATGAGTGCCTTGTCGTAGAAAGGAACAGCTAACTTGGCTGCCAGTCTCTCACCGACAGTACGTCCACCGCTACCCAACTCACGATTAATCGTGATGACGTATTTCTCGTTTTTATTCATGTTTTTAATTTTTTAGTCTTCTTCCTTCATCTCTTCCTCGTGCTGCTTGATGAGGGCCTGCTGGATGTCGTTCGGTACGAGTTCATAAGAGCTGAACGATGTAGTGAACGATGCACGGCCACCCGTCAGAGACGATAGTGCAATAGAATAGCTGGCCAGTTCCTTCAAAGGAATCTTGGCAGAGAGTTTCTGGTAGCCTGCCTCGCTGTCCATACCCATGATGATGGCACGACGACCTTGCAGGTCAGACATCACATCACCCATGTAATCAGCGGGAACGAGTACTTCCAAATCATAGATAGGCTCGAGCACCTTTGGGCCGGCCTCCTTGAAAGCTGCGCTGAAGGCGTTACGTGCTGCCAGCATGAACGAAAGTTCGTTAGAGTCTACTGGGTGCATCTTACCGTCGTAAACAATCACACGGACGTCGCGGGCATAAGAACCAGTTAACGGGCCCTGCTCCATACGCTCCATGACACCCTTCAGGATAGCGGGCATGAAACGCATATCGATGGCACCACCGACTACGCTGTTGATGAATACGAGTTTACCGCCCCATTCCAGATCCTTTTCTTCCTTCGACTTGATGTTCATCTTGAACTCTTGTCCGTTGATGGTGAATGAAGTAGGATCGGGCATGCCATCGGTGTAAGGCTCCACAATCAGGTGAACCTCACCGAACTGACCAGCACCACCGGACTGCTTCTTGTGACGATAGTCAGCGCGGGCCATCTTCGTAATGGTCTCACGATAAGGAATCTTCGGCTCTAGGTATTCCACCTGAATCTTCTCGTTGTTCTCCATACGCCACTTCAAGGTACGCAGGTGGAACTCACCCTGACCGTGAACGATGATTTGGCGCAACTCCTTAGACTGCTCAACAACCCATGTAGGATCTTCCTGACGCATCTTCTGCAGGGCAGCCATCATCTTCTCGGTCTCAGCCTCGTTGACGGCCTTGATGGCACGAGAGAACTTAGAGTTAGGATACTTGATGAAGTCGAACTTGTTGTCGACATCCTTGCCGTTCAGCGTGTTGCCTGTCTTCACATCCTTCAGTTTCACGGTACAGCCAATATCACCAGCACGCAGCTCGTCAACCTGAATACGGTTGGCACCGGCACAAGCATACAGCGTACCCATGCGCTCCTTAGAACCACGGTCTGCATTGGTCAGATCGTCACCACTCTTGACGGCACCACTCATTACCTTGAAGTACTGCACCTCACCGATGTGGGGTTCAACACCTGTCTTGAAGAAGTAGAGCGATGTGGGAGCACTGGCATCGGCAGGAACATCTTTGCCAGCAGCATTCTTGATGACGGGCATCTCGCTGACGAAAGGAACGACGTTGCCGAGGAACTCCATCAGACGGCGTACACCCATGTCGCGGCCTGCACAGACGCAGAATACGGGGAAAATAGAGCGTGTGACGAGGCCCTTGCGGATACCTTCGCGCATCTCGTCCTCGCTGAGGTCCTCACTCTCGAAGAACTTCTCCATCAGTGTGTCGTCGCCAGCAGCAGCAGCCTCTACAAGGGCTGCCTTCCATTCCTTAGCCTTCTCCAACTGATCAGCAGGAATATCCTCGATGATGGGAGCACCACCTTCGGGCTTCCAAGAGTACTTCTTCATCAGCAGCACGTCAATGACGCTGTTGAAACCAGCACCTGTCTGGATAGGATACTGTACGGGAACGCAGTTGGGACCATACACTTCCTTCAGTTGATTCAAGATGGCATCGAAGTCACAGTTGTCGCGGTCCAGCTGGTTCACCAGGAAGATAACGGGCTTCTTCAGCTTCTCAGTGTTGCGGAAAGCATTCATCGTGCCCACCTCAGGACCATACTGGCCATTGATAAGGATGACAGCCTGGTCGGTCACGTTCATAGCGGTGATAGAACCACCTACGAAGTCGTCAGAACCCGGACAGTCGATGATGTTCAGCTTCTTGTTGTTCCACTCCACATGAAAAACAGTTGAGAACACCGAGTAGCCATATTCCTGTTCAACAGGGAAGTAGTCGCTCATGGTGTTCTTACCCTCTACGGTACCGCGGCGCTTGATGATGCCAGCTTCGTAGACCATTGACTCGGCAAGAGTAGTCTTGCCGCTACCCGCACTGCCAATGAGTGCGATGTTTTTGATTTCGTTAGTTTGATAAACTTTCATATCCGTAATATTTTTAGGTTTATTATTTCAAAAGCGGTCGTAAAAGTACTCATTTTCGTGCAAAAAACCAACGAAAGCTTTCAAATATTAAACTTTATTAGTAATTTTGTACCCCAAATGGCAGGTTTATACATACATATTCCGTTTTGCAGGAGTCGATGTATCTATTGTGGGTTCTATTCCACAACAGATGAAAAATGGCGCCAAAGATATGTGGATGCCGTGTGTCGGGAAATGGAAATGCGACCCTCGACTGACCCCATTGACACCATTTATGTGGGAGGAGGAACACCTAGCCAGTTGTCCGAAGAACAATTACACCAACTCTTTTTATATATAAATAAGGTGTATGGGAATGAGGCGGAGGAAGTCACCATTGAGGTCAATCCGGACGATGTTACCGTAGAGTTTGCCGCTGTGCTACAGCAACTCCCCATCAATCGCGTCTCCATGGGTGCCCAGACCTTCGACAATGAAAGACTTCGTTTTCTGCACCGCCGCCATACGGCCGAGCAAGTGCCTTTAGCTGTCCAGCGACTACGCGATGTCGGCATTCGCAATATCAGCGTTGATCTGATGTATGGTTTCCCCCATGAAACCCTCGCCGATTGGCAACATGATATTGATTCTGTCCTTGCGCTCGACGTGGAGCATCTTTCCGCCTATTGTCTGATGGTAGAAGAAGGAACACCGCTTTATGATCAAATGAAAAACGGGACGCTTGTGGACTGTCCCATGAATGAAGAGCTGGAGCGGCAAATGTACGATGTGTTGATAGACCGTCTGACTGCTGCTGGTTATGAACATTACGAAATCAGCAATTTTGCCAAACCCGGTTTCCGTTCCCGCCATAATAGCAGCTATTGGAACGATACACCCTACATCGGCTTAGGCGCAGCAGCCCATAGCTACAGCGGGAAGTGCCGCCAGTGGAATGTGGCCGACATTCACCAGTATATTGATGCTCTCCAGCGCAATGAAATACCTTGTGAACGTGAAGTCATCGATGCCAATACCCATTACAACGACCGCATTACGGTTGCTCTGCGTACCAGCGATGGTATTGACCTCGACACCTTGTCTGACAAGCATCGCAACTATTGTCTGCGCGAAGCCCAATGCTTTATTACAGACGGTCTGTTACGCTATGATGGTCACCGCCTTGTTTTGACTCGGAAAGGGCTCTTCGTCAGCGACTACATCATGTCCTCGCTCGTGTATGCCTGATGACATTTGAATTGTCTTTACGTCTATAATATAAAGACTATAGTAATATGAAACAAATACTGACCATTCTCTTTCTCTTTGTGAGTTGCCTGATGTTCGCTGGAGAAATTGTTGTCCGCGAAGGGGAGAGTCTGCATGATGCCTTGCGACAGGCCAGAGAGTGGCGGCGCACCAACGATCCTCGTTGTGAGAAGGGCATCACTATCCGCATAAAAGCTGGACGATACTATATGAACGAGCCGTTGTTCTTTCGTCCAGAGGATAGTGGAACGGAAGATTCGCCTCTCGTTATTAAGGGTGAATCTGGAGCAGTCCTCTGTGGTGACCCCATGCAGTCCCATAAGCAAATATGGCCCAAGGAAGGCATGGAGCGCATCATCAATTTTAATCCAAAGACACGCACCATCACCATTCCACAGTATGATAAGCTATGGATGCCACATCCCCATCAGGAGATGATCGTTCACCAGCGTTGGGCTATTGCCATTCTACGTATTGAGCTCATGCGTGCAAACGATGATTCTATCGTGGTGTCATTCAAAGAGCCTGAGAGCCGACTTGAGTTCGAGCATCCTTGGCCGCAGCCAGTCATTGGGGGAGAAAAGGGCAATTCGTCATTTCTGTTAAGAACTACCGAACAGCGTGACGGCATCGAACAATTAGTCATCGTGGATGGTGCAAACTTCGTAACGTTCGATGGAGTAACCTTCGAGAATACTTGTTGGAACCGTCCTCTCCACAAAGGTCATGTGACGCTGCAAGGCGGATTTCCACTCATAGATGCCTATAAACTGAAAGAGAAAGAAGGATTGCCCTGGGATGCCGGCTTAGAGAATCAGGCTTGGATTGAGCGTCCCGCCAGTGCAGTATCCGTCAAGAATGCCGAACAGGTCTGCTTCACGAATTGTCTTTTCCAACATCTTGGCGCTACAGCTCTTGATTACGAGAGCATCAATGGCGGTTCTATCGTTCACTGTACTTTTGTGGACATCGGCGGCACGGCCATCATGGCGGGTTCTTTCGCCGAGAGTCCGCGAGAGGTACATCGTCCCTATACTGATTTGGCAGAGCAATGCCAGAATCTCAAGATACATGGCAACAGCATCCACAATGTAACAACTGAAGACTGGGGCGCCGTGGCTATCAGTTGTGGCTATGTCCGCAACTGCACGATCTCAGAAAACACAGTGAGTCACGTCAACTATTCAGGCATCTGTGTCGGCTGGGGATGGACACCCCACTATACAGGGATGGAGAACAACCACATCATCAACAACAAGGTCAGCGACTATGCTCGCCAACTCTACGATGCAGGCGGTATCTATACGCTGTCGAACCAACCTAACTCCAGCATCCGGGGTAATGAGATTTCGCAACCTTATCCTGCTCCTTATGCCACCAACGACCGCGGTTTCTGCATCTACCTCGATGCGCGCACCGACGGTTTTACAATAGAAAACAACGTTACTGAAGGCCGACTGATTCGTCGCGACGAAATCGGCGACAATCATCCCGGTCCCAACATCATATTCAAACAATGAAACAGACCAACTACCATCTCTTTGATTTTATGGACTTTGACCCCGCCTTGCAAAAGGACGAGGCCCTATGGAAAGCATATACTCCAACGAAGATACAAGAACGTGAGGGCGACATCGTCGTCACCATTCCCTATCAACAGCAAAAGCATCAGGAAGATATGGCACCTGATGAAGCCGTAAAACAGCAGTCTTTCGACCTCATCATCCGTGTTTACGAGCCCAACATCATCCGTGTCTTCACTACCATGAGTGGTGACGAGATGACGGAGGCTGATGACATGCTTCAGTTCTCGCCAGATGTTAAGCGCACGGACCTCCGTTATATAGATGGCGATGTCATTGCTGCCAATGGCAAGAAGGTAGCGCACATTGATCTTAGCACTCCCAAACTTGATCATTGGAGCAACTTGTTGCCAGCCCCTCAGCCGGCTCCCTTCATCACGTTTTATCCGGATGGCGATGAAACGAAGGGTATTGCTCTCAGCGACGATCACTTTTCTCCTCCTCGCTACGATGCCCTGCCATTGGGTTTCGTTTGTTGCGACTCAGTCGCAACTCACCGAACTGAGCGTGCCACCATCTCTTTCAAATGCACTCCCGACGAGTGCTTTGTGGGCACAGGCGAGCGTTTCCGCAAGATGGACCTCAGCGGACAAACCTTCCAACTGAAAAATCAGGACGGTCAAGGTGTCAACAACCGCCGTTGCTATAAGAACATCCCCTTCTATATGAGCAGTCGCATGTATGGCTGTTTCTACCACACCAGCGACTATTGCAAGCTCTCGCTGGCTGACCACAGTTCCCGCAGCGTACAATTCATGTGCGACCGTGCCACTCTCGACGTGTTCCTGATTGGTGGACAATCGCCAGAAGAAATTCTGCGTGGCTACCGCATGTTGACAGGCTTCCCTTCGATGCCACCCCTTTGGTCGTTTGGCATTTGGATGAGTCGCATGACCTATTTCTCGGCTGATGAGGTCGATGATATCTGCGACCGATTGCGCCGTGAGCACTATCCCTGCGATGTGATACACCTCGACACAGGATGGTTCCGCACAGACTGGCTTTGCGAATGGAAGTTCAATCCAGAGCGATTCCCTGACCCTAAAGGATTTGTTAAACGCCTGAAGGATAATGGCTTCCGTGTGTCGTTGTGGCAACTCCCCTATGTGGCAGCAGGCGCAGAACAACTGAAAGAAGCTAAGGAGAACCACTACATCAGCCAGCCTACGAAAGCTGAGGACTCCTCCACCGGCGGTGCTTCCAATTTCTCAGCCCTCGACTATGCCGGGACCATCGACTTCACCTACGACAAAGCCGTCGACTGGTATAAGAACCAACTGCTGAAACCCCTGCTCGACATGGGCGTGACCTGCATCAAAACCGACTTTGGCGAGAACATCCACATGGACCACCGCTATCATGCCATGACGCCCGAACGACTCAATAATATCTACTCCTTGTTGTACCAGCGTGCAGCTTATGAAGTGACGAAAGAAGTGACCGGTGACGGCATTGTATGGGCTCGCTCTGCTTGGGCAGGGTGTCAGCGTTATCCCCTGCATTGGGGTGGTGACTCTGCGTCTTCTTGGGACGGACTGGCTGGCTCGCTGAAGGGAGGTCTGCATTTCGGACTCTCGGGCTTTGCCTTTTGGAGTCACGACGTGCCGGGATTCCACTCCATTCCCGATTTCATGAATTCTCCATTGGACGAGGATGTCTATGTGCGTTGGACGCAGTTTGGTGTGTTCTCCAGTCACATGCGCTATCATGGCACCAGCAAGCGCGAGCCCTGGCACTATCCTAAGATTGCGCCCATCGTGAAGCGTTGGTGGCAATTGCGTTACAAATTGTTGCCCTATATTGTGGAACAAGGCGAGAAATGCACCAAGACGGGTTATCCCATGGTGCGCGCCCTCTTGATGCATCATCCCCACGATCGTCAGGTGTGGCATATCGATGATGAGTATTATTTCGGCTCCGAGTTCCTTGTTTGTCCTGTTATAAACAGGGAGAACAAACGGGACATTTATTTGCCTGAAGGCTTGTGGGTGAATTTCTTCACCGGCGAGCGTCTGGAGGGTGGACGTTGGTACTATGGCGTGGAAGTTCCATTGGACCAGATGCCTGTCTTTGTTCGTCCCGGTTCACTCATCAAGATGTATCCTGACGACGTCGATTGCACCGACCAGATGGACTTGAGTAAAGCCGTCACGATAGAAATAACGAAAGAATTTAAAGGAATATAATGGAAAGTCACTACATGCAAGGCCTCGACTGGCTGATTCTGGGAATCTATTTCGCCGTGCTCATTGCCATTGGTATCTGGGCCAGTACGAAACGTAAGAAGGGTGGGGCGCTGTTTTTGGCCGAACACTCCCTGCGCTGGCACCACATAGGCTTTTCGATGTGGGGAACGAACGTAGGACCGTCGATGCTTATCGCTTCGGCATCGGCAGGATTCACGACGGGCATTGTGTCGGGCAACTATGCCTGGTATGCCTTTGTGTTCATTGCCCTGCTGGCCTTTGTCTTTGCCCCGCGCTATCTGGGTGCGAAGGTGCACACGCTTCCAGAGTTTATGGGTCTTCGCTTCGGACAATCAACGCGAAACATATTGGCTTGGTACACCATTGTCACTATTGTCATTTCGTGGCTGGCGCTGACGCTCTTTGCCGGCGGCATACTGATTCGTCAGGTGTTCGACATTCCCATGTGGGCGTCGGCCTTGGTATTGCTGTTCATCTCGGCATTCTTTAGTATGTTGGGTGGACTGAAAGCCGTGGCTTACACCAACGTCTATCAGATGATATTGCTAATTGCTGTCTCGTTGGTGCTGGTTATTGTGGGCTTAGACCGCGTGGGTGGCATCTCGGCCTTGGTCGACAAGGTGCCAAGTGACTATTGGGTGATGTTCAAGCCCAACTCCGACGAAGCCTTCCCCTGGTTACCCATCATCCTGGGCTATCCCGTCATGGGTGTGTGGTTCTGGTGTACGGATCAGTCGATGGTACAGCCCGTGCTGGCTGCCAAGGACCTGCGTGAGGGACAGCTTGGTACCAACTTTACCGGTTGGCTGAAGATTCTGGATGTCGCATTGTACATCATGCCTGGTATCATCTGTTTTGCCCTTTTTGGCGACACGTTGAAGAATCCCGATGAGGCTTATCTGACGATGGTTGAAAACCTATTCCCCGTTGGCATGGTCGGATTGGTATTTGCCGTCTTGACAGCCTGTCTGGTCTCTACCATCGGCTCTGCGCTGAATGCCTTGAGCACCGTCTTTACGATGGATATCTATGTGAAGAAATTCAATCCCAACGCCTCACAGCGCCGCATCAACTATGTGGGGCGCATTGTCACAGTCATTGGTGCTGCCATCGCCATCGTGCTCACCGTGGCCATCGACAGCATCAAAGGGCTCAACCTCTTCAACGTCTTCCAGTCAGTATTGGGTTTCATTGCTCCGCCGATGGCTGCCGTCTTTGTGTTGGGCATCTTCTGGAAAAAGGCCACTACTCGTGCTGCCAACTTCGCTTTGACCATCGGTACGGCCTTCTGTCTCATCGTGGGTGTGCTCTATCTGTGGCCCCCCGAATGGCTTTCGTTCCCCTGGCCGCACTTCATGATGCTTAGCTTTGAACTCTTTGTTATCCTGGCTGTTTCGATGGTGATAATTTCGCTCATCGACAAAGATAAGACCCAGTACGAGATTCCTGCCCCTATCCACGAAGATTGGTCGAAACTGACCGTTGGATTATGGTCGGCTTTGGCTATTGTCATGATTTCACTCTACGTATTCTTTAATTAACACCGCGATATGAAAAAGTACCTCTTTATATGTTTAGTTTGTTGCTATGCCATAGCAACAAACGTAACGGCCCAGGGTCTCACCGACATGAGCCACAGCAAACAGGCCAAGATGCAGAACCTGCCCATGGGCGCTACCCAATGGACGGGAGGTTTCTGGGGCGATGTTTTTGATGTGATGCACGGTACTGCCGTTTGGGAGATGTGGCACACGTGGAACACCCCTTGGGAAGTGCTCGACGAGGACGGCAAGCACGGCTCGCATGGCTTTGCCAATTTCCAGGTTGCTGCCGGAACCATTCAGGGCAAGCACCACGGTCCTCCTTTCCACGACGGCGACATGTATAAGTGGCTCGAGGCCTGTGCAGCCGTCTTTGCTATCACAAAGGATGGTGAGTTGGATGATCTGATGGACCGCTTCATCGAACAGGTGGCACTGGCCCAGCGTGCCGATGGTTATATCCACACTCCCGTGGTTATCTCAGAGCGCAATGCGGGTATCGACAGCCATGCAAATGCAGAAAATGCTGCAGGCATCGAGATTGGTAAAGACCAGAAACACGCCTTTGCCTCGCGTCTGAATTTTGAGACATACAACCTCGGCCACCTCATGACCGCCGGCATCGTCCACAAGCGTGCCACGGGCA
>CAMHUU010000028.1 GCA_946188395.1 uncultured Prevotellaceae bacterium | reverse complement strand
GATCGTCGGGATAGAAGTCCTCGGCGTTGAACTCGTGGTCGAAGGGGATGATCTCCGTACGGCGCTCGTCGCCATACTTCTCCTTCACTTCCAGGAGGTCGTCCTTCATCACCTGCTTGCAGCGCTCGGGATTGTCGAGGATCTCCTGCAGGTCGGCGATGAGTTTCATGAGGTCGTCGTACTCCTGGTGGAGCTGGTCGACACGCAGGCCGGTGAGCTGAGAGAGACGCATATCGACGATGGCCTTCGACTGGATCTCGTCGAGTTCGAAGCGCTTCTCAAGGTTGCGCTGAGCGTCGGAGGGTGTCTGGCTGTTGCGGATGATGTGCACCACCTCGTCGATATTGTTCACGGCGATGATCAAGCCTTCGAGGATGTGGGCACGCTCCTGAGCTTTGCGCAGGTCGTACTTCGTGCGACGGATGGTCACATCGTGACGGTGCTCAACAAAGTACTTGACGCACTCCTTCAGCGAGAGCAGACGGGGACGGCCTTTCACCAGAGCGATGTTATTCACTGAGAATGAGCTCTGTAGAGCGGTCATCTTAAAGAGTTTGTTCAACAGTACATTGGCGTTGGCGTCGCGCTTGCAGTCGACCACGATACGCATACCCTGACGGCCCGATTCGTCGTTGACATTGGCTACACCTTCAATCTTATGCTCGTTGGCCAGATCGGCGATATACTTCACCAAATCGGCTTTGTTGACCCCGTAAGGAATCTCGGTGACCACAATCTTGTCGTGCGTCTCGGTGCTCTCGATTTCGGCCTTCGCACGCATCACGATACGTCCGCGACCTGTCTCGTAGGCATCGCGAACACCAGCAAGACCATAGATATAGGCTCCCGTGGGGAAGTCGGGGCCGGGAATATACTGCATCAGTCCGTCGGTATCGATATCGGGATTGTCGATATAGGCACAGCAGCCGTCGATAACCTCGCCCAAGTTGTGGGTAGGCATATTGGTTGCCATACCTACGGCAATACCGTTACCGCCATTCACCAGCAGGTTGGGAATCTTCGTCGGCATGACGCTGGGCTCCACCAGCGAGTCGTCGAAGTTGTTGACCATGTCAACAGTCTCCTTGTCGAGGTCGTCCATGATGTGCTCACCCATCTTCGACAGGCGGCACTCCGTGTAACGCATAGCTGCAGGCGAGTCGCCGTCGACGGAGCCGAAGTTACCCTGACCGTCGACCAGTGTATAGCGCATGTTCCACTCCTGGGCCATACGCACCAAGGCACCATATACGGACGAGTCGCCGTGGGGGTGGTACTTACCGAGCACCTCACCGACGACGCGGGCACACTTCTTATAAGGTTGTGTCGATACGTTGTTGATGCCCATCATACCGTAGAGGATACGGCGATGGACGGGTTTGAAGCCGTCGCGCACATCAGGAAGCGCACGGGCAACAATCACCGACATCGAATAGTCGATGTACGAGGATTTCATCTCCTCTTCAATGTTGATTTTTACAATTCTGTCGTTGTCAAATGTCTGATCCATTTATCTATTTTTATGATTATATTTTTCCGGTTTTACGGCATTCCGATAATCCGATTCATTTTTCACAATTTTGCGTTTAAGGGCATTTTTAAGCCCGTCAGCGCGTTTTCGCTGTTTTTAATTAGCGTACAAAGGTACACAAAAATACTATAATTACAAAATAAATTAAGTTTATTTTTGTTTTCATGTTGGTCATTTCAATCAAAATGATTAAATTTGCAGCCATGAAGCAAATTGTCACTCTTATTACGCTGCTTTTGACAGCCCTCACGGCGTTGGCAGGCAACAGGATCTACGTCGAAAATGTCCGCTCGCTGACCAGTATGGTCAACGGCGACTGGATGAACCGTCCCGTGATGGAACTGGGCAGTGGCGACAGGCTGAACATCGGCTTCGACGAGTTGTCGCACGACTATCACCACTTTGTCTACCATCTGGAACACTGCGAGGCCGACTGGACGGTGTCGGACGGTCTGTTTGAAAGCGACTGGCTAGTGGGATTCAACGACAACCCCATTGAGAACTACCAGAACAGCATCAACACTACCGTGATGTACACCCACTATACGCTGACCATTCCCAACGACCGCTGCCGGCTGAAGCTGAGCGGCAACTACCGGCTGACGGTGACGGACGAGGACCAGGATAACGAACCGGTGTTGGATGTGGAGTTCTACGTGGTAGAGCCGCTGATGGGTGTGGGGCTTAATGTGACGACAAATACCGACGTGGACCACAACCAGAGCCACCAGCAGCTGTCGATGACGGTGAATTACAATAATCTGCGGGTGAACAATGTCGACGAAGAGATTTGTACCGTTGTGATGCAGAACTGGCGCGAGGACCACGCCCGCCACAACATTCGTCCCAACTTCACCAACGCTCAGGGTTTGACGTGGGACCACAACCGGGCACTCATCTTCGACGCAGGCAACGAATACCATAAGTTCGAGGTATTGGACGTCAGTCACACGACGATGGGACTGGATCGTATTGAGTGGAACGGCAACAACTACGAGGCTTGGCCTTTCACAGCAACGGTCCGAAAGAACTATCTGACGGATGTCTCCGCCCAGGGCGCCTTCGTCGTCCGCAACAGCGACAACCGCGAGGTGGACTATACGTGCGACTATGTATGGATCAACTACGAACTCGCTGCACCCTATCAGGGCGACATCTACATCGACGGCCAGTGGACCACCGACAGCGAACGCGAGCATTACCGCATGACCTACGACGCCCAGACGGCATCCTACAAGGCACGAATCATGCAGAAGCAGGGCTACTACTCCTACCAATTTACAGATGCCGATGGAAACATACCGCCCTCGGAAGGCAGTTTCTTCCAGACGGAGAACCGTTATCAGGCATTGATATATTATAAAGGAACAGGCGCGCGAACATGGCGCCTGGTAGGCTACAGAGCCTTGGACTTCCGGTAGTCCAGCGGCGTCTGCCGATACTGGTGATAGAATGAGGCGATGAAGTAGTTGGGACTGATAAACTTCAATTCGTCGGCAATCTGCTCAATGGGCTTCCTAGTCGTACGCAACAGCTCTGCGGCTTCCTGAATACGAAGTTTAGCCACCATCTGTCGCGGATTCTGATAGAAATTTGTCGAGAGCAGTTCGAACAGCTTGGAAACCTCCAAGCCCGTCAGCTCCGACAGCTTGCGCATCGACACCTGATTCTGAGTATGCGTATGCAGGTAAGGCACTATCATCAACATGGCATTGATGAAATCCTGGTTTTCCCTACCCTCTTCCTCGGCATTGCCTGTCGAAACGCTCTCGGGCGACAATACCTCATCGTGCATCTCATCGCAACGCGTCACGTAATTGCTGATACGGCGAAGAATGTCGTTTTCCTTGCTGTTGCGTAACATGGTCATGCGCGTGTTCTTATTATATAACACCACATTGGCAATGGCCAACAGCAAGAGTACCAGCCCTAACAGCATATAGATGCCTGTCGAACGCCACCATGGCTCGTCGACATTGATATTCCAATGGTACGGACGCATTTCGAAGTGGTCGGGATCCATCGACACCTGCACCTCGACGACATACTTGCCCGGCTTTAATGCCGATAGCTGCAAGTGTAACAAGCCCTTTGGGTCGACCATGCCACGCGAATTGGTGTAGGAATATACCCGCCAATCGTCGAATAGCCCCTGTACGCGAACGCGGTAATAGGTCTGAATCGGACGGGCAAAGTTCAATCCGGAGAACACCAGCGACAGCGTGTTCTGATTATAATCGACATTGATTTCCCACAGACGCGAGACAGCCCGATCGATGATGACCTTGCCTTCGATTTCCATGCCTGGTGCTATCTGATGGCCGTTCACCTGTATGCGTACCAGTTTGGGAGCAAGCCGGAAACTCCTCAGACTGTCCTGATTGAGGTTCTTGGGATTGAAAACGACAATATGGTCTAATGACTGCATGATGATGGTCCCGTCAGCCTGCTTCATCACGCGGCCGTTGACGAACGACTCGTTGGGTACATTGTCTGTCTGGATGTAGGTCTCAATATGACCAACTTTTCCGTCGACGATTTCCAGATGCGAGATACCAAAGCTGGTTCCCACCCAGATGTCGTGGTTGTCGTCCTCAATGATGCTATGAATCATCTCGTTGCGCAAGCCATCTTCATCGGTAATGATGGTGGACTGCTGGCCTGGGCGATCCAGCTGCAACCCGGTGTAGAGGCCGGTCCACAGCCAGCCTCGGCTGTCGCGGAACTGACAGTTGACATGACGCGGCAACGCGACTTGTTCGGTCAGCGTCTTGCTGAGCAGAGCCTCGTAGGCCAGCGCCTCGGGCTGGCTCCAGCTGTAATTGGTGAACGGCGAGCGGAAGGGACGAGAATAGAGTATGCCACGACGCTCCGTTCCCAACCACATGCCACCCTGACGGTCGAAGGCTATCGTGTTGATGTCGGTCTGCAGGGTGCGGTTGCGCGACAGCTTGATTGCTTCTATATGCTGGCTTCCGCCTGTCTTCACGTCATACACCCAGTAGCCGTATTCGGAAGCGATATACAACATGCCGTCCTTCATCACCATGTTATTCAGGTGGTAAGGCAGACTCATCAGCGTAGTCCACTGCCGCTTCTCAATGTCGAGACGCATCAAGACAGACTCTTTGCTGCCATTGCGTATCTGGTAATACAGGTTGCTGTCGGGCAGAATCACCGACGAGTCGCTATAGCGCAGGGTGTCTGCTCCGGTAAAGGCTGGAATGTCGTAAAGGAAACGGTTCTTCTCCATGTCGTAGACGGATACAACACCATTGGAATAGAACTGCAGGTGCAGCTTGTGATTGTAGACGTCCACATCCTGCAGTTCGGCAGCGTGGCGTAACTTGAATTCCTTCTTATCGTCCGTTCCGTAAAGGGTATTGTCCGAAAGGAACCACATGTTGTTGTTGATGTCGCCAAACATGTCGTCCACCTGCTTTGTCATACCCATCTCCTTGATGACGGCCCCAACGTTTTTGGTAAAACGCTCGACGGTAAGGTCCACACAGGTCACCTGGCGCTTGTCCTTCACCCACAGGTGGTGATGGCGGTCAAAGTACAGATGATAGTGCCCGTTGTATTTCGGCAGCGGAAAGGCATCCTCCGCCTCAGGGTCAATATGCACAAAGGCGTCTCCGTCGAAGAAATTGATGTGGCCGATGGTCGAAATCACCATGCGTCCCGTCTTGGTGGCTTTGATGGATTGAGCGCTGTTGTCGGCCAGACCGTTCGAAGCGTCGTACGACAAGAATATCCTGTCAGGATCGCCTAAAGCTTTTGCAACTGTCGGTAATAACAGACAGCTGACGAGCAGAATGCTCAGACGATGGAAAATACTTCGTGACACGGGCAAAGGTTTCCAGTTAGTAATTTGCCGCAAAGATAGGAAAAAAAAAGGAATCTTCCAAATTTTCGTGCCAAAAACTCATTCCATCAGCGGTTTTTGTGCCTGATAAACCAACTGTGGGTGTAGAAATGATACAAAATCAAGCTCAAAACCGTCAGTCCGATGGCTATTATGAACAACAATTCGCGTTGTCCGTAGAGCAGCGCATAGCCTGCCGCAAGTCCAAGCGTGATGCCTGTTTCCCAACTGAGGAAGAAGGTGCTTTGCGACGTGCCGCGCTTACAATGCCGGCTCAACTTGATAAAGAACAGCAGATAGCGCGAACCAATGATGCCAATGCTCAATCCCATCAGCAGCGGAGCGATGGGCGATGCAGGATACACCCATTGTATCAAGAGTGCAGCCACCAGCATGAATAGTCCGCTGACAATCTCGCTCTTCAGGTCGGCATCGCGGAACACAAACCGCTGGGCCAGCAAAGCCAGCAGGAAACCGCCCATCAGCATCGCATAGAACTCGACTCCCAGCGGCTGCGACAACACCAATCCCACAACAGTAGTCACCAGAAGCAGATTAAAATACAGCACCAGACCGTAGGGCAACAGGAACCTGTCGAGTGAGGCCACATGAACGCCCTCTTCAGGGGCTCTGAAGGGGAACGAAACGTTACGAATCAGCAGCACGCTTAGCGCCGCACAGCCAATGGCACCCCACAGCACCTTGTCGAAACCCAGCAGTTCGTAAGCCACCAGACCACCTATCGGGGCCAGCGAAAGGGCAAAGCGGGAAAACCATGCGGCGCTATGGTTGGCTTCGGTGCGTTGGAACGACTCGCAGGTGTCGATAATCAGCGTCGACGACAAAATCATCTGGGCAAGACCGAAGGCGGCGCCCATTAGCAGTCGTTGCAGCATAATCACCCAGAATTCCACAAATTCCGAGCGCAGCCCGTCAATATACCATAACAAGGCCACAGACAGTCCTACCAGGATAATCGACCACATGCATACCACGTTACGGCGATAACGCTGCACCAGCCACGAGCATTGGGCGCCAAACAGGTAGAGGCCAACAGCATAGGCACCCATCGAAAGACCGGTCTCAACGGGAGTAAAATTCTCTGTATCCATCAACCACAAGGGCATGATGGGAATCAGCACATAGACGGACATCGTCAATAGTAAGTCGGCTATAACCAACAGCCAGAAGTCCTTGTGCCACAGTTTGATATGAACAGGAGTATTCTGCGTATTCACAGCTTAGTACGATTCGTTCTCATTCGGGAAGTCGCCGCTCTTGACGTCTCCCACGTAACGGCCCACAGCATCGGTAATCACGTTACCAATTTCGGCATAGCGACGCAGGAAACGAGGCGAGAAGCCCTCGGTCATGCCCAGCATGTCGGCCACCACCAGCACCTGTCCGTCGGTGCCATTGCCGGCTCCAATACCGATGGTCGGACACTTCACGGCCTTAGTCACTTCCGTAGCCAACTTGGCGGGCACCTTCTCCAGCGTGATGCCGAAACAGCCTGCGTCGGCCAAAGCAATGGCGTCGCTCATCAGCTTGTCGGCTTCAGCCTGCTCTTTCGCACGCACCGCATAAGTACCAAACTTATTGATTGACTGCGGCGTCAGTCCCAGGTGAGCCATCACGGGAATACCGGCATCCAGAATACGCTTCACCGTATCCAGAATCTCTACTCCACCCTCCATCTTCACAGCATCACAACCACTCTCCTTCATGATGCGGATGGCGTTCGTCACACCCTCGGTGGCATTCACCTGGTACGAACCGAACGGCATGTCGCAAATCACCAGCGCACGTTTCACGGCACGCACCACCGAACGGGCATGGTAAATCATGTAGTCCACCGTCATGGGCAACGTCGTGGCATTACCAGCCATTACGTTCGAGGCGGAGTCGCCCACCAGAATGGCGTCAATGCCTGCTTTATCAACTATTCCTGCCATCGTGTAGTCATAGGAGGTCAGCATGCTGATCTTCTCGCCATTCTGCTTCATCTCCATAAAACGATGGGTAGTCACTTTTCTATTGTCACTTACTAAATATCCAGCCATATTTTCTCTAAACTATAATCTCTAAACTCTAAACTCTCAACTGAACAAAATTCTCTATCACTTTGTCGCACAGTGGCTCAATCGCATCTGCCGCGTTCGTCGTAGCCAGTCCCACGACATACATTCCTGCTGCACGGCCCGACTTCAGCCCGTTAAACGAATCCTCGAACACGACACACTCCTTCGGCTCGACGCCAAAACGCTGGGCAGCCTTCAGATAGCAATCCGGATCGGGCTTCGAGCGCTCAAAATCTTCTGATGTCAGAATGGCGTCAAACAATCCCTTGAATTCAGGGCGCTTCGCATACACGGCTTCCATCTTGGGCTGGTTCGAACTGGTCACTACGGCCGTCTTCACACTCTGCTGGCGCAACGCGCGGATATAGTCCTCAAACCCCGCCACATAGTCGTAGCTCATCTGGCTCTCAAACTCGTCCAATCGTGCCGTAATCACAGCTTGCTGGTCCTTCAGTGGTCCCGAGAACCACGCATCATAGATCTGAACCAGCGTCTGCCCCTTGATTTTATTCTCCAATCCGGGAATCTCCGGATGGAACTCACGACACTGTGCGCCCCAGAACACAGAGTACTGAGATTCCGTGTTGAACACCACGCCGTCCAGGTCGAAAAGAGCCGCTTTCATCGTCATTTTCTTCATTTCGGCTGCAAAATTACGAAAAGTTGAGCACAAAACAAAGAAAGTCATTTCTTTTTTTGTCGAGACGAAGTAATTTCTCCAAAGAGAAAGGTAGTGTAAACCGAACGAAAAAGCAAATTTATTTGGCGGATTTCGAAAATATGTGTATTTTTGCACCCAGATTGATTGCGAATAGAGAATATGACCGCTGAAATTATTGAGAAATACTTCTCGGAGTTGACGGGTGAGCAGCGGGAGCAGTTTGCGATGATGGACGGACTGTACCGCGAATGGAATGCGAAGATTAACGTCATTTCGCGCAAGGACATCGACAACCTGTACGAACACCACGTGCTGCACTCGCTGGCCATTGCCCAGATGATTCGTTTCAAGGCAGGGACGCGCATTCTGGACTTCGGAACGGGAGGCGGATTCCCCGGTATTCCGCTGGCCGTGCTCTTTCCCGAGTGTCAGTTTAAGTTGATTGACGGCACGGGCAAGAAGATCCGTGTGGCCCAGGAGGTCTGTAATGCCATCGGGCTGAAGAACTGCGAGCCGTGCCATCTGCGCGGCGAGGACGAGAAGGGCAAGTACGACTTCATTGTGAGCCGCGCCGTGATGCCCCTACCCGACCTCGTGAAGATTGTGCGAAAGAACGTGGCGAAAGAAAGCCGCAATGCCCTGCCCAACGGCATTCTGTGTCTGAAGGGCGGCAATCTGGACGCCGAGTTACAGCCGTTCCGCAGGATTGTGGAAACTGCCGAACTGAGCCAATGGTTCAGCGAAGAATGGTTTAAGGAGAAAAACGTGATATACCTGCCACTATGAAAGTTCAAAGAATAGAGTGTAACCCGTTGCAGGAGAACTGCTACGTAGTGAGCGACGAGAGCCGCGAGTGTGTGATTATCGACTGTGGGGCCTACTACGACGAGGAGTGCGAGGCCATCGGCCAGTATATCAGCGAAAACAATCTGAAGCCCGTGCACCTGTTGGCTACCCACGGACACCTGGACCACAACTTCGGCAATGCCTATGTGTATCGCACCTACGGGCTGAAGCCGGAGATTTGTGCCGAAGACCAGGATTTGCTGGAGCAACTGCCCCTGCACGCCCGTGAACTGTTTGGCATGGAGATTACCGACGAGCAGCCCCCGATAGGGCGCCTGCTCGCTGACGGCGATACAATCACCTTCGGCTCGCATCAGTTTACCGTCGTGCGCACACCCGGACACTCGCACGGCTCTGCCCTATTCTACTGTGAAGCGGAGAAGACGGTGTTTACGGGCGACACGCTGTTCCGCATGAGCATCGGACGCACCGACTTCCCCGAAGGCAGTTGGAAAGAAATGGAAAACAGCCTACACCGCATAGCAGAGCTACTGTCCCAGGACACGACAGTGCTGCCTGGACACGGTCCACAGACGACGATTGCCGACGAACTGAAGTATAATCCTTATCTCAGATAGTTGAGAGTTTAGAGTCTCAATCGTCGTTGTAGGCTTCTTCGCCGATTTGCTCGCGGGCACCGATGGTCATCTTGCGCAAATCGTAGAAAGAACCATTGTAGATATTGAAGTCGACGTAACCCTTGATGCCCGGCAGACGGCCCACATCGGTATGCTGCCAGAATTTCCAGCGACCTTTGTACTCTACCTTTTCGACATAATAATGGGCTATCCAATAGGGATAGGCGTCGAACACGGCGTCGCTGAGGTAGCGTGTCTTAAACTTATAATAGGTATAGATTATCGGTTTGACGCCATAATGCTGCTCAATCATTTTAAGCCACAGCAGCACACTCTGCTTAAACTCCTGGTCGCTTTGGTTCTTGGGCTTATGTTCGACATCAAGAACAGGAGGCAAGTCGCCGTTTTCGAGCTTGACATTCTTGATAAAGAACTCGGCCTGGGCCTTGGCAGGCGAATGGACGCTGTAGAAATGGTAGGCGCCACGGGTAAAACCATACTCGCGCGACTGATAGAAATTGTCGATGAAGTTTTCGTCGATCTTGGTGGCACCTTCTGTGGCCTTGATCATGACGAAGCGCACGGGAAACTTATCGATGGTGCCTTCGTCCTTCAGCGTCTGCCAGTCGATGTTGCCCTGATGATGGCTGACGTCGATGCCGTGAATTTCGTAGCCTTCGGGATAACTGATGTCGCCATAGAGAGCCCGGAAGCGGAATCCGAACGGACTGACGAAGAAATAATAGAAGAAATAGACGTAGGCCGCCAAGACAGCCGCTCCGCCCAACCACCACGCCCAGCCGGGCATGTGCTGCAGAAGACGGATGATGATGTTAGGACGATGACGCCCCGGACCACGATAGGTACGAGTGGTGTTAACGCCCTTGTAAGTGACAACCTTCCTCTTTTTCTTCGCCATATTATAAAAATAGGAATGAGTAATCAGAAACCACTAATTACTCATTCCTAATTACTCATTATTTGCCCTGTTCAAGAGCAAGGGTCTTCGTAGGCTGGTCGCAAACCTCTGTGGGTCCCCAGTACTGGATAGGACCAGGATAAACGTATGCGGTCTGACGAGCCCACTCGTCGCGATGAGCAGCGAATGCCTTGAAGGGTGCTCCGTCGAGCTCGACGAGGGCCTTGCGGATGACGGGCTTCATCTCACCAGCGCGACGCTCCATGTTCATCATCATGGTGATGGGCACACCACCGGCAATCCACTGGTCGGCAGGAGCCGTCGTATTCTTCACGATAGCCATGTAGCCAGTCTTGCCATTTGCAATGAGCTGGGCAGCTGAAGTACCGAGAGCATAGCAGTAGTCGGCGTCGAAGTTTGAAGGAGCAGCGCAGCGTCCCTCGTAGCCGAAGAAGTGGTGCTGAGTACCAAACTTACCCACAAACTTGCCTTCCTTCTTCATCTTCTCGAGCTTCTGGGCAACCATGGTCGAGAGCAGCTTCTCGGTCTCGATGAGCGATACCTGTACGTTGCCGTGAGGATCGCGGTCGAGAGCCAGCTGACGGGCAACGCCCACGGGCAGGCTGTTGAAGACGGCGAGGTTCTCCTCGGTAAGGTGGCTCTTGGCGAAGTCGACCTGCTCGTCGCGGCTGATTTCCTTAGCCTCGGGCATAGCGAGCACATCGTTGAGCTGAGCAATGAGCTTCTTGATGGCGGGGATGAATTCGATAACACCCTCGGGAATAATGACGGTACCGAAGTTGTTGCCATCGGCAGCACGCTGGCAAACAGCATTGGCAATGTAGTCGACAATATCGTCGAGGCTCATAGCCTTCTCTTCAATCTCCTCAGAGATCAGACAGATGTTAGGCTGAGTCTGCAGGGCGCACTCCAGAGCGATGTGAGATGCCGAACGGCCCATGACCTTGATGAAATGCCAGTATTTGCGGGCTGAGTTACAGTCGCGCTCGATGTTACCAATGAGCTCGGAATAGGTCTTACAAGCGGTATCGAAACCGAACGAGGTCTCAATCTGCTCGTTCTTCAAGTCGCCGTCGATGGTCTTGGGGCAACCGATGACCTGTACGCCGTAGTTCTTGGCAGCATAGTACTCAGCGAGTACGCAGGCGTTGGTGTTCGAGTCGTCACCACCGATAATCACGATGGCCTTGATGTCGAGCTGGCGGATAATCTCCAGACCTTTCTCAAACTGATCGACCTTCTCGAGTTTCGTACGGCCAGAGCCAATCATGTCGAAACCACCAGTGTTACGATACTCGTCGATAATGTCGGCGGTGAGCTCCATGTAGTTATGGTCTACCAGACCGCCAGGGCCGAGAATGAAACCATAGAGGCGGTTTTCGGGATTCAGACGCTTAACGGCATCAAACAGACCGGTAATCACGTTGTGACCACCAGGAGCCTGACCACCAGAAAGGATGATACCAACGTTCATCTTCTTGGTGTTGGCCTCGGTAGCGGGCTCAAACTCTACGATAGGCATACCGTAGGTGTTGGGGAACAACTTCTTGATTTCTTCCTGGTCACCTACACTTTGTGTAGCGTGACCTTCCTTTACTTTTACTGCACCCTGAAGAGCCTTAGGCAACTTCGGCTGGTAAGCGGCACGAGCAATCTGCAATGCACTTTTTTTCATAATGTTTATACGTTTTATAATGAATGATTGAACTTTCGGAATGCAAAAATACTCTTTTTCTTGAAGAAAAAAGAAATATTTCAGCCTTTTTAATGTTTTTTTTAGTTGAAAGCCTTGCATTATGGAAAAATTTTCGTATCTTTGACCTTTGAAATCAAAAAAGTGAAACAAAATAGGAGGACTATTTATGACAAACAAAAGAATTCTGAAGAAGTCGATCACCAAGATTTGTGAGGCCATGTTTACCGAATGTGTGGCTACCACTATTTCTGCAAAACAGTCGAGTTACGACAACATTGAGGCATTGCTTTTCAGCATTGTCCGGATGCAGGATGACTATATCTCACGAATTTCTCACCCGGAGCCGGGAATGCCCGCCAAGAAGTATTTCAAGATTCTGCGCGAGAATTTTGCGGCACAGGCCAGTGAGCTGATCGACCAAATTAATAATATGTATTAATCGCACCATGTGGAAATCATTTTGTCGCTGGCTGTTGTACAAGCGGCTGGGATGGACGCTTGAAATGACTGAAGAGCATCCTAATAAGTTTATCATCTGTCTGGCACCGCACACTAGCAACTGGGACTTCGTGTTAGGACAGTTGTATAGTGGTGCAGAAGGACTGAAGAGCAACTTTCTGATGAAGAAGGAATGGTTCTTCTGGCCTTTGGGCCCTATATTCCGTAAGTTGGGTGGCATTCCCGTATTTCGTTCGAAGAAGATGAGCATGACCGACAGCCTGGCTGAGGCTGCACGACAGGCCGAGCACTTCATGCTCTGCATCACCCCTGAGGGTACCCGTTCGCTGAACCCGGAATGGAAAAAAGGATTCTATTATATTGCCCAGAAAGCAGAGATTCCCATCTTGCTCTACGGTGTGGACTACGAAAAGCGGCTCATCAGTTGCACGAAAACCATTATTCCGAATGGTGATATAGACACGCAGATGCGCGACATCAAACTCTACTTTAAGGATTTCAAGGGAAAGAATCCTGATAAGTTTACGATTGGCGAGGTATAAAAAAATGCAAAGGCTACTCATATTTATTATTATTTGCTTATCTGCAGTTTCCTCGATGGCACAGACAGCCAAAGACGAGGCCAAACTGGCAGACAATCTGAAGCAGTACTTCTTACATTACAAGCCCAAAGGGACGAAACTCACACAACAGCCCCGCATGCTTGACTATCAACTGGACAAGCAGGCAAAGACGTTAACCATTACTGCCGACGAATACTTCTCGGCTCAGGAATTTACACCTGACATTACCGAACGAATCTACAAAAAAATAAACGGAGCCATTCCCAAAGTGTTTCGCGAATATCAGATTACGGTCATCACCAATGGAATGGCTATCGACGAACTGATTCCAAACCGACTTTCCAAGAATGCGGACAAGTCGAGACTGTGGGGCGACATCGACTACGACGGGGAGCCGTGGGTCAAGAACGTGTCGACACCCTTCAAGCCGACTCACGGACTACAAGGGCGTCACCTGTCGCTTTGGGCTAGTCACGGCAGATTCTACGACCAGAAGAAAGGCTGTTGGCGCTGGCAGCGTCCCAAACTGTTTGCCACTACCGAAGACCTGTTTACCCAGACCATCGTCGTTCCCTACCTCATTCCGATGCTGGAAAAAGCCGGTGCCATTGTGTTTACCCCGCGTGAGCGCGACTGGCAGACCGAAGAGGTGATTGTCGACAACGACGGTCCGCGCCGCAACTATTTCGAAGTGACTGCCCAAGGCAAGTGGCAGACATCCCCTACTCCAGGCTTTGCCTGGCATAGCGGCACCTATACGGACGGCGAAAACCCCTTCGAGGCTGGTAGTGCCCGAATGACAAAAACGACCAGCAGCAAGTCGCGATACTCGCTGGCCACCTATCAGCCTGATTTCAAAAAGGCAGGCCGTTATGCGGTGTATGTCAGCTACCAGACGCTGCCCAACAGCATCGATGATGCGCTGTATACCGTCTGGCACAAGGGTGAACGGACGCAGTTCCGGGTGAACCAGCAGATGGGTGGCTCGACATGGGTGTATCTTGGTACTTTCGACTTCGACGCTGGATACAGCGAATTCAACCGCGTCACCGTTTCAAACCAGAGCGACCATCATGGCGTGGTGACGACGGATGCGGTGCGATTTGGAGGCGGCATGGGCAATATTGAACGCTTCGGAGAGACCAGCGGCATGCCCAGGGCACTGGAAGGAGCACGCTATTACGGACAATGGGCCGGAATGCCTTACAACGTCTATAGCAGCAAGGAAGGTAACGACGATTATGGCGACGATATCAATGTGCGCTCGCTGATGACCAACCTGCTGGGTGGCGGATCTTGCTATATGCCTAACGTAGAGGGACGCAAGGTGCCTATTGAATTGTCGCTGGCTGTGCATAGCGACGCCGGATATGCCAAAGACGGAGCGGGACTGATTGGTTCCTTGTCAATATGTACCACGAAGTTCAATGACGGTAAACTGAATTCAGGCGTTTCACGCATGGCTTCGCGCGACTTTGCCGACGCATTACTCTCGAACGAAGTGCTGGACATCAAATATAAGTATAAGGACTGGAACCGCCGAGAGCTGTTTGACCGCAACTATTCGGAAACTCGTCTGCCGGAAGTGCCCAGCGCTATTCTGGAAACCATGTCGCACCAGAACTTCCCCGATATGCGCTACGGGCAGGACCCGAATTTCCGCTTCACACTGGCCCGTTCGATTTACAAAACCATCCTCCGCTATGTGAACGACCAACACGGCACGCCGTTTATGGTGGCCCCCTTGGCACCCAACTGTTTCCGTGTGGAATTTTGCGGCAAGGAAACGGTCAGACTGAGTTGGAACGCGGTGGACGACATGCAGGAACTGACGTCGAAGCCTACGGGATACGTGGTTTATACAGCCATCGGAGATGCTGATTTCGACAATGGAACCTATATCCGTTCGAAGAACAATTACGAGCTGAAGCTGGAACCGAACATGCTCTATCACTTCAAGGTGACAGCTGTCAATCGTGGTGGCGAGAGTTTCCCCACAGAGGTACTCTCGGCCCTGTATAACCCCAAGGCCAAGAATACCGTGATGGTGGTGAACGGCTTCCATAGACTCTCATCGCCGGCTATTGTGAACACACCGACAGAACAGGGCTTTGATTTGGACGAAGACCCCGGCGTGACCTATGGTCCTACCTTTGGCTGGGTGGGTCGGCAGATTAACTTCAATCGTACGCTGATGGGCAAAGAAGTTGGCGGGCTGGGCGACAGCGGTGAAGAGTTGGCAGGACAACTGATTGCCGGTAATGATTTCAACTATGTCAAGACCCATGCTGAAGCCATCGAGAAAGCAGGAGCATACAACATTGTCAGTTGCTCGAGTGAGGCTTTGGAGGCCATGATGCCGCAGGCGTCACAATATGCCGCCATCGACCTGCTGCTCGGTTTGGAGCGCGACGACAAGCATAGTCTTAATTACTATAAGACCTTCTCGTCGACGATGCGAAAGACCCTGATGCACTATACGGCTCAAGGCGGTGCTCTGATGGTCAGTGGAGCCCATATCGGCAGCGACATGCAGGATGCAGAGGAACAACAGTTCTTGGCCAACGTGTTAAAATGCCAATACGCAGGGCGTTATGCCGATACAAATAGCACCGTCACAGGATTAGGTACTGCCATACAATACTGGAACCGTCTAAACGCAGAGCACTATGCTGCCGTCACGACTGACGTACTCATGCCTGTTGGCTCCGCCTACATTGCCATGCAATATGCCGACGGTCAGGATGCTGCCGTTGCCTACAATGGAAACGACTACCGGGCATTTACAATGGGATTCCCCTTTGAGTGCATCAAGGACGAGAAGAAACGCGACTCCATCATGCGAGGAATATTAAACTATCTTATCAAATAAACTTAAAAACTACTTATTATGTACAAGATTCAAACCAATTCGAGCGGAACACGAAACATCGAAATCTCAGAAGATCACCTGCAGACTATTGAACAATACCAGTTGTTCCGCGACCTCATTGATTCGAGTGGTTACGTCGACGAAGAGGTGCTTAACAAGTTGAAACTGAACATCCGCTCGCTGCTGGAATCGGATGCCGGCAAAGACAAGCAATTGTTGGATCTCTGCCTGGATGTCATCTATCATCCCAACATGAAGGCCTATGGATTGCAGCAACTGGTTCTGTTGTTTATCAACTGGAAAAATCGTGGTAACGACAATCTGGGAATGACGACTCGCGCATTCCAGGGAACACCGTTTAATTAAGTTGAGAGTTTAGAGATTAGAATTTAGAGTTGAAAATTAAGAGTTAAGAGTTGGAATATCGGCTGACGGATTTCCTGCCAACGACGAAAAAGGAGTTGGAGCTGCGGGGATGGGATGAACTGGACATCATCCTGTTCTCGGGCGATGCCTATGTGGACCATCCGTCGTTTGGTGCTGCCGTCATCGGGCGTACCCTCGAGGCCGCAGGCTATCGCGTGGCTATTGTTCCCCAGCCAGACTGGCACGGCGACTACCGCGATTTCAAAAAGTTGGGAAAGCCGCGTCTGTTCTTCGGTATCTCTCCTGGCTGTATGGACTCAATGGTTAACAAATACACAGCCAATCGCCGATTGCGTTCAGAAGATGCCTATAGTCCTGACGGACGTCACGACTTGCGACCGGAATACCCCACGATCGTCTATTCGAAGATTCTGCGCGAACTCTATCCCGATGTTCCCATCATTCTTGGTGGCATTGAAGCATCGTTGCGCCGTCTGGCACATTACGACTATTGGCAAGACCGTCTGCGGCCTTGTATCCTGTGCGATGCTCCTGCCGACATCATTATGTACGGCATGGGCGAAAAGCCTATTTTGGAGTTGGCCCGCCGCCTGGACGAAGGAGAAGACATCCATCAGATTCACGACATTCCCCAGACGGTTTATATCTCCTCCGACATCACGCCTACTGCCGATGACATCGTTCTCCATTCCTACGAAGAATGCCTGAAGAACAAACGTGCGCAGGCAGAGAATTTCCGACATATTGAGGAACAGTCGAACATGATGCATGCCCAGCGGCTGTTGCAGAAGACTGGGCACAGCTATGTGGCCGTAAATCCGCCCTATCCGCCTATGACGACAGAGGAGTTGGATGCTTCGTTCGACCTTCCCTATACGCGCGTACCTCATCTTAAATATAAAGGCAAGCGCATTCCCGCCTACGAAATGATTCGCCACTCGGTGAACATTCATCGCGGCTGTTTCGGAGGCTGTTCGTTCTGTACCATCTCTGCCCACCAAGGTAAGTTCATTACTTGTCGCTCGAAGGAAAGCATTCTGAAAGAGGTGAAGCAAGTAACACAGATGGACGACTTCAAGGGTTATCTCTCCGACCTAGGAGGACCTTCTGCTAACATGTACGGCATGCACGGACGCAACCTCAACGCCTGCGAGAAATGCAAGCGTCCAAGTTGCATACAGCCTCAGATTTGTCCGAATCTTAATACAGATCATTCCAAGCTGCTCGATATATATCACGCCGTCGATGCATTGCCTGAAGTCAAGAAGAGTTTCATCGGAAGTGGTGTACGCTACGACCTGCTGCTCTATAAGAGTAAAGACGAGAAAGCCAATCGTGCTGCGATGGATTATACCCGTGAACTGATTACCCGTCACGTCAGTGGACGACTGAAGGTGGCGCCGGAACATACCAGCGACCGCGTGTTGCACTTGATGCGGAAACCATCGTTCCAGCAGTTCTATGAATTCAAACGCATCTTCGACCGCATCAATCGCGAAGAAGGCCTGCGCCAACAACTCATCCCTTATTTCATCAGCAGTCACCCCGGATGTACCGAAGCCGATATGGCCGAATTAGCCAATCTGACGCGAAAGATGGGCTACAAGTTAGAACAGGTACAGGACTTTACGCCTACCCCTATGACCGTTTCTACCGAGATGTTCTATACGGGTTATGATCCCTACACGCTGGAACCTGTCACCACCGCCAAGAGTCAGCAGGAGAAACTGGCCCAGCGCCAATATTTCTTCTGGTATAAAGACAAACAACAACATGGAGATTATCGAACAAAGCAACGTCGCGAAGAACCCAAAGAAGAAAAGCGAGGACGGAATCGTCGTAAGAAATGACTTCATAGCCGTGATCGACGGCAGCACTTCCAAGTCAGATTATCGGCATAGCATGTTCCAAAGCAACGGGCGCTATGCCATGCAGCTGGTCAGCAAATACGTTCGTTCTATGCCTAAAACTACGACTTGCGAAATGTTTCTGCGAGGTGTGACGTCCTGCATCCGCAAGCATTACAAGAAGTCGATGCTACCCCGTCTGACCGAACATCCTGAAGACCGTCTCACATGTTCTGCCGTCGTCTTCAGCCGCGTTTCCCGTGAGATATGGCTTGTTGGCGACTGCCATTGTCTGGTGGGCAACCAATATATCGACAATCCCAAGCCTGCCGAAGCCATGCTTGCAGCACAACGTGCCGACGAGATGAAGAAGTTGTTAGCCCAAGGCATCAGCCAAGAAGAATTGCTGAGCAACGACACTGCCCGTCCGCTCATCATACCACACATGATCCAGACCATGAAGGAACAGAACATCACATACAGCGTCATCGACGGGTTTCATATTCCCCGCCAACATGTAAAGGTTATCACACTCGATTTCCAGCCACAGGAGATTGTGCTCGCTTCCGACGGATATCCCTTCCTGCGTCCGACGCTGGCCGAGAGCGAACAACTGTTGCAACAGCAACGCGAAAAAGATCCTTTGAATATCGGTCCCAACTTTCAGGCCACCAAGGGATTCCACCCTGACTTCAATTCCTTCGACGACCGTTCTTATATCCGTTTCCGAGTGTAAAGCGGCCACAGGCACTGGTCGAAGAGCAGATAATTGTTGAGTAACTGGCAACGGGGCTGCAGGTTCTTGATTCGTGCATCGCGGACGCCCTGAACCGTAAAGTCATATTGCGACTGATTACCCTGATAGTCGCGAAGAATATACGTCAAATGATAGGGGCGCTCTTCGTTGAAATTGACGATTCCCTGACTAAAGTCCGTGTGCAGAATGGGCAGACGCATGCCCGGCTCGCGATACGATTTCATATACCAGATGTGCGTATGGCGCCAATGGTCGTAGTCGCCCCATTGGTTTACCTCCGGCTGACAACTCACGGGAATGCCTGACACATCGGAACGGAACACCTCGTGCCCATCAACCAGCAACTGGGTGTATCGCACACCATAATGATTATAGGTCGCTTCTGAATAGTCGTCAGCCCACAGAGCGAACCCTACCCTGCCCCATGCAGTAAACTCTCTTTGAACTTTAAGCTTTGAACTTTGAACTTTAACATCAGGCTGTCCGAAACCGAATGTCTGCTTCGTATATCCGCCATTAAACAGCCCTTCATTTCCTTGCGGAACAGCCATGAAGGAATGTGCCTGCGGTGCTACTGTGTCAGGAATGAAACGAGCCAGTTTCTCCATCGGATCCACCATCACCCACGTTTTGGTATCGTGCAGTTCCAGATGCAGGTGAGGACCCGTGGAATGGCCGGTATTACCACTAATGGCTATCAAATCGCCACCTTTAACAGGAAACTGATCCGCTGGGAAAACCAATGACAACGTATCGTGAATTCCCGTTCGCTGTAGCTGTTGTTCGTACTTATCGGCAAAACGCTTCAAATGGCAATAGACGCTAGTCATTCCATCAGGATGACTGACATAGATGGCATTGCCAAAACCATACATATTCACGGTGACACGACTCACATAGCCGTCGGCAATAGAGAAGATTTGTTTCCCCTCGACATTACCGGTCTTAACGTCCAAACCTCCATGAAAATGCCAAGGGCGAGGTTCTCCGAAATTACCCGCCAAAACAATGTCATAATCTACTGGAGGGCAATAATCGACGTTTAGAGTACTGACAGGCTCAGTCTCTTGACCACAGCCTGCCAGTAATAGAAAACAGCATGAAAGGAACGCGAGTCTTAACATGCCTTAAAACTCATATCCAGTCCCTTCACTGAGTGAGTCAACGCACCCACAGAGATGAAGTCGACACCTTGCTCGGCATAGTCGCGGATGGTATCGAACGTGATGCCACCCGACGATTCCGTCTCGTAACGTCCGGCAATGATATCCACAGCCTTCTTCGTATCGGGCACACTGAAGTTGTCGAGCATGATACGGTCCACACCGCCATGATCTAACACCTGCTGCAACTCGTCGAACGAACGTACCTCGATTTCAATCTTCAAATCCAGGCCTTTCTCATTCAAATACTTGTGGCAGCGGTCAATGGCGTTGACAATACCGCCAGCGAAATCCACATGGTTGTCCTTCAGCAGAATCATGTCGAAGAGTCCGATGCGATGGTTGCAACCACCTCCAATCTTCACAGCCTGCTTCTCCAGCATACGCAATCCGGGAGTCGTCTTGCGGGTATCCAGCACGCGGGTCTTGGTACCTTTCAGATGCTGCACATACTTGTCCGTCATGGTGGCAATACCACTCATGCGCTGCATGATGTTCAACATCAGACGCTCAGTCTGCAACAGCGAACGGACCTTGCCCGTAACGACCATCGCAATGTCGCCCTTCTTTACACGACTTCCGTCGCCCATCAGCACTTCGACCTGCATCTCAGGGTCAAAGCGATGGAACACTTCCTTGGCAACCTCTACGCCTGCCAAAATGCCGTCTTCCTTAATCAGCAGATGACTCTTACCCATAGCATCCTCAGGAATACAGCACAACGTGGTGTGGTCACCATCACCGATATCCTCGGCAAACGACAAGTCAATCAGTCTGTCAACCAGTTCTTTGACATCCATGTCATAGTTAGGTCTGTAGAAATCAATACTTAACATAAGCCCATTGTCTTTAAACTCTAAACTCTAAACTATTTAATCTTGTATTGGTCCTTAAACAGATAAATGCCGATGCCTACACGCAGGCCATAACAAGTGTAGTCAAACTTCTTGGTCGAAATGTCGAAATAGAGTTCGGGTTCCAACGTTACCGTGCGTCCTAGGAAGAAAGCATAGCCTAACTGCACATTGGGTAGCAGGTCGTTATAATTCTTAGCGTGCTTATACTTCAGGCCTGCACCCAGAAACAAGCCATTCTGTACGATATAATAGCGGGCTCCCGCACCAATCATGAAGTTGTCGCCAGTCTTGTCCCAATGGTCCCAGCCTATTTCACCGAGAGCCATCAGATTATCCTGGAACATATAACCCAACTTGGCATCGAGTCCAAAATGGAATTCTTTGGTCTGGTTGCTGATGTCAAGACCCGACATAGAGGCACCGATATAGCCCTTACCTTGTTCAAACTGAGCGTTGGCAGCAACAGACATTACCAGCGCAACGACTAAAAATGCAATTTTCTTCATAGTAACTAATTATTTATTGTTCTTAATCTTACGATACCACAGCGTGAACCATAAAATGGCCACAACGCCCGTAACAGCAGCGATAATCAGCGCATACGAGAGTTCGAGGCTGAATATCTGCTCGCTCAACAGGAACGTGGTGCAAACTATCGTCATAAAGATAGCAGGAATCAATGTGATGACGTATGGTTTCTTTTGGCGAACCAGATAAACCGTTACAGCCCACAGCATAAATACTGAGAGTGTCTGGTTGCTCCATCCGAACCAGCTCCAGATCTTACCGAAGCCCTCCTTGTCGGACATCTGCCAGATGAGCAGGGCGATGACAGCTGCAAACAGCGGAATACAGATATACAGGCGCTTGCTGATAGACTTCTGCTCCAACTTCACGAAGTCGGCAATGATAAGACGGCATGAGCGTAAAGCCGTATCACCGCTGGTGATAGGTGCAGCTACAACGCCCAGCAAAGCCAGAATACCACCGAACACGCCCAACCAATCGTTGCAAATCACATTGACAATAGAAGGAGCATCCTTCACGACACCCTGTCCTCCTGCTACCAACTGATAGCCTGGCGTGGGGTCGTTATAGAAGAAATACATGGCTACAGTAGCCCATATCAATGCAACGACGCCCTCGGTAATCATAGCACCGTAGAAGATAGGACGTCCGATGTGTTCGCTCTTCAGACAACGGGCCATCAAAGGGCTCTGGGTGGCATGGAAACCACTGATAGCACCACAGGCGATGGTGATAAACAGGCATGGGAAGATGTTCTTCGGCGTCATGGCCTCTGTGCTCAGTCCTTCCCAGATTTCGGGGATAGACGGCCACTTTACAAACAGCACCACCGTAAGGGCGGCAGCCATAAAGAGCAGCGAGAAGGCAAACAAGGGATATACTTTACCGATAATTTTATCGATAGGCAGCATCGTGGCTATAATATAATAGATGAAGATAACCACAATCCAGAAGGTGTATTGTCCGGCGCTCTCTACAATAGCAGCTGGTTCCCACATGTCGCCTAGGATCTTGGCGGGACTGAACACAAACACCGCACCGACCATCATCAGCAGGAATACTGTAAACACCAGCATAATCTGCTTGGTGGTATTGCCCAGATATCTACCGATAATCTCTGGCTGGTTAGCGCCGTCATGACGCATAGACAGCATGCCGGAGAAATAATCGTGAACAGATCCGGCGAAGATACAACCCAGCACAATCCAGAGATAAGCTGCAGGACCAAACATCGCACCCATGATGGCACCAAAGATAGGACCTGTGCCAGCAATGTTCAAGAACTGAATCATGAAAATCTTCCAGGAAGGAAGCACCAAATAGTCGACACCATCGGCTTTTGCTATAGCGGGCGTCACACGGTCATCTGGTCCGAATACGCGTTCCACGAAACGGCCATAAAGCAGATAACCCAACACAAGAGCAACAAGGCTCAAAGAAAATGAAATCATTTTTTCTCTTTTTTTAAAAACTTTCTGCAAAAGTACAAAGAATAAAGGACATCACCAAACAAAGGGACCATAAAAGTCTAATTTTTTTTGGCTTTTTGATTGCTAATTCGTACCTTTGCAACAGAAAACATTAAAACATCCTACAAAATATGAGACTGAATGAAATACTGAACGGCCAGTTTAACGCCGCAGAGTGGGAGCAAAAAGGCTACCAGCTCCCGAAGTTTGACATCAAGGCTTTGCGTGAAAAGACTGCCAAGGAACCCACCTGGGTGCACTTTGGCGGAGGAAACATCTTCCGTGCCTTCCCCGCAGCCATCCTGAACGATGCGCTGAATACGGGCAAATACGACCGTGGTGTCATCGTGGCTGAGACATTCGACTTCGAAGTTATCGACAAAGCCTACGCACCGTATCAGAACCTCTCGCTATCGGTCAGCCTTTGCTCCGACGGCAACATCGAGAAGAAGGTTATCGCCAGTGTGACGGAAGCACTGAAGGCCGATCCGCAGTTTGAGGACTGGCAGCGTCTGGTAGAGATTTTCCGCAATCCTTCACTCCAAATGATTTCGTTTACCATCACCGAAAAGGGTTACACCTATAACGAAGCCGACCTGGCTCGCGGACTCAAGCCCGTATTCGCTATGGGTAAGGTCTGTGCCCTGCTGCTCGAGCGCTTCAATGCCGGACAGCTGCCTCTGACGGTGCAGAGTATGGACAACTGCTCGCACAACGGCGACAAGGTGAAGGCTGGCGTCATGGCCTATGCCGAGCGCTGGGTGAAGGACGGGCTCGTTCCCGAGGCCTTCCTCGCCTATCTGAAGGATGAGAAGAAAATCACCTTCCCCTGGTCGATGATTGACAAGATTACCCCGCGTCCCCACGAGAAGGTGAAGGAGCTGCTGGCCAAGGATGGTTTCGAGGACAACAACTATATCGAGACCGAGAAACACACCTTCACCGCTCCCTTCGTGAATGCCGAGGAGGTGCAGTATCTGGTCATCGAGGACAACTACACCAATGGCCGTCCCCCACTCGACCTTGGCGGTGCACTCTACACCACCCGCGAGACGGTCGACAAGGTGGAGACCATGAAGGTGACAACGTGTCTGAATCCGCTGCACACGGCAATGTCCATCTACGGCTGCATGCTGGGCTACACACTTATCTCAGCAGAGATGGCCGACGAAGACTTGCGTCCGTTCGTACAGAAATTAGGATACATCGAGGCCATGCCCGTGGTCGTCGATCCAGGTGTGCTGAACCCCTACGAGTTCATCGGTGCCGTCATCAACCGCCGTCTGCCCAATCCCTTCATGCCCGACGCTCCCCAGCGCATTGCGATGGATACCAGCCAGAAGCTGCCCATCCGCTTTGGCGAGACGCTGAAGAAGTATGTGACCCGTGGTCTCGACAAGTCGAACCTCGTACTCATTCCCCTGACGCTGGCCGGCTATGCCCGCTACCTGAAGGGTATCAAGGACGACGGAACACCCTTCGACTGCTCTCCCGACCCGATGCTCGACGAACTGCAGGCCATTGTGGCACCGCTGGAAATCGGCAAGCCCGATCAGGACTGGAGCTGTCTGAAACAGCTGTATAGTCGCAAGGACATCTTCGCACTCGACCTCTACGAGGCTGGTCTTGGCGAACAGATTGAAGGCATGGTGAAAGAGCTCTTCGCTGGTCCTGGTGCCGTCCGCAAGACGCTGCACAAATATGTATCAGCACGATAACGTAACAATAATTGCAATATGACAACTAAAGACTGACGGAATGGTTAATTTTGTCAGTCTTTTCACATTTCAAGCGTTAATTTCTAACGGCCGTTAACTACTGGGGACAAAGTGTTAAATTGCGACAATTTTTCGTGACAAATTGTCAGAAATCCAATTTTTGACCCTATATTTGCACTGCGAAACGACAAACGCAACACATTTAACACATATAATTAATAAAGAAAAGTAACATGAAAAAGATTGTAAAGAGTTTGATGCCGGCCATGTATCTCTTGGTCATCGCATTCTCAACAGCATCGTGCAACCAGACTCAGGCCGCTCCCGCAGCAGCCACGTCAGCACCAGGACAACCCGTTGATTTGACTTACGCAGCCGAGAAGTCGCTGCCCGCAGTAGTGTACATCAAATCCGTCATTAATTCCAAGGTACAGACAGTAGAATACAGCGATCCCTTCGAGGACTTCTTCTCTGACCCCTTCGGCGGTTTCTTCGGACGCGGACAGGGTAATAACGGCGGTAACAGCCGCAAGCGCCAGGTGCAGACTCCGAAGCGTGCCGCAGCAGGCTCGGGTGTCATCATCTCTGCCGACGGTTACATCGTCACCAACAACCACGTGGTCGACGGTGCCGACGAGCTGACGGTGACGCTGAACGAGAACTCAAAGGAATATTCAGCCCGCATCATCGGAGCCGACAAGGCCACCGACTTGGCACTCATCAAGATTGACGCCAAGAATCTGCCCGCCATCGTCATTGCCAATTCGGACGACGTGAAGGTCGGCGAATGGGTGCTGGCCGTGGGTAACCCCCTCGGACTGAACAACACCGTGACTGCTGGTATCGTCTCGGCTAAGGCCCGTACGATGAATACTGGCGGTATTACCTCGATGATCCAGACCGACGCTGCCATCAATCAGGGTAACTCGGGCGGTGCACTGGTCAATACACGTGGTGAACTCATTGGTATCAACGCCATGCTGGCTTCGCCCACCGGTTCGAATATCGGTTACGGATTTGCCATTCCCACGACTATCGTGAAGAAGGCTGTCGAAGACTTCAAGAAGTATGGAACCTACCAGCGCGCCATGATTGGCATTCAGGGCGGCAGCGTGAAGGACTACGTGGACGCCATGAAGGATCAGGAGAAGGAAGTGAAGGACTACGGTACGATGGAAGGTGTGCGCATCGACAAGGTTGTTGAAGACGGTGCTGCCTCTGATGCCGGACTGGAGAAGGAAGACGTTATCACCGCCGTCGACGGACAGAAGGTAAAGACCATGGGTGACCTGCAGGGTATTCTGGCCCAGAAGCGTCCCGGCGAACAGGTAAAGGTAACCTTCATGCGTAATAAAAAGGAGAAGACCGCCACACTGACGCTGAAGAACGAACAGGGCAACACGAAGGTGGTGAAGAACGCCGACCTCGACGTGCTGGGTGCTCAGTTCCGTGCCATCACCGATTCGCAGAAGGAACAGCTGAACATCGGCTATGGTCTGCAAGTCACCAAGGTGAATGGCGGTAAACTGAAGGAAGCCGGCGTGCCACAGGGATTCATCATCCAGCGTGTGAACGACGAGGCCATCAAGACCATCGAAGACCTGCAGGAAGCCGTGAAGACTGCTTCGACGTCGAAGGAGCCCGTGCTTTACATCCAGGGCATGATGCCTACCGGTAAGAAAGCATACTTCGCCGTAGCACTGCAAGACTAATCAAACAAGATGAAACTGAAGTTTACCATACATTACAACACCGCATGGGGCGAAAGCCTGCATGTCGCCATCGACTACCACTGTCAGGATGGCACCGTACGTCACCAGAACCTGCTCATGCAGACCGACGACGGTGAGCTGTGGACGCTGGAAACGGCCGCTCTCATGAGCCGCCACCATCCCCTGTCGCACATCAGCTATGCCTACCAGGTGGAAAACGGCGATGGCGACGTGCTGCGCCGCGAATGGGACATGGTGCCGCGCATCTACCCGTTCGATGCCTCGAAGGACTATATCTTCCCCGACCAGTGGCGCGACCGTCCTTTGCCCCTGCACCTCTACTCTGCAGCTTATCTGACCACGATGGGCCGTCAGCACGACGAACGGGCGGAAGCCAAACCCCTACCCTTGTTCCGTCGCACCATCATGTTCCGCGTCTCGGCACCACAGCTGAAGCAAGGCCAATGCGTGGCCGTCTGCGGCAGTCATCCTGCCATAGGTTCGTGGAGTCCCAGCCGCTATCTGAAGATGGAATATGCCGGCGAGGGCGAGTGGCTGCTCACCGTGAATGCCCAGGGGTGGATGTTGCCGATAGAGTATAAATATGTGGTGGTAGACTCCAAAACCCACGAATTGCAACATTGGGAGGAAGGCGACAACCGCGTGGTACCAGTCTGTGCTCCAGACGGCTTGTCACAGGAAATTTCTGAAGGACAAGTGCTGGTACTGCACGGAGGCCATCTGCGACTGCCCGAAGAAACGTGGCGAGCGGCAGGCGTGGTCATTCCTGTCTTCTCGCTACGCAGCAAACAGTCGTATGGCGTTGGCGACTTCGGCGATTTGCAACGAATGGTCGATTGGGCCGCCGAGACGGGTATGAAGGTCATACAACTGCTGCCCGTCAACGACACCACAACCGACGGCCACTGGCACGATTCCTACCCATACAACATCATCAGCACCTGCGCTCTTCATCCACATTATGTGGACCTGGAGGCCGCAGGTGCCTTGCGTTCCAAGACGGCGATGACGCAGTTCAAGCGTCGCCGTCAGGAACTCAACGCCCTGCCCTATAGCGACTACGAAGCCGTCGACCGTGTGAAGAACGAATACCTCATGGCGCTCTTCGAGGAACAGGGCAAGAAAACGCTGGAATCAGCTGATTATAAATCATTTGTCG
Source organism: uncultured Prevotellaceae bacterium (assembly GCA_946188395.1). GTDB lineage: Bacteria > Bacteroidota > Bacteroidia > Bacteroidales > Bacteroidaceae > Prevotella. Next base: position 4,407 of record CAMHUU010000028.1, on the reverse strand, counting down.
CTGACAATGAAGACTGGCTGAAGCCTTACGCTGAATGGCGCAAAGCCAAGATTATCGAGCATAATCAGATGACGACGATTACAGCGGATTACACCTGTTTCGTGCAATATCTGCTGCACACGCAGCTGAAGGCTGCTGCCGACTATGCCCGTTCGAAGGGTGTCGTGCTGAAGGGCGATCTGCCCATCGGCGTCAGTCGCGACAGCGTGGAGACGCGACAGCATCCGGAGCTGTTCAACATGGAGACGACCACCGGTGCCCCGCCCGACGTTTTCTCACGGCAAGGGCAGAACTGGGGATTCCCCACCTACCATTGGGGACCGGAACTGGTCAAATGGTTCCGTCGCCGACTGCACCACATGGAGCAGTATTTCGACGCCCTTCGCATCGACCACGTGCTGGGTTTCTTCCGCATCTGGGAGATTCCTGCCGATGCCGTCGACGGCGTGCTGGGACATTTCTCGCCCTCGCTGCCACTGACCGTTGCCGAGATTGAATACTTCGGACTGCCCTTCCGCAAAGAGCTCTACACGCGACCGTTCATCAACGACCGTCTCATCGACAAGCTCTTCGGCATTCATGCGCAATACGTTCGTGAAAACTTCCTCGTCCGCAAGGCCTATAATCTGTACGACCTGCGCGATGAGTTCTCGTCGCAGCGCAAGATCAGCGACTACTTTGCCGAGCGACGCGACGAGAACAGCCTCTGGATTCGCGACGGACTGATGCGCCTCGTTTGCGACGTGCTCTTCGTCGAAGACCCCTACGAAGCCGACATGTATCATCCGCGCATCGGCATCGTCAACGAACCCGTGTTCGACGTGCTGACTGGCGAGGAGAAGGATGCCTTCCTGCGACTCTACAACAACTATTTCTACCAGCGCCACTCGTTCTTCTGGGGTCAGCAGGCTCTGAAGCGCCTGCCGGAAATCCTGAAGGAGACGCGCATGTTGGTTTGTGGCGAGGACCTCGGCATGTTGCCCGACTGCGTAGAGCCCGTGCTCGACCAGTTGCGCATCCTCACGTTGGAAATCCAGCAGATGCCCAAGCAGCAAGGTTTCGAGTTTGCACACCTCGACGCCAACCCCATCCGCTCGGTATGTACCATTTCAACGCACGACATGGCTCCGTTGCGCCTCTGGTGGCAGGAAAGTCCCGAGCGCCGTCAGCGGTTCTATGTCACCATGTTGCAGAAGGAAGGTCGCGCGCCTGAACAGCTGCCCGCCCATCTGGCCGAGGAAATCATTGCCCGCCACCTGTATTGTCCCTCGATGCTGTGTCTGCTGTCGTTGCAAGACTGGCTCGCGATGGACAGCGAGCTGCGCAGCAAGAATCCGCAGGACGAACGCATCAACGTGCCCAGCGACCCGTACAACCGCTGGCAGTATCGCATGCATCTGACCATCGATGAACTCGTGGCTGCAACGAAATATAACAGTAAGATTCGTACGATGATTCAGCGCAGTCGGCGCTAATCAATCCAAATCGACTACAGTAATGCCCGCACCACCGAACTGAACATGTTCGTCGCGGGCATTTTTTACGTTCGGAACGGTATGCAGATACTGACGGATCAGTTGGCGCAGAATGCCCGATCCCGTGCCGTGCAAGATGCGCACGCGGCTCAGTCCAATCAGAATGGCGTCGTCAATGAAGTGCATCACGGTGACAATGGCATCGTCGCCACGCATACCCCTGACGTCCAAATCCTGATGGAAATTCTGACGACGGTCTTCCATCGTGGCACGCGTCATGTGCGACGTCTGAATGGCCAGATGGGCGTACTTGTCAGCTGCATTTCTCATTTCTCCTTTCTCATTTCTCATTTGCGAGCAACGCTCAAGTTGCTCCAACTTGACCTTGCTACGCAATCCTCCGAAGATAACCGTCACTTGCTTGCCCTGTATGGCTTCTATCTCGCCCACGCTGTTCGTGCCTTTAATGCGGACAGTGTCACCCTTTTTAAATGAGGAATGAGGAGTGAGGAATGAGGAATGACTGGCTTCGCCATTTTTCATTTCTCCATTTGCATTTCTCATTTCTCCTTTCTCATTTCTCATTTGCTTCTCAGCTTTACGCTTTTCCTTGCGGGCCTTGCGTTCCTGCATCTGTTGCAGTTTACGGGCAAAGTCCTCCTCGCTCATCAGTCCGCGCGTATCGTCGTTATGCACCTGCTCGCGGAACTCCTGCAACTCTTCACGAATCAGTCGCGTCTGTTCCTTCTCAGCCTGTGCCTCCTTGATTTCACGGATGGCATTCTCAATCTTACGGTTTGCCTCGGCTAACAGTTCTTCAGCCTGCGCTTTAGCACGGTTCAGAATGGCCTTGCGCTCGCGTTCTATCTCTTCCAGACTGGCATCCAGCTTCTCGCCAGTGGCCTCCAATCGTTTCTCATGCTGGTGAATAGTCTGACGCTTGCCTTCCCAGTAGCGCTTGTCGCGAACAATGTCCTGCAGGTACTTATCGCTCTGGATATAATCCGAGCCGACTATCTCCGATGCATCGTTGATAACTTCCTCAGGGATACCGGTTTTGCGGGCTATCTCTATGGCAAAACTCGAACCCGGTTGACCAATCGACAACTGGAACAGAGCCTGCATCTGATGACGGTCGTAAAGCATCGCTCCGTTCACCACACCAGGGTGATCTTCGGCAAAATGCTTCAGATTCTGATAGTGGGTGGTGATGACGCCAAAGGCCTGCTTCTTCCAGAACTGCTTCAGCACGGCCTCTGCTATCGCTCCACCGATGGCAGGCTCCGTACCGCCGCCAAACTCGTCTATTAACAATAAGGTATGCGCGTCGGCCTGCTTCATCATGTTCTTCATGTTCAGCAGATGGCTCGAATAGGTCGACAAATCGTCGGCTATCGACTGCTCGTCGCCGATGTCAATCATGATGTTGCGGAACACGCCTACCGTCGAGCGGTCACCCACGGGTATCGGCAGCCCGCATTGCAACATATACTGCAACAGTCCCACCGTCTTCAGACATACCGACTTACCGCCAGCATTCGGACCTGAGATAATCAGCAGGCGCTTGTCCTTCGTCAGCATGATGTCTAACGGCACTACTTTTTTATCTTGCTTGGCCAATGATCGCTGCAGCAACGGATGGATGGCGCGAATCCAGTCCATCGTGGGTTCGGCTTTCACCTCAGGTTCAAAGGCCTGCATCGCCTCGGCCATCTCTGCCTTGGCACGAATCAGGTCTATCTGAGCCAGGAATCGGTACGAGTCCAGCACGTCCTGCACATGCGGGCGCAACTCGTCCGAGAACACCGTCAGAATGCGGATAATCTCCCTGCGTTCGGCGGCTTCCAACTCACGCACCTTGTTGTTCGCCTCCACCACTTCGGCCGGTTCAATGAATACCGTCTTTCCCGTTGCCGACTCGTCGTGTACGATACCGTTGATTTTGCGCTTCAGTCCTGGAGCTACAGGTATCATGAGTCGTCCGTCGCGCAGTGTCGGTGCCGTGTCCTGCGCCACCAACCCCTCTCGCTGGGCCGCGTGCAATATCGTATATAGGGTTCGCGATATCGAGCCTGCCGTCTGCTCCATGTCGTGACGGATACCCGCCAGCGTCATCGTTGCCGAGTCCTTGATACGTCCGAACTTATCCAGAATGGAGTCAATGCGACGAATCATCGCCGGGAACGTCTGCACGTCCTCACTTAGCCTATAAAGAGCAGGATAAGGCCCACCCCCGTCCCCTCCCGAAGGGATGGGGGCCTGGTCACCTCTACTGCTGCCTGAAAGCCCTTCCCTTTGGGAAGGGTTTGGGTTAGGCTTCAAAAAATCCACGATTTTCCCGATCGTCTCCAACGAACGGCGCAGGTCCCACAGTTCCTCTTCTTCCAGATGCGTGTTCTCCAGACGGATACGGGCCACCGACTCACGAACATCGAAGAAATAGTTCATCTCGGGCTTCTCCTGAGCCTGCATCAGCCGACGCATTTCGCGCACCTGTGCCAGCTGCTCGTTCACCACGTCAGCATCGGCCGAGAAGGCAATTTCGTCGACCCTCTCCTGCCCCAACGAGCTCTGGCAATGCTCCTTCAGCATGCGCCGTATTTCGTCGAATCCGATCTTCTGTTCGTAGTTCTGCGGATAAATCATGCTGCAAAATTACGAAGAAAAAAGGAGTTATACATGAATAGTTAAGAGTTTTTAAGCCCTCATGGGTTAATTTTTGTTAAGTTAGGTGTTTTTCTTAATTCTTAATTCTTAATTCTTAATTAATCTTCGTACCTTTGCAGCCGATTTCAAGGAATCGCCTGCGAAATCAGGCTTCGCCTCAGCAAAAAACAAGTTTTCTGCATTCGGCTTGCACTGATTTTGTCACCCTCAGGAGAGATGGTAGAGTGGTCGATTACAGTAGTCTTGAAAACTACCGTACCGAGAG
>CAMHUU010000027.1 GCA_946188395.1 uncultured Prevotellaceae bacterium | reverse complement strand
GGACATTCAGAACCACAATCTGACGCTCTAACCAACTGAACTACGGGCACCATGTAAAGGATCGCTCCGGGATTTCCCTTTTTGCGGGTGCAAAGGTACGGGAAATATTTGAATTGACCAAATATTTAGAGCGTTTTTTGCAAAAAAACATGTGATGATATAAATATAAAGGTCAAAATGGCGTCATTCTGCTCCCTTTTTAGTACTTTTGCAGTAAATTATGAACAGACTCGTTTATCATTTGGTGGCATTCCTTGTGGTGTCTATATGGGGTGTCACCTTCGTCTTCACTAAGCTGCTGCTCATAGCAGGACTCACGGCAGCGCAAATCTTCGTGTTACGCTTCGTCGTGGCCTATGTGCTGCTGTTTGCCTACTCTCTGACACGGTGGTCGTTTAGGCTGTTTGCCTCGTCGTGGAAGGACGAACTGCTGATGGTGGCGCTAGGCGTGACAGGCGGTTCGCTCTATTTTCTGACGGAGAACAGCGCCATGATCTATACCACTACGACCAACACGTCGCTCATTGTTTGCCTCTGTCCCCTGTTTGCCGCCGTACTCGTAGCCCTGTTCTATCGTTCCCAGCGTCTGCACGGTTTGCAGATTGTGGGTACCGTGATGGCTGCCATCGGCGTCGTTGTCGTGGTGCTTAACGGTCATTTCGTGCTCCACCTGTCACCCTTGGGCGATACGCTGGCCTTTGGTGCCTGCCTCTGTTGGGCGCTCTATTCGCTGTTAATGATTCCTGCCAACCAGCGCTACAACACCCTGTTCATCACGCGCAAGGTCTTCTTCTACGGTCTGCTGTCGATGATTCCCTACTTCTTGGTGTGGTCTGATTTCCCTTCGCTCAGCCTAGTCCTGCGTCTTGATGTCCTGCTAAATTTGCTGTTTCTGGGCTGTGTGGCCTCCATGCTCTGTTTCCTGGCGTGGAACTGGACCATGAAGAAGTTAGGTGCCGTAGTCGTTACCAACTATGTCTATTTTAATCCCGTCACCACCGTCCTCTTTGCATGGCTCATCCTTTCTGAGCGCATCACTCTCTACTTCCTCATTGGTACCCTGCTCATTCTCGCAGGCATGTACCTAAGTAATAAGCCTGAAAAAACATAGGGCTTGCCATGAATGCAAGCCCTATATTCAGTCGTGAATATGACGGGAATGTGTTACATCTTACTTCTTTGTAGAATCGGTAGCTGCGGGAGTAGCAGCTGCAGGAGCAGCAGCATCCTTCTGCTGGCTGGCGCCAAAGCCAGGAAGATTGTTAGGATTGGTGACAGGGTTCTCAATGTTCTCCATCACTGAACTGTCGGCAGTAGCTGTGGGGGCAACCCAAGCGCAAACAACGCTGATGACGACCATAGCAGCGGCGAGGCTCCATGTGGCCTTCTCGATGAAGTCAGTGGTCTTACGAACACCGCCAATCTGATTGTAAGATGCGAAGCTTGAAGACAAGCCACCACCCTTAGACTCTTGAATCAGCACGATACCAATCATCAGTACGGCTGCAATCACAATAAGAATTACAAATAATGTGTACATGTTACTTTTTGTTTTTGTTATTACTGTTTATTATTAATTTTTCTAAGAATCGCATTTGATCGGCAAAGTAGGCATTCTTCTTCGGATAGCGTTCCGAGAGTCGGCTGATGATGCCTAAAGCCTTTTGATAATGTCCCTGTTTGATGTAGATGCGGGCCAGTGTCTCCGTAAAGTATTCCTCTTCGACTTCCTCTTCAGCCCCTTCGCCACCAGCTGTTTCTGTTGGCTCCTCTTCAGGGCCTTGTGGCAGTTCGCTGAGCATAATGCGCCCTTGCTCTTGTTCGAGGAATGTGTCAATGAGTTCTTCTCCCTTCATTTGAGGAGTCTTTGTGGTTGGTTGCTCTTCGCCTGCAGTCGCCAGGAGGTAGGATACGTAGTCGACTGATGCATCGGCTGGAGTCGGCTTGCGCTGGCCCTGCTCTTCGGCCTCTTCCTGAGGAACAGAGTCGAGAAAACTGTCGATGAGGTCGATGGTTCTTGAGGGACTCGTAGAACGAGTTGTACTGGTATCTTCAGTGAGTTGCTGGCGCAACTGGTAGTGTGCAGCCTCAATCATCTGGAAAATCGTCTTGCGGTCTGTGATGTAGATGGCTGCTCGGCGCAGTTCCTCGTCGAAGGACGAGTCGTGAAGCAGATAGAGGTTCTGCAACATGAGGAGACGTGCCGTCTGGAAATACGGATGCAACGCCAAGATGGAGCGCAACTCGTAAAGCGTGTCGCGATTCATCTGCTCAGGGTGTTCTATCAGTTCCGTTATTTCCATTATTTATTTTCTATTTCTTATTTATTATTTTATTATTTAGGGCTTTAGCCCGCATGATTACCAATTCGCCACAGTAGCATTGAAAATCTGTTCGCAGATGTCCTTACACATCTGGGAGACGAGCTCTTCCTGAACGGAATTCAGCGAGCGTGTGGTCTCGTAGCTCTGTGCAGCCGTAAATGTCCGTTCGAAATCCTCGTTGTGGTTCACATTGTTGGTAAAGCGCACATTGACGGTGATGGAGAGTTCCGTTTGGGCAGAATAGCCTTCTGAGCTTACCGACTTATTGCGCTGTTGGTACTGGGTAATCTCGCCTTCAATCTTCAAGTCACCGTTACGCTTGACCTGCGACAGGCGCGTGTGGTTGGCAAACTGGTCCTTCAGCTCGTTATTGAACATAGGGCCCATAGGTCCCCAGACATAACTGGAACGAATGGGGAACTCGGCAATCTGAATGGTTTTCGTCTTGGTGTAGTCGATGCTGGCTCCGTTAAACTTATAGCTTACGGAACACGCAGACAGTAGAGCAACGACTGCCACACAGAGAGTCAGGCGAAGATTATTTGTCCAGTCCATATTGTTTCAGTCTTCTATAAAGTGTCCGGTCGCTAATGCCCAGCTCCTGTGCCGCTTTCTTGCGATTGCCGCCATTGCGGTCGAGGGCTTTCTCGAGTGCTTGGCGACTCCACTCGTTGACATTCAGATTCTCCAGTTCGGGTGCCGGCTCTACATACTCTTCCGCCTCGGCATCCTCAGCAGAGGTTAGAGGCGAGAGGTGAGGGGTAAGAGGTGAGAGGTTAGTGGGTGCGAGTTGGGTCGTAGGCAATGGGGCTGCTGTTGATACGGGTGCAGCAACCTGTACGTCCTCCATCTGCTTCTTCAGCGAGGTCATTTCGCGTCGCATGTCGTTCACATTGGAACGCAACTCAAAGAGAATCTTATAGAGAATTTCCCGTTCGTTTTCAAAGGAGTGGTCGCCGTCTTTATGAATGGTGGCGAGTTGCGTCGTCTCCTGGTCCTGCGGAATGAACTGCGAAAGGATGGCAGGTGTGATGGTACGCTCCGTGCTGAGGATAGAGAGCTGTTCCGTGATGCTTTTCAACTGGCGGATGTTTCCCGGCCATTTGTAACGCATCAGCATCTGTTTGGCCTCGTCAGTCAGAACGACTTTGTCCATCCGGTATTTCTCTGCCATTTGCAAGGCAAAGAGACGGAACAGCAGTACGATGTCCTCGCCGCGGTCGCGGAGGGCTGGCATCTGAATTTGTACCTGATTGAGACGGTAATACAGGTCCTCGCGGAAGCGTCCCTCGCTGATGGCTTTCTGTATGTTGACGTTTGTAGCGGCAACGATGCGAACGTCAGTCTTGCGAATTTCCGTACCGCCTACGGGAATGTATTCGCCATTTTCCAGCACACGCAGTAAGCGTGCTTGTGTAGCCATAGGCAATTCGCCCACCTCGTCGAGGAAGAGCGTACCCTTATTGGCGACTCCAAAATAACCTTGTGAGTCGTTGATGGCCCCTGTAAATGAACCCTTTACGTGTCCGAACAGTTCAGAGTCGATGGTGCCTTCAGGGATGGCTCCGCAGTTGATGGCGAAATATTTCTCTCGCCTGCGTGGAGAGTTGTCGTGAATGATGCGTGGCAGGATGTCTTTACCCACACCGCTTTCACCGATTATCAGCACACTAAGGTCAATGGGCGACACCTTGAGGGCGACGTCCAATGCGTTATTCAGAGCCTCGCAGTTACCTACGATGTTGTAACGCTGTTTAATGTTCTGAAGTTCGGTTGTCTTCATTTTATGCAAGGCTGCGATTAAACGAGAGCAAAAGAGGACGTGTCCTCATTTTGCCGAGTGTGAGCAGGCTCGCGGCCATTTTGGCCGCAAAGGTACAAAGAAAATCTGACATAATGGCACACTTTGGCAGAAATTTAACTATTTGGTGCCATTTCACCCTTCGTTTCGCCTTTTTCCTCGTCTTTGTCCTTGCGGAACTGGTCTTTCGGACGGACAGCAAAGCGAGCTTTGTCGCCATCTTCACGCTTTTCGTGGAAGAGTTTGGGCAGAGGGTTCTTCAGTGGTTCGTCATAGTTCTGGCGGTTGCGGAAGACATCAATGGCTGTGTAGATGGCCTGACGCATGGAATTTTCGTCGGCCTTGCCCTGTCCGGCAATATCGTAAGCTGTTCCGTGATCGGGGGAAGTACGCACGATAGGAAGTCCGGCAGTATAGTTGACGCCACTCTCCAAAGCGATAGTCTTGAAGGGGGCCAGGCCCTGATCGTGATACATAGCCAGCACACCGTCGAAGTGGTCGTAAGCCCCGGAGCCGAAGAAACCGTCTGCGGGGTAGGGACCAAATGCCTGAATGCCCTTTCCTGCCAGTTCCTCGATGGCGGGAGATATGATTTCCTTTTCTTCCTGTCCGAGTAATCCGTCGTCGCCGGCATGGGGGTTAAGTGCCAACACGGCAATGCGTGGGTTCGAGATGCGGAAGTCGCGTTTCAATGCTGTGTGGAATATGGTGGTTTTCTCGATGATTCCCTCTTTGGTAATGGCTTTCGCAACGTCTTTGATAGGCAGGTGTGTCGTTACTAGTGCCACACGTAATGTCTCGTTCATCAGAATCATCAGCGCTTTCTGCCCATCGCCCACGCTGGTTTCAATATACTCCGTGTGTCCGGGGAAGTGGAATCCAGGACTTTGAATGGTGGCTTTGTTGATGGGTGCTGTGACCAACACGTCATAAAGTCCGGAACGGAAGTCGGTCATGGCACGGTCGAGGGCCTTGAGAGCAGCAGAGCCGGCTTCTGTGGAGGGCAGGCCCAATTCCACTTTAACCTCGTCGTCGAAACAGTTAAGCAAGTTGACACGTCCATCGCGAGCCTCGTCAGCATTGTTGATGATGCTGAAATTGGTATCGAAGTTGAGAGCCTTGCGGTGGTAGGCGGCAATTTTGGGCGAACCATAAATGATGGGTGTGCAAAGTTCGAGGATAGTCGGGTCTGCAAAGGCCTTGAATATCACTTCGTAACCGACACCATTGGTATCTCCTTGCGTGATAGCTACGCGTATTTTTCTTTCTTGTTCCATTTTTTTGTTCTTTTCGTTATGACGTTATAACGTTATATCGTTATTTCGATTTTGTTGTTTAGCTGTTGACAACAGGCCGCAAGCGGCAAAGATGTCCTGCCCTCGGCTGGCACGTATGGTGGTGGTAATGCCGTGATGGTTCAGATAGTCGCGCAAGGCTTCCATTCGGGTCTCGTCAGATCCAGGCAGGTCGACATGGGGGATTTCGTGGAAACGAATGAGGTTCACACGGCATTCCAGACCGTCCAAAAGCTTGACGATTTCTCTGCCATACATGGGAGAATCGTTCAATCCTCCAAAGCAGATGTATTCAAAAGAACATCTGCGCTGATGAGTGAAGTCGTATTGTTTCAGCAGTGCAATAGTTTCTTGTAGAGACATTGCCTTCTCTGCGGGCATGAGTTGCAGACGTTGTTCGTGCAGGGGCGAATGCATGGATATGGCGATGTGACATTCGCTCTCGTCGAGGAATCGCTTTAGCTTGTTCTTTACGCCTACTGAACTAACCGTAATGCGTTTGGGGCTCCATTGCCATCCCCAGTCAGCGGTCATGATTTCGCAAGCCCTCAGAACTGCATCCAGATTGTCCATCGGCTCGCCTTGTCCCATAAAGACGATGTTGGTTAGACGGTCTACTTCGGGCAACGCGTAGATCTGGTTCAAGATATCGGCCGCAGTCAGATTGCCTTGCCATCCCTGTTTTCCTGTCTGACAGAACAGACAGTTCATCTTACAGCCTACCTGGCATGATACACAAAGTGTGGCACGATCGTGGTCTGGAATGAAAACAGTTTCGACGAAGCGCTCTGTTTTGTTTGTTACGATACTATCGCAACATACGGGGAAGAGGTATTTGATAGTACCGTCCTTAGACCGTTGGCAATCGATGGGTGCCAAGGCACCTACCTCGTATTCTGCGCAGAGTCGTTCGCGGTTCTGTTTCGAGATATTGGTCATTTCGTCAATGCTTCTCACGTGTTTGTCATAGAGCCACTGAGAAATCTGCCTGGCTGTGAAGGCAGGCATACCCAAACTTCCGACAACAGCCGTTAGCTCTATCGGAGTCAATCCCAAAAGGCGTTTCTTTTGTGGATTCATGGGTGCAAAGTTACTACAAATCGAGAGAAATACCAAATTTTTTTGGCGTTTCATAAGAAAAATGCTATCTTTGCAGCTAAAATTAACGAAAACATAACAATGATACATCAAACAGATTGCTTTTTAGCTTGTCGTGACGAGCAGATAACCGGTGCTTTGGCCGCTGAGTTAGAAAAGAGTACGTCAGTGAGAGGCCTTTATTATATTCAAGATATCCCTTTGCAGAGTAGTCGCTTCCTCATGTGTGTGGCCGAGAAAGCCACAGCCGACTATGTTCTGCTGCAACTCAAGCCCGTGGCAGTGACGCTTGGCGCAGGAGCATTGGAACGAATGATGGCTGTGGCCAGTGACACAGGGGCAGCAATGGTGTATGCAGATCGGTATGAGATAAAAAATGGTGTTGTGGAACGCCATGCTGTGATAGACTATCAATATGGTTCGTTGCGCGATGATTTCGATTTCGGATCGTTACTGTTGATCCGTACCTCACTGCTTCATAAGTATGCTACTACTGACCGTGAGGCCGATTATCGCTATGCAGGTTTCTATGATTTCCGGCTTTTCTTAAGTCGTGAAGGACGTTTGTTCCATCTGAACGAGTTTTTATATACGGAAGAAGAACGAGACCTCCGTGTCTCTGGCGAAAAACAATTCGACTATGTGAATCCTGCCAACCGTGAAGTACAAATAGAGATGGAACAGGCCTGTACGGCCCATCTGCGTGAAATCGGTGCTTTGGTGGATACCACACAGTATCAGGAAGTGGATTTCGAAGAACAGACCTTTGATATGGAAGCCTCTGTCGTTATTCCGGTATTCAATCGTGTGAAAACCATCAAGGATGCTGTGGAGAGTGCTTTGTCGCAAAAGGCTTCGTTCAAATATAATGTCATCGTAGTGGATAACCACTCGACAGACGGAACGGCAGAAATATTGTCCGGTCTATTACAATCACATAGCGACAAGCTGCACGTTATTGTTCCTGAACGTACTGATCTTGGTATTGGCGGTTGTTGGAATGAAGCCGTTTATAGTGAGTGTTGCGGACGTTTTGCAGTTCAGTTGGATAGTGACGATCTCTATTCTTCTCCGAAGACGCTGCAGACTATTGTCGATGCCTTCTACAAGCAAAAGGCAGCTATGGTCATAGGTTCTTATCGGATGTGTGATTTTGAGTTAAATACACTGCCTCCCGGACTTATTGCCCATCAGGAATGGACTGATGAGAATGGTCCTAATAATGCGTTGAGAATCAATGGTTTGGGTGCTCCTCGTGCATTTTTTACTCCATTGCTTCGTAGCATAGGTTTTCCCAATACGTCGTATGGCGAGGATTATGCTTTGGGACTCCAATTCTCGCGCCATTATCGCATAGGACGTATCTTTACGGAATTATATCTCTGTCGTCGTTGGGGTGGCAACTCTGATGCTGCACTTTCCATTGAGAAGATAAATGCCAATAATCTGTATAAAGACCGTTTGCGAACTATTGAGCTTGCAGCTCGTCAGCAGTTGCTACAGGGTAGGGGTGAAGCGTCGCCGGAATCATCTGTTTTCCGATTCTTCCATCGTCAGTTGCAGACTTGGCCTGATGTACGTCAGCGCTATCGTGACCTGCAACATGTTGAAACGCGCGAACTGGTGACTGATACCATCACGTTACAAGCTCAATGGAATCCAGCACGAATAGGTTCTACGGGTGCTAAGATTGATGCCAAGTCCATTGCTGAGCGTCCGTGTTTTCTGTGTGCTAAGAATCGTCCGCAGGAACAGATGCATCGTTTGATTTATGGAAAATACGAATTGTTGGTTAATCCGTTCCCCATTTTGCCGGTTCATTTTACGCTGCCTACGTTAAAACACCAGCCGCAACGTATTCTGCCTATGTATGGCGAGATGCTGAAATTATCAGAACTCAATACGGACTTGACCTTATTATATAATGGTCCGCATTGTGGCGCTTCTGCCCCCGATCATGCTCATCTGCAAGCCGTCAGCAGTGGTTGTCTGCCTTTGCAACAGTCGTGGCAACGATTGAGTCGTAATTTGGTGGAAGTCGTCAAAGATGATGAAGATAATGGTGTTTGGCTGGTGGCCGACTACCCCGCTGCGGCTTTTGTCATTCGTAGCCATAGTCAGAGCATAGGCGAGCGTCTGTTCCGAAGACTCTACGACTGTCTGCCACTTGCTGAAGATCAGACAGAGGCGATGATGAACATCATTATGTGGAAATCGGGTGATATCGTGTTCAGTGTGGTACTGCCTCGCAGGAAGCACCGTCCCGAGTGCTATACGGCCACGGGCGACAACCAGTATATCATCAGTCCAGGTGCTGTTGATATGGGTGGCCTTATCATTACGCCTCGGGAACAAGATTTCCGTCGGGTAACGCCAGAACTTATTCTTGACATCTATCGTGAGTTGTCGCTGACGCAGGAGCAGGTGCAACAGGTTGTTGAGCGTGTGAAGAACCAAAAATTTAAGGTTGAAAGTCCGAAGATGAAGGAACAGCCTAATGTCGCAGTGGGTATTGTCAGTGGTCAGAAAATTGAGTTTTCGTTGAATGCCCCCTATACTGCTAAGGGCGAGACTATCGAGGGAAAGCAGATGGTAGAATTTTCGGAAGGAGGTATCCTGTGGAATGGAAACCAGTACCGTGAGTTGGCGTTTACTCCTTCCAGTTCTGACGCTTCGTTCTCGTTGTATGATGTAACGATAGGTGTGAACTTCCATTGGGAACGCAAAGAGACACAGACCTTCCTAGGAACATTGAGGTTGGTGGTAGAGTCAGATCAGATAACGGCTATTAACGAGTTGCCTGTAGAAAAATATCTGGCTTCGGTTATTTCCAGCGAGATGAAAGCTACGGCAGGTTTGGAACTGTTGAAGGCTCATGCAGTCATCAGTCGTTCGTGGCTCTTGGCTCAGATGCGTCGCAGAGAAGATAGTCAGGAACAGAAGAATGGGTTCTTCTCGTTTATCAAGAAAGATGACGAGTTGATTCGTTGGTACGACCGTGAAGACCATACCATCTTTGATGTCTGTGCCGATGACCACTGTCAGCGCTATCAGGGTATTACCAGACAGACGAGCAAGAATGTTGAGCAGGCATTAAAGGCTACTCGTGGTCAGATTCTCTGCTATGGAGACGAAATCTGTGATGCCCGCTTCTCAAAATGCTGTGGCGGTGTGACAGAAGAGTTCCAGTATTGCTGGGAAGATACGCCCAAACCCTATCTGGTTAGTGTCGATGATCCCTTCTGTAACACTGACGACAAGGAGGTGCTTGCGCAGGTGCTTAACGATTACGATCAGGAGACGAACGATTTCTATCGCTGGACGGTGGAGTATACCACTGAAGAACTCTCGAAACTTGTTAAAGAAAAATTGAAGGATGATTTTGGTCAGATAACAGACCTGATTCCTGTGGAGAGAGGTAAGAGTGGACGTATTTGGAAACTAAAGATTATTGGGACGAAAAAGTCCTTTACGATTGGTAAGGAATTGGAGATACGTCGTGCCCTTAGCGAGAGCCATCTCTACAGCTCTGCCTTTGACGTTGAGAAAACGTCCACGGGTTTCCGTTTGCATGGAAAAGGTTGGGGGCATGGGGTAGGCCTTTGTCAGATTGGTGCCGCTGTAATGGGTCAGCAAGGGTATACTTATGAACAGATTCTGTTGCATTACTATCGTCATGCGGAAATCAAACGAATCTATTAAATGAAGAAATATCGACATTGTTGAAATTAATAAAAGAAACAAATGAAACAACGAAATCCCTGGTTTTGGGTACCCACCCTTTATTTCGCAGAAGGTGTTCCCTATGTAGCAGTAATGACCATTTCGCTCATCATGTATAAACGACTTGGCCTGTCGAACACCGATATCACTCTGTATACCTCATGGCTCTATCTGCCCTGGGTTATCAAACCCTTATGGAGTCCCTTTGTCGACATGTTACGCACCAAGCGTTGGTGGATTATTACCATGCAACTGCTGATAGGTGCAGCCTTGGCTGGTGTGGCCTTTACGATTCCTGGTCCATGGTGGTTGCAGGGGTCACTTTGCTTCTTCTGGTTGATGGCCTTTTCCAGTGCTACTCACGATATTGCTGCAGATGGTTTCTATATGCTCGGACTTGACCAGCATGAACAAGCTTATTTCGTGGGCATTCGTTCTACCTTTTATCGTATAGCTACTATTTTCTCTTCTGGTTTGTTGGTAGGTTTGGCTGGTGTCTTACAAGTGCTCACCCGAAACATCCGCTATTCGTGGAGCCTGGTGTTTTACTTGATGGCAGGTCTCTTTATTGCCCTCTGGCTCTATCACAGCTGGGCATTACCCAAACCCTCTGAGGATGGTGAGAAGATGCAGAAAACAGTCAGTGGAATACTGAATGAGTTTAAGCTGACGCTCGTAACGTTTTTCCAGAAACCCCAAGTTTGGGCAGGCATTTGTTTCATGCTGTTCTATCGTATGCCAGAAGGTCTGTTGGCCAAGGTCAGTGCACTATTTCTGGTAGATGCCGGGCATAATGGCGGTCTCGGTTTGAGTGATGGCGAATATGGATTGGTGCAAGGGACTGTGGGTGTTATAGGATTGACGTTGGGAGGAATTCTTGGAGGTATAGCCGCCAGTCGCGACGGACTGAAACGCTGGTTGTGGCCTATGGTGATGGCTATTACGTTACCTGATTTGGTCTATGTTTATCTCTCCTATGTTTTGCCAAGTAGTCTGCTGATTGTAAATATATGTGTTTTCATTGAGCAATTCGGATATGGCTTTGGTTTTTCTGCCTATATGCTATACCTTATTTATTATAGTCAGGGTGAGCATAAGACATCGCACTATGCGCTTTGCACTGCTTTTATGGCATTGTCGATGATGATACCGGGATTGTTCGCTGGTGCCTTGCAAGAGTCGGTAGGCTATCAGACATTCTTCCTTATCGTGGTAGCAGCATGTTCTCTGACTTATGTCGTTACGTGGTTCCTGAAAATTGATCCGGAATTTGGAAAGAAAGTAGAAGAGGAGGACAGCGAAGCATAAATTAAATGAAGCGACAGGATTTCACAATCGTGTCGCTTCGTGCTTTCTAATGATAGTATTAATAATGGAAAAGAAATCGTTCTTTCTTAATTATTAGTTAGATTTGACGTTGTAAAGTTAAGAATTTTATCTGAACTGACAATGTTTTTTTTCAAAAATTTTCACTTCAGAGGGATATTTTCTTCAAAAATAGGAAAAACCCTATGGTAAAATAGGAAAAACTACTTGTGAAAGCGTTATAATATCTCTATCTTTGCATCGAGAAATAAAACAAAAGTTGAACCCTATAAAATGACAACGACTATGAAGAAGTTATTTACCTACCTGACCGTGATGACAATGGCACTGGTTGCTACTACGATGTTCATGAGCTGCGAGGTTAGCTATTATGACGATATCGAGGATCGCGAAGAAGCCCGTACTTTGGAGGGAACTTGGACGGGATATATCGACACCTATATGTACGATCGTTTCGGAATCTCGGGCGACAGCTATCGTACTACCATCTATTTTGAGCGTGATAATAGGTACGGAGGCTGGGGCTACGAGGTTGATTACAATCTCTACAGCATCTACGACGATTATTATTATTGTCCCTTCGAATGGGAGGTGGTTAATGGTGAAATCATCATCCATTATGCAGACAGTTGGAACGATGTTTACATCTACGACTATTCGCTTAGCGCCTACAATTTCTCTGGCTACATGGATGACGGAACGTCAAGTGAAATTCGTTTCAACCTTCGCTATGATAGCAGTTTTGACTGGGGCTATTGGACACGTTCCTTCACACGTAGCACATCCGACCGCGACAGCGTTAAGGCCAGCGGCGAGTTTGCCAAGGTTCTCAATAATAAGAAAGAGGCTTCCAATTAAGGAAGTCTCTTTCTTTTGTCCATTACTTGTCATAATTCTTTTAAATACCCAATCCTCCTTCATAAGACGCATCAACAGCCTTTGACTGAAGGATACGTGAATTGGGAGGCACACTATGAGTCAGCCAAATGTTACCACCAATCGTCGAGTGATGTCCAATGGTGATGCGTCCGAGAATCGAGGCGTTGGAGTAGACCGTTACGTAGTCCTCGAGTACTGGGTGGCGAGGCACGTTTAGCATATTGCCGTTCTCGTCGTATTTGAAACTCTTGGCACCTAAAGTTACACCCTGATATAGCGTCACATGGTTACCAATAATAGTCGTTTCCCCAATGACTACACCCGTGCCGTGATCAATGGCAAAGTATTCGCCAATCTGTGCGCCGGGATGAATGTCAATACCTGTCTTTGAGTGTGCCTGCTCGGTGATGATACGAGGAATGACGGGCACATTCAATTCATGCAGTTTGTGAGCGATGCGGTAGTGTGTCATCGTGTTCACCACGGGGTAACAGAAGATAACTTCGCCGTAGTTTCGTGCAGCGGGGTCGTTGTCGAACATAGCCTGTACGTCAGTATAAAGTAGACGTTTGATTTCTGGTAGTGCATCGATAAACTCTAAGGTCAGACGTTCGGCTTCCTGATACACTTGCTGCTTGGTTTTGATCGTTTCGCAGTCCTCACAAAACTGGAGCCCGTGGGCTATTTGCTTGACAAGTAAGCGTGCTAGTTCCTGCATGTGTACGCCAATGTTGTACGAGCGTAGCGTCTCGTCAGTTTGACGCTGATTGAAATAATCGGGAAAGATAATGTTCTTTGCCAATGTGACAATCTGTTTTACCTGTTCCACTGACGGCAGAGGGGCTTCGACAGCAGGCATCATGCCCACTTCTTGTTCTGTCAGTTTTGACAATAGGTTGACATTCTTGAGTAATATGTCGTTACTTTTTTTCTCCATTTTATGACAATGTATGGTTATCAAAGAATTGCTGTACGTCGTCTTTGTACGAGTCGGAGATGGGAATGTATTCCTCTCCGAAAACAATACGGAAACGATCTATCTGCTGTGCCTTCGTCATATGCACAATATAACTGCGATGGGTGCGCAGGAATTCAGGACGGGGCAGATAGTCCTCTAGTTTCTTCATGTTCATCAGACTCATAATCTTGGTTCCGTCTTCCAGATAGATGCGCACATAGTCCTTCAGACCTTCTATGTAGAGAATGTCGTCGAGTGCAATGCGGATAAGCTTATAGTCGCTCTTGACAAACATAAAACGGTCCTGGGCTGTTGCCTGTTGCCGTTGAGTTATGCTGAACCAGTCGAGCGCCTTGTTCGAGGCTTTCAGGAAATCGTCGTATGAAATGGGCTTCATTAAATAGTCGAGCGCTGCAACCTTATAGCCTTCTATTGCATATTGTTGGAAGGCTGTTGTAAAGATAATCTTGGTATCCTTTGGTAGAATCTTGGCAAATTCAATACCTGAAAGTTCTGGCATTTGTATGTCAAGAAACAATAGTTGTGCAGGATGGTCGCGTAATTCCTTCATAGCCTCCAGGGCGGAACCGTAGGAACCAATCAGGTGTAAGAAAGGTGTTTTCTCTACATAGCTCTTGAGCAGTCCAGCTGCTAAGGGCTCATCGTCAATAATAGCGCAATTAATAATCATGGTTATTGTCGTTCTTTGTTTTTGTTAATACTATTTTGGAATAATATGTCTTTCCGTCATCGCTGACTCCTCGCTGCCACGAATAGTTATCGTAGTATGAGAGTTCCAAACGGCGCTGTACTTGTTGCAGTCCGATTCCATGTCCGCTATGGTCGCCAGCCGTTTTGGGGTGGTTTGAATTTCGAATGTCACACACGATTTGTTGTTCGTCGGCCTCCAATGTAATGTGAATGAACGAAGGTTCGATGGGGCTGACACCATGCTTGAAGGCATTCTCGATAAGCGAGATGAACAGCATTGGTGCAATTTCTAAATCCGAATTAGCAACATCGAATCGGGAGCTTACTTCTACAGATTGGGGTAGTCGGATGCGCATTAAGTTGATGTAATTCTGCAGAAACTCTATCTCGTCCTTTAGGGGGACGGTGGGTTGTTGATAGTCGTATAGAATGTGGCGTAACATCTTCGACAGTTCCTGAATAGCTTCTTGAGCCTTAGGGGCATCAAAAGCGGTGAGTGCATAGATGTTGTTTAGCGTGTTCAACAGGAAGTGCGGATTAATCTGGTTACGCAGATTGCTTAGTTCCGCATGAGCCTTGGCATTCTCTGCGTTCTTGATGGCTTCATCTGCCCACATCCATTGTTGTGCCAGTTTCAGACAGGTCGCAGCTGTAGCAAAAATCATGAAGTTGATGATGTCACGTACTACGTAAAGAAAAGTATCGAGTCCGTCTGGTATGCGATAGAAAGCAGGATTGGGTGGGAAAACCTCATTGGTGAAGTCCATCCAAAAGTGCAGTATAGCGGTAAAGGTGATAATCATCGCCAAATTGATCATCAGGAAGTAGCGGTGCTTGCCAGCCACGAAGTAGCGAGGTGTCAGCCACTTATAGTTGGCATAGAATACCACCATCATCAACAGAGGCGACATACAGTTCATCAAATAATGTAGCATGGAGGCGCCTGTTCCTCTCATGTACTGCATGGGCGACAGGAACATGAAAGCCCAGAATGCCACATGCAAGAAAACCTTCAGTCGTTTTTTTATCATAGCTTTATCTGCCTATAACTTCTTTAACTCCTTTAACTTCTCTAACTTCTTTAACTCCTTAATTCTACTCGTGGCGGATGGCCTCAATGGGATCCATGTTAGCGGCTTTCTGGGCAGGAATGTAGCCGAAGAGCACGCCAATGCACACACACACGAAGAATGATACGTAGATGCTCCATGCAGGAACGCTTGACGGCATTCCAAAGGAACCCAAGAAGGCGCTGGCAGAACAACCGACGAGGATGCCTATCAGTCCGCCTGTGACACTGATGAGTACCGATTCGATGAGGAACTGTAGTGAAATGACGGGTCCTGTAGCGCCTACGGCCATTCGCAGACCGATTTCCTTGGTACGTTCTGTGACTGATACCAGCATGATATTCATGATGCCAATACCGGCCACCAATAGTGAGAATGCTGCTGCTACGACAAGGATGAGCGTCACGGTGTCCATGGTCGACGACATGGTTTCCATCATCTCTGCTTGTGAACGGATGGTGAAGTCATCGTCGGCATCGCCCTTCAACTTATGGTTGTCGCGCAATATTTGTGTTAGTTCCTCAATAGCAGCGTCCGATAGTTCTTCCGTCAGGGCGGAACAGACGATGCTCGAGAACCAGGTCTGTGCGGCAATACGTTTCATGACGGTGGTATAGGGGGCAATGATGACATTATCCTGATCCATACCCCACGAGTTGTATCCTTTCGATTTCAGCACACCTACAATGCGCATGGGGATGCTTTTGAAGCGGATGGTCTTACCCACAGGGTCGTGTCCGTTGAACAGTTCCTTTACGATGGTTGCACCGACGACACACACCTTGGCGGCCTTCTTGATGTCCTCCTCGGTGAAGCATTCGCCCTCTTCCACACTCCATTGTTTGATATCCAGATAGTCTACTGACTCTCCGTACATCGATGTGTTCGTATTGTTATTGCCGTAGATGACCTGCCCGCTGGCTGTAACTTCAGGCGACACCTTCGTCACAAATTTCTTCTCACGCATAATGCGCTCGTAGTCTGCCATCTTCAGCGTTTGCATTGCCGAGGGGTCCTGGCGCACACCGCCACGCATATCAGCACCAGGACGGATGGTCAGCAAGTTGGTGCCCATCGTCGACAGTTCCTTGCGGATGCTTTCCTTCGAGCCCTGTCCGATGGCCATCATGATGATGACTGCTGCCACACCGATGATAATACCCAGCATCGAGAGGAATGAGCGCATCTTGTTGTTGGCGACAGCCTTCAGACTTACTTTAAAGAGGTTTAATATATTCATAATTCGTTATTTCGACATTTCGTTATTTCGAAGACTTTAGTCATCTACAGGTTGGGGTAGGGCAGCCAGTGCCTCAGCTGCCGACTTGATATTCGTATTGATGGTATCCTCGCGAATCTTTCCGTCGCGCAGATTGATATTGCGCGAAGCGTATTCCGCAATCTCAGGATTGTGGGTCACGAAAATGATGGTGTGCCCCTGCTTGTAGAGCTCCTGAAAAAGCACCAACATCTCGAACGAAGTACGCGTATCCAAGTTACCGGTTGCCTCGTCGGCCAGCAGCACTGCCGGGTTATTTACCAGCGCACGGGCAATGGCCACACGCTGCATCTGACCACCCGACATTTCGTTCGACTTATGCTCCAGCCGGTCGGCCAGCCCGACGGCCTTTAAGGCATTGATGGCCGCCTCGCGACGCTCCTGGGCATTGTATTTAGAGTTGTACATCAGCGGTAGTTCCACATTCTCCACAGCAGTCGTCTTCGCCAGCAGATTATAGTTCTGGAAGACGAATCCGATCTTCTGGTTTCTCAGGTGAGCACGCTGTGTCTTCGACATAGTACGCACGCTGATGCCATCCAAGAAGTACTCTCCGCTGGTAGGGGTGTCCAGACAGCCCAATTGGTTAAGCAGCGTCGACTTTCCTGATCCCGATGTACCTTGAATGGTGACGAACTCGCCCTCGTAAATCTTAAACGAGACGCCTCTCAAGGCCTTCACGGTTTCAGAGCCCACCTGGAAGTAGCGCTTCACATTTTGCAGTTCTATGACTACTTTTCTGTTGTCGTCCATAGTTCTTACTTTTTGGGCGCTTGGCCGTTTCCGCCGTTCTGTTTGTTGTTATTGTTTCTCGGACGAGGCATGAATGGGTTCTGAGCCTGCTGACCGGTTTCTTCTGCATCGCCGCCGCTCAGTTTGAAATCGACGAGCACTTCTGTACCCTCGCTGATGCCGCTGACAATCTCCGTCGTGATACCGTTCGTAGTACCAGTCTGCACGGCGTGAGCCTTGAAAGTATTGCCTTCCATGGTCCACACCTTCGTCGGTGCCTCTACGTCCTCAATCTTCTGCTCTTTCGAAAGCAAAGCCTCGTTGGGCATGAAGCGCAGCGCCTTGGCGGGAGCAGCTAGCACATTGTTTTTCTCCAGCGTGAAAATGGTAACGTTCGCTGTCAATCCTGGCTTTAGCTTCAGGTCCTTATTGGGAGCACTGATGACGACTTCATAAGTCACCACATTACTTTCTGTCGTGGCCTGTTGGCGCACCTGGGTGACCTCGCCCTCAAACTTGTCGTCGGGGAAAGCGTCGACAGTGAAGCTCACACGCTGGCCTTCCTTCACACCACCGATGTCAGCCTCATCGATGTCGGCAATTACGCGCATGTCCGTCAGGTCTTGGGCGATAGTGAACAATTCAGGCGTATTGAACGAGGCGGCCACAGTTTGTCCTTCCTCTACAGATTTCGAGAGCACCACACCGTCGATGGGTGAGGTAATAGTGGCATAGCCCAGATTGGTCTGTGCCTTCTGCACGTTCTCCTTGCTCGAAGCCACCGTCTGGCGGGCCTTGTCGTAGGTCAGTCGGGCATTTTCGTAGTCGTTGGCCGATACGAGTCCCTTTTCATATAGCGTCTTATACCTGTTGTAGTTCGCCGTTTCGTAGTTCAGCGTGCTCTGTGCACTCGACAGGTCTGCCTTAGCGCGGTTCAGCTCGCTGATGAGGTTGGTCTTGTCGAGTTCGGCAATGACCTGACCTCTCTTTACTTCTGAATTATAGTCTACATAGAGTTTGGAAACGATACCCGAAACCTGGGTACCTACGGTCACCGAGGTCACAGGCTCGATGGTTCCAGTAGCGGTAATTGAGGTTTGGATATCCTGCTTTACCACCTTGGCGGTTTCAAACTCAACCTTTTCTTCTTTTTTGCCACCTGACATCAGCCAGATAACGAGGGCTACGAGCACTACAGCTCCAATGCCCATCCATAATTTCTTGTTCTTCATATTTGATGTCTTCTTTAACTTCTCTAACTTCTCTAACTTCTTATATCTTCAGCGTCTCTCCCTGATAGAACTTCAGTAGTTGTAGTGCGTAAATAGTGAGGTATTTCGACTGCAACATGCTCTGTTGGGCCGTGAGTAGCTTGTCCTTGCCAGTCAGCAACTCGACGATGTTCTTCAGACCCAGGTTGAATTGCTCCTGCAAGAGGTCGTACGAGGCCTGTTCACTTTCTACGCTGGCCTTGGCCGAACGGAATTTCTGCTGGTTGTTGACGGCATCGAGCCA
Organism: uncultured Prevotellaceae bacterium; assembly: GCA_946188395.1. Classification (GTDB taxonomy): domain Bacteria; phylum Bacteroidota; class Bacteroidia; order Bacteroidales; family Bacteroidaceae; genus Prevotella. Next base: position 14,502 of record CAMHUU010000027.1, on the reverse strand, counting down.
AAAGCCTTCAACGGTCGAATAGAGGTCTTTCTCCTCGGCCAGCAAGTCGGCACGGGCCTGTTCCTGAGCAATACGGGCTTTGTTGATGGCTGTCTTTGCCTTGCGCCCGTCGATAATGGGGATTGTTACGCTCACGCCTGCCGACGCGTCAAAGTTGGTCTTCATCTGCTCGCCCCAACCATTGCTTGACATGCTGTTGGTCGAGGTGCCCACACCGCCAGTCATGTTCACAGTGGGCAGATGGCCGGCCTTGGCAATCTTCAGCTGCAGGTTGCTCGACTCTACGTCCAACTGTGCATTCTGAATCTCAGGACGCTTCGTGAGTGCTGCCTCGTAGACGGTCAACATGGCGGGAACTTCTGCCAGCGCCTGGTCGTCGGTAGTGACTGGGATGGCCACATCGAAGTCAGAGGTATCGGTAATTTCCAACAATTGCTTCAGCTGCAGCTTGTAGTGCGACAGCGTGCTTTCCGACTCCACGAGGTTATACTCGCTCGTAGCACGCTGGGCGGAGAGCTGGGCAAGGTCGGCTTTCGACATCTTGCCGACTTCCACCATCTGCTGTCCGCGCTCCTCGTTCTTCTTGCTGGTTTCCAAACTCTGGCGGTTCACCTCGATGGCTTCCGTCTGATACAGAATCTGGACGTAGAGCTTGGCGATGGCCTCCTGAATGGAGTTCGACGTTTCCAAGATGGTCAACTCAGCCTGTTGCTCGGTCAACTTGCTCCTTTTCAGGTTGTTGATGTTCTGGTTACCGTTCCATACGGTCCACGAGCCGTTGACGCCATACGAGCCGTTATAGTAAGTCTTCTTCACATCGGTTGTCACCGTACCGTTTGTGACGGTCATGGTGCCTGCTGATGTCCAAGGGCGGTAGCCCACGCTCTGATTAGTCGATGCCGAGAGGGTGGGCAGTAGAGCAGCTTGCGACTGCTTACGGTCTTCTGAGGCACTCTGTTTCCTCAACTTAGCTTGAAGCAGGGTGATGTTGTTCTCCAAGGCATAGTTGATGCAGTCGTCCAGCGTCCACTTCTTCTGAGCGTGTACGCCGAGCGTCATCATGGCTGCCAAGGCAATAATAATCTTCTTTCTCATATACCTTATTATATTATAAAGGGCCTTAAATGACCCTATTTGTTGTTTTTGTCGATGCAAAGTTAGATATTATCGATGAATTGACCAAATGTTTTTGACGATTTATTTCCGTTAGTAGAAAAAAAACAGGAAATACTCGATAGAATTTCCTGCTTTAACGATGTTTTAACGCTCTTTGTGCGCCCTTTATGTTGTCTTTTTCTTCTTCAGGTAAGTTTTGACTACGAACCAGACGATTCCGGCGATGACTAAGGCCAGGATGATGAGTTTGATGTACTCGGCATACTCGCTGATTTTGTCGTTTAGCTGGTCTTCTGGCACGATGGTGTGCAGATACCATCCCAGTCCGGCTAGGATAGCGTGCCAGCACCCGGCACCGATGGTGGTGTATAGAAGGAACTTGCCATAGTGCATCCGCGCCAGTCCGGCGGGAATCGATATCAGATGGCGGATACCGGGAATCAGTCGTCCGGTCAGTGTGGCCACGATGCCGTGCTCGTCGAAGTAGCGTTCGCTCTTCTCGACCTTCTCTTGGTTGAGCAGACACATCTTGCCCCACTTGCTGTTGGCGAACTTATAGATGACGGGACGCCCAACATATAAAGCCACAATGTAGTTGATTGAGGCTCCAAGGTCAGCGCCAATGGTGGCAAACAGAATGACCAGCCACACGTCGAGTTGTCCGCTTGCTGCATGGTATGCCGCTGGAGTTACTACGAATTCGGAGGGCACGGGCACTACGGTGCTTTCCAACAGCATCAGAAACAGGATGGTGCCATAGTTCAGATTGCCTAAGAGGGTTGTTATGAAATTCATTTTTTCTATTCTTTATTTCGTTATTCCGTTATTCCGTTATACCGATATTCCGAGGATTCCGTTATTCCGGACTGATGTGGAGACGTTGTTCCATGTAGGGAACGTAGTCCCTGACTGGTGTAGCCTCCGGAAACAGACACGACAGCACGCTTTGCGCTTCTTTGGGGTCTTGCTCGACGGCCAATCGCAGATATTTCATAAACTCATCGCTGCGCCCCAGATCATAGCAGCATAGTGCCATATAGGCATTGCCGCTCTTGTAGTCGGGGTAGTATTCGTGCACCATAGCAAAGAATTTCACTAACATCTGATAGCAGGCCTGGGTGTATCGGTTGTCGTAGAGAGATACAATGATGCGCAACATAATAGCTGGCGAATTGTCGCTCTTCATGATGGCCATCTTAAAGGCTTCTTCGGCCCTGTTCACCTGGTCGTTCTGTAGTAGGATGTGTCCCCTGACTACCAGCATGTCCGTATGGTCGCAGGGAAGTGTCTCCGTCTTGTCGAGCATCTCCAAGGCTTGCTTTACCTGGTGCATAGCACTATAGCAGAATGCCAACTCCTGATAGATATTTGCAAGTAATGGCGAGTCTTTGGGTGCAACAGCCAGCGCCATCCGTAGCGGGGGCAGGGCCTCTTCGTTGCGGTTCATATTGACCAGACAGACGCCTTGGTGCAGCAACCCGAATTCATCGTCAGGCACCAACTCGCTATACATCTTAAAGTATTTCAGTGCCTGTTCGTAGTTGCCTAACCGAAACAGTCCGCTGGCTTTGCTACTGACGGCATCCGGATCATTCGGGTCGATGGCGATAGCATATTCCGAACTGGTTATGGCGTTCGAATAGTCTTCGTTCATGAACTGTGCCGATGCCAGTGCGTTCCAGTATTGCTTGGAGTAGGGGTGCTGGTCGATAAGCTCGTTGAAGATGCGTTCCGAGTCTTCGTATTTGCCCAATCCGAACAACGTGCGGGCCATCAACTCTTTGAAGTCGTCACTTTCGTCGCCCCTGGAGCGCATCATCCATTCGTAAGCCTTTTCACTTTGGTCGTAGTCGATGTAGAGGTTGGCACAGTCGCGCACGAAGTCTTCGTATTCGTCGGTGTCGACGTTCTTGCTGTATTCGCGCAGATATTCGTCAGCCTCGTCGATGTCGCCACTGGCTATCTTGATTTCAGCCACCAGATAGTGGTAGTCTGGGTCGTCGTGGTTCTCTATCTCATCGGCATAGAATTCAGCCTCTGCAATCTCGCCCATTGACAGAGCCTTGCGGGCCATAAATACGTTGGGTAGGGTTGATGATGGGTAAAGTTCCAACGCATAATCAATGGCCTTTTCGGCCTGTTCGTCTTCGCCCTGCCAGGTATAGTAGTCTGCTATATCTACAAAGTCGTCAGCATCCATAAACGGGGTGCTGCCCGCATTTATGGATGCTTCGTATCGTTCCAAGATATCCCGGAACTCTTCGCTCTTGAAATATTCCTCGTCGATGTTCATTAGCAAATTAGTAATTAGTAATGAGTAATTAGTAATTATGATATCATTCAGGGCTGGTTAGGTGTACAATTTACAGAAACTTTCCCGGGAATATACATATCATAATTACTCATTACTAATTACTCATTACTCATTACGTTTTACCTTTTCCAAGTGTCTTTAAGTCCAACCGTTTTATTAAAGACTAAATGTTCAGCCGTCGAGTCAAGGTCGGGTGTGAAGTATCCGATGCGCTGGAACTGCAGGTAGTCGCCGGCCTTCTTCTCTTTCAGGAACGGCTCGACGTAGCACTCGGTCAGTACCTTCAGCGAGTCGGGATTCAACAGGTCGCGGAAATCGCGCTCGTCGGCACCGGGATTCTCGATCGAGAACAGGCGGTCGTACAGGCGTACCTCAGCCTTGACGGCATCCTGGCAGTTCACCCAGTGCAGCGTCTTACCCTTAATCTTGCGGTCGGCACCGGGCTGTCCGCTACGTGTCTCAGGATCGTAGGTGGCGTAGATAGTCGTCACGTTGCCCTCGGCATCCTTGTCGCAGGGATGCTCCTCATCACACTTGATGATGTAGGCGTTCTTCAGGCGCACCTCCTTGCCTGGAGCCAGGCGCTGGAACTTCTTCTCGGCCACCTCCATGAAGTCGTCGCGCTCAATCCACAGCTCACGGCTGAAGGTTACCTTGTGTGTGCCATCGGCTTCGTTCTCAGGATTATTCACAGCCTCCATCTCCTCGGTCTTGCCCTCGGGATAGTTGGTCAGGATGAGCTTTACGGGGTCCAGTACCGCACTAACGCGTGTGGCCTTCTTGTTCAGGTCGTCGCGCACGTTCGACTCCAGCAGGGCGTAGTCGTTCAGCGCGTCGAACTTGGTATATCCGATGGCGTTGATGAAGTTACGCACACTCTGCGACGAATAGCCGCGACGGCGCATGCCGCAGACGGTTGGCATTCGGGGATCGTCCCAACCATTCACGAGGTTCTCGTCTACCAATGCCTTCAGCTTACGCTTCGACATCACCGTGTAAGTCAGGTTCAGACGGTTGAACTCAATCTGGCGCGTACCGTCGTACTTCTTGTCAACGATGTCGGGATTGTATTCGCCGGCCTTACCCTCGGCAATCTGCTCCTTGATGTATTCGCGCAACAGGTCCACAAACTTGTCGTATAGCGGACGGTGAGGCACGAACTCCAGCGTACAGATAGAGTGGGTGACACCCTCGAAATAGTCCGACTGGCCGTGGGCGAAGTCGTACATCGGGTAGCAATGCCACTTCGTACCGGTGCGGTGGTGGGGAATCTGGATGATGCGGTAGATGATGGGATCGCGGAAGTGCATGTTGGGGTTCGCCATATCCAGTTTGGCACGAAGCACCATGCTTCCTTCCACAGCCTCGGGGGTGTTCATCTGTTCAAACAGACGAAGGTTCTCCTCGATGGGGCGGTCGCGGAACGGACTGGGACGGCCAGGCTGTGTGGGCGTACCCTTCTGCTCGGCAATCTGTTCTGAGGTCTGCTCGTCGATGTAGGCCAGCCCCTTCTTAATCAGCCATACGGCAAAGTCCCACAGTTTCTCGAAATAGTCCGAGGCATAGTACACGTTCTCCCAGTGGAAACCGAGCCACTTGATGTCGCTCATGATATTCTCCACATATTCTGTGTTCTCTTTCGTGGGGTTCGTATCGTCGAAACGCAGGTTGCAGATACCCCCGAACTTCTCGGCAGCACCGAAGTCCATGCAGATGGCCTTAGCGTGTCCGATGTGGATATAGCCGTTGGGCTCTGGTGGAAAACGCGTCTGAATTCGGCCACCGTTTTTACCTGCTTCCAGGTCTTCCTTTACAAACTGTTCTACAAAACTGAGGCTCTGAGAAACCGTGCTCACGGTTCTCTTCTCCTCGCCTTCTGTCATAATCTTCTCTTCCATATTATATAAAGATGTGTAATTTTGGCTGCGAAGGTACAAAGAATTGCGCAAAATACCAAAAGAATTTGGAGTTTTTTCCGAAATCCCAATTATTAGGTATTGCACCATTGCCAAAAACTCCCTACCTTTGCACTCGAAATAGTGAACCCCATGTTTACGTTAGTTCATTCACAATTCATAAGAGTATTTGTTTAGTTTGGTATTACAACGGGCCGGCTGCGAAGCCAGCCCGTTTGTGTGTATGTTACTTCACTACTATGACGTCGGACTTTTTAACGAAGAGGTAGTCGTGTCCAGTGCGCAGCTCGTAGTAGTCGCCATGGTCGAAGTAAGTGTCGGCAATGATGGTGCCTTTGTCGACGGAACAGAACACGTTGAGGCCGCCGTCGACATTGTTGCCGACCCAGATGGCTGTTGGAGCTTGTTTGGCTATGAGTTTGGGGCCACCGCTACCCATCCAAGTCATCTGACCCAGATATTTGGTGTATACCCAACCTTCGATTTCGTCGACAGCCACCTTGCTCCATTGTTTACCTTTCTCGATGAGTATGCCGCGACCCAGCCCGTGGTCCTGCATCCACAGTTTGCCGAGCACTTTGCCATTCATGCCGGGCAGCGAACGGACGTTCAGGTAGCCGTCGTCGGACACGGCATAGACCACAGTGAACACCTTGCCGTTCTCGGCAACACCATTGCTGCCATTGACGTAAAACTTGAAGAGGTGGTCGTTGTAGTCGACAGCATAGAGATATTCGCGGCCGTTGGGTTCGGTCTGCAGTTCCAGGTATTCCACTTTATAGGTGAACGGCAGTTTGCTGTAGACCTTGCCGGTGAATTTGTCGAGCATGAAGAGGAACTTCTTCTCGCTGGTGAAACCGTAGGAGCAGAAGACGAACTTGGAGTCGAGAATAAAGATGTCGTTACTGGTGAGCCAGTCGGTGGACCACACCATCTGGCGGCGCTCAGGATTGTAGCAATGCAGCTTGGAACCCTTGCCGTTGACTCCGCTGGCATAGCTGGGACAGGCCATGTTGAACAGCAGGTTGTGTGTGTCGTTGTCCCAGCGCACGTCCTGTACCTCGCAGTAGTTGTTGTCCGCTACGGCACAGAGGTCGACGGTGTAAAGGGGCTTTTCCTCGTTGTCGTAGATGACAACGATGAACTTGTAGTCGTCGGCACTTAGGGGCAGACGGTAGAGGGCCATCCAGCCGATGTCGATGCGCTCGGAGATCATTTGGATGAGGTCACGGGCCTCATCGACACGGGGCAGATACTCGTTCTGCTTCTCTTCGCGAAGACGGTAGATAATGCCGTTGGGCTTGTTCTTCATCGAGATCATCGACTTCTCCCAGTTGGCACCGTAGTTCTTTACTGACACTAGGCGCTGGGCTTCTGCGGCGGTCATCACCGCAAACATTGTCACAAGACTGAGAATGATTCTTTTCATAACCTATGAATGCGTTTAAGATTGATTTCGCAGGCAAAGTTACGAAGAATTGGGCGAAATGCAAAATAATTCCCCCTTTTTTTGCCGTGTACGCAAACAGACCTTTATTTTTCACTTTTCTGTCATTCCTTGGCATAAATCATTCAAATGGATTTGATGGTTTCAAATAAAATGACTACCTTTGCAATTTGAAACGGCATGACCAACTACTAAAAAGATTTATATATGAACAGAAAACTGATGATTGCAGCAATGCTGTGCTTGACGGCAATGACCGGTAGGGCAGAGCAGGTGACGGTCGAGACGAAGCAGATGACGCTGGTGCTCGACGTGGAACAGGGCAGACTGCCCCAGTATGTGTATTTCGGACAGCGTTTGAACGCCCAGGAGTTACAACACCTGCAGGCTCCCCGCAATGGACGAATGGACGCTTATCCCGCCTACGGCATGAACTGTCCGGCGGATGCGGCACTGGCCATGCGCCATGCGGACGGCAATATGTCGACACAGCTGGTGGTGACCGGCGTAGAGCGGCTGACTGCCGACGAGGGTCAGCTGACGGAAATCACGATGAAAGATCCTGTTTACCCCATTACCGTTAAGTTGTGCTATCTGGCCTATCAGGACGTCGACATGATTACCACGTGGACGGAGGTGACCAACCAGGAGAAGCAACCCGTCGCGCTGACGACGTTTGCCTCGGCTGTGCTACCCATTCGCAGAGGCGACGTGTGGATGTCGAGTTTTTATGGTTCGTGGGCCAACGAAGGCCGTTTGGTAGAAGAGCCGCTGACCCCTGGGCAGAAACAAATAGTGAATAAGGACGGTACACGTAATGCTCATACAAGTCATGGCGAAGTGATGTTCTCGCTGAATGGCAAGGCTCAGGAGAATCAGGGACAGGTCATCGGTGCCGCCCTGTGCTACAGCGGCAACTACCGATTGAAGGTGGTGACCGATGACACGGACTACCACTACTTCTTTGCCGGCATCAACGAAGACAATTCGGAATACCACCTGAAGAAGGGCGAGACGTTCGTTACACCGAAGGTGGCGCTGAGCTTCTCGAATGACGGACTGTCCGGCGTGTCGCGTAATTTCCATAAGTGGGGCCGTAAGTATATGCTGGCTCACGGCAACAAGGAACGCAAGATTCTGTTGAACTCGTGGGAGGGCGTCTACTTCGATATCAACCAGAAAGGCATGGACCAGATGATGGCTGACATTGCCTCGATGGGTGGCGAGCTGTTTGTGATGGACGACGGATGGTTTGGCGACAAGTATCCCCGCAAGACCGATAACTCGTCGCTGGGCGACTGGGTGGTCGATAAGAACAAACTTCCTGAAGGCATCGAAGGCTTGTTGCGTGATGCCCGTAAGAATGGTGTGAAGTTCGGTATCTGGATAGAGCCCGAGATGTCGAACAGCGTCTCGGAGTTGTACGAGCAGCACCCCGACTGGATAGTGAAGGCCCCGAAGCGCGAACCCGTACTGGGACGAGGCGGTACGCAGGTCGTGCTCGACCTCTCGAATCCCAAGGTGCAGGACTTCGTGTTCTCTGTCGTCGACAACCTGATGACGAAGTATCCCGAGATTGACTACATTAAGTGGGACGCCAACATGCCCATACTGAATCACGGCTCGCAGTATTTGACGATGAACGAGCAGAGCCACCTGTACATCGAGTACCACCGCGGTTTCGAAAAGGTATGCCAGCGCATTCGCGAAAAATATCCCGAACTGACCATCCAGGCCTGTGCATCGGGTGGGGGACGCGCCAACTGGGGTGTGCTGCCTTACTTCGACGAGTTCTGGGTGAGCGACAATACAGACGCCCTGCAGCGCATCTACATGCAGTGGGGAACCAGTTATTTCTTCCCAGCCATTGCTATGGCCTCTCACATCTCGGCAACGCCCAACCATACGGTGTTCCGCACGACGTCGCTGAAGTTCCGTATCGATGTGGCCATGAGCGGCAGACTGGGTATGGAGATTCAGCCCAAGAATATGACCGACGACGAGAAGGAGCTGTGCCGCAAGGCCATCAAGGAGTATAAGCAGATTCGTCCCATCGTGCAGTTTGGCAACATCTACCGCCTCATGTCACCCTACGACCGCAAGGGACTGGCATCGCTGATGTATGTTTCCGACGAACAGGACAAGGCTGTGTTCTATTGGTGGAAGACGGAGTCATTCCAGGACGAGCACCTGCCGCGTGTCCGTATGGCCGGTCTGAATCCCAACAAGATGTATAAGGTCCGCGAGCTGAACCGCATCGACGTGAAGCCGTTGGATTGCGAGGGCAAGGCGTACAGCGGAGCCTATCTGATGAGTCGCGGACTGGAAATGCCGTACCGCAACGATACGGAGTGGAACAAGAAGACGGACTGGTCGAGCCGAGTCTTGTTGCTGGAGGCGGAATAACGTAATCCCGTAATAACGTAAAAGCGTTATAACGTAATAACGAAATATCGAAATCACGAAAAAAGAAAAGAAAGACCTCCTGGCCTACATCCGCGAGGGTCGCGAGATGACACGGGGCGAGAAACTCAGGCTGATTGTCAGCCTGAGTATCCCCTCGATTCTGGCGCAGATTTCGGCCACCGTCATGTTCTTCATCGATGCCTCGATGGTGGGACATCTCGGTGCAAAGGCCTCGGCGGCTATCGGTATCGTGGAAACCACGGGATGGCTGATGGGCGGACTGGCCTCGGCGGCAAATATGGGCTTCTCGGTTCAGGTAGCCCATGCCGTGGGTGCCAACGACTTTAAACGTGCCCAGCGAGTGCTGCGGCAGTCACTGGTGTGTTGTGCCTTGTGGAGTCTGATGATGACGGTGATAGCGCTTGCCATCAGCGTGCCGTTACCCTATTGGCTGGGTGGTACGGAGGAAATAGCTCACGACGCTACGCTCTATTTTGCCATCTTTAGTCTGGCCGGCATCTTCTTCCAGATGGAAGGTCTGGCAGGCTCGATGCTGAAGTGTTCGGGCAACATGAAGATTCCCTCGATGCTGAACATCAATATGTGCGTGATGGACGTGGTGTTCAACTACCTATTTATATATATATTCGATATGGGTGTGGCGGGAGCAGCTATTGGTACCGGACTGGCCATGATGATTACGGCCGCATTGATGCTGTATTTCCTGCTTTACCGCTCGGAGATGCTGGGAATACTGCGTGGCAGGAAAATTCCTGGACATGATAGTGTGCCCTTGTCGTGGGACAAGTTCAAACCACAGGCAGACATTGTGGGTAATGCCTTCAAAATTGGCGCGCCCATGGGATTGCAGCACATGCTGATGGGCTCGGCACAGGTGGTCAGCACACTCATCGTGGCGCCATTGGGAACCGTCGCCATTGCGGCACACTCGTTGGCGATTACCGTCGAAAGCCTGTGCTACATGCCGGGCTTTGGCATAGCTGAGGCTGCCACGACGCTGGTGGGACAGAGTTTCGGAGCAGGAAAACGGGCATTGACGCGTCAGTTTGCCGGCATGTCGGTAGGACTGGGCATGCTGGTTATGACGCTCATGGGACTGCTGATGTATGTCTTCGCGCTCGAACTGATGTCGCTGATGACGCCTGTCGACGAGATTATCGCGGTGGGTGCGAAGTGTCTGCGCATAGAGGCCTTTGCCGAACCGATGTTCGCCGCTGCCATCGTTTGTAACGGAGTCTTCGTCGGAGCAGGCGACACGCTGAAACCGGCCATTATGAGCCTGTTGTCGATGTGGGGTGTGCGCCTGACGTTGGCTGCCGTCCTCGCTGGCACCTACGGACTGCCCGGTGTGTGGACCGCTATGGCCATTGAACTTTCGTTCCGAGGACTCATCTTCCTCGCCCGCCTGTTCCATGGAGGATGGATGAGGAAGCTGGCATCGTGAAATAGGACGGGCCTTATTTCTCTTCCAACCAGTATTCCGTGCTGTTGCTCAGTCGGCGGTTCTTGAAACTGAAGCGGTGGTTGTTCATCGCCTTGCCCAACGTGGTGGGAGTGGCCTTCTTGGGGTCAAAATAGCTGTAGATACTGCCGAAGTGGGCCAGTATTTCGCTGGAACTCCACCAACGGCCCTCGCCATCCTTCGGATTGCCGAAGGTCTCGCTGATCATCTCCACCAGGTCTACCGTCTTCTGGTAAGGCTCGTTCTCGTCGAGCAAGGTGCTGATTTCGTCATCGTTGAGCCAGAAACGTTCACCATTATTGAATAGGTGGAGGGCCTGGGCATAGAGTTGGCGATGGTCGAGGTTGTCCTCGAAGTTGATGTTGCCCGTCACACCGACACAGACGAAACGCCTTGAGCCGGTGGGGTCCACCAGGGGCTGCAGTTGGTTGGTGGTGCCGATAAACGAGGTGTAACGGCGATACTGCTTAATGGTCTTGCCGTAGGGCGGTCGGAACTTCACGTCGCTCGACGACAACAGGTATTTCAGTACGATTTGCTGCGAGGGCGTGGTCTTGTCGAACTCGTCGATGTTAATCAGCGCAAACGACGTCAGCGCGATGTTCAGGTCGAACTCGTTCTTGAAGTTCAGCTTGTCGTTGTAGTAGTCGCGCAACTCTGGCGGCATCAGTATCTTGCAGAAACGCGTCTTTCCGCAACCCTGCCGACCTATCAGCAACGGTGTTAACGCATTGCCTGTCAGCTGTTTATCGCTCTCGCGCCATTGGGCCACCATACCCACAAGCCACATCCTCAAGTACTTCTCCCAGTGTGGCTGCTCGGTGGGAACTCGTTTTGCGAGTTCCGTAATCCTGTCCTGGCCGTCCCATTCGGGCAGCTTGTCGAGCCACGAATTCACAGGGTCGTACTGCTCGATGCGGGTGGAGTCGATAAAACGGTTCACATTCTGGTCCCAGCCCTTGATGCCCAGTTCTACGGCTTGCAGGGTCATATCGTTGCGCACCTCCTCAGTCAGTGGCTTAAACGTCTGATCCTCAGCGTATTTCATGCGATACTCTGCCACCCCGGTCATCAGGTTTTTTCGCATGTCGAAGTGGCTGTTCAGGAATATTTCCGTCCGCATGGTCTGTATCAGCTCGTCGGGCACGCTCTTCAGCGGCTTCAGCTTGTGCTTCTTGCGGTACTCCTCTATCAGGCCTGGCTCATAGGTGGTGGCAAACACGTTCTTCACCAGTTCCGGGTCGTTGTGGAACAGGGGGTGCTCCAGCGTCATGCCCTGGGCGTGACTCAGCGGGATGTCCTGTTCCAGCGACAGTCGGGCTATCTGCTGCAACATCTGCATCTGGCGGTCCTCATCGGGCACGTCAATCGTATTGCCCAGCACATGACGGAGTATAAACACCCAGTTGAAGTGATAGGTGCGCTTGATGGTGCGACCAGGCATCAGCTTGTCGCTCTCCCAGGAGATGGGTGCCGGTTCGGGCTGCGTATGCTCCTTGGCATCGGCCTTGAAGGGACGAGCCTTGGGATTATAGTACATCTCAGGGTCGGCACTCACATAGACCGTGCGCTCCAACAGCGGTTCCAGATACTCAATGTCAATCTGGAACTGGTTCTGATAGGCCCTGCGCGCCGTCTCGTAGAGGTTCTTATGGAACTGACGTACAGCAGCCTCTTTCATTGGCAGATTCTCCTCTTGGAACATCTCTCCTCGGCACACAATCTTCACACTCATGCCCGATGCCCCCAGGAAGGCCATCATCGTCTCGTCCATACGGGCCACCTGATTCCTGATGGCCACAGCCTCCTCATATGTTTTCAGCCCGTTCACCTCGAGCACTACCAGTTTGTTGTAGTTCAGGAATCGCACCTGCTCCTTGCGGATGATGCATTCTGCGGCCAGACAGACGCGCGGCAGGTTCAATACGCTCTGCTTGTTCAGCAGGATGCGACCGTCCTCCAGTCGCTGAGGCTGCATCAGTCCATAGTGCAGTCGCAGGGTGAATATGCGCTGCTTCTCCGGATTCTCGCGTATCATCTCAGCCAACTGGTCCATCTCGACACGGTTGATCACCTCTCTCTTGCGTGCAAATTTCAGTAGTGTTACTTTCATGTTGTTTGTCATTGTTTTCAGGTTCGTATTATTTTCAGACTGCAAATATACGGAATTTCGAAGAAATCTGCAAATATTTCTGCCGAAAAATTGTTGTTTTCCGAATTTACCTCCACTAAAATGCCGATATTTCCTTTAAATAAAGAGATTTCTGATGAATTCGTCATCCACTTAACCTCCACTAAACCTCCACTAATCCTCCACTAAACCTCCACTAATCCTCCACTAAACCTCCACTAATCCTCCACTCGACATACACCATCCTCCATTATTTCTCCACCACTTCTCCGTCGTTTCTGCATCTCTTGCCCGTACCTAGCGCATCTTTGATTACGTATTTGCATAATTTTATCCTAATCTTTCCTTCTAAATTCTCTAGAGAATTTTGCCCTTACCCTAGGACTAAACAATCTTTACCCCGTACCTTTCGCCAAAATTCTCTAGAGAATTTGTCTGCTTCCATTAACCAGTCTCCTTCTATGTCCTATCTTTCATGTGCGCTACCCCTAACCTCGTAGTACAAGTATTAGGGCGGCGCGCAGAAATTCTTCGGACGGAGCGCAGAAATTCTTCGGACGGAGCGCAGAAATTCTTCGGACGGAGCATAGAAATTCTCCGGACGGCGCAAAAAACGGGTCAATTGGTGGAGCGTTAGTGGAGGTATAGTGGAGGATAAGTGGAGGTATAGTGGATGTTTAGTGGACCTAACTTTTTGCCTAAATCCCTCAATATAAGCAATATACATATATTTAGTGGATGTAAAACGCTAATTACCAACTATTGCTATTCAAAATTTGTCGAATAACAACATTGTAGGAACAGAGAAGTAGTTGGAAATCAAAGAAAAAAGGCGATTTGTTGGGTATTTCAGAATAAAGTGCGTATCTTTGCATAGACAAATTAATAAAGACTAACGAATATGAGATACAAAATTAAGAAAGAAACGAAGCCCACGCTCAAGAACTACGGCAAATACAAGGCGGTAGCCGTTCATAACCAGACCATTGAGAGTCGCCAGCTATTCGATGAAGCCGCCAGACACATGAGCATCAGCGGCGGTGTCCTCGAAGGTATGATGATGACGGTAGCTGAAACGGTCCGCCGTCATCTGCAGATGGGCGACAAGGTGCGTTTGAGGGACTTCGGACTGATGAAGCTCGAAATAGAGAGCGACAAGGTGGACGATCCCAAGACCTTCCGTGCCAAGAAGCACATTCGCGGCGTCCGCCTCCACTTCATCCCCGAAAGCTACGAAGGCACCCAGCCCCTCTACGAAGGCATCACCTTCGAAAAGGACAAAAACGCCCTATCGGACGAATAACAACGTCGCATGAGATACTCAGATTAAGAGGCACGGCAGCTCCACCTCGACAAGTCATGAAACGAACCAAAAGGCCCGGGCAACAAGCTCGGGCCTCATTGGTTATATATGCATAGTAGTTTGTTGTGTGTGTGCTATTTCCTGACTTCGTCGATTTTTGTCAATTAAAATTTTGTATACTGATTATCAATTAGTTGCAAGTTTGAATTTGGGTGATTTGGGTGACTCGCTTATTTTTCGTACCTTTGCGGCTTGTCACCATGTTCATCTGCATGTACGACCTAAAACAAGGACGGATAGAGTATTGCAATGCCGGGCACAATCCTCCGTTAAGAAACATAAAAATTATGAATTATGCATTATGCATTATGAATTATTTTGTATCT
>CAMHUU010000026.1 GCA_946188395.1 uncultured Prevotellaceae bacterium | reverse complement strand
CTCACGGAAGAGCAGAAAGCCATCAAGCAATTGTTCGAAATGGATACCACAAAAGGTGATTAGGGTGACGCATCGACGAAGTCAGGAGGCACGGCAGCTCCACTTCGACAAGTCATGAAACGAACCAAAATGCCCGGGCAACAAGCTCGGGCCTCATTGGTTATATATGCATAGTAGTTTGTTGTGTGTGTGCTATTTGATGACTTTTGTGGTAGTGGCTTGGCCGTTTGCCAGGCGTTCCACGCGGATGTTGATGCCCTTGTGGGGCTCCGACAGGCGACGCCCGTCAAGTGAGTAGTATTCTACGGCTTTAACCTCTGCGGGTGCAAAAGTCGACAGTATGCCTGTCGTTCCTAACTCGCGGACTTCTACATAGAACACACCACTCTCGCCTGAACCACGGGTGATTTTGTGAGAGCCGGCACTAACGCCTGCAATGGTATACAAACGGACACCCTCGCTGTCGGCTGGTGTGCTGGCGGTGCTGATATCTAACTCTGTGTCATCGAATTTGAGCGTCTTGTCGCTCCAGGTAGACTGGGCGATGAGGACGGTAGAACTGCTGGCTGTCGTGGTGAACTGGATGAGCGTAGAACCCTCCATTTTCAAACCTTGTGTATAAGTAACTCCGTTGTAGGTGCCGGTAAATTTCCCATTAAAGTTGTGCTTGTTGGAATCATCGCCAAAGGAGAAATAGCCATTCTCGGACTGAGCATCAGTACCGTTGAACATTACTGTGTAGGTCTTGGCTTCACCCGTCTCACCACCTGAACCTCCGTTGAGATCGATTCCCAATGTATTGATTGCCTCGACGGGAGTGCCGTCTTCCTTCTTGTAGGCGGGGTAATACTCCTTGGCAGCGTCATCGGTGTCAGCATTGCCGTTGAGCATGATGTCCTGAACCAGCGAATTGGCGTAAACCTCGATATTCATATAATACTTGGCAGGATCGATGGTGTAGGTCACAGCATCGGTAGCGTCGTTGGGGTCAAGACCATTGGCCAGTTCCCATGCATCGGGGATTCCATCCTTGTCGGTGTCGAAGTTTTCCTCACGGCTGCCCGTTCCGAAGTTATCTTCGGTATAGCCATTGACATCGCTAACGAGGTCGATGCGACCGGCCTTCTTAGTGACAGAACCTGTATAGGTTGCCGTGCCGTTGCGAGCCTCAGTGAAATAGCGGGCATCCACATCATCTTGATGGAGCGAAGCACCCGAGAAGGTCAGCACCTTTTCATAGGCCTGAGCGGCACTATGGGTGGTGACGTGTCCGGCAGGGCAGGGCTCGTCGAGTTGGATGCATACGCAGTCCTTACCGGCATTGTTCTGCTTGTAGGTTACGTTGGAACCATTGTAATGCTCGGGGTCAAGACTCCAGCGCTTGCCGTCGATAAGATAGGTACCGTCGTCGTATGTAACGTTGCTCCATCCGGTATCGGTATTGTTGTTAATCTGATTGCCGCTCAGGTAATAACGGCTGGTATGCCCCACAAGGTCTCCTTCGGTGGAATTGCCCGATGCACCTACGGTAACGGTGGTCAGACGATTGGTGGTAGCAGCGGGACCGGTCTTGTAGTAGTTGTTGACGATATTAATCTGTCCACCGCCAGGACCTCCGTAGCAGCCGTTGCCACAATTGTAGATGACGCAGTTGCGGAAATCGACATTTTCAGCCTGCACGTAATTCTCCCATTTGTATTCGTCATACAGCTTGTTGCTGGTATAGCCATCCCAACGGTAGCGGGCACCATTGAAGCGGGGTGAACGGTTGTTGACGTGACAGATGAGGTTATGATGGAAGGAGGCCAGTTTGCCGCCCCAGATGCCACCATATCCGTGGGCACCTTTACCATGTCCGGCATTGTTCAGACTCTCGCCGACGGTACACCACTGCATGGTAAAATTGTTGTTGTCGTAGAACGATGCTACTTCGTCAATACTCCACGAGAACGAGCAGTGGTCGAAGATGATACCTGTGAAATGACGAGCCGTAGAAGCATCTGCACCATCGTTGACATCCTTCTCCTGTCCACGACGGAAGCGCATATAACGAACAATAATGTTGTTGCCATTGGGGTTTACCGTATAATAGCGCAGGGTGACGCCAGGGGCTGGTGCCGTCTGTCCGAGAATGGTGGTGTTGGCACCGATATTCAGATTACTTTTGAGTGCAATCACACCAGCTACGTCGAAGACAATGATTTTCTTGCTGTTGCCATTGACGGCGTTGCGGAATGAACCAGCTCCGTTGTCATTCAGATTGGTTACATGAATAACCTTACCTCCGCGTCCGCCGGTTACGAAGCGTCCGTGACCTTCAGCACCGGGGAAAGCAGGAGCGTCATCGGCCATCATGGTGACGCTGAACAGAAAGGCTGAAAATAATAATAGTAACTTTTTCATATTTCTTTATTTTAATTTCTTACCTCTTACATCATACCTCTAACATCTCACTTCTCCTCCGTTGTGTATCCCATCATCTCCATTTCGAGGGAAGCCCAGATGAACGGACCAACACCCTTGGCATCGTTGTCGCGGATGGGTTCTGAGAGGTAGTAGTCATAGCTGCCATCACGTTTTTTATTTTCCTTGACGCTGCCCTTGGGGTTGACCATCTTCATAGCTGCCTCTACCTCAGGGGTAGCAGCAGGACCCAGTCCGGCCACCGAGCAACAGTTGGTGAGCGAGATGGTCTTGTCGGCATTTACCTTGATAAATTTCTCGATCATACCCTTGTATGCCTTGATACCGGCATCGCGGTATTTCTCGCCGACATATCCCTTGCGGTGAGCCTTCAGCAGCGCATAGGTAAACATGGCTGAGCAGGTGGATTCCAGATAGTTACCTTCTCGATCTGGTGAATCCATCACCTGATACCAGACTCCCGACTTCTTGTCCTGCCATTTCAGAATGGCGTCGAAGTCTTTAACCAGCAAATCGATAACTTCCGAACGGCGGGCATAGTCTTCGGGCAGGGCGTCGAGCACCTCAATGAGGGCCATTGTGTACCAACCCTGAGCTCGTCCCCAGCAATGCTGCGACAAGCCTGTCTCCTTATCTGCCCAGAAGGTCTTGCGTGTCTCGTCGTAGGCATGACGATTCAGACCTGTCTTGGGGTCGAGGGTACGCTGATAGGTAATCTTAAGCTGGTTTACAGCGTCATCGTAAATAGCCGTCACGGGATTGCTCTTTTTTGCCTTTTTACCTTTTACGACTTTCTCTGTAATCGGTGCGGTAAGGGTACGGAAGGGCAGGCCCATGAAGATGCCGTCGAGCCATACCTGATAAGCGTAAATAGCCTTATGCCAATAAACCTTGTCGGCAATGGTGCGTGGCTGGTCCTGCAATTGCTTCATCATCAACTGCATGGCCTTGAGGTTCTTTTCCTCGGGCCACTTCTGATACATGCGAGTGACGAAATGTCCTGTACGGATGTTGTCGAGGTTGTAGTCCAGTATGTTGTATCCCGTGATGTTTCCGTCCTCGTCAATCATCTTATCAGTATACATTTTGCAGTATTTCAGGATGTCGTCGCCACCATATCTTAAATAGGTGTCGAGCATGCCTTCCAACTCGATACCCATGACGTAGCTCCACTTGGGCTTGTCAGAGAAATCGAGCATGTAGCTTTCTGGTACGCGTTTCATTTCAGAGTAGGTGAGCCATTCAGAATAGTGCTTATAGGGCTTCTCCTGCAGTACCAGCGAACCATTAATCATGAGGTTGTCGTAAGTGACGTCTTGTGCAAGGCCAATCTGATGGATGGGCTTGTTGTAGACACCGTTGAACTGACAGTTCTTGACGGTAATATTATTAACGGTATAAGCCAGTTTGGGATCCTCGTAACCCACAATCATCACACCATATTTTGACTTCTGGCAGGTAACATTCTCCATGGTGACGTTGCGCACCGTGGGATAGAATCCACGACAGCATACCTCGCGCGGCTCGTAGTCGGTATTGATTTTCAGTACAGCCTCGCCACACTGGCCAACCTTGATGTTGCGCATATTGATATTCTCAATGATGCCTCCGCGACAGGAGTTGGTCTTGATGCGGAGTACACGGTCCAGGCTGGGGGAGTCCATCTCGCAGTTCTCGGCATAGACATTCTGACAACCACCACTAATCTCAGAACCGATTACCACACCGCCATGACCATTATTAAATTTGCAGTTACGAATGATGATGTTCTTCGAAGGTGTTCCGGCAAACCTGCCCTGACCGCTTTCACGACCGTCGTTGTTACGACCCGACTTGATGGCGATACAGTCGTCACCAGTGTTGAAGTAACAGTTTTCGATGAGTACGCGGTCGCACGACTCGGGGTCGCAGCCGTCGCCATTGGGACCATTATTATTAATATGTACGCCACGCACGGTAATGTCCTTCGACAACAGGGGGTGAATGACCCAGAACGGAGAACGTAGCAGAGTGACATCCTCGATGAGGATACCCTCGCATTGGTTCAGGTTAATCATCTGAGGACGCAGGCCATCCTTTGGTCCAAACATGCGTGCGTCCATCGATACACCGTCCTCGGCATATTTCAGCAGACGGGCACGGGCTCCCTGATTCTGGGCGATGCCGCCTTCCTTCATGCCGAAACGCTTGTTGCCGCACCAGGGCCACCACGTCTCGTTGCTACCGCCACCATCGATGGTGCCCTTACCGGTAATGGCAATGTCCTTGGCCTGATAAGCATAGATCAGTGGACTAAGGTTCCAACAGTCCAGTCCTTCCCAACGGGTAGGAACGATAGGGTAGAGCTCGGGCAGGAAAGCAAACTCCAATACGGCACCTTCCTCAATGACGAGGTTTACACCGCTTTTCAGTTGGATGGCAGTCGTCAGGAACTTCTGTCCGGCAGGCACAACCACACGTCCGCCGCCTTTCTTCGAGCATTTGTCGATAGCCTTCTGGATAGCTTTTTGGTTTTTGGCAGCCGTATTGTCTGGTTTGGCGCCAAACTTCGTGATGTCAAATACTTTGTCTGCAAACTGAGGCATGCGGATGCTCTGCTCAATCTGCTTGTACTCCTGCTCGTTCCAGCCCTTGGCTTGTATGCCAATAACCACGAAGGCAAGGAGTGCTACAGTCTGTAGAATTCTCTTCATTTTCTATTTGTTTTAGTAGTTCTGTGTGCAAAGGTACGAATAAGTGCTGGAAAAACCAAATAATAATGTTGTTTTTCAAGCGCAATCGTTTTAGTAAAATAGTATGACAACGTAAAGAAATGAGTGTATAATGCAAGAAAAGTTGTAAAAAATTTGCATTTTACGGAATTATTCCCTAAATTTGCCGCCGATAAGCTTCACGAAGACCATTTGTCTCGTTGCTTATCTTATTTAAAAGAGGAGATTGGTAGCGTCCTGCACCAATCTCCCTATTTTTTTTGATGATTTGAATCGTTATGAAATGTCATCAGATTTCCCATCCGATGGCAGATGCTCCGAGCACAGCGGCAGATGCTCCGTCAAGACCACTGATGAGGAACTGTGCCTTGTTCTTGAAAATGTTCATGACATGCTCGTTATAGCTACGCTTGATGGGCTCCATAATCAAATCGCCGGCCTTGACCATACCTCCGAAGAAAATAAAGGCCTCGGGGCTAGAGAATGCTGCGAAGTCAGCACAAGCCTCACCCAGCATCTTACCTGTGAATTCGTAAATTTCCTTGGCCAACTCATCGCCCTTGCCTGCAGCAATCGATACGTCGAGCGAAGTGATGTCCTCAGGATTCATCTCGCGGAGCAATGAGGGACGGTCGGTCTTTGCCAACAGTTCGCGAGCCGTACGGGCTACACCTGTTGCCGAGCAGTATGCCTCCAGACAACCAGTACGTCCGCAACCACAGCTGCGCCCTTCCTCGCCACGAACCATAGTGACGTGTCCTAGCTCACCGGCAAAACCGTCGTGACCATAAAGCAGCTGACCGTTAACGACGATACCTGATCCCACGCCTGTTCCCAGCGTGATGACGATGAAGTTCTTCATGCCACGAGCTACGCCATAGACCATTTCGCCGATAGCTGCTGCATTGGCATCGTTGGTCAGAGCCACGGGAATGCCATTCAGCTGGTCGCTAAATAGCTTGGCCAAAGGTACTACACCGTTTTTGGCCCATGCCAGATTGGGGGCAAACTCAATAGTGCCTTTGTAGTAGTTGCCGTTGGGGGCACCAATACCCATAGCCTTGATTTTCTCAATGCCGCCCACCTGTTCGATAATGGGTTGCAAAGCCTCGACAGAAGCCTTTACATAGTCTTCGACATTGGTGTATCCACCGGTTTTGATAGCTGTCGTCGCTTTAATTTCGCCTCTGGCGTCAACGATGCCGAATACAGAATTGGTACCTCCTAAGTCTAAGCCGATTACATACGGTTTGATTCCTTGTTGTTCCATTGTTATCATGTTTTAAGTTTGTATTTATTTATGATTTTGCCCACAAAGGTACAAAAATAATCCGAAATAGCAATAAGTTTCCGATATTTTTTCGTACCTTTGGTTTACCGAAGGTACTTTCGTTCGGAAAAATCCAAATAAATTTGGTTTTTCGCTTACTTATTCGTACCTTTGCAGCGAATATGCCATTTCCGATACATATAAATATAGTCGACTTGGTGTTCAAGGGCATGCTGATAGGCATGATAGCTTCGGCTCCTATGGGACCTGTAGGCATCCTTTGTGTACAGCGCACGCTGAACAAAGGTCGCTTGTTTGGTCTTGCTACTGGTGTGGGGGCTGCCGTTAGTGATATCATCTATGCAGGAATCACTGGCTTCGGTATGGCCTTTGTGATGGATTTCATCAACAACGAACAGAACAAGTTCTACCTGCAGATTGCGGGTAGTGTGTTGCTGTTGGCCTTTGGTCTCTACACTTGGCGCATGGACCCCACGAAGAACATGCACCAGTCTGGCCAGCAGAAAGGTTCGCTGTGGTATAATATGTGGACGGCCTTCCTCGTCACCTTCTCTAATCCGCTCATCGTCTTCCTCTTTATGGCGCTGTTTGCACAGTTTGCCTTCGTCATTCCCGATCGTCCGTTCGAGATGTTGATAGGTTTTGCCAGTATTGTAGGCGGTGCTCTGCTTTGGTGGTATGGACTCTCGTGGTTGGTCGACAAGGTTCGTACCATCTTTGACACTCAGGGCATTCGCATCATCAATCAGGTCATTGGTGCTGTGGTAACGCTCTTCTCCGTCATCTCGCTGTTTGGTACTGTGACCAACCTTTTCAGATTCTTCTGATGGGTAACAAGGAAAAATGTAACAAGGTAAAATGTTTGTAGCACAGGAATTACGAAAGAAAAACGTTGCTGAATACCTGCTTTATATGTGGCAGATTGAGGACACCATCCGTGCCTTCGACTGTTCGTTGGGCCGTATTCGCAAGGAGTATATCGACCGTTTCGACTATACCGACGAACAAAAGGAGGAGGAGTCCGACTGGTTTGGCAGCCTCATTCGGATGATGAATCAGGAGGGTTGTCGCGAACAGGGTCATTTGCAGATCAATAAAATCGTGATGCAACAGTTGCAGGAGTTGCATGTCCAGTTGTTGTCGTCGCCCAAATTTCCGTTCTACAATTCCGAATACTACAAGGTGTTGCCTTTTATTGTTGAATTGCGCAATCGTGGAGCCAGCAAAGACGAGAACGAGATAGAAACGTGCTTTAACTCGCTTTACGGTGTGATGATGCTTCGTTTGCAGAAGAAGGAGATAACCCCAAATACGCAACATGCTATTACAGAGATTTCTACCTTTATCGGCATGCTCAACGACTATTATTTAAAAGATAAGCAGGAACCTTTAGAATTCGATTAATACGATGAATATATTGATTACGGGCTGTAATGGGCAGCTGGGAAACGAGATGCAGTTGCTGGAGAAGGAAAATCCCCAGCATACCTATTATAATACCGATGTGGCAGAACTCGATATCACCGACCAGCAAGCCATTGAGCAGTTCGTCAATGAACACCAGATTGACGGCATCGTCAACTGTGCCGCCTATACCGCTGTTGATAAGGCTGAAGATAACGAGGAGCTCTGCCAAAAACTTAATGCTGAAGCTCCTGCCTATCTGGCACATGCTGTCGACCAGCGTGGTGGATGGATGATACAGATCTCTACCGATTATGTGTTCGACGGCACTAACCATACCCCCTATACCGAGGACGAAGATACATGTCCCAACAGCGTTTATGGCAAGACCAAGCTGGTGGGCGAGCTGAATGTGCAGAAACTCTGCCGCCGTTCGATGATTATCCGTACGGCATGGCTCTATTCCTCGTTTGGCAACAATTTCGTGAAGACGATGATCCGACTGGGAAAAGAGAAACCCCAGCTCGGCGTTATTTTCGACCAGATTGGTACTCCCACTTATGCCCGTGATTTGGCTCGTGTCATCATGGTGGTTATCAACAAGGGTGTTCAGCCCGGCGTCTATCACTTCTCTAACGAGGGTGTCATTTCATGGTACGACTTCACCAAAGCCATCCACCGCCTGGCGAATATTTCCACTTGTCACGTCAACCCGCTTCATACTTCAGAATATCCCACACCCGCTGCCCGTCCGCACTATAGTGTGCTCGATAAGACGAAGATCAAGCAAACCTATGGCATTGAGATTCCTTATTGGGAGGAGAGTCTGAAGGAATGCGTTGCTGAGTTGCTGAAATAGTTTAAAAAGCATATATTAACAACTGAAAATCAAAGAATTATGTGTAAGGTAGGAATTCCCAAGGAAATTAAGAACAACGAGAATCGTGTGGGCATGACCCCGTCGGGTGTTGCCGAGTTAGTCAGACATGGACATCAGGTCTTTGTACAGCATACTGCAGGGGAGGGCAGTGGTTTTAGTGACGAACAATACCAGAAGGTGGGTGCTCAGATTCTGCCTACCATTGAGGACGTCTATGCTGAGGCCGACATGATTGTGAAAGTGAAGGAACCCATCGAACCCGAATACCCGTTGGTACGCAAAGGCCAGGTGGTGTTCACCTACTTCCATTTCGCTTGTGAAGAGGAACTGACGCACGCCATGCTGAAAAGCGGTGCTGTCTGTATTGCCTATGAGACAGTGGAGCGTGACGACCGTTCGTTGCCGCTACTCATTCCGATGAGTGAGGTGGCTGGTCGTATGGCTACTCAGAACGGTGCCTACTATCTTCAGAAAACCAAAGGCGGTAAGGGTAAGCTGATGGCTGGTGTGCCAGGTGTGAAGCCTGCTAAGGTATTGGTTCTTGGCGGAGGAACGGTGGGCGAGGCCTCAGCCCGTATCGCAGCTGGTATGGGTGCCGATGTGACCATTACCGATGTTTCGCTACCACGTTTGAAACAGCTTGCTGCCGAGTTGCCTGCTAATGTGCATACCCTCTATTCATCGGAACATAATATTCGTCAGGAGTTGCCAACTGTCGATATCGTTATCGGCTCTGTGCTGATTCCCGGCGATGCAGCGCCGAAACTCATCACGAAAGATATGCTCTCGCTGATGGAAAAAGGTACGGTGCTTGTCGATGTCGCCATCGATCAGGGCGGCTGCTTCGAGACATCCCATCCCACGACGCATAGTGACCCCGTCTATATGGTCGACGGTATCGTTCATTATGCCGTAGCCAATATTCCCGGTGCCGTTCCCAATACTTCTACCATTGCACTCACCAATGCTACGTTGCGCTATGCGGTTGCTCTTGCCGACAAGGGTTGGCAGCAGGCTTGCCGTGACGACCGTGCCTTGGCCCGTGGTGTCAACATGGTGGACGGAAAGTGTACTTACGAAGCTGTCGCAAAGGTATGGAATCTTCCCTACACGCCGCTACAGCTATAATTATAATATTTAATTAAGGTGAATCAAGAAATAGAACGCAGGCGAACTTTCGCCATTATCTCACACCCCGATGCGGGTAAAACCACGCTCACTGAGAAGTTTCTGCTCTTTGGTGGACAGATTCAGGTGGCTGGTGCTGTAAAGAACAATAAGATTAAGAAGACCGCTACTTCCGACTGGATGGATATCGAGAAGCAGCGTGGTATCTCGGTGTCGACCTCTGTGATGGAGTTCGACTACACCCCCGATGGAAAGGATATCGAATACAAGGTGAACATCCTTGATACCCCGGGTCACCAGGACTTTGCCGAGGACACCTATCGTACCCTGACTGCTGTCGACTCTGCGATTATCGTGGTCGATGGAGCGAAAGGTGTAGAGACGCAGACGCGCAAACTGATGAATGTCTGTCGCATGCGCAATACTCCCGTCATCATTTTCATCAACAAGATGGACCGTGAGGGCCGCGATCCCTTCGATCTGCTCGATGAGCTGGAGAAAGAACTCGAAATCCATGTGCGCCCCTTGTCGTGGCCCATCAATCAGGGTGCGAAGTTCAAGGGTGTGTATAACATTTACGAACAGCAGCTCAACTTGTTTACCCCTGACAAGCAGCGCGTGACGGAGAAAGTCCGTGTGGAGCTCGATTCTGTCGAGCTCGATGAAAGGGTGGGCGAGCAGGATGCAGAAAAACTGCGTGAAGACTTGGAACTGGTCAGCGGTGTCTATCCCGACTTCGAGGTCGAGACCTATCGTTCTGCCGAGGTCGCTCCCGTATTCTTCGGTTCAGCCCTCAACAACTTCGGTGTGCAGGAACTGTTGGACTGCTTCGTCGAGATTGCCCCCTCTCCCAAGCCCACCAAGGCCGAGGAGCGCGACGTGCAACCCGAGGAACCCAAGTTCACAGGCTTCATCTTCAAGATTACCGCCAATATCGATCCCAACCACCGTTCGTGTATTGCTTTTTGCAAGGTGTGCTCAGGTAAGTTCCAGCGCAATCAGCCCTATCTGCATGTGCGTCAGGGTAAGACGCTACGTTTCTCTTCGCCTACGCAGTTTATGGCTCAGCGCAAGTCTACCATCGACGAGGCTTGGCCCGGCGATATCGTGGGACTGCCCGATACTGGTGGCATGTTCAAGATTGGCGATACGCTCACAGAAGGTGAGCAACTCCATTTCCGTGGGCTCCCTTCGTTCTCTCCTGAACTCTTCAAGTACATCGAGAACGACGATCCGATGAAATCGAAACAGTTGCAGAAGGGTATTGATCAACTGATGGACGAAGGTGTTGCCCAGTTGTTCGTCAATCAGTTCAACAACCGCAAGATTATCGGTACCGTCGGTCAGCTGCAGTTCGAAGTCATCCAGTATCGCCTGGAGAACGAGTACAATGCCAAGTGCCGTTGGGAACCTGTCCATTTGTACAAGGCCTGTTGGATTGAGAGTGATGATGATCAGGAGTTGGAGAACTTCAAGAAACGCAAGTATCAGTATATGGCCAAGGACAAGGAGGGTAGGGACGTGTTCCTGGCTGACTCCGGCTATGTGCTCTCAATGGCGCAGGAAGACTTTAAGCATATTAAGTTCCACTTTACCAGTGAATTCTAATGACACGCGAAGAAGATATCAAGAATGCAGTAGAGGTGCTTCGTAAGGGTGGGGTGATTCTCTATCCGACAGATACCGTGTGGGGCATCGGTTGTGATGCTACGAATGCTGAGGCAGTGAAACGTGTTTACGACATCAAGCAACGCGACGATTCGAAGGCGATGATCTGCCTCGTCGACAGTGATGCCCGTTTGCAACGCTATATCCGTAACGTGCCCGATGTAGCCTGGCAACTCATCGACAGTCTCAAGGAAGGCGATGTCAGGCCGACGACCATTATTCTCGACGGTGCTATCAATCTTGCCGAGAACCTGATAGCCGACGATGGTTCAGTAGCCCTGCGCATCACTCAGGAGTCGTTCTCGAAGGAACTGTGCTATCGTTTCC
Source organism: uncultured Prevotellaceae bacterium (assembly GCA_946188395.1). Classification (GTDB taxonomy): domain Bacteria; phylum Bacteroidota; class Bacteroidia; order Bacteroidales; family Bacteroidaceae; genus Prevotella. The sequence goes on along the minus strand of CAMHUU010000026.1, from coordinate 22,358 downwards.
AGAAGGCGCTGGTTTCCACTTCTGCGAATATCAGTGGTGAACCAGCTGCCCAAAACTACTGCGACATCGACCCACGCATCCTCGAGGCAGTCGACTATGTTTGCTGGTCGCGCCGTCAGGAGCACAAGCCCCACACGCCAAGCAGCATCATCCGTTTGCGCGAGAATGGCGAAGTAACGATTATAAGAAGTTAAAGAAGTTAGAGAAGTTAAAGAAGTTAAGAAGGGGATGGAGACTCAGACCGACAGACTGAAGCGCCCGGCATGGCTGGTGAGGTTGCACGAATGGCGTGTGGCCAATGTCAGCGACAAGATGTTCTTGCTCATCTTGGCATTCCTTGTCGGACTGTTGTCGGCTGTGGCGGCCTATATCCTGCATGGACTCATCAATACCATTGTGGCCTTGCTTACGGGTAAGTTCCAGACCGACTCCTACAACTGGCTCTATCTGGTTTATCCCGTCATCGGTATTTGGCTGACTTCACTCTTTGTCCGCTATATCGTCAAGGACAATATCTCGCACGGCATCACGCGAATCCTCTATGCCATTTCATCGAACCGCAGTCGGTTGAAGGCTCACAATACCTGGTCCTCGGTTATTGCTTCGGCCATCACCATTGGCTTTGGCGGATCAGTCGGTGCCGAGGCTCCTATCGTGCTGACGGGATCGGCTATCGGCTCGAATCTCGGAAAGATTTTCCGGCTCGACAATAAGACGCTGATGACCCTTGTGGGCTGTGGCGCTGCGGGAGCCATTGCCGGCATCTTCAAGGCCCCGATTGCCGGACTGGTATTTACCCTCGAGGTGCTGATGATTGACCTGACGATGGCCTCGCTGTTGCCGATTCTTGTCAGTTGTGTGACGGCAACGTGCTTTACCTATATCTTCAGCGGCAATGCCGTCATGTTCTCGTTTACGCTCGACAGCGACTGGACCGTAGAGCGTGTTCCTGCCAGCATTCTGTTGGGAATCACCTGCGGACTCGTTTCGCTTTATTTCATCCGCGCCATGAATGCCTGCGAGGACATGTTCGCCCGCTTCAAGGACAAACCCTATGTCAAACTCCTTATCGGCGGTATCATCCTGAGCACGCTCATCTTCCTCTTTCCGTCGCTTTATGGTGAAGGCTACCACAGCATCAACCTATTGCTCAACGGCCGGACGGAAGCCGATTGGAACCAAATACTCGAAGGTTCGCTGTTCTATGGACACTCCGAATACCTTATATTATATATAGGGCTTGTGTTGCTGACGAAAGTCTTTGCCACCTCGGCGACGAACGGCGGTGGTGGCTGTGGCGGTACCTTTGCCCCCTCGCTATTCATTGGCTGCTTCACGGGATTCCTCTTCTCGCGTCTGTGGAATATGCATCAGATTGGTGTCTATGTTCCCGAGAAGAATTTCGCGCTGTTGGGAATGGCGGGTGTTATGTCGGGTGTCATGCATGCCCCGCTGACAGGCATATTCCTTATTGCCGAGATTACCAGTGGCTACAATCTCTTCATGCCGCTGATGATTGTGGCCGTGTCGAGCTATCTCACCATCAATATCTTCGAAAAACACAGCATCTACGGCATGCGACTGGCCAAGCAGGGTAAGCTGAAGACACACCATACCGACCACGCTGCGCTGACGCTGATGAGTCTTGATTCCGTCATCGACCGCGATTTTCAGGCTGTTGATCCCGATATGGATTTGGGACAGATGGTCCACTATATTTCTCGTTCGCGCCACCGTGTATTGCCCGTTACCGATGCTGCCGGCGTATTGCTGGGCGAGATTAATATCGTCAAAATCCGCCACGTCGTCTTCCGTACCGAACTCTATCACCATTTCCGTGCCTCTCAACTCATGTCGAAGCCCGATGCTACGCTCAGTGATTCAACGCCTATGACTGAGGTGATGCGTACTTTTGAACGTACTCAGGCCGACTGGTTTCCTGTGCTTGATGCCGATAATCATTTGAAGGGTTACATCTCGCGTAAACGCATGTACAACATGTACCGCAAGATGGTTCACGATTTAAGTCAAGATTAAGATAATATAGGGGTACTTGCGAAAGCCGAAAGTCGGCTGGACCCCCTTTAACAAAACAAGAATGATGGAACAAGAAAAAAGAAAAGTCAGCGTGCTGTTTATGCTTTTTGGCACCCTGTTCTGCGTCTGCCTGATCACGGCAAACGTGTTGGAAACAAAGCAACTCTCTTTCGGGCCGATCAATCTGACGGCAGGTATCATTGTCTTCCCTGTGTCGTACATCATCAATGACGTGGTGTGCGAGGTGTGGGGTTATCAGCGCACTCGCATGCTCATCTGGATGGGCTTTGCCATGAACTTCTTCTTTGTCATCATGGGTGCCATTGCCGACTGGATTCCCGGCGCACCCTATTGGCATGGTGAGGAAGGTTTCCACGTCATCTTCGGTTTGGCACCACGAATTGCCCTGGCGTCGTTCATCGCTTTCATTGCCGGCTCGTTCATCAATGCCTATGTGATGTCGCGTATGAAACTCAGTTCCGGAGGGTCTCATTTCTCATCCCGTGCCATTCTCAGTACCGTGTTCGGCGAGACCACCGACTCCATCATCTTCTTCCCATTGGCTCTGGGTGGTGTCATCCCCTGGGAGGAGATGCCCTCACTCATGATTTCGCAGGTAACGCTGAAGACGCTATATGAAATCATCGTGCTGCCTATCACCATCCGCGTTGTCGAGTTTACCAAGAAACACGACCATGAGGACGTGTTCGACAACGATATCAACTACAACATCTTTAATATACTGAAAATATGAAGAGAGAGAATGAAGGTCTGCAGCAGTTGGGCCGCAAGACCGAATATCGTCAGGACTATGCGCCGGAAGTGTTGGAGACTTTCGAGAACAAACATCCCGGCAACGACTATTGGGTGCAGTTTAATTGCCCTGAGTTCACCTCGCTCTGTCCCATCACCGGACAGCCCGACTTCGCTGAGATCAAGATTGCCTATATCCCTGCCGAGCGCATGGTCGAGTCGAAGAGTCTGAAGCTCTACCTCTTCTCGTTCCGCAATCATGGTGACTTCCACGAGGACTGTGTCAACATCATCATGAAGGACCTTGTTGCCCTCATGCAGCCCAAGTACATCGAGGTTGTTGGCATCTTCACCCCCCGTGGCGGCATTTCGATCTATCCCTATTCCAACTATGGGCAGCCGGGCACGAAGTACGAGCAGATGGCCCAGCGACGACTTGAAGAACGGCAGATGATTTAGATTTTCCATGAGTTACGACACCTACATCTTCGACCTCGACGGCACGCTGCTCGACACGCTTCGCGACTTGGCGGACAGCGTCAACTACGCCTTGCGACAGCACCACATGCCCGAACACTCGGTGGACAACATCCGCCGGTTCGTGGGTAATGGTGTCCGCCTGCTCATGGAGCGTGCTGTCCCCGATGGTGCCGATAACCCGCTGTTCGATGCTGCTTTCGACACCTTCCGGCAGTACTATATGCACCACTCGCTCGACACCACGCGACCCTACGACGGCATCCCCGAACTCATTCGCGAACTGCATGCCCGTGGTTGTCAGATGGCTGTCGTCAGCAACAAGATGATGGCTGCCACGCAGGAGCTTGTCCGCCATTTCTTCCCGGAGATTCCCGTGGCCATCGGTGAGCACGAAGCCGAGGGTATTCGCAAGAAACCCGCCCCCGATACCGTCTTCGCCGCCTTGCGGCAATTAGCAAACCAGCAGCTAACAGCCGTTTATGTTGGCGACAGCGATGTTGACCTCGCCACAGCCCGTAATGCCGGTCTGCCCTGCATTAGCGTGCTGTGGGGATTCCGCGACCGCGAATTCCTGCTCGATCATGGTGCGACGACGTTTGCCAGTCATCCTTCAGACATCCTGAATATTTAGTTATTTGCAAATAATCGTTTAAAGATTTGGAGCGAATTACTTTTTTTGCTATCTTTGCGGTGAGATATTATAACTAACACTTATATCAATATGGCCAGACTATGGATAACGATGCTGCTGATGCTGGCAACACTTGCAGTACAGGCACAACAGGTGGTCAGCGGAGTGGTGAAAGACCGCCAGACGGGCAAGGTGCTTAGTCATGTAAGTGTCTCGGCTGAGGGTACAGATGTACATACCGTCACAAACGACGACGGTTTCTTTACGCTGAAGGTTGCCCAGCGCCCTCGCTACATTCAGCTTAGCCATATCGGCTATAAGACTCGCCAAATGCCGCTTGGCTCCGGTCCTACCGACAATCTCACCATTCTCATGCTTAGCACCACCGTCCAGCTCAGCGAGGTCATTATCTCTGCCGACGATCCGTTAACCATCGTCAAGGCTGCCATGAGCCGTATTGAGTCCAACTATGCCAGCGAAGCGGAACTCGTCCGCTGCTTCTATCGCGAAACGGCCCGTCGCGGTTCACGATTCATCAGCATTTCCGAGGCTGTTACCGATATGTATAAGTCGAGCTATTTGCGTGGACCGGAATTCGATGCTGTGGCCATTCAGAAGGGTCGTCGCCTGATGAGTATGAAGGCCAGCGACACCCTTGGCGTCAAGGTGCAGGGAGGTCCTGTGATGCCCCTGATGGTTGACGTGGCCAAGAATTCGGAGTATCTCCTGAATACTGAAATGCTGCCGTACTATGAATATCGCATGGAGGTTCCTACGATGATTGATGACTGTTCGCATTACGTCGTCAGCATGACCCCGGCGGTGAAAACCCCATTTCCCTTGATGGGCGGCAAGCTCTACATCAATCACGAGACGCTGGCCATCAGCCGTGCCGAATTGCAGCTTGACGTCAGCGACTGGCGTAGGGCCTCTGAGTATATGCTAGTCCACAAACCCATTGGACTGCGCTTTCGGCCTCGCGAACTCAGCGTCACGGTGGTCTACGAGACCGATTCGCAAGGTATCACCCACATGAGCTATGTGCGCAACGAGATGCGATTCAATTGCGACTGGCGCCGTAGGCTTTTCGCCTCGCCCTATACCACCGTTTGTGAGATGGTTGTTACCGACCGTTTGGCCCTGGGCCGACAGGCTAAGCGTCCGCATGGGCGGTCGTCCTTTGGCCGCAATGAGCGTTTCTACGACAAGGTGGAGTATTTCGACGATCCCGACTTTTGGGCCGACTACAACATCATAGCCCCAACCGAGAGTCTCGAACACGCTATCGATAAACTGAAAAAGCGAGTCCGCAATTAGGACACTCTTTTCGTAATGATAATATGTTTCATGCTATGAGGTTACGTTCAGCCATTCTTTTTTTGCTTTCTGTTCTCAGTTCTCAACTCTCTGTTGGAAACGCCCAGCCCGCTGGAGTCCGTCTCGACACCCTTCATGTGCAATATGTCGACTTCGAGGGTCGTACCCAGCAGGGCGTCCTCATTTGTAATTATGTGATCGCCGCCGACCTGCGCGACATCTTTGCCGAGCTCTATCGCCAGCGCTATCCCATCGAGCGCATTCGTCCTATCTCTGATTATGACGATGACGACGAACGCTCCATGCAGGCCAACAATACCTCGTGCTACTGCTATCGTCCCATTGCCGGTACGACGCGGCTGTCGAAACACGCCCGAGGCCTTGCCATCGACGTCAATCCACTCTATAATCCCTGCGTGCGTCGCAAGAAGGACGGCACACTCCTCATCCAGCCGTCGACGGGAAAACCCTATGCCGACCGCAACAAGTTCTTCAAATATAAGATTACCCGTCGGGACCTATGTTATCGGCTCTTTATCCAACATGGATTCCGTTGGGGTGGGGACTGGCGCTCAGTAAAGGACTACCAGCATTTTGAGAAGTGAGCGGAAAGAGGTGAAAGCTACTTTTTCTTCTTACGCGAGAAAATGCGTCCGTAGCTTTTCATGAGTTTGCGCACCAGCAGGAAACCATCTATGGCTGTAATGCTGTTGGCAACGAGGTTAGCCACCAGTTCACCCTTGCTACTGGCTTTCTGTGGAGCAAACAAGGTGCGCCAGAGAATGCCTATCTGGTCGTTCTCCTGTTGAATGTTCGACTGCAGCTCCTCTTTGCGGATTTGAATCTCTTCTAAGGTATGGTAGGTGGGTTTGGGCATACGACGGCTAACTTAACAGAATTTCGGACAGGAAGCGCACCAGGGGACGCTCTATCCACGACTTTCGCTTGATAAACACGACAATCAGCAGAATCAGGAACAGCACCGCCATGATGAAAAAGGCCAATGCCGTACCAGTCAGCGGCGCGATAGCATAGATGAGTGCGAACGACAGGTAGAACAATATGGCCACGCCCAGAATGATGAACACGATGGTCAGCGTCAGTGCGGTGGTCAGACGCACAATCTTTTCAACAGCGTTGAACTTCAGGTACTCGCCCTGAAGTCCAACGTAATTCTTTACCGATTCCACCAGTTGGGCGATGGACTCTACGTTCTTGTCGCTCGACAACATCTTACCTCTTACTTCTTACATCAGACATCATCAAGCTTCCACTTCGGGAGCTGCCTCGGCAATGTCGTCAACCAGGTCCTTCACTTCCTTGCGGCTCAGCTTGATGTTGTGCTTCTTCATGAAGTCGTCCACAGCATCAGTAATCTTTACACGGGTGTCCTCGCCCTTCTCGGGGGCCAACAGGAGTCCAATAACTGCTCCGGCAATAGCTCCGCCGAAGAATGCGCCTAAATAACCTAAACTTCTCATAGTTGTAATATTTTTATAGTGTTAAACGTCTGTTTCGAGGGCAAATATACGGAAAGTTTTCGAAATTAACAAACTTTACGCAGTATTTTTCACGTTTATTGCTCATTATTTTGTAATTTTGCGGCAATAAATCGAATAAATAAGTTTAATTTCAATAAGAATCTAAGAAAATTATGAAGAAGTACATCGTATTGTGCGCAGGTCTTTGCGCAGCAATGGCTTTTACAAGTTGTAAGTCGAGTGAGAGTGCCTACAAGCAGGCTTATCTGAAGGCTAAGGCCCAGGAAGAAGTTCAGACTCCTGCCCAGCAGGAGCCCGTCGAGCAGAACGTTGTTGCCCCGTTGCAGGAGCGTGCTGCCAACAACACCCGCGTGCTTGACAATGCCGACAACGTATCGGTTCGTCAGGAGAATGTGACAGTTGTCAGTGGCGCTGGTCTGAAGAATTTCAGCGTCGTTGTGGGTTCTTTCTCTCTGCGTGCCAATGCTGAGGGTCTGCAGCAGACGCTGCGCTCTGTAGGCTACGATGCCCAGGTGGTGCTCAACTCTGCCGTTCAGCCTGCCATGTATCGTGTGGTTGCTGCCACTTTCGATACCAAGGCCGAGGCTGCAGCAAGCCGCAACGACCTGCAGACAAAGTATCCCGGTGCATGGCTACTGTATGCAAAGTAAGCTGTGGCGCGGATATTGTCTATAGACTACGGAAAAAAACGAACGGGACTGGCAGTCACCGATCCGCTGCAGATTATTGCCGGCGGATTGGCGACTGTCTCCACATCTGAGCTGTTCGATTATCTCACGCAGTATGTGTCGCGCGAGTCTGTCGAGCGCATCGTCATTGGCGAGCCTCGTCAGCCCAACGGGCAGCCCAGCGAGAATATGGCTCGTGTCCAGCAGTTCGTCAACCGCTGGCGCAAGCAGCGTCCCGACATCCCCATCGAGTACTATGACGAGCGTTTCACTTCCGTGTTGGCACATCAGGCCATGCTCGATGCCGGACTGAAGAAGAAAGCCCGTCAGGACAAGGCGCTGGTCGACGAAATCTCCGCCACCATCATTCTCGAGGACTACCTCCGCAGCCGCAAATAGAATTATTTGTTATTTTATAGTTTTTATTTAGGCCGAAGGCCGCAAATTATGATTTTACCTATTTATATTTATGGCCAGCCGGTATTGCGCAAGGTGGCCGAAGACATCACCCCCGACTATCCCGAACTGAAGCAGCTCATCGTCGACATGTGGGAGACGCTGGCCGAAAGCGAGGGCATCGGACTGGCTGCCCCCCAGATTGGTCGTGCCATCCGCCTGTCGGTCATCGACCTCGACGTCATCAGCGACGACCTGCCCGAGTATAAGGGCTTCCGTCAGGTGTATATCAATCCCCACATCATCGAAGCCGACGACACGAATACCAACACCTCCGAGGAAGGCTGTCTGTCGTTGCCCGCCATTCACGAGAAGGTGGTGCGCCCCACGCGCATCCATGTCGAGTGGGACGACGAGCAGTTCCAGCATCATGACGAGTGGATTGAGGGCTATCTGGCCCGCGTCATGCAGCACGAGTTCGACCATCTGGACGGCAAGATGTTCATCGACCACATCTCGCCACTCCGCAAGCAGCTCATCAAGAGCAAGCTCAAGGCACTCACCCTGGGCCGCTACCGTTGTGGTTACAAGACCAAGCCGGTAAGACGGTAGTTGACAGTTGATAGTTGACAGTTATATGAAGAATTGCAGATTCTTTCGCTTTTTATTGATGGTTGTTATATTGCAATTGTCAACTGTCAGCTGTCAACTGTCAACTTGTTTTGCCCAGTTCAATACTGACAGGCTGATTACTATTGGCCGCTCGGCGCTCTATTTTGAGGACTACGTGCTGTCCATCCAGTATTTCAACCAGGCCATCTCCGCCAAGCCCTATATGTATGAGCCTTGGTATTACCGTGCTGTGGCGAAATACTACCTCGACGACTATGTCGGAGCCGAGAGCGACTGCACCGAGGCCATCCAGCGCAATCCCTATGTGGTGGGCATCTACGAGCTGCGTGGACTCTGCCGCATCCAGCAGAAGAATTTCGACGGAGCCGTCAGCGACTATAATGCCGCCCTGCGCCACGATCCCGAGGGCATCAACCTGTGGCACAACCGCGCCCTCTGCCGCATTCAGCAGAAAAACTACGAACTGGCCCTGGCTGAGCTCGACACCATGAGCCAGCGGTGGAGCCGTAATGCCCGCATTCCTGCCATGAAGGCCGAGGCCTACATCATGCAGAAAGACACCACGAAGGCCATCGAGGCCCTCGAGAAGAGTATCGAGCTCGACGCCTACAACGGTAATGTCTGGGCTCAGCGTGCCGTCATCAGTCTGGCCCGCAGCGAATGGAAGGAGGGCGAGGAGTTCCTCGACAAGGCCATCCACCTGCTGCCCAAGGATGCCAACCTATACATCAACCGAGCGTTGGCCCGCTTCAATCAGACCAACCTGCGAGGTGCCATGGCCGACTACGATCTGGCCCTCGACTACGAGCCCAACAACTTCCTCGGACACTACAACCGCGGACTGCTCCGTGCCCAGGTGGGCGACGACAACCGCGCCATCCTCGACTTCGACTTCGTGCTTAAGTTGGAGCCCGACAACCTCATGGCCCTCTACAACCGAGCCCTGCTGCTCGAACAGACTGGTAACCCACGAGCCGCCATCCGCGACTATACGAAGGTTATCGACCAGTATCCCAACTTCTGGACCGGACTCCACCAGCGTGCCCAGTGCTACCGTAAACTCGGCATGCCCAAACAGGCCGAGCAGGACGAGTTCCGCATCCTGAAGGCCCAGCTCGACAAGCGCATGGGCAAACAGCCTCGCCTGTCGCCCAAGCAGATGCGTAAGCGCAGCGACGAAGACATCGAGAAATACAACCAGCTGGCCGTCGCCGACGAACAGGATATACAACCCGAATACCAGAGCGACTATCGCGGACGCGTCCAGAACCGCCGCGTAGCCATGGACTATCTGCCCATGTATGTCCTTTCCACCGAGCACCATCAGAGCGCCGTCAAACATTATGTCGCCTTTGACCGCCAGGTCGACTCCCTGAACCGCCAGCTGCCTGCCGCCATGCAGCTCCACATCGTTTGCGGTCAGACCAACATCATAAATCCCGCCCGCTATCTCGAGCGCGATTCCACGTCGGCCGTATCCTACTGGCTGCGCGCCATCGTTCAGGCAGAACAGGAAAAGTCCGACATGCCCCTCATGACCGCCCATCTGCTCGACAACCTGTCGAAGGCCATCACTCTGGCTCCCCACAATGCCTATCTCTTCTACGACCGCGCCAATGCCTACGTGCAGTGTCTCGACTATCAGCTGGCCATCGACGACTACTCGCGAGCCATCCAGCTCGACGCCCATCTGGCCGAGGCCTACTACAACCGAGGACTTGCCCACATGGCGCTGAAACATCAGGAACAGGCTGTCAGCGATCTTTCCAAAGCCGGCGAACTCGGCTTGTACACAGCCTATAGCATCCTAAAACGACAAAGGAAGTAAGATGACCTGACGTCACAGTGTCATGGGAATTAAGAGGTAAGTTTTTGGCTTTTTATTTGGCATTTTGCTCGTTTTTGTGTAATTTTGCAGGCGTTTTAAATTCAAACATATATTGTAGATATGATTAACATTACTTTTCCAGACGGATCTGTTCGCTCGTATGAGCAGGGCGTGACTGGTTTTCAGATTGCAGAGAGCATCTCGCCGGCTCTCGCACGCAGCGTTGTAAGTTGCGGTGTAAACGGTGAGACCGTAGAGCTGAACCGTCCCATTAACGAGGACGCAACGATTGCACTTTACAAGTTTGACGACGAGCAGGGTAAGCATACCTTCTGGCACACTTCTGCCCACTTGTTGGCAGAGGCTTTGCAGGAGTTGTATCCTGGCATCCAGTTCGGTTTCGGACCTGCTGTCGAGAATGGTTTCTTCTACGACGTGCTGTTGAAGGACGGCGAGATGATTAAGGAGAGCGACTTCCCGAAGATTGAGGCTAAGATGAAGGAACTGGCATCTAAAAAGGAGTCAGTAGTAAGGAGAGAAGTACCGAAGGCCGAGGCCCTGAAGCAGTTTGCTGCCGATGGCCAGACCTACAAGTGCGAGCACATCGAGCAGGACCTTGAGGATGGTTCTATCACTACCTATACGCAGGGTAACTTCACCGACCTCTGTCGTGGTCCGCACCTGGTGGATACGGGCGAAATCAAGGCCGTGAAGCTGACGAGCGTTGCCGGTGCCTTCTGGCGTGGTGATGCTACAAGAGAGCAGATGCAGCGCCTGTATGGTATCTCGTTCCCCAAGAAAAAGATGCTCGACGAGTATCTCGAGATGTTGGAGGAGGCTAAGAAACGCGACCATCGTAAGATTGGTAAGGAGATGGAGCTGTTCATGTTCTCCGATAAGGTAGGCAAGGGTCTGCCCATTTGGTTGCCCAAGGGCACCGAGCTGCGTCTGCGCCTGCAGGATCACTTGCGTAAGGTTCAGAAACGTTTTGGTTATCAGGAAGTTATTACGCCACATATCGGTTCGAAAAATCTCTATGTGACCTCTGGTCACTATGCACACTACGGCAAGGACTCGTTCCAGCCCATCCATACCCCTGAGGAGGATGAGGAGTACATGTTGAAGCCCATGAACTGTCCTCACCACTGCGAAATCTTCGCTTGGAAGCCCCGTTCGTATCGTGACCTGCCCCTGCGTATTGCTGAGTTTGGTACCGTGTATCGCTACGAGCAGAGTGGTGAGCTGCACGGACTGACCCGTGTACGTTCGTTCACGCAGGACGACGCCCACCTATTCTGTCGTCCAGACCAGGTGAAGCAGGAGTTCCTGAACGTGATGGACATTATCGGCATCGTGCTGACGGCCTTCGGATTCAACTTCGAGGCTCAGATATCTTTGCGCGATCCTAACGACCACGATAAGTATGTAGGTACTGATGAAGACTGGGCACTGGCCGAGAAGGCTATCGTCGAGGCTTGTCAGGAGAAGGGTCTGCCCGCCAAGGTGGAATATGGCGAGGCTGCATTCTACGGTCCGAAGCTCGACTTCATGATCAAGGACGCCATTGGTCGTCGCTGGCAGTTAGGTACCATTCAGGTGGACTACAACCTGCCTAAGCGCTTCCAGTTGGAGTACACAGACGAGGACAACCAGAAGAAGACGCCGGTGATGATTCACCGTGCTCCGTTCGGTTCGATGGAGCGTTTCTGCGCCGTGCTCATCGAGCACACCAGCGGACACTTCCCCTTGTGGCTGACACCCGACCAGGTGGCCATCCTGCCGCTGTCGGAGAAATATAATGACTACGCCAAGGAGGTAGCCAAGAAGTTCGACTTGGGTGGCGTGCGTCCGACCATCGACCTGCGCAACGAGAAGCTGGGCCGCAAGATTCGTGACAACGAGCTGAAGCGCATACCCTATATGGTGATTGTCGGTGAGAAGGAGCAGCAGGACGGAACTGTTGCCGTGCGTCCGCAGGGCGGTGGTGAACAGACCGTGATGAGCATCCAGGAGTTCATTGACCGCATCAATGCCGAGGTGAAGGAAATGACCAAGGATTTTTAACTAATTGACAATTGATAATTGACAATTGAGTTTCCGTTTTCGGGTCTTAGCGGTCATATTTATAAAAAAATGTAGCAAATATTTGGCGAAATGCTAAATATTTGCTATTTTTGCAAGCAGAAATAACGAAATACCTTAGCAAATGGAACTGAACGAAAGTTTTGAATCACAGATAAATCGTAGCGATTATAAAATTCTGATTGTCGACGATGTGGTCAGTAACGTGCTGCTATTGAAGATATTACTAACCAACGAGAAGTTTCAGGTTTGTACCGCCAATTGCGGCAATGCGTGTATCGAGCAGGCTAAGAACGAGAAGCCTGACCTGATACTGTTGGACGTGATGATGCCCGACATCAGCGGTTTCGATACAGCAGTCATTCTGAAGAAAGATCCGGAGACGATGGATATCCCCATTATCTTCCTGACAGCACTGAACAACCCTAGCGATTTGGTAAAGGGTTTCCAGGTGGGAGCCAACGACTTCCTGACGAAGCCGTTCAACAAGGAAGAGCTGGTGATGCGTGTGATGCACCAGATTCAGCTGGTGGCCGCCAAGCGCATCATTGTCCGTCAGAACGAGGAACTGAAGCGTACCATCTCGAATCGCGACAAGATGTACTCGGTGATTGCCCACGACCTGCGTTCGCCTATGGCCAGCATCCGCATGGTGCTGAATCTGGCTGTCAACGTGGTGTCGCCCGATGCGGTGGGAGAGGAGGTCTTCGGCCTGTTGGACAAAGCCAACCGTGAGTCGGAAGAGACGCACGACCTGCTGGACAACCTGCTGAAGTGGACGAAGAGCCAGACGGGCCGTCTGAATGTGGTCTATCAGGATGTGGATCTCGACGATGTCGTTCCCGGCGTGGTGGACATCTTCAAGATGATTGCCGAGATGAAGAAAATCAATTTGCAGTATATCGCTCCTGAAGAGAAACTGACGGTTCATGCCGACAACGACATGATAAAGACCATTATCCGCAACTTCATATCGAACGCCGTCAAGTTTACCCCTGAAGGTAAGGGTGTCGAGGTGTACTACAAACGCGAGGGTGATTTCGCCCGCATCTGTGTGCAGGACCATGGTGTCGGTATTGCTGCCGACCGCGTGGACAGTATTTTCCATAAGGGTGAGACAACCTACGGTACAGGTGGTGAGGAAGGTTCCGGACTGGGACTTCAGCTCTGTCAGGACTTTGCCCGCAAGAATGGCGGCGACGCCTACGTCACGTCGGTCGAAGGCGAAGGGTCGGTATTCTCGTTCACGATACCATTAAAAAAAGAGGCTTGAGCCTCTTTTTTTAATGACGTTATATCGTTATAACGTTATTGCGATATAACATTTATCATTCACTCTTGAAAAGATCCTTGATGCCTCCGATGCTTCCCATGAGGTTGGTAGCCTCGTAGGGCAGGTAGACGGTCTTGGTCTTGTCGCCAGTGGCCAGCTCCTGCAGCATCTGGATGTATTTCTGTGCCAGGAGGTAGTTGGCAGGATTGGTCGACTTACCCACTGCCTCGGAGATGAGTTCGATGGCCTTGGCTTCAGCCTCTGCTTTGCGGATGCGGGCTGTGGCCTCACCTTCGGCATGCAGGATGGCCTGCTGCTTCTGGGCGTCGGCGCGATTGATAATAGCGGTCTTCTCACCCTCAGAAGCCAGAATCTCGGCGGCCTTCTCACCCTCAGAGGTCAGAATCTGTGCGCGTTTGTTACGCTCGGCCTGCATCTGCTTCTCCATGGCGTTCAGTACGGTTGATGGCGGGATGATGTCCTGCAGTTCGACGCGGTTGACCTTGACGCCCCACTTGTCGGTGGCATCGTCGAGCACGGCGCGCAACTTGGTATTGATGGTGTCGCGCGAGGTCAGCGTCTCGTCCAGCTCCAATTCACCGATGATGTTACGCAGCGTGGTCTGCGTGAGTTTCTCGATGGCGTTGGGCAGGTTCTGGATTTCGTAGACAGCCTTGAAGGGATCGACAATCTGGAAGTAGAGTAGGGCGTTGATTTCCATCTGGATGTTATCCTTGGTAATCACGTTCTGCGAGGGGAAGTCGTAGACCTGTTCGCGCAGGTCGATGGAGTTGGAGTAGGCGTAGCGTCCGCGGGTGAGTACCACAATCTCCTTGGCACGGTCGATGAAGGGGATGATGATGTTGATACCAGGATTCAGCGTGGCGTAGTAACGGCCTAAGCGCTCAATGATGCGGGTTTCCGACTGGGGGATGATCACAAGTGCCATCTTGGCGAAGATAACCACCAGTACAACGATGGCGATTAATACATAAGACATAAATTCCATAATGTTAATTGTTTATTGTTAATTGTTTTTTTAAATTTCGGTATTTCGAGATTAGAGCGTTTCTACGGTGATGATGGTGCTTTCGCGACCTATGACGCGTACCGTTGTGCCGACGGGGATGTCGGTCGTTGACGGGCTGACGGCTTTCCACAAGTCGCCGTCAATCTGGACATAGCCATTGCCGCCTGCGATGATAGGCTCTGTCACGCGACCGGTACGTCCAAGCAGAGCATCGGCATTGCTGGGCTTGTTGGGCTCGTTCTTGTGCAGGTAGCGCAAGGCCACCGGTCTGACAAACAGGACGCTCAGTAGCGAGAAGATGGCAAAGATAAAGATCTGCCAGTAGATGCTCAGCCCGAGTACTGCCGAGATGATGGCAAATACGGCGCCAATGGAGAAGCAGATGATAAAGAAATCACCCGACGAGAGCTCCAGAATCAGGCAGACGATGGCGATGACGGCCCAGATCTGCCACATGTTTGCTAAAAAGTAATCAATCATATTCTTATAATTTAAAGACGTTATTACGTTATATCGTTATTCCGAATTAAATGGAGAGCACGAAATCGTCCCAGTCCTTGGTGCT
Source organism: uncultured Prevotellaceae bacterium (assembly GCA_946188395.1). Lineage (GTDB taxonomy): Bacteria > Bacteroidota > Bacteroidia > Bacteroidales > Bacteroidaceae > Prevotella. Next base: position 7,163 of record CAMHUU010000026.1, on the reverse strand, counting down.
GCCCTTCTTGCCGAAGACTTTCTGGTAGAGTCGGCTTCGCGTGGAAGCGATGCTCTCCTTCGAGTGTGCTGTCAGGGTGGCAATGTCCTTGGGTTGGATGCGTACCTTGATAAGCAGGCTGACGTGATAGTCCTGTTCGCTCATGCGGTAGAGGCTGAACAGTTTTTCGCTGAAACCGGAGTAAAGCCCGTCGACGGCTTCCGTCAGTTCTTGCCAGTCGCTCTGGTTCATGCTCCGTCCGTCGTTCAGGTATTCCTTGATGCGTAGGTAGATGGGTGTGCTGAATAATGTGGTGACATCCTGTCGGCGGGGTTCGATGACGGCCATCTTCTGCATTGCATGGATGTTGTCCAGGCGGCTTTGTAGCAATTGTATTTTGCTACGGTGGTTCTGCAGCACTAATATAAATAAGGTGATGTAGAACACGGTGCAGATGATGAGCAGAAAAAGCTCGCGGTCGGTCAGTACCATAGTCATTTATTATTTGACGATTTACGATTTAATTTAATGTTTTCGATTTTTGATGATGCAAAGATAGCAATAAATTGTGTTTCCTGCAAGAAAAACGGTTTGCAAAAATGCGCAAAGGGCATTTTGCAAACTTTTGCGAAAGAAATAGCGGAATAATTTGTTTTTTTGCTGACTATTTCGTATATTTGCCCCGTAATAACTTTAAACTTATAAGAATATGAGTAACACAAACACTCCGACTCCACACAATGCCGCAAAGTTTGGTGACATTGCCGAGACTGTAATCATGGCGGGCGATCCGCTGCGTGCGAAATTCATGGCCGAGAACTTCCTCGAGAACCCTGTGTTGTTTAATAATGTCCGCGGTATGCTGGGCTATACGGGAACGTATAAAGGCAAGCCTCTTAGTGTGATGGGACATGGTATGGGAATGGCCTCTGTTGGCATCTACACCTACGAGTTGTATAATTTTTATGGTGTGAATACCATTATCCGTGTGGGTTCTGCAGGTTCTATCAACAACGACCTGCATGTGGGCGACCTGGTCATTGCGATGGGCTGCTGCACCAATTCCAACTATTACAAGCAGTATGAACTGCCTGGCATGTTTGCACCTATTGCCTCGTTCGAGTTGGTGCGTGGTGCTGTCGACACCTGTGAAAAGCTAGGATATCGCTTCAAGGTGGGTAACGTCGTTACGTCTGATGTGTTCTATCACGAGAACCCCCACAACGATAAGTGGATGAGCATGGGTGTGCTGGCTGTCGAGATGGAGATTGCCGCCCTCTACATGAATGCAGCCCATGCCGGCAAGCGTGCGCTGGGCATCCTGACCATCAGTGACCATCTGCTGACGGGTGAGGTGACTACTGCCGAGGAGCGTCAGAACACATTCACGAAGATGATGGACGTTGCCTTCTCGCTGGTATAAACGTCAGAAAAAGAAATAAGAGATAGCCGCTCGATGGGGCGGCTATCTTCTTTAACTTCTCTAACTTCTTTAACTTCTGATTACTTGATCAAATCAACTGAGCGCTTCAGGAATTTGTCGAGCGCTTCGCCCTTGAGCATACCGTTCTGAAGCAGAGCGAGGTCGATGAGCTGGTGGACGATGTCGTTGCCCTTGGCATAGTCGGCCAGGACAGCTTGTTTCTTGTCCTTCTGCTCCTGGACGGCTTTCTCGCACTCGGCCTTCATATCCTTGTCGTCCTGAGTCAGTTCGTCGTACTTCTTCTTGTCCTGCTGTTGCTGTATGGCAGCCAGGCGAGCCTCCTGGCCTTTCAGCTCGGCGTCAATAGGCTTCAGGGTTTCAGCGGTAGCTGACTCTGAGTCGGTGAGGACGCGCTTCACCAGTGGGTGGTCGCTGTTCAGCACGATGTTGAATGAGTCGGGCATCTGGCCGTAGAAATTCATGCCCTGTTGGAAGCGGCTCATCTCCTTCATACGACGCATCCACTCGTTCTGGGTGATGATGACTGGACGGGCCTCTGCGCCGAGGGCATCGACCTGTACCATGAACTCGGTCTTGTCCATCTTTGGCATCTGCGAACGGAAGACGGCTGACAAATTGTCAGACTGCTCCTGCGAGAGGTCGCTCTTCTTGGCATCTTCCTTGACGATGAGTCGGTCGATGATGTCAGCGTCGACACGGGTGAAGCGGCTCTTCTCGAACTTCTGCTCCAGGGTCTGGATAGTGGGCACGTCCAGCTGTCCGTCCAACAACAGCACGCTGTAGCCCTTGTCCTTTGCAGCCTGGATGTATGAGTACTGCTCGTCCTTGTCCGTTGCATAGAGGTAGACGAGGTTGCCGTCCTTGTCCTTCTGCGCGCCCTCGATGAGTGTCTTATACTCGTCGAAGGTGAAGTACTTGCCCTCCGTGTCCTTGAAGAGTGCAAACTCCTTGGCACGGTCGTAGAACGACTCCTCCGAGAGGATGCCGTAGTTGATGAAGAGCTTCAGGTCGTCCCACTTCTCCTCGTACTGTTTGCGGTCTTCCTTGAAGATAGCCTGCAAGCGGTCGGCGACCTTCTTGGTGATATAGGTTGAAATCTTCTTCACCTCGCGGTCGCTCTGTAAGTACGAACGGCTCACGTTCAGAGGAATATCCGGCGAGTCAATCACACCATGCAACAGCGTCAGGAACTCAGGCACAATGCCCTCCACCTGGTCGGTGACGAACACCTGGTTGCAGTACAGCTGAATCTTGTTGCGCTGCAGGTCGATGTTCGACTTGATGCGGGGGAAGTACAGAATACCTGTCAGGTTGAACGGATAGTCGACGTTCAGGTGAATCCAGAACATGGGCTCGTCGCTCATGGGGTATAGTGTGCGATAGAACTTCGTGTAGTCCTCGTCCTTCAGCGATGAGGGAGCCTTGGTCCACAGTGGTTCAGAGTCGTTGATGACATTGTCCTCAGCGGTGTCCACCATTTCCTTCTTCTCGCTCGACCACTCCTGCTTCTTACCGAAAGCAACGGGTACGGCCATGAATTTGCAGTACTTCGTCAGCAGCTGCTGAATCTTCTCTTTCTCCAGGAACTCCTTGCAGTCGTCGTCCAGATACAGAATGATGTCCGAACCGCGATCTTCCTTCTCGGCATCGTCAATCTCGTAAGCGGGACTGCCGTCGCACGACCACTTCACGGCCTTGGCACCTTCCTTGTAGGAACGGGTGACAATCTCCACCTTCTTCGATACCATGAAGCTCGAGTAGAAGCCCAGTCCGAAGTGTCCGATGATGTTGTTGGCGTTGTCCTTGTACTTCTCGAGGAAGTCGTTGACACCCGAGAAAGCAATCTGGTTGATGTACTTGTCGATCTCCTCTGCGGTCATACCGATACCACGGTCCGAGATGGTGATAGTGCCCTTGTCCTTATCCAGGCTGACATGGACGGTCAGGTCGCCCATCTCGCCCTTGAACTCGCCCTGCTGGGCCAGCGTCTTCAGCTTCTGCGTGGCGTCAACAGCGTTCGACACCATCTCGCGCAGGAAAATCTCATGGTCGCTGTAGAGAAACTTTTTGATGACGGGGAATATGTTCTCAGTTGTAACCCCAATGTTACCTTTTTGCATATACCTTATTTATTATATATAGTTAATCTTTTTGTTGGTAATTTGCAAATATCGTGCCATTTTTGTAACTTTGACTTCGTCGAAGTTAGGCTGCACCTCAGAAAAACTCAAATATATTTGGTTTTTCGTTCGGTTTGCACTAACTTTGCACCCAAAATAGAAGCTATGGTAAAAAGAAGATGGCGCTGCAAGGCCGGGCAACAGCCCACGGAACTTGACAAACGCATCATGTATTTAGAGAATAAAGGGGTACTGGTTCCTACGCCTGAACTGATTAAAACCCCTGAGCAGATAGAGGGCATCCGCCGTGCTGGTGTCGTCAATACGGGTGTACTGGATGCCGTTGGCGAGGCTATCCATGCCGGCATGTCGACGCTGGAGATTGACCGGATTTGTCGCGACTATTGCGAGAAGCATGGTGCCATTCCCGCCTGCCTGAACTATGGTGGCGACGAGGAAACTCCGCCGTTCCCCATGAGTGTGTGTACGAGTATCAACGAGGTGGTGTGTCATGGCGTACCCAAGGCCGACGATATTCTGGAGGAGGGCGACATCATCAACGTCGACTTTACCACGATTCTCGACGGATACTATGCTGATGCCTCGCGTATGTTTATAATAGGTAAGACGTCGCCCGAGAAGGAGCAGTTGGTGCGTGTCACCAAGGAGTGTCTGGAGATTGGTATGGAGGCTGCCAAACCCTGGGGCTTTGTCAACGATATTGGCAAGGCCATTGAGAAGCATGCCAGGAAATACCACTACGGTGTGGTGCGCGACTTGTGTGGTCATGGGGTAGGGAATGCCTTTCACGAAGAGCCCGAAGTGTGCCACTTTGCCCAGAAAGGCAACGGCATGCTGCTGGTGCCTGGCATGGTATTCACCATCGAACCGATGATCAATATGGGTACATGGAAGGTGTTTATCGACGCCGACGATCCTTGGGGCTGGGAGGTTATCTCGGAGGACGAGAAACCCTCGGCACAGTGGGAACACACGCTGCTGATGACCGAACACGGGGTGGAAATTCTTTCGCATTAATATTCGTAATAACGTTATAACGTAATAGCGAAATGACACAAGATGTTTATATATTAGCTATTGAGTCGAGCTGCGACGATACGAGTGCGGCGGTGCTGAAGGACGGTGTGCTGCTGTCGAACGTGACGGCATCGCAGGCTGTCCATGAGTCGTATGGCGGTGTGGTGCCGGAACTAGCGTCGCGTGCTCACCAGCAAAACGTAGTCCCTGTGGTGCACGAGGCCATCAAGCGTGCAGGCATCGAGAAGGAACAGCTCTCGGCAGTGGCTTTTACACGTGGCCCCGGTCTGATGGGTTCGCTCTTGGTGGGTGTCAACTTCGCCAAGGGCTTTGCCCGTTCGTTGGGCATTCCCTTGATTGACGTCAACCACTTGCAGGGACACGTAATGGCGCACTTCATCAAAGAAATAGGACCCGACGGAGAACCGTCTGGCACACTTCCCCCATTGCCGTTCCTCTGTCTGTTGGTCAGTGGCGGTAACTCGCAGATAGTCAAGGTGAACGCCTACAACGACATGGAGGTGCTGGGACAGACCATCGACGATGCTGCCGGCGAGGCCATCGACAAGTGTTCGAAGGTGATGGGCCTGGGCTATCCCGGTGGCCCTATTATTGATAAGTTGGCTCGTCAGGGCAACCCCAAGGCCTACCAGTTTGCTGAGCCGCATATCCCAGGATTGGACTACAGCTTCTCAGGCCTGAAGACGTCGTTCCTCTATTCGTTACAGAAGTGGGTGAAGGACGATCCCGACTTCATCGAGCACCACAAGGAGGACATTGCCGCCTCGTTGGAATGGACCATTGTGGATATTCTGATGAAGAAACTGAAGTTGGCTGTGAAGCAGACGGGCATCAAACATGTCGCAGTCGCTGGAGGCGTCAGCGCCAACAACGGACTGCGCAACGCCTTCCACGACTATGCCAAGCGTTATGGGTGGACTATCTATATTCCGAAGTTCAGCTATACCACTGACAATGCCGCTATGATAGGCATCGTGGGGTACTATAAATACCTGGACAAGGAGTTCTGCCCAATAGATGCTCCAGCATTCTCGAAGGTCACGTTTAAATGACGGAATACCGGTATAACGTAATAACGCAATATAAAACGAAAAGCGTATGGATTTTGAAAGCAAGATTATCAGCAGGGAGATAAGTCAGCTGCTGTGGGAAATGGAAAAAACGGTCGGTACGGCTGAGAGTTGTACTGGCGGACGTATTGCCGAGGCGATTATTGCCGTACCTGGTGCGTCGAAGTATTTCAAGGGTGGCGTCATCTCGTATGTCGACGAGGTAAAAATGTCGCTGCTGGGTGTGAGCCAGGAAATATTGCAGGAGAAGACGGCCGTCTGCGAGGAAGTCGCTATGGCGATGGTCTGTGGAGCCTGCAAGACGCTGAACACCGATTTTGCCATTGCAGCAACGGGTTTTGCTGGTCCGACGGGAGGCACGAAGGACATTCCCGTTGGTACCATTTGGCTGGCTTGCGGCACCCCTGACAAGCAGGTGACACTGAAGGTGGAAGAGGATCACGGACGCGACATCAATCTCGCCATTGCTACCAATAAAGCGATGCAATTGTTCCTCGATTTCCTGAAAACTGAGAACGGAACGGAAGAAAATCATGGCTAAGGAGGATAGGGATAGTTAAAAAATATTAAGAGTTAACCATTTCTCATTTCTCTATTTTCGTTTCTCATTAAAAATGTGTACCTTTGCACCCTGTTTGGAGTAAATTAGTATTTAGCAACAAGAAAAAGTAGATAGAAATGTCGAAGATTTGTCAGATTACAGGAAAGACGGCACAGCGTGGTAATAACGTGTCGCACTCAAAGCACCGCACAAAGCGCGTCTTTGATGTTAACCTGTTCAGCAAGAAGTTCTACTATGTAGAGGAGGATTGCTGGATTCAGTTGAAGATCAGCGCCGCTGGTCTGCGTATGATTAACAAGGTAGGTCTGGACGCTGCCCTGAAGCAGGCTGTTGCCAAGGGTTATGTTGATTGGAAGGACATTAAAGTGATAGGAGACTAAACGATATGGCAAGCAAGAAAGCTAAGGGTAATCGCGTTCAGGTGATTCTGGAGTGCACTGAGATGAAGGAGAGTGGACTGCCCGGAACAAGCCGCTACGTGACGGTGAAGAACCGCAAGAACACCCCTGAGAGAATGGAACTCAAGAAGTATAACCCCATCCTGAAGCGCATGACTGTGCACAAGGAAATTAAATAATCCGATTTAAAGCATGGCAAAGAAAACCGTCGCTACCCTCCATGAAGGCTCGAAGGATGGTCGCGCTTACACAAAGGTTATCAAGATGGTAAAGAGCCCCAAGACGGGTGCTTACATCTTTGACGAGCAGATGGTTCCTAACGAGGCCGTTAAGGACTTCTTCAAGAACTAATTCTTATAAGAAAGATGAAAAGAGAGGTTGCAACGAGATTTGCGACCTCTTTTTTTGCTATTAATTTGGCTTATCTCTCTTTTTTTCGTAACTTTGCACAGAATTTATATTGCAATATGGGTATATTTGGTTTTTTTAATAAGGAAAAGAAGGAAACGCTGGATAAAGGTCTGGAGAAGA
>CAMHUU010000025.1 GCA_946188395.1 uncultured Prevotellaceae bacterium | reverse complement strand
AGTTGGCCGGAAACATCTTCTCTACGGTTAGTGCCACCGTTGGTAACGGCATCTCCACATTCCCCGACTATCCCGCTGACATCCGCGCCCCGCAAGGTTCGCTGACGGGTGTCTCAGGTTTCCAGGTACACATCGGTGCCGGTAAGGTGTATACCCCCGGCGACAAGTGCGACGTGCTGGTGGCTATGAACGCTGCTGCGCTGAAGACGCAGTATCGCTATGCCAAGCCCGGTGCAACGATTATCATCGACACCGACTCGTTTGGTCCGAAGGACTTGGAAAAGGCACAATTTAAGACTGAGGACTATCTGGGCGAGATGGGTATCGATGCCGATCGCGTCATCCAGTGTCCGCTGACCACGATGGTGAAGGACTGTCTGGCTGATACCGGCATGGACAACAAGGCGATGATGAAGTGCCGTAACATGTTTGCCCTGGGACTGGTTTGCTGGTTGTTCGACCGCGATCTGAACCTGGTGGGTAACTTCCTGAAGGAGAAGTTTGCCAAGAAGCCCGCCATTGCCGAAGCAAATATCAAGGTCATCCAGGCTGGCTACGACTATGGTCACAACACCCATTCGAGTGCTACCAACGTGTATCGCGTAGAGTCGAAGCACAAGGAGCCGGGCCGCTATATGGACATCACCGGTAACAAGGCTACAGCCTACGGACTGATTGCCGCTGCCGAGAAGGCCGGTCTGCGTCTCTATCTGGGCAGCTACCCCATCACTCCCGCCACCGATATCCTGCACGAGCTGTCGAAGCATAAGTCGTGCGGTGTGATTACCGTACAATGCGAGGACGAGATCAGCGGTGCTGCTTCAGCACTGGGTGCTGCGTTTGCCGGAGCACTGGGTGTCACTTCCACCTCGGGTCCTGGCGTCTGCCTGAAGTCAGAGGTGATGAACCTGGCAGTCATCATGGAGCTGCCGCTGGTAGTCATCGACGTGCAGCGCGGCGGTCCTGCTACAGGTCTGCCCACCAAGTCGGAACAGACCGACCTGCTGCAGGCACTGTTCGGACGTAACGGTGAGAGTCCCATGCCTGTCATTGCAGCCCTGAGTCCTACCGACTGTTTCGATGCCGTCTATCAGGCTGCCAAGATGGCGCTGGAGCACATGACGCCCGTCGTGCTGTTGACCGATGCCTATGTGGCCAATGGTTCCGGTGCCTTCAAACTGCCCGAGATGGCCAAACTCGACGCCATCAATCCTCCGTATGTTCCTGAGGAGCTGAAGGGTCAGTGGACTCCCTATATGCGTGCTGAGAACGGTACCCGCTACTGGGCAGTGCCTGGTCGCGAGGGCTTCACACATATTCTGGGCGGACTGGAGAAGGACTCTCAGACGGGTGCCATCTCTACGAATCCTGAGAACCACGACCTGATGACGCGCTTACGTCAGGAAAAGATAGAAAAGATTCAGGTACCCGACCTCGAAGTGGACGGCGATGCTGATGCCGATCTTCTCATCGTAGGCTTCGGCAGCACCTATGGTCATCTGCATTCGGCTATGGACGAACTCCGCGAGAAGGGCTACAAGGTGGCTCAGGCTCAGTTCAAGTACCTGAACCCGCTGCCCAAGAATACTGCCGAGGTACTCACAAAGTACAAGAAGGTGGTGGTTGCCGAGCAGAACATGGGTCAGTTGGCTGCCTACCTGCGCATGAAGGTCGACGGCTTCGTGCCCTACCAGTTCAACCAGGTGAAGGGTCAGCCGTTCGTAGTAGAAGAGTTAGTGAACGCATTCGAGGACATTTTAAAGAAGTAAAGAGTTATGGAATATACAGCACAAGATTTTAAGAAAGGCCAGCCTCGTTGGTGCCCAGGTTGTGGCGACCACTTCTTCCTGGCTTCACTCCATAAGGCTATGGCCGAGATTGGCGTAGCTCCCGAGAACGTAGCAGTCATCAGCGGTATCGGTTGTTCGAGCCGTCTGCCCCACTACATGGCCACTTACGGTATGAACACCATTCACGGTCGTGCAGCAGCCATTGCTACTGGTGCCAAGGTGGCTAACCCCAACTTGACCGTCTGGCAGGTGTCAGGCGACGGCGACGGACTGGCTATCGGTGGTAACCACTTTATTCACGCCAACCGTCGTAACATCGACCTGAACATGATTCTGTTGAACAACCGCATCTACGGTCTGACGAAGGGTCAGTACTCGCCCACTTCGCCCCGTGGTTTCGTTTCGAAGTCGAGCCCCTACGGCACGGTGGAAGATCCGTTCCGTCCTGCCGAGCTCTGTTTCGGTGCCCGCGGACATTTCTTCGCCCGCTGTGTGGCTACCGATGCCAAGGGTAGCGTCGAGGTGCTGAAGGCAGCCTACGAGCACAAGGGTGCCAGCGTTACGGAGGTCCTGCAGAACTGCGTCATCTTCAACGACCACTGTCACGACATCGTCTATAACAACGAAGGCCGTAAGAAGAACGCCATCTACGTTCGTCACGGCGAGAAGCTGGTGTTCGGCGAGAACAACGAGTTCGGACTCGTCCAGCAGGGCTTCGGACTGAAGGTTGTCGAGATTGGCAAGGACGGTTACACGCTGGACGACGTACTCGTTCACGATGCCCACTGCGAGGACAACACCCTGCAGCTGAAGCTCGCCATGATGACGCCTGAAGAAGGATTCCCCATCGCCCTGGGTGTCATCCGCGACGTGGAGGCTCCGACCTACAACGATGCCGTACATGCCCAGCTCGCTGAGGTAAGCGCTCAGAAGAAGTATCACAACTTCGAGGAGCTGCTCGAAACCAACGACATCTGGACGGTACAATAATATGCAAAGGACTGATAAAGGCTTTCTGTACTTTATCTGCTCGGTGTCGGCCATGGGCGGTCTGCTCTTTGGCTACGACTGGGTAGTGATAGGTGGTGCAAAGCCGTTCTACGAACTGTTTTTCGGCATTGGCGACTCGCCCATCATGCAGGGTGTCGCCATGTCGACGGCTCTTGTAGGCTGTCTGATTGGTGCGATGGTAGCAGGATCGGCAGCCGACAAGTGGGGCCGCAAGCCGTTGCTGATGCTGGCCGCTGTGCTCTTTACGGTATCAGCCATTGGTACGGGATTGTTCAACGACTTCACCTTATTTAATATAGCCCGTTTTGTGGGCGGTATGGGCATCGGTGTGGCTTCAGCCCTTTCGCCGATGTATATTGCCGAAGTCAGTCCGACAGAGATACGCGGCAGGATGGTCAGTCTGAACCAGATGACCATCGTGCTGGGCATTCTTGCAGCACAGGTTGTCAACATGTTGTTGGCCCGCGACACTTCCGTTGCCGAGAGTCAGGCATGGAACGTTGCATGGGGCTGGCGCTGGATGTTCTGGGCCGAGACGCTGCCCGCCGCGCTGTTCTTGATGATGAGTTTCTTCATCCCGGAATCGCCCGTATACTTACAGCTAAAAGCTGCGAAGGATTCGCAGCAAAAAGAACGGGACGCTGGGCTTCGCGAACTGTTTCAAAATAAATACAGTCGCATCCTGTTGTTAGGATTGGTCATTGCCGTATTCCAACAATGGTGCGGTACGAACGTCATTTTTAATTATGCCCAAGAGATTTTTGTGGGTGCAGGATTCGATGTCGACGGCATGTTCATCAACATCGTCATTACAGGTATCGCCAATGTCATCTTTACCATTATAGCCTTGTACACCATCGAGAAGTGGGGTCGCAGGACGCTCATCCTGATAGGTGCCGGCGGACTGGGACTCATCTACCTGACATTGGGAACCTGCTATTTCTTCCAGGTGAAGGGTATGATGATGGTGGTACTCGTCGTAGCTGCTATCTCGACATACGCCATGACGCTGGGACCCGTCACCTGGACGCTGTTGGCAGAGATTTTCCCACACCGAGTGAGAGGCATTGCAATGGCTACTTGTACCTTTGCCCTCTGGGTGGGCTGTTGTACGCTGACATTCTCGTTCCCCTCGATGAATGCGGCATTAGGCAGTAGCGGCACGTTCTGGATATATAGTGCCATCTGCTGTTGTGCTTTCATCTTCCTCTGGAACCGCTGTCCGGAGACGAAAGGCAAGAGTCTGGAAGACTTGGAAAAAGAACTTACAAACTTATGATAAAAGCATGGAGAGAGTTGGTGACGATACCAACATACGAAGTCGGAAAGCCAGAGAAAAATCCTATCTTTTTAGAGAAGCGAGTCTATCAGGGTTCGAGCGGCGTGGTTTATCCTTATCCCGTCATCGAGTCTATCTCGGACGAGAAGGTTGACAAGGAGTGGCTGGCCGTCTGGCTGGAAAACGAGTATATCAAAGTGATGATTCTGCCCGAGTTAGGCGGACGCATCCAAATGGCGTACGACAAGATCAAGCAGCGCCATTTCGTGTATTACAACCACGTCATCAAACCTGCTCTCGTGGGACTGACAGGACCTTGGATTAGTGGCGGTATCGAGTTCAACTGGCCTCAGCACCATCGCCCAAGCACCTATCTGCCCGTCGACTGCGACATCGTGGAAAACGAGGACGGCAGTGTGACGGTATGGGTGAACGAGATGGAGCGTATGTTCCACCAGAAGGGTATGGCGGGCTTTACGCTGCGCCCCGGATGTGCCTATCTGGAGATTCAAGGCCGGGTGTCGAACCGCACCCCCCTGCCACAGACATTCCTTTGGTGGGCCAATCCCGCTGTCGAGGTGAACGATGCCTATCAGAGTGTGTTTCCACCCGATGTCAATGCGGTGTTCGATCATGGCAAACGCGCCGTATCGTCGTTCCCTATTGCTACGGGTACCTATTATAAAATGGACTATTCGGCAGGTGTCGACATCTCGAACTATAAGAATATCTTCGTGCCAACCAGCTATATGGCTGTCAATTCGAAGTACGACTTCGAGGGCGGTTACGAGAACGACACCAAGGGCGGTATGCTGCACGTCGCCTCGCACCATTTCTCGCCAGGCAAGAAGCAATGGACATGGGGTAATGGTGACTTCGGACGTGCGTGGGATCGGAATCTTACAGATTCTGTGTCCGACGGTTCTGCCGTCGGAATAACGAGTTCCGGTTTCCGCCCCTACATCGAACTGATGGCGGGTGTGTACACCGAAAACCAGCCCGACTTCACGTGGCTGATGCCTTACGAAGAAAAGCAGTTCGTGCAGTATTTCATGCCGTATCGCGAGATAGGTATTGTGAAACAAGCCTCGAAGGACTTCGTCGTCAATATCGAAAGCCTCACCCCCACCCCCTCTCCAAAGGGCGAGGGGAGTAATCAGATGGTTTGCTTCAAGATTTTGGCTACATCGAAGAAGACTGTGAGAATTGTACTCGATGGTGAGGATGGAGTGGAGTATTATAATAAGGTGGTATCGCTGAGTCCTGAAGAGGTGCTCGTTGAGACGGTTGAGACAGGCAAGGAACTTCTAAACGACCTGCGCCTGACCATTGAGCGGGCAGAGAGCCCCAGGAAGTGCCCGCTGTTGGAATGGTTTGCTGAGCCCGACGAGATCCGTCCTATTCCTGATGCGGCAGAGGCGGCCCTGTCACCACAGGACACAAAGACCGTAGACCAGCTTTATCTCACTGGCCTGCACCTGGAGCAATATCGCCATGCCACATGGAGTGCCCTCGACTACTATGAGGAAGCGCTGCGCCGCGATCCGTTGGACTATCGCTGCAATATGCAGATAGGACTATGGTATCTGCGTCGGGCCCGTTTCGAGAAAGCAAAACCTTATCTGCAGACAGCTGTCAAGGTGTTGAAAAAGCGCAATCCCAATCCCTACGACGGTGAGCCGCTGTTTTACCTGGGTCTTGTCCATAAATACCTTGGCGACATCGAACAGGCTTACGAATGTTTCTGGAAATCCACATGGAACAAGGCTTGGGCCGATGCCGGATACTTCGAAGCAGCCTGTATCAGCATGTCTGACGAACGCTGGGAGGATGCCCTTGACGAACTGGAACGTTCGCTCATCAGTAACAGCCACAACCATCAGGCCCGTGCCATGAAGGCTGTTGCCCTGAGGAAACTTGAACGCAAGGATGAAGCGCTAGCATGGATTCAGGAGAGTTACAAGATAGATCCCTTCAATTACGTCTGTATGGTCGAGGAGCACCTGCTGACAGGTAACCGCGAGCCTTTAGAGCACATGGTTGCCCTGATGCACGGCAACATCTACAATTACCACGAGACAGCCCTCGACTATGCACAGGCACGCATGGACGATGAAGCCACACTTGTATTACAGACCGCTATAGACAAGGGCGTCGAAGAGTCGCCGCTGACCTATTATTATTTGGCATATTTCAATACGTTGTCGAAGAGTATCGGTTATTTGCAGAAAGCTGCCAGCATCAGTCCAGACTATTGTTTCCCCAACCGTCTGGAAGATGCGCACATTCTCTCGTCGCTGAGTTTTCTGCCCCTTGTCAATGATGCCCGCGCACCTTACTATCTGGGCTGCCTTTATTATGACAAGCGCCAGTATGATGTGGCGATAGAGCATTGGGAGCGCTCCGCACAACTCGATTCTTCGTTCCCCACCGTCTGGCGTAATCTGGCGTTGGCACGCTTCAACAAGCAAGACCGTCAGGAGGAGGCACTTGAATATATGGAAAAGGCGTTCCATCTGGACGAGACAGACAGTCGCATCCTCATGGAGTTGGACCAGCTCTACAAGCGTCTGCACAAGCCCCATCAGGAGCGTCTCGACTTCCTGCAGCAATATCCTGAACTGATTGCCCAGCGCGACGACCTCGTGCTCGAAGAGATTACCCTTCTCAACCAATTGGGACGTTACGAAGAGGCAAAGGCTAAGCTCGACGCCCACCAGTTCCATCCCTGGGAAGGTGGCGAAGGCAAGGTGCCGGCACAATACCAGATTTGTCGCGTAGAGCTTGCGAAACAAGCCCTCGCCGGACAATCTGGAGATTCCGACATCCATAAAGCGATACGCCTGCTCAACGAGTGCTTGGAATATCCGCACCATTTGGGCGAGGGCAAGCTCTACGGCGCCCAGGAGAACGACTTCTACTATCTGTTGGGCATTGCTTATGATGCCATTGGAGAAAAAGCGAAGGCCAAAGCATGTTGGGAAGAGGCCACGAAGGGTCCTCAGGAACCTGCCGCCGCCATGTATTACAACGACGCCAAGCCCGACAAGATTTTCTATCAGGGTATGGCACTGTTGAAATTAGGTCGCGAGGGTGAGGCTCACGGACGGTTCTACAAACTCATCAACTACGGCAAGCAGCATGTCTTCGAGCATCAGGTGATGGACTATTTTGCCGTTTCCCTGCCCGACCTGCTCATCTGGGACGACAGCCTTGACACGAAAAACGAAATACACTGCAAATATATGCTCGCCCTGGGCTACTATGGTATGGGCGACAAGGCGAAGGCACAGAAATACTTGGAAGAGGTTGCTGCCCTCGACAACAACCATCAGGGCGTTCAGCAACTGAAAACACTCTGCTTATGAAGAAATTGCTGACGACACTCTCGCTACTCGCGTGGGGTATTGCTTTCTGTGCGGCCCAGCACGTCTACGAGTTAACGGCTCCTGCACAACCGAAGGTCATCAGAAGCGAACATCTCCGCATGGGAGGCACGTCGCCCTCGGGAGGCCGTATCGACGTTAACAACTTCTATATGTCCATCGACGGGCGTCCCGCCATTCCCGTCATGGGCGAGTTCCACTTCTCGCGCTATCCGGCCGATCAGTGGGAGGAAGAGATTCTGAAGATGAAAGCAGGTGGCGTGACGGTGATTCCCACCTACATCTTCTGGTCAATCCATGAGGAGGTCGAAGGACAGTTCCGCTGGGACGGTCAGCGTAACCTGCGCCGTTTCGTGGAATTATGCCAGAAGCACCACATGCCCGTCATTGTGCGCATCGGTCCTTTCTGTCATGGTGAGATACGCAGTGGCGGATTCCCCGACTGGCTCTTCGCCAAACCCTTGGAAGTCCGTTCCAACGATCCGGAATATCTGAAACTGGTCAAACGGCTGTATACTGAAATCGGGAAACAGCTCCAGGGGCTCTATTACAAGGATGGCGGACCGATTATCGGCTGTCAGATAGAAAACGAGATGCAGCACTCAGCGGCACCCTGGGCCATCTGTTACCCAGGGGAACCCAAAGACAATACGGCAGCATCGTATAATGCCGGTGAGGCGATGATTGGTGTGGGCGAACAGGCACACAAGGCGACAGGCGCTGAGATGGGTACCGTCCATATGCGCCTGCTGAAAGAGATGGCTCAGGAAGCCGGCATCGACGTCCCGTTCTATACGGCTACGGGCTGGGGGAATGCCGCTGTCATCGAGGGCGAGGCCATTCCCGTCACTGCTGCCTACACCTATCCTTTCTGGGTCAAGAAACCTACCATGTCGCGTTTTCTGATGTTTAAGGACCTGACCCGCGAGGCCGACTATTCCCCGACGCGCTACAACCCGCAGGACTATCCCTCGTTTTGTGCCGAGATGGGCGCTGGCATCCAAATGATATATTCTGCCCGTCCCATCGTGACAGCCAAAGCCGCAGAAGGACTGATGGTCCGCACGCTGGGCAGTGGTTCTAACGGCATCGGCTACTACATGTATCATGGCGGTTCGACCCCTAAACAGATTGGTGGTGTCGGCTCGTTTCAGGACGAGCCCATGGGTATGCCCAAAATATCGTACGACTTCCAAGCGCCGATAGGCGAATTCGGTCTTGAGGGAAAGATGTATCGCAACCTGCGACTGCTCCACACGTTCCTCGCTGACTTTGGCGACCGGCTGGCACCTATGGAACCCGTTCTTCCCGAGGGCTGGGAGAAAATGACTCCCGGCAATCGCGACGACCTGCGCTATGCGGCCCGCATCAAGGACGGGGCAGGATTCCTGTTTATGATTAATTTCCAGGATCACGACACGCTACGTCACGATATGAAGGACCTGCAGATAAAATTAAGAATGAAGGATGAAGAATTAAGGATTCCTGCCAACGGCACGTTTACCCTGCCCAAGGACGAGAGCGTCATACTGCCCTTCAATTTCGATATGGATGGTGCACTGCTGAAATATGCCACCGCCCAACTGCTGATGAAACTGGACGATCGCGACACAGAGCACTACATATTCTTTGCTCCAGAAGGCATGGCAACAGAATACCTGTTCGACGCTGCCACCGTCAAAGGGAAGAACACCTTCAAGCCTGTGGCAGGACTCCGTTCGACGTTCAGCATCAAGACGAAGGCGGGAAATACCATCAAGATTACCACACTGACGCGCCAGCAGGCTCTGGACGCTGTCAAAATCGACAACCACCTACTCATCACTTCGGCCACTGTGCTACCTTCAGAACAAGGAGCCGACCTGCTCTGTCTGGGTGAGCATCAGGTCCATTATGTGCTCTACCCTTCCACCCAAGGCTTCAAGGAACAGACAGCTATGGTGACACCTATTGCCCCGCAATATGAAGTCAAAAAAGCCGGCCCACGCAGAATGAGTGTGCGTATTTTGGACGATTTAACCCATGCTGCATCGTCCAACAACCAAGTTCAGGAATATTTCCTTCGCATCCATTATGTCGGCGACGTCGCTATGGCCTTTATGAAAGGACAGCTGGTGCAGGATGAGTTTTATCACGGGGAGCCTTGGACCATTGGTCTGAAACGTTACACGACGGATCTAAAGAGCGATCCGCTGACCTTCTATTTCCGTCCGTTGCGAGCCGATGCTCCCTTCCTGCGCGACCTGCCCCACAATGCCATCCCGGATTTCAGTCGCGGTCCTGTCGTCGACATCCAGTCCGTTGAGGTGATTCCTCAATATAAGATGAGCATCGCCTTTTAAACGCATCGCGCGAAAAGGTGTTACTTGCTTAATGCGGGAACATAGCGGACCGGTTTACCCTTTCCTTTCAGCACATCGGCAAAATCTTGGGGCTTGATGGTAACGGGACCTTTCATAAACTCCGGAATGTTGTAACATTTCATAAATTGGCGGTGATAGTCCGGATCGGCCTGCGGCAATTCGAAAGGCTTGGCCCAATGACCGTCCTTGTCGATGTGGGCAAAAAACGGGCGGGTATAGGTACCATCGTCGCGTCTGCTGCTGAACACCACCCATCTGCCATTGCTCGACCAGGAGTGATAACTCTCGGTGTCGGGCGAGTTAATCTCCTCGATGTTACGCACCTCGCCATTTTCGAGGTCCATCAGCCACAAATCGGCATCGTGGTGCCAGATGTGGAACACGCCAGATTCAGCAAGAGTAAACATCAGGTAGCGTCCATCGGGCGATACGCGAGGCAGGGTGGCACTCATTGAGTGTGGAGTGTTGAATGTTGAGTGTGGAGTGGTTGTTGAGTCGGCGGAGAAGACGAGTTCACGAGGGCCGAATTGCATTGTTTCGGGATCGAAACTTTTCTTATAGATTTTATATTTCAGCTCCTTCGAACGCGCCACCATCTCGGAAACCAGCGACACCGTCGTATCCTGCCGTTCGAAGTGGGCACTGCAATAGTAGAGCGTCTTTCCGTCGGGAGCCCAGGCGGGGAACACCTCCAACTCCTGAGGATCGTTCTCCAGATTGGTTACCTCACCCTTCACGACGTCATAGGCAATGATATCGCTCTCGGTGTCGTAGACTTCAATCTTGTTCGGGTCGGTAGTATGGAAACTCTGCAGGGTTTTGTTGGTGGAATAGACTATCAGGTTCAGCCACGGGTGCCAGGCCGGATAGACACCCGCCGACAGGATGGAGTCGTTGCGCATATCCACCTTCTTGATCTTTCCGTCGTAGGCAATAACAGTACCGCCATTGTTCTGGCGGGCATGAAACTGCATGCGCCGGGGGTTATACTGCTGGTAGTGGTGGCAGTTGATGCACTGCCCATCCTTTTCGAAAGTACAGAGAATATTGTCGTAAATCACGCTCTCGTCGTAGTTCTCCAGACAGCGCTGACTGATGGTCAGGGCCTCGTAGCTGACGAATGACGGGAAGATGAGACGGTAGCTCAGATAACTGTCGATGCTGTCGGGCGACACAAAGATGCTGAAAGGCTTGTAGTGCGTCCATTGGTCATCCTTGCGGGCATACACATCGACAGCAATGGCACCGCCTTTGGCCTTTTCTGCCAGCATGCGCCAATCGTCGGCATCAGGCTGTGCCTTGTCCTTACAGACTATCTGTTCGTCGCCAACAGCAAAGCGGGCTATCATCTCGTCGGCAGCCTCATCGAGTTCGAAGGTCAGAGGAGCCATATTGATGGGTATCGTCACATCCGTATAGTCGGGATAAATCTTGGGCAGTTCCTTGGAATCGGTAAACACCTCAGGAACAGAAGGTCCCGAACAGCCCATCATGGCCACACAACAACCAATATATATCAATTTCCGCATCATATCTTCTTAACTTCTTTAACTTCTCTAACTTCTTTAACTCCTTCTTAATATTCTGGCAAATTACTCATCGTGTAGTAGTCGTAATAATAAGTATCTCCGAAGAATGGGAAAAGTTCTTCGCGGGCCACTGCCACGTCGCGCCCGTCGTAGTCCGACATCGTCGAGGCGAAACGTTCAAAGCCCTCCTTGATACCGGGACTGAAAGGCAGATTACCCACATTCGGGCTCTCCTCCATCTCTATGTACAGGTAAGCAGCCTCCTGATAATAGCGAGGTATCGGTCCCTGGGGGTGCAACTTGACATAATCGCTGAAATGATACCAGAACCGTTTGACATCCTTAGTCCACAGGGTAGCCAACAAGGTCTGTTCCTGGAAGATAGGATCGTCGGTATAGGTGCTGCGGGCCAGCTGTCGCATCAGGAAACTCTCGATATCTCCCTGATCGCCGCCAAGCACGTCATTGTAGTGCAGCATGTGGGTAATAGGCTCACGTTCAGCATCTTGGGCAATGAGTTCCGGGTGCCCTACGAGCTGCTCGGCCTGTTGCGCCCAGTCGCTGAAAAACATCGTCTGCTTCAGAATCCCGATGTATTTACGGGCCAAGGGCTGATCATTGTCGAGAATGGCACAATTCACCAGCAACTTGTAGTCTTCCGCACGGAAGCCAAACTCCACACCCATCTCCATAGACAGGCGATTGCTGTAGTTCAGCATGCCATACTGGTAGTAAATCATCGGCCCTACCACGAGCATCAGCCGCATGCCAAAGGGAGCATCGTATGCCTTAGAACCATTCTTGTAGAAGAACATGAGGTCACCCTGTTTACCGAGTCGTGAGAGTGCCAGATTCCGCATCATCACGATGGCACGCGTCGGCTCGTCCTTCTGGGCGGCAGCCTCGTCCAGCACCCTGTTCCATTCAAGGTTCGAAATATGGTGCTGCATGGCCAATTCGTGGTGGAAATTCTCGTCCTTCATCCAAAAGGTGTAGACGCCAGCCACCAGCAAAATGGCGATGACCCCTTGCACCAGCCACTGCAACAGCTTTCTCGACTTGGAGACCGTCTTTGGCATCGCCACCGTCTGAGCCTTCCCCGCTTGACTGGTCACAGCCAGCACGACGAAGAAGAGTGCCAGCAGATAGTAGGGAATATAATAGTTGGGGTGATTTTCGGTGATGAAGTACAGCGGCAGTTCTGCCCAGAGGATATTGGCCAGATTGACCTGATAATACACATAGCGATAGCAGAACAGCGGAACCGCAGCAACACTGACGACAGCCACTACGCTATGAATCACTGCTGCGATGCGAGAGGCCGACAGCCTCCATGACCAGATTCCCATCAGCAGGGCAGCAGCCAATCCGTAGATGCCCATCAGCGGATAACCCACAGCACAGGTAATGAAGATGTAGAGGGCCCGCAGCCCATACTTGTCCGTTACCCCTCGGAAGCCCCACAACAGCGCCGCTACGGCCGTCGTACCGATTGTCGACACGAAGAAATGGCCCCTCAACTTCAGCATATAGATCCAATAGCCCTGGTCCGTAATAGTTGTCAACAGCAGGGCAACGGGTATGAGCATCACGATAGCCCATCGGTTGGGGATACCAAAAGCCCGTTTCACGATAAACATCAGCAGCCACCACCAAGCACAGAGCATCAGTACACCCACCCACGGGATATACAGGAACTGCGTAAACCACGTGCCCACCCATGTCAACAGGCCCCCAGGTACCACCATCTGCTCTTTGAAGAACAGCACGGAGCAGAGGAAAAGGTTTTTCTCTTGTATCTTCCACAGCAAATGACTCTCGTAGGTCAGCAATACGCCTGCCACCACAATGAGTGCCGCTAACCACAGGCCCACATAGGCATGTTGCTTGAAGAATAGTTTTTTCTGCATGTCTTACGATTGGTTTTTCTTTAACAATGTCCTGATTTCGTCTGCCAACTGCTCGGCCGTCGGCATTGCCTCGTCCGTATGCGAATAGTGGATAACACCCTGAGCATCACTGATATAGATGCGCGGAATGCGCGAAGCGGCAAACAGCGAATACACCGTCCGGTCGGCTTGTGGCGAATAGTTCATGGTCAGCTGTGCCTGTTGCCAGTAAGCCTGAATATGCTCCTCCGTATTCTCGCGGGCTATCAGCACGATGGGAATACCAAGCCCGAGGTCCCAAAGACGCTGAACCTCAGGCAGTTCCCGACGACAGTCGCCACAATCGACGCTGAACAGCACCACCACAGAGACGCCTCCCAGCAAATCGGTCGTACGCACCGTCGTGCCGTCGTTCATCGTCACTTGGAACGCGGGCAACGTGTCGCCAACACCCAGACTGGGTCCTGCCGACGGATCGTCATCAGAGATGCACGCACTGAACACCGTCAGCACGAGGAGAATGAATAGTGATCGGTAAATGGCAGAGAGTCGCATGAAGCGGGAGTAGCGTTTTACTTGTCGGCAATCTTGCGGAAACTCTGCAGCTTCTCGCCATAGCAGAGGTCACCGCAATCGCCAAAGCCCGGCACAATATATTTCTGCTCGTTCATGCCCTGGTCGATGGCAGCACACCAGATGGTAGAGCCCTCGGGCAGCGCCTGCTTCACCACCTCGATACCTTCGGGGGCAGCGATGACGCAGCACAGATGAATCTTCTTGGGTTTGCCGGCCTGGAGCAGCGACTCGATAGCGGCAGCCAGACTACCGCCTGTTGCCAGCATCGGATCGACAATCAACAGCGTCTTGTTCTTCACGCTCTGAGTAGCAATGTACTCGGTATGGATGCCCACCTCCGTATGTTCGCGGTTGATGTACATGCGGAATGCAGAAACGAAACCGTTGTCGGCCTTGTCGAACACGTTAAGGAATCCCTCGTGGAAAGGCAGTCCCGCACGCAGCACGGTGGCAATAACCATGTCGTCCTTCGGCAGGGGAATCGACAGGGTGCCCAGAGGCGTAGTCACGGTCTTGGGCTTATACTCAAGGGTTTTCGACAACTCGTAAGCCATCATCTCGCCAATGCGCGTGATGTTGTGGCGAAACAACAGACGGTTCTTCTGAATGGTCTTGTCGCGCAACTCCGACATATACTGATTGATGATCGAGTTGCTCTTGCTAAAATCAATTACTTCCATATTAGTTAGGTTTTCTTCGGGGCAAAGGTACGAAATATTTCAGAGTTTTGACAAGTCGGTGTGGCAAAAACGACAAAGGGCTCTACATTTTTAACTTCTTTAACCTAAAAAGAACCCTTTGAAAGCAAATATTTCTTAATTCTTAATTCTTAATTCTTAATTTATTAGTAACTTTGCAGCGCAATTTCAGGAACATCGTAAATTTTCATATAAAAACAAAGTAAAAATTATGGCAAAGTTAGATTTGACACAGTATGGCATCACCGGTTCTACCGTGATTGCTCACAATCCGTCTTATGAGTACCTCTTCGCTGAGGAGACAAAGGCAGGTCTCGAGGGTTTCGACAAGGGCGTAAACACCGAGTTGAACGCTGTTAACGTAATGACTGGTATCTATACCGGCCGTTCGCCTAAGGATAAGTACATCGTAAAGGATGCACAGAGCGAGGATAAGGTTTGGTGGACCACCGAGGGTTACAAGAACGACAACCACCCCATGTCTGAGGACGTTTGGAAGACCGTTAAGGAGATTGCCATCAAGGAGCTCTGCAACAAGAACCTGTATGTCGTCGACGCTTTCTGCGGTGCCAACGAGGCTACCCGTCTGCGCGTTCGCTTCATCGTTGAGGTTGCTTGGCAGGCACACTTTGTGAAGAACATGTTCATCCAGCCCACCGCTGAGGAACTGGAGAGCTTCGAGCCTAACTTCGTCATCTACAACGCTTCTAAGGCTAAGGTTGAGAACTACAAGGAGCTGGGTCTGAACTCAGAGACTTGTGTTGCTTTCAACACCACCAGCCGCGAGCAGGTTATCATCAACACCTGGTACGGTGGTGAGATGAAGAAGGGTATGTTCTCAATGATGAACTACTATCTGCCCCTGCAGGGTATCGCTTCTATGCACTGCTCTGCCAACACCGATATGGAGGGTAAGAACACCGCTATCTTCTTCGGTCTGTCTGGTACAGGTAAGACCACTTTGTCAACCGATCCTAAGCGTCTGCTCATTGGTGACGACGAGCACGGATGGGACGACGAGGGTGTGTTCAACTTCGAGGGTGGCTGCTACGCTAAGGTCATCAACCTCTCTAAGGAGAACGAGCCTGACATCTATGGTGCTATCAAGCGCGACGCTCTGCTCGAGAACGTAACTGTTGACGCTGCTGGTAAGATCGACTTCGCTGACAAGAGCGTTACCGAGAATACCCGTGTAAGCTATCCTATCAACCACATCGAGAAGATTGCCCAGAAGGTAAACGGCAAGAGCGCTGGTCCCGAGGCTAAGAACGTCATCTTCCTCTCTGCCGACGCATTCGGCGTACTGCCTCCCGTATCTATCCTGACTCCCGAGCAGACGAAGTACTACTTCCTCTCTGGTTTCACCGCTAAGCTGGCTGGTACCGAGCGCGGCATCACTGAGCCCACTCCCACCTTCTCTGCTTGCTTCGGCCAGGCATTCCTCGAGCTGCACCCCACCAAGTATGCTGAGGAGCTCGTGAAGAAGATGGAGAAGAGCGGTGCTAAGGCTTACCTCGTGAACACGGGTTGGAACGGTACCGGCAAGCGTATCTCTATCCCCGATACTCGTGGTATCATCGACGCTATTCTTGATGGCAGCATCCTGAAGGCTGAAACCAAGAAGATTCCTTACTTCGACTTCGAGGTTCCCACAGCTCTGCCCAACGTAAATCCCGCTATCCTCGATCCTCGCGACACTTATGCTAATGCATCTGAGTGGGAGGAGAAGGCTAAGGATCTGGCAGCTCGCTTCATCAAGAACTTCGGCAAGTACACCACCAATGAGGCTGGTAAGGCTCTCGTTGCTGCTGGTCCCAAGCTGTAAGAAATGCATAATTTATAATGCATAATGCATAATTAATGGCTGCGCCGAAAGGTGCGGCCATTTTTTTTGATGTAAGTCAAAAAGCCCCTATCAAACTGAATAAATTATGAATTATGCATTATGAATTATGCATTATTTTGTACCTTTGCACTCGTAATCGTGACGATTACATCATGTTATTCATTAGGTTAGTAGTTTATTGATTTTAAGGTAAAGATTATGTTATTAGATTTTCAAACAACGTTTGTGTTGGCCATTGTAGCAGTGCTGACCATCTTGAGTGTGATTACACTGATACATACCGACATTCGTTGAGAAGGAACGCGGAGTGAGTGATTCATACCGCGTTCTTTTTGTTATGAAAACCTAAAATATGCCAAAATATACCTTTTTATCTTTTATTTAACTTAATAAATGTCGGAAAAATGCTCATATTTGCCAAAATGTGCGTAAATTTGCACCCAAATTTGAATTCAAGTAGACTCATGAGACATCTAAAGACGCTAATCATATTGCTCGCGGGCCTTTCTTTGACGGCTTCATGCCTGAAGGGAAGCGACAACGAAGCAACACTTTATAGCGATGCGGCCATCATCAGTTTCTCGTTGGGAAAGCTGAACTGCTATACGAAGACGGTCACCAGTACTGGTGCCGACTCCATCGTGAAGTCATCCTTCACGGCTTCAGGCTATACTTTCCACATCGATCAGGTGAACCACCGCATTTACAATACCGACTCGCTACCCTACGGCACTGACGTCAAGCACGTGCCCGTCACGCTGTCTACCTACCATAACGGTGTGGTGTTCATCCAGAACATCGATAGCGAGGACACTTTGTCGTACTACAACTCCGCCGACAGCATCGACTTCTCCGTACCCCGCAAGTTCGTCGTATTTTCCAGCGACGGCGACGGAAGAAGCGAATATACCGTCAGCGTCAATGTTCATCAGGAGCAGAGTGGTGTCTTCCGCTGGGAACAGAGGGCTGCTGGCGACTATCCCACACATCCCCTCGACGCACAATATCTGGGCGAGAACATCAAGCAGTACCTGGGCCGCAGCTCTGTCGAGATGTATGCCCTGTCAGTCGACAACATGCTGATGGTGTCGCGCGACAATGGTGCCACATGGCAGGAAGACCTGCTCGACGAGGATGCTGCCATGCTGCCCACACAGGACCTGTCGCTCATCTCTTACTACATGGACGATGTCGCCGAGAATACCGACTACGTGCTGCTGGTGGGCAACCGCTCTACCGAGAGCTACCCCCAGGAGTCCATCGCCATGGTGTGGCGCAAGATTGTCGACAACGACGAATACGCCCCCAAAGGCCAGTGGGTTTATATGGGACACCTCAGCGACTTACGCTATGCACTGCCCAGAATGGAGAACCTGGCCATCGCCAAATACGACGACTGCGTAGTAGCCATCGGCGGCAAGGGGCTGGGCGGATGCTCGCTGACTCCCTACGAAGTCATGTACGAGAGCCGCGACGAGGGCATCACCTGGAAGCCAAGCACACGCTTTTACTTCCCCGAACTTGAAGAGCTGGCAACGGAACATCCGATCATCGATATGACTTCCGACGAGAGCTACCTGTGGCTCAACTGCGCCAATACCGGACAAGTGTGGCGCGGACTGCTGAACACCATTTTGTGGAGATACGAGTAAGGAGTTAGAGAAGTTAAAGAAGTTAAAGGAGTTTGATGAAGAAGTCGATAGGCATCTCGTTGCTGCTGCTGGCTCTCACGGGCAGCGCACAGGCTCAGACAGAACCTGAATACCGCCTCGAGGTAGGCGGTGCAGTGGCAGCCGTGACCTACTTGGGCGACTTCAACAGCGCACTGTTCAAGGACATACAGCCCATGGGCTCGCTCCTGGCGAAATATCGCATCGACCCCCGCAAGGCACTGGCCTTCAGCGTGGGCTACGGACAGCTGAAAGGCTCGTCCCGAAATGCAAAGACATTCTATCCCGGCATCACCGACTATGCGTTCAAAAGCACGCTGGTCGACGTGGGACTGAGATTCGAATATAACTTCTGGCCCTATGGAACCGGGCAGGAGTATCGTGGCGCCAAGCGCCTCACACCTTATATATTTTTAGGAGTGGGGGCGACAATCGCCAAAGCCGACACGGCCGACAAGACCGATGCCGCAGTGAACGTGCCACTGGGAGGTGGCGTGAAATACAAGATGGCCGACCGCGTGAACCTGGCTCTGGAATGGGCCATGCACTTCACGGGCAGCGACATGCTCGACGGGGTGAAGGACCCCTACGGCATCCAGAGCAGCGGACTGTTCAAGAACACCGACTGCTACAGCATGCTGCAACTGTCGGTCACATACGATTTATGGGCAAAATGTAAAACCTGTCACAATGATAGATAGAAATAACATACCCCAGCATATCGCCATCATCATGGACGGCAACGGACGCTGGGCCACCGAGCGTGGTAAAGATCGTAGCTTCGGACATCAGGCCGGAGTGGACGCAGTGCGTACCATCACCTCAGAGTGTACTCGTCTGGGCGTGAAGTTCCTAACACTTTACACCTTCTCTACCGAGAACTGGAACCGCCCGGCCGACGAGGTCGCAGCGCTCATGGGACTGGTGCTCACCTCACTCGAGGACGAGATATTCATGAAGAATAACGTGCGCTTCCGCGTCATCGGCGACCGCTCGCGCATCCCCGCCGAAGTTAACAAGAAACTCGCCGAGACCGAAGAGCATACCGCCAAGAACGACACCATGACAATGATTGTCGCGCTGAGCTATTCGTCGAAACTCGAGCTCACCAACGCCACACGTCAGATAGCCCAGGAGGTCAAGGACGGCAAGCTGCGTGTCGAGGACATCACCGAGGAAACCATCAACGAGCGTCTGTGGACCAACTTCATGCCCGACCCCGAACTGCTCATCCGCACCGGTGGCGAGTTGCGCATCTCCAACTACCTGCTCTGGCAGTGCGCATATTCAGAATTCTATTTCTGCGACACCTACTGGCCCGACTTCGACGAGGCCGCACTCCATAAGGCCATCGAGAGCTACCAGCGCCGTCAGCGCCGCTTCGGCAAGACCGAGGCTCAGGTCGAAGCGGCCGAAGGCCTAAATAAAAAATAAAAAAGATGAAATAAGAAAGATGCTAAGGAATATATTATTTTTTATTTTATATTTTTTATTTAGCGTAAGCGCCAATGCCCAGGACGTCATCGTCAATCCCGACATCTCGTATGCCGGTACGCCCCGCCAGTGCGAAATTGGCGGACTGACCGTCAAGGGTGTCGAGGGCTACGAGGACTTTGTGCTCCTGGGACTCTCCGGACTCTCCGTCGGACAGACCATAAGCGTGCCGGGAACCGAAATCACCGAAGCCATACGTCGCTACTGGAAGAACGGACTGTTCTCGAAGGTCGCCATCACTGCCGACTCACTCGTGGGTTCCAAGATCTACCTTTGCGTACATCTGGCTACCCGTCCGCGTGTCAGCGCCATCAACTACTACGGACTCAAGAAGTCCGAGCGCGAGGACATGGAGACCAAGCTGGGCATCATGCGCGGCGCACAGATTACACCCAACATGATTGACCGCGCCAAGATTCTGGCCAAGAAATATTTCGACGACAAGGGCTACAACAATGCCACCATCGACATCGTCCAGCGTGACGATGTCACCAGCAAGAACGAGGTCATCCTCGACATCACCGTCGACAAGAAGGCCAAGATGAAGGTCCGCCAGATTATCTTCGAGGGCAACGAACAGCTCAGCGACAACAAGATTAAGGGTAACCTCTTCAAAAAGAGTGCCTTTGGCAAGATCAACGAGGCGGGCAAATTCAAGAACTTCTTCAAGGCCAAGAAGTTCACCCCCGAGCGTTACGACGACGCCAAGCAGGCCCTCATCGACAAGTACAACGAGCTGGGCTATCGCGACGCCACCATCCTCGAGGATTCCGTATGGACCGTCGACGAGAAGCACGTCAACGTCTTCGTCAAGGTCGACGAAGGCCAGAAATACTACCTGCGCAACATCACGTGGGTAGGTAACACCGTTGTCACCAGCGACTACCTCAACGCCTCGCTCGGCATGAAGAAGGGCGACGTCTACAACCAGAAGCAGCTCAAGAAGCGCCTCTCCGAGGACGACGACGCCGTGGGTAACTACTATTGGAACAACGGTTACCTGTTCTACAACCTCGACCCTGCCGAAGTCAACATCGTAGGCGACTCCATCGACCTCGAGATGCGCATCCAGGAGGGCACACAGGCACACATCAGCCACGTTCGCATCTACGGTAACGACCGACTCTACGAGGAAGTCGTACGCCGCGAGCTGCGCACCAAGCCCGGCGACCTCTTCTCGAAGGACGCCATCCAGCGCTCCGCCCGTGAAATCGCCTCCATGGGATTCTTCGACCCCGAGAAGGTAAACCCCGACATCAAGCCTAACTACGAGGACGGCACCGTCGACATCAACTGGCAGCTCGAACAAAAGTCCAACGACCAGTTGGAGTTCTCGCTGGGTTGGGGTCAGACGGGTATCATCGGCCGCGTGGGTATCAAGCTCACCAACTTCTCCATGCGCAACCTGTTTGGCAAGAACCGCATGCACCGAGGCATCCTGCCCATCGGCGACGGCGAGCAGCTGTCGTTCTCGGGACAGTCCAACGGTTCCTACTACTACTCGCTGTCTACGGGTTATTCTACCGGATGGTTCGGCGGCAAGCGACCCAACTCGTTCAGCGTCAGCGCCTTCTATTCCAAGCAGACCGACATCTCGTCGACCTATCGCAACTCCGCTTGGATGAACAACTACTATAACTACTATGGTGGTGTCGGCTCTTTGAATACGAGTGCTTATGACTATACCGCGCTCTACGACGACGACAAGTTCATCAAACTCATCGGTATCAGTCTCGGATGGGGTAAGCGTCTGCGCTGGCCTGACGACTACTTCCAGCTCTCCACACAGCTGTCCTACACACGCTACATGCTGCAGGACTGGAACTACTTCCTCATCTCCAACGGTAACTGTAACAACATCAACCTCGGCATCACGCTGGCGCGTACATCTACCGACAACCAGCTCTTCCCACGTCGCGGTTCAGAGTTCATCGCTTCCGTCACGCTCACGCCACCCTGGTCGCTCTTCGACGGCAAGGACTATGCTAACTTGGCAACGGCTGAGACCTACAACACCAATGCCGACCGCTATCAGGCTGAGCTGCAGGAGAAATACCGCTGGATTGAGTATCACAAGTGGAAGTTCAAGAGCCGCACTTATACCGCCCTCACAGGTGGACAGAAGTGTTTAGTGCTCATGACACGTGCAGAATTCGGAATCCTCGGTTCCTATAACAAAGACAAGAAGTCGCCCTTCGAGACATACTACATGGGTGGTGACGGCATGAGCGGCTATTCTACCAGCTATGCAGAGGAAACCATCGGACTGCGCGGTTACGAGAATGGTTCACTGACGCCCTACGGCGCCTCAGGCTATGCCTACGACCGCTTCACCCTCGAATTGCGCTATCCCCTCCTGCTCGGCAACACCACCATCTACGGACTCGGATTCCTCGAGGGCGGTAATGCCTGGTCGCAGACGCGCGACTTCAACCCCTTCGACATCAAGCGCTCAGCAGGTGTCGGCGTACGTATCTTCCTGCCCATGGTCGGTCTGATGGGTATCGACTGGGCCTACGGTTTCGACCGCGCCTACGGCACCTCCAGCATCGGCGGCAGCCAGTTCCACTTCATCCTCGGACAGGAGTTCTAATGCGGCCTACGGCCTAAATAAAAAATATAAAATAAAAAAGAAACAATAAAAAAGAAAGATTATGAATACAATGTTGAAACGAAGCCACAGGGCTCTCTTATTTATTATTTTTTCTTTTATATTTAGCTCCGCAGGAGCGCAGAAGTTTGCTTTGGTCGACATGGACTACATCTTCAAGAGCATTCCCGCCTACGAGCGCGCCAACGAGCAGCTCAACCAAGTGTCGAAGAAGTGGCAGGCCGAAGTCGACGCCTTGCAAATCGAGGCCCAGACGCTCTACAAGAACTACCAGAACGAGGTTGTCTTCCTCTCTCAGGAGCAGAAGAAAGCCCGTCAGGACGCCATCGTCGGCAAGGAACAGGAGGCCGCCGAACTGAAGAAGAAGTACTTCGGTCCCCAAGGTGAACTCTTCAAGAAGCGCACCGCACTCATGACGCCCATCCAGGAGGAGGTCTACACCGCCGTCAAGGAAATTGCCGAACTCCGAGGCTATCAGCTCGTCCTCGACCGCGCCAGCGATCAGGGCATCATCTTCGGCTCCCCCAAGATCGACATCTCCAACGAAGTCCTCTCTAAATTAGGATATTCCAATTAAATCAGAATCCCGTTATACCGTAATACCGATATCCCGAAATAACGTAATAACGAAAAATTAGAATCTAAATCAATAAAAAAATTATGAAGAAAATCATTCTTTGCGCCATTTGCGCAATCTGCGGTTTCACCACCGCCAACGCTCAGAAGTTCGGTCACGTCAACGCCCAGGAGGTCATCCAGGCTATGCCCGAGTTCACCAAGGCCCGTACCGACATCGAAACACTTACCAAGCAGTATGAAGCCGACCTGAAGTCTATGCAGGAAGAGCTGCAGAAGAAGTCTGAGGCTTACGAGAAGGAGCAGGCTACCCTGCCCGCCAACATCAAGCAGCGCCGCGAGACCGAACTGCAGGAGATGTACCAGAAGATTCAGCAGAGCTATCAGGACAACCAGCAGGCCCTTGCTAAGGAGCAGAACGAGAAGATGCAGGCCATCACCACCAAGGTCATCGACGCCATCAAGGCTGTCGGCCAGGCTGGCGGCTACGTCTACATCATGGATATCGCCGGCGGCGTGCCCTACATCAGCACCACGCTGTCTACCGACGTCACTGCCGAAGTCAAGGCTAAGCTCGGACTGAAGTAATCACTTCACAACC
Organism: uncultured Prevotellaceae bacterium; assembly: GCA_946188395.1. GTDB lineage: Bacteria > Bacteroidota > Bacteroidia > Bacteroidales > Bacteroidaceae > Prevotella. The sequence continues at coordinate 16,107 of CAMHUU010000025.1, read as the reverse complement.
CCCTTACGCAACAGCCTCCGCGTCCTTTCCGGATCCGGGGGCCGTTCGTTTTCTAACGTGGCCTCGAGGGTGCGACGGGTCGGGGAGGCTGAGCCGCCGGAGCACTTGCCGGGCCCATGCCGTTCATCATCCGCCCGTTCATGCCGTTTCTGTCGTTCCAGCTATTCTGGCGCGAGCGGTCGTTTCGGTCCCACACGAAATGCTTCAGCAAATCGCCAAGGGGAAGTTCCAGTCTGCCACCACCTATCTTAATATACGGATTAATGATGGGCGTCGTCGTCCATTGCCCGGTCATGGGGTCCACATACCGCCGCACGCCCAGATTAGTACCAAACACACTGCTGAAACGGATATCGGCATAGCCGCCATACGTCGTCGTATTCATATAGGGAGTCATGGCCGGACCCACCTGCAACTGGTTCGCATAGTAATAGCCAAAGGCATGCAGCGACACCGCGTCGCTCAACATATAGGCCACCGTACCGCCCACACCATATTGCGTCGATAGCGTGCGCTGCCAGGGCATCCAGTATTTGTTGGCCAGCGCCGATGCCGTAAACTGCCAACGTCCCAAGTCCTGATACAGCGACATGCTCCCCATCTCGGTAGTCATCAGCCCCGGCTTATGGTCCGTCATTCCCGAAAAACCGACGTAAGCCCCCTTCCACAGAGGCAGTCCTACCCCGCCCTGCTTCGTCAGGTTCGTATAGCTCTGCACCGCCGGATTCGTCGGTGCGGCAAACTGCGGCTGCATCATTTCCGAACGGAAACGCATGGAGTCGGCCTGCAACTGCCCGCCGACATCCATCTTCCGCACATCAGCATCCTTGCCCGACAGTCCCTGACCGCCGATTTCCGTCTGAGCACTTACGTGCAACGACACCATCACTCCCAACAGGAGCATCCATTGCCTCGTCATACGTCTTTCCTTGCCAATATGCCGTTTTCGTGGCAAAGATAAAAAGAAATCACGAACATTCCAAATAAAACTATCTTTTTCTTTGGTTTTTCGTTCGCTAATTCGTAACTTTCACCCTTGGTGAAGTTACTTCCGCTCGACAAAATGAAAGAAAAATTCTTTTTCTTTCGTTTTTGTGCTCGCTTATTCGTAACTTTGCAGCATGATGAGAAAAGTATTTGTTTTCGTTGGCATGCTGATGTGCATGGCCAGCACGCTGATGGCACAGGATCTGGACGCGAAATATGCTACCAACCTGCTGCCTGTAGGGACACAGGTTCCCGATTTAATTGACGCCTTGGGCGACAAACATCCGGTGTCGGACTTTCGTGGCCGTTGCGTAGTGCTCGACTTCTTTGCCACATGGTGTGGCGACTGCCGCAAGGACCTACCCGAGATGAAGAAGCTCTTCCAGAAGTACGACATGGAGGGTGTCGAGTTCATTGGCATCTCATTCGATACCGACTCCGAGGTGCTTCAGAACTTCATGGACAAAGAGCAGATACACTGGCGCGTGCTCAGCGAACTGAAGAAGATGAAAGACGCGCAGATGGCGCAAGACTACCACATCCAGTGGATTCCAACCATGTATCTGCTCGATACCGAAGGCCGTGTGGCGCTGGCTACCGTCGAGATCAACAAGCTAAAGTTCAAGTTGGCCCAACTGAAGAAGGCCAACGCGCTGGTGGCTCCTGAGCTGGCCGGTCAGGACCACGCTCCGCAGTATCCCGGTGGTGTGCAGGAACTGATAAAATTCCTGTCAAACAACATCAAATATCCTGTCGAGGCAGAGCACTATGGCGTAGAGGGCCGCGTGATGATCAATTTCGTCGTCGAGACCGATGGCACCGTGTCCGACATGAAGGTGGTTGACACCGAACTGAAGAACCGCCTATCCGACAAGAAGTTCAACAAGTATTCCGACATCGACAAGTATGCCATGCGCGAGCAGGGCGAGGGGCAGCTCAAGGAAGAAGCGCTGCGCGTAGTCGGCAAGATGCCCCACTGGGAACCCGCCAAGCGCCGCGGCCATCCCGCCCGCGTCAGATACACCCTGCCTATCAGCTTCAAGCTGAAATAAGTTCTTACATTAACAAATTCGGACCATAATAGCGCTGCACGAATCAGCCGAGGGGCTGGGTGGCGGTGCGGAGCCAGTCGCGGTCGGGGCCGTCGAGGTGGGGCGAGAGGCGGTCGTAGACCATCTGGTGGTAGTCGTTGAGCCATTGGCGCTCGTCGGGGGTGAGCAGGGCGACGTCGAGGGGCGCGGTGTCGATGGGACAGAGGGTGAGCGTCTCGAAACGGAGGAAACGGCTGAAGTCGGTCTGACGGGCAGGCTGGGTGAGCAGGACATTCTCGATGCGGACGCCGAACTGGCCTTCGAGGTAGATGCCTGGCTCGTCGGTGACGGTCATGCCGGCATGCAGGGGTGCAGGACGATGCTCCATGCGGATCTGATGGGGTCCTTCGTGGACGTTCAGATAGGCTCCAACCCCATGGCCGGTGCCATGCAGGAAGTTGAGTCCTTCGTGCCACAGGGGGCTGCGGGCGATGGCGTCGAGCTGGGTGCCGCTGGCTCCGTCGGGGAAGCAGAGCAGCTGCAGCTGGATGTGGCCTTTCAGCACGAGGGTGTAGATGTGGCGCTGGCGGTCGGTGACGGGTCCGAGGGCAATGGTGCGGGTGATGTCGGTGGTGCCGTCGACGTATTGTGCGCCGCTATCGAGCAGCAGCAGTCCTTCGGGACGCAGGGGTGCGTCGGTGTCGTGGGTGGCCTCGTAATGAACGATGGCACCGTGGGCCTGATAGGCGGCGATGGTGTCGAACGAGAGGCCCTGATAGAGGGGCTGCTGGGCGCGCAGGGCGGTGAGCTGGCGGTCGATGCTCATCTCGGTCTGACCACCGGCGGCTACAGCGGGTTTCAGCCAGCGCAGGAAGCGCACGAGGGCCACGCCGTCGCGAATCATGGCTTGCCGAAAGCCACGCTGTTCGGCATCGTTCTTGACGGCTTTCATGGCCGGAACGGGGGAAGGAAAGTTGAGAGTTGAGAGTTTAGAGTTTAGAGTTCTTGGGCTGTTTTTGATGGTCTGCATGAGGGTGTAGCTGACCTCGTCGGGGTCGGCCAGTATATTGTAGTCGGGATATTGGCGCAGGGCTTCCTTGACAGCGGTGTAGGGTGCGGTGTCGACGCCGGCCTCGCGAAGTTGCTGGCGGGCAGGGGCGGTGAGTTTCGCCTCGTCGACAAAGAGCGTCGCTGAACGGGAGGAGATGAGCAGGTAGCTGACGAAGACGGGATTGCAATGGACGTCGGCGCCACGCAGGTTGAGTGTCCAGGCAATGTCGTCGAGCGAGGCCATGAGCATGCCGTCGGCATGAACTTGGCGCAGGGCACGGCGGATGCGGGTGAGTTTCGAGGCGACATCCTCGCCGGCATATTCGATGGGCTGCGGCACGACGGGTGCCTGGGGAATGGCCGGACGGTTGGTCCACAGGCGCTGCAGCAGGTCGATGTTGGTGCGCAGGGTGAGTCCGCCATGCTGGCGAAGGTCCTGTATGAGTGCCTCGATGGAACTCGTGGTACAGCAGGAGCCGTCGATGGCGATTTCAGTTGAGAGTTTAGAGTTTAGAGATGAGAGTTGAGAGTGTTGAGTGTGGAGCCATTCGGCGATGGTGGGGGTGCCGTCGATGCGTTCGCGCATCAGTTGGAACTCGGTGCCTTCGAGTTGCTGGGCGGCAGCTATGAAATAGCGCGAATCGGTCCACAGGGCAGCAGCGGTGAGGGTGACTACCGCCGTGCCTGCGGAACCCGTGAAGCCACTAATCCACTCGCGGCCCTTCCAATGGTCGGCGGTGTATTCGCTGTTGTGGGGGTCGGTGGTAGGAAAAATACAGGCAAAGAGCTGTTCGCGGCGCATTTCCTCGCGCAGGGATTCTATTTTATTCATTGAACTTTGAACTTTGAACATTAAACATTGAACTTTGAACGTTAAAATTGGGCTCAAAAACGGGTTTTTACCTATAAATACACGATTTTCGGTGCGAAGTTACGAAAAAAATACAATAAACTGACAAGTTTTGCGTTATTTAATACGTGTTCGGACAAAAAATGATGCTGCTTGGCATGTTGCTAACGGTGCTGACAAGGGTTTCAGCACAGCAGGATGTCTCCTTCGCTCACTACTGGGCGTTGGAGCCTTCGTTTAACCCTGCCGCCGTGGGCAAGACGTCGCTCATCAACGTGACGGGCGCCTACGCCATGTCGATGGCAGGATTCGAGAACAACCCGAAGACGATGTTCGTGGCCGGCGACATGCCGTTCTACTTCCTGAACGGATATCACGGAGTGGGCGTGCAGCTGATGAGCGACGACATCGGACTATTCAAGCACCAGCGGCTGACGGCGCAGTATGCCTACAAGCTGCCGTTGCTGGGCGGTACGCTGAGCATCGGTCTGCAGGCGGGCTTGCTGAGCGAGAAATTCAAGGGCAGCGGTCTGGATTTGCGCGAGGAAGACCCCCATCTGCTGAAGACCGACGTGACGGGCACGGCGCTGGATTTGGCAGCAGGATTGTACTACCAACACCGCAACTGGTATGCCGGCGTCAGTGTGCTTCACGCCACCGAACCGGAGGTGGAATTGGGCGAAAAATCGATAATTGACGTCGCAAGATCGTATTATTTTACCGCAGGATACAATATTCGGCTACATAATCCGTTTATTACAATACACCCCTCTCTGTTAGCGCGTACCGACGGTGTGGGCTACAGAGTGGATGTGACGACCCGCGTGAAGTACAGCTTCGAGAAGCGAATGCTGTATGCCGGAGTGGCCTACAGTCCGACAAATTCGGTGACGGCACTCATTGGCGGCAACTTCCACGGGGTATGCATCGGCTACAGCTACGAGGCGTACACGTCGGCTCTGAGTTTCAAACACGGAAGTCACGAGCTGTTTGTGGGCTACCAGACGGAGCTGGACCTGGTGAAAAAGGGACGCAACAAGCACCAGAGTGTGAGGATACTTTAGCGGGCTACGCCCTAAATAAAAAATAAACAAATAAAAAATAAGCGGGCTACGCCCTAAATAAAAAATAAAAAATAAGAGATAATAGATATAGATGATATGAAAAAAGGTATTATCATGATGCTCGGAGCTGTGATGGCGGTGGTGCTGACGGGTTGTTTCGGCAGCAAGTCGCTATCGGCATCGGGTGGTGAAGTGACAGGAATGAGCGGTCGGGCCTTTACGGAGCCGACGCCTCACGGTATGACGCTGATTAAGCGCGGTCACCTGAAGATGGGTATCGAGAAGAAGGACTCGCTGTGGGGCAAGCAGACCCCGGTAAGAGACATCTCGGTAGAGGGTTTCTGGATGGACGAGTACGAGGTGACGAACTCGATGTACCGCCAGTTTGTGAACTACGTGCGCGACTCGATTCTGCGCGAGCGCCTGGCCGACCCCGCATACGGCGGTGACGAGAGCTACAAGATTGAGGAAGACAAGAACGGCGACCCCGTAACGCCTCATCTGAACTGGAAGAAGGCGCTGCCCCGCAAGCCCAACGAGGACGAGCAGCGTGCCTTCGAGAGTCTGTATGTCACCAACCCCGTGACCGGCGAGAAGTCGCTGGACTGGCGCCAGATGAACTACCGCTACGAGATTTACGACTACACGGAGGCTGCCAAGCGCAAGTATCGTCCGAACCACGAGGAGCGCGTGCTGAACACCGACATCCGTCCGAATCCGAACGAGCAGATCTGGATTTCGAAGGACACGGCGTACATCAACGACGAAGGTCAGATTGTGCGCGAGACCATCAACCGCCAGTACACCGGCGCGTGGGACTTCCTGAACACGTACATTGTTAATATATATCCCGACACGACATGCTGGGTGAACGACTTCCCCAACGCGGAGAACGAGAGCTACATGCGCTACTACTTCACGAATGCCGCCTACAACGACTATCCCGTGGTGGGTGTGACGTGGGAGCAGGCTAACGCATTCTGCGCCTGGCGTACGGAATACCTGTTGCGCGGACTGGGTCCCGCAGCACGCTTCGTACAGCGCTACCGTCTGCCGACCGAGGCCGAATGGGAGTATGCCGCCCGCGGCAAGGACCAGACGGAGTTCCCCTGGGAGAACGAGGACGTGGTGAGCGGCAACGGCTGTTTCTTCGCCAACTTCAAACCCGACAACGGTAACTACACCAAGGACGGCAACCTGATTACGAGTCGCGTGGGCATCTACTCGTCGAACTCGAACGGACTGTACGACATGGCCGGCAACGTGGCCGAATGGTGCAGCACGATCTATACCGAGGCCGGCGTGGATGCGATGAACGACATCAACCCGCAGCTGAAGTACAATGCCGCCAAGGAGGACCCCTACCGGCTGAAGAAAAAGAGCGTGAGAGGCGGTTCGTGGAAGGACCCCGAGAGCTACATCCGCAGTGCGTGGCGCTCGTTTGAGTATCAGAACCAGCCCCGAAGCTACATCGGATTCCGTTGTGTGCGCTCGCTGGCCAATACCACCAGTGACAAAATTAAAGTAAAGAAGGGAAAGAAGTAATTTTCTCTAAACTCTAAACTTTAAACTCTAAACTCTAAACTGAATATGACAACATATAGTAAACTGAATATCGTCTACCGCTTGCAGAAGTGGATGGACAGCGTGCCAGGACAGACGTTCCTGAACTACGCATACAGCTGGGGTGCCTCGATTGTGATTCTGGGTACACTCTTCAAGCTGACCCACCTGCCGGGAGCTAACTTCTTCCTGTTCCTGGGTATGGGTACTGAGGTGTTTGTGTTCTTCATTTCGGCCTTCGACCGTCCGTTCGACAAGACTACCGACGGCATGGACCTCGACATCCACGTGGGCGAAGAGGAACAGCTGGCCGGCGAGCATGCTGCTGCCGCAGTGGCTGGCAGTGGTGTTGCCGGAGGCGGAACAGTCATCATCAACGGTGGTGGCGGAGTCGTCGGCGGTGTTGTAGGCAATGGCGATGAAGCAGCCCGCTGGGAAGGCTCAGCATCCGGTAGCGAGGGCGGTGCCATCAGCTTCGGCGGTGGCGGCGTCGTTGGCGGCGGAGTGGTCGGTGGCGGTGTTGTCGCCCCGCAACCCGAGGTTCAACCCATGGGCGAGGAATTGAAGGAGGCCACGTCGAACTACATCGACGAGCTGAACCGTCTGTCGGAGATGCTGAAACAGGTTTCCGAGCAGAGCCAGCGTCTGACGCGCGACTCGGAGGAGATGGAGAACCTGAACCGCACGCTGACCGGCATCAGCCGCGTCTACGAGATGCAGCTGAAGAGTGCGTCGGCCCAGATTAGCACCATCGACGAGATTAATGCCCAGACACGTCACATGGCCGAGCAGATTGTAGAGCTGAACAAGATCTATGCCCGCATGATTGAGGCGATGCAGATTAGAAGTCAGATTCAATAATGTCGAAATAACGGAATAACGTTATAACGGAATATCGAAATATCGAAAGAATATGGCAATCAAGAAAAGACCCGTTTCTCCACGTCAGAAGATGATCAACCTGATGTACGTCGTACTGATGGCTATGCTGGCGTTGAACGTCTCTAACGAGGTGCTCAACGGCTTCTCGCTCGTGGAGGAAAGTCTGAAGCGTACCACCATCAATGCCACGAAGGAGAATCTGGCCATCTACGACGACTTTGCCGTGCAGATGAAGAAGAATCCGCAGAAGGTGAAGCAGTGGTACGATAAGTCGCAGCATGTGAAGGAGATGAGCAACAAGCTCTACAACCTGGCCGACGAGCTGAAGGAAGCCATCGTCCGCGAGGCTGACGGATCAGACGGCGATGTGAGAAACATCCGCAACAAAGAAGATTTGGAGGCAGCCACACAGGTGATGCTGGCTCCGGGACGCGGCAGGGGTAAGGAGTTGTTTGACGCCATCAACAACTACCGCAATGCAATGCTGAAATACTGTACTGACTATCACCAGAAGAAGGCCATCGCATCGAACCTGACGACGGAGATTCCCAAGGACGCCCAAGCGATGGGCAAGAACTGGCAGGAGTATATGTTCGAATCGATGCCTACTGCTGCCGCCGTGACACTGCTGAGCAAGTTGCAGAACGACGTGCGCTATGCCGAGGGTATGGTGCTGCACACGCTGGTGTCGAACATCGACGTGAAGGATATCCGCGTGAATGCGCTGAACGCCTACGTCATTCCCAACTCGCAGACCATCGTGCGCGGCGACAAGTTCTCGGCGCAGATTGTGATGGCTGCCGTCGATACCACTCAAGTGCCGCAGATATTCATTGGTGGCAAGGAGGTGAACCTGCCGAACGGCATCTACGAGACCGTCACCGGCCGCACGGGCGACTTCACGCTGTCGGGCTTCATACAGGTGGAGAACGGTAACGGCGAGTTGATCAAGCGTAACTTCGAACAGAAATACACGGTGGTAGACCCGTCGGCAACGGTGTCGGCCGACCTGATGAACGTGCTCTATGCGGGCTATAACAACCCGCTGAGCGTCAGTGTGCCGGGCGTGCCCCTGAACAAGGTGCAGGCCACCATGTCGGGCGGAACCCTGCAGCCCGTGGGTCCCGGACGATACATCGCACGGCCCAGCGCTGTGGGACAGAACGTGACCATCACGGTGACGTCGACCAATACGGGACGCGCCCAGCAGATGGGACAGTTTACGTTCCGTGTGCGCCGACTGCCCGACCCCACGCCGTATATCGCCATGAAGGACGACAGCGGCAGCCCCGTACGATACAAGGGCGGCGGACTGTCGAAGTCGCAGCTGATGAACGTTGACGGCATCGGAGCAGCCATCGACGACGGCATTCTGGACATTGCCTTCCGCGTGCAGAGTTTCGAGACGGTGTTCTTCGACAATATGGGTAATGCCGTTCCGATGGTCAGCGAGGGCTCGAATTTCTCGGCGCGCCAGAAGGACGCCTTCCGCAAGTTGCAGCGCAACCGCCGATTCTACATCTCGCGCGTCAACGCCATCGGTCCCGACGGCATCTCGCGTAAGTTGAACGCCTCGATGGAGGTTATTGTGAAATAAGCGGGCAAAGCCCTAAATAAAAAATACAAAATATAAAATAAAATAATAGGATGATGGTTATGAATACAGGCAGGATAAAGAAAGACAGCAATAAGTTAACGGTTGCATGTTTCTTATTTCTTATTTCTTATTTTTTATTTAGCTCCATAGGAGCGCAGGCACAGCCGAAGGCTCGTCGACAGCAACAGCAGAAGGCTCAGCAGGAGCAGCAACAACAACAGCAGCAGAAGCAGCCGGCAGCGCAGAGTCAGGGAATGTCGCTGCGTGCCCGTCTGTCGTTCCCCACGGCCGTCGATATGCCCGAGAACGTCGTATGGCGTCGCGACATCTATCGCGAGCTGAATCTCGACGACGATCCCAATGCGGGACTCTACTACCCGGTAGAACCCATCGACAAGCAGCTGAACCTGTTTACCTATGTGTTTAAACTGGCGCTGAACGGCTATGTGCCCGTCTACGAATACCGTCTGGACGGCAACGAGGTGTTCTCGGACTCGGCCAAGGTGCAGATGAAGACGCTGCTCGACAACTTCCACATCTTCTACGAAGAGCGTGACGGCAAGGTGCGTGTCGACAACAGCGACATCCCGTCGGCCGAGGTGAAGATGTACTACCTGAAGGAGAGTGCCTACTTCGACGATGCCAACTCGACGTTCCACCGCAAGGTACAGGCCATCTGTCCCGTGATGATGCGTGAGGACGACTTTGGCGGCGAGGCCTCGAAATATCCGCTGTTCTGGGTGAAATACACCGACCTGGAGCCCTTCCTGAGCCGTCAGACGGTGATGACGTCGAACCTGAACAATGCCGCGACGATGTCGATGGAGGACTATTTTACGCTCAACCGCTACGAGGGTAAGATTTATAAGACCAACAACATGCTGGGCAAGACGCTGGCACAGATCTGCGACGGCGACACCACGAAGCTCAGCGCCGAGCAGAAGAAGATTGAAGCCGAGCTGAAGGCTTTCGAGGAGAACATCTTTGGCGACAAGCATAAGAAGGACTCGCTGGACTCTATTGCCAAACTCGACCCCAAGCAGTTGAAGGCTGCCGCCAAGAAGTCGAAGAGCGGCAAGTCGACACGTTCGTCGTCGGCAAAGGTGAAGTCGAGCAAGCCAAAGAAGAGCAGTGCCCCGTCGTCGAGCTCGTCGCGCATGAGTGTACGCAGAGAGAGACACTGATTTAGTTGACAGTTAAGAAAAAAAATGGGCAGAATTGTTGCCTATGTCACAGAAAATGCTTACTTTTGCCAGCACATTATCAATCAATCACTTTTAAACAGTAAAAAATGAAGAAAGTTTTAACGCTTATCGTGATGGCTGTGGCTTTCGCCATGCCGTCGAAGGCTCAGGTGAGCTTTGGTGTGAAGGGTGGTCTGAACCTGACCAACATGACTGTTGACAAGGGCAGTCTCGAGGATCTTTTCAAGAACAAGGCAGGCTTCTTTGCCGGTGTGACGGTGAAGGTGGGATTGCCACTGGTGCCCGGTTTGGCTTTCGACGGTGCTGCACTCTACGACCAGCGTGAAGGCGACATCGATGTTGTTAATCCATCGGGAAACAAGACTACTGAGAAATTGAAGTCACAGAGCATTCAGGTGCCCATCAACGTGCGTTATGAGATTGGACTGGGCGAATCGGCTAACGTATTCATCTTCGCTGGTCCGCAGTTCGGATTCAACATCGGCGACAAGACTAAGTCGCTTTCCGAGTTTAAAGAAGTCTCTGGTGAGTGGACTTTGAAGAGTTCAAACTTCAGCGCCAATGTAGGTTTGGGCTTTACCATCATGAGCCACCTGCAGCTGACCGCCAACTATAACATAGCCCTGGGCAAGACAGGCGAGGTGAGCTTTAAAGACACCACAAGTGCCATCGGTAATCTCATTACCGGCGATGCCAAGGCCAACTCTTGGCAGATTGCATTGGCTTACTACTTCTAAACAAAGCCAAAGAGCATGGGGACGGTTCGGATCACGGGGACGGTTCTGCGTGATACCATTTCCTTTGGAAATTGGATCATCAGAACCGTCCCCATGATCTTGCTCCTATGGGTGGGATGTACGCACGAGGAGCACGTGGACGACGAGAACTCCGTGTACTATTGGCGCACGGAGTGGCGTCTGGACTCGACGGAACGTGCATTCCTCACGAAATACGATATTCACAAGGTATATTGCCGCTATTTCGACGTGATGCCCGACGACTCGGGAGAGCCCATGCCAAACGCGACGATAGCCTTTACGGAAAAGGTCCCTCAGGACTTGGAACTGGTGCCTACAGTCTTCATTACGGAGAACTGTATGCACCAGCGTCATGAAGGGCTGGCCCGTAAATTGGTAGACCGCATCGTGCAGATGAACGAGACGAACGATGTCGCCAGCGTGCGGGAGATACAAATAGACTGCGACTATACGGTGCGCAGCCTGCAGAATTACTACCACTTTCTGGACGAAGTGCGCGAGGAGACAAGGAAACACCAGCTACGCCTGTCGACAACCATCCGACTGCACCAGCTGTCGATGCCCGCTCCGCCTGTCGACTACGGGGTATTGATGCTCTATAATACGGGCCACCCTGATAAATTCCAGGAGCGCAACCCCATTTTGGACCAGCGCGACGTGCAGCCCTATCTGCGCTATCTGGCTGACTACCCGTTGGCATTGGCTGCCGCCTACCCCGTGTTCCTGTGGCAGCGCGACATTCACGGTGTCCGGGTGGAACATGTAGCAGAGGTCAGCGAGATTCTGCAGGTCAAGGCCGCTGTCGAGAAGAAGCGCAGCGCACTGCGTCACACCATTTTGCTTTACCATTTAGATCATGACAACATTAACAGATACGATGATGAAACGTTTGAATCGATTTATTGCCATTAGCCTCGTGCTGATGTGCTGCCTGTCGGCATTTCCCTGTGCGTGGATAGAAACCCACAACTACTACCTCTTCCATGTCTACGACAGTGAGGAGTTCAGTTCGCGTGTGAACGAGATTACCAAAAACAACTGGAAGGCTTATCTGGGAAAGACGGAGGAATACTACTGGTTCGATGCCGATGAGGTTCGGAAGTTTGCCGAGGGCAAGGGCGACATGCTGATGGCCAGCTACGTTTCGAATCTGGAGAAATACCTGGAGTGCGCCTCGTCGGTTAGTGCCGAGACGTGGGACTATCCCACGAAGGAAGAGCTCGCCCAGCGCAACCAGACGCTTGCCACCGTCCGACAGTATGCCCAGAGCAAGCTGTCGTCGCGCCTACGCAGTCAGCACGCCCTGCTGTTTATGCGCTGTAACATGCTGCTGGGCAACCACGCCGAGAATGTGACGTTCTGGGAACAGAAGGCCGTCAACTTCATCGAGACGGTCTATAAGGACATGATGAAGAACATCTATGCCGGTGCCCTGCTGAAGACGGGTAACAGCACAAAGGCCGGCCAGCTGTTTGCCGAAATGGGCGACTGGCAGAGTCTGATGACGCAGTACTACAAAAAGCGTTCGTATCAGGCCATCCGCGAGGAATACCAACGCGATGCCAACTCCGCCGTATTGCCCTTCTTGTTGCAGGACTTCGTCAATAATGCCCAGGAGGCCGCTGACAGTGATGGATTCGGCAAGCTCTTCGTGCGCAACATCACCAAGCAGGAGGCTCTTCAGATGATTCAGCTTTGCGCGCAAGTGCTGAAAGACGGAAAGAGCCAGGTTCCCGCCCTGTGGATGAGTGCCAAAGCGTGGCTGGAGTTTATGTTCTACAGCCGCAAGCAGGCGCTGACGGACATCAACGAGGCGGTTACACTCGATGGTACCGAATGGATGAAGTCTACCGCCCGCGTGCTGAGACTCTATATCACGGCGTCCGAGAAACCCGTCAATGCTCAGTTCGACGAGTATGTGGCCGGCGAGCTGAAATGGATGGACCAAATGCAAAAGGAGGACGACTTCTTCGGGCGCGCTCTCAACCGCACCATTCATCAGGTGTTGGGCGACAAGTATGCCAAGAGTCAGCGTGAGAAGACCTCGCAGGCGTTGTATGGATTCCTCAGTCAGAGCGATTATGAATACGAAGTCGCGTTGGACACGATGGAGGTCAGCCGACTGGAGCAATTCCTCGATTACCTGAATCGCCCCGATACGTCGCCGCTCGACAGAATGCTGACTGCACGTATCGAAATGGACCCCGTAAAGATGAACGACCTCGTAGGTACCAAATACCTGCGCATCTGCCAATGGGCAGAAGCCATCAAGTGGTTGCAGAAGGTGCCGGTATCGTTCTACAACAAGGCGGGCTATGCCGTCTATGCAGCCAACCGCAGCTTCCGCGTGGAGCCTTGGATGAAGCGCCAGTGGCTGAAGTTTGGCGCAGAGTATTCCGGCGAGGAGCAGCACATGACGACGAATCCGAAGATCGACTTCGCCAACGAGATGTTGAAGTTGGAAGGCCAGCTGCCCCTGCTGAAGGGCAAGGACTACGAGCAGGCCTGCTACGACCTGGCAATACGCTATGCTCAGGCCAGTTTCAAGGGCGACTGCTGGTTTATCATGCGTAACGGCAAGAGCGTTACCGACGAGGTGCGCGTCAACGAGACCGACCTGAGCAAGCAGGCGGTGAAGCTGTTGTGCAAGGCCGTCAACACCACCGACAAGAAACTGAAAGAGCGCGTGCTGTTTGCTCTGTCGTACGCTGAACTCAACCCCGACATGTGGTTTACGTCGGAGTGGGACTCGTCGATTAGCAACTATCGCCTCGACGTTCAACCCAACTCGTGGCACTATAAGGCAATGGCTGCGTTAGTCGATTTCGAACGCACCAACGGCCCCGCTAGCACCTACGTCTCACGATGCGATAACTACTCGACGTTCCGCAAGTATTACAAGAAGTGATTTTTGCGTTTTGCTACGTCGAGTTTGCAAAGCAAGGGGCTTACTTCTTAAATAATATTTAAAATATCGGCTGGCACTTGCAGATTGAGAAATATTTTGTATCTTTGCATGCAATTGATACAAATCACAAAATAAAGAAAAGGATTATGGCATTTTTAACTAACGACAAATTGACCATCGTCGGCGCCGCCGGTATGATTGGTTCAAACATGGCTCAGACTGCCCTGATGATGGGTCTGACAAGTAACATCTGTCTGTATGACGTATTCTCTCCCGAGGGTGTTGCCGAGGAGATGCGCCAGAGTGGTTTCGACGATGTGAACATCGTAGCTACCACTGATGCCGAGGAGGCTTTCAAGGGCGCTAAGTACATCATCTCTTCTGGTGGTGCTCCCCGTAAGGCTGGTATGACCCGTGAGGATCTGCTTGCCGGCAACTGCAAGATCGCTGAGGAGCTCGGTCAGAACATCAAGAAGTTCTGCCCCGACGTGAAGCACGTCGTCATTATCTTCAACCCCGCTGACCTCACTGGTCTGGTAACACTGCTGTATTCTGGTTTGAAGCCCGGACAGGTAACGACCCTCGCTGGTCTGGATACCACTCGTCTGCAGTCGGCTCTGGCCAAGAAGTTCGGTGTGATGCAGAACCAGATTACCGGTTGCGCTACTTATGGCGGACACGGTGAGCAGATGGCCGTATTCGGCAGCCACGTAGTTGTTGCCGGCCGCAAGCTGACTGACATCATTGGCACTGCTGAATTCCCCGCTGAGGAGTGGGAGCAGATGAAGATTGACGTCACCAAGGGTGGTGCCAAGATTATCGAGCTACGCGGACGCAGCTCGTTCCAGAGCCCCTCATACCTCAGTGTTGAGATGATTCGCGCCGCTATGGGTGGTGAGCCTTTCCGCTTCCCCGTAGGAACATACGTAAAGACCGACAAGTACGACCACATCATGATGGCTATGAAGACCACCATGACTGCTGAGGGTGCTAAGTTCGAGGTTCCCCAGGGTACTGCCGAGGAGAATGCCAAGCTGGATCAGAGCTACGAGCACCTGTGCAAGATGCGCGACGAGCTGGTGACGCTGAACATCGTTCCTCCCATCGCAGAGTGGAGCAAGATCAATCCCAACTTGTAATTGAAAAAAGTAAAGGTGTTAAAAAGTAAAAAATAAAAAAGTAAAAAAGTCCGGATAACGTTGGTTATTCGGGCTTTTTTCGTCTGGTACCCCGACCGCGAATCGAACGCGGAACTAAGTCTTAGGAGGACCTTGTTATATCCATTTAACTATCAGGGCAACGGATTTCGCTTGCAAAGGTACGCATTTTTAATGGAAAATGTGTACCTTTGCAGCATAAAATAACATTTAAAACGAAAATAATGGGAAAATTAGTGATTAACTCGTACGACGAGTTTGCCGCCCACTTGGGCGAAGAGTTAGGAAAGTCGGAGTGGCTGGAAGTGGATCAGGACCGCATCAACCTTTTTGCTGATGCTACGCTGGACCACCAGTGGATTCACGTAGATGTGGCGCGTGCTAAGGAGGAGAGTCCGTATAAGTCGACCATCGCCCACGGTTATCTGACGCTGAGTCTGCTGCCCTACATGTGGGACCAGATTATTGAGGTAAATAATATCAAGATGCTGGTGAACTACGGCATGAACGAGATGCGCTTCGGCCAGCCGGTGATTACAGGCAGTCGCGTACGCCTGGTAACGACGCTGCACAACATTCAGAACCTGCGCGGCATCTGCAAGGCCGAAATCAAGTTTACTATCGAGATTGAAGGCCAGCGCAAGCCCGCCCTCGAAGGCATCGCAGCGTTCTTGTATTATTTTAACTAGTATATCTTGTCTTACTAGTCCGACTAGTAGAACTAGTAAAATAAAGCAGCCCGCTCGGATGATGAGCGGGCTGCTATTATATATAATAAGGTGTAAGCCTTATGCCTTTGCAGGCTCTGCGTCAGCCTCACGGATGGTACGACCCATCACGAGGAAGGCTGTAGGAGCAGCGATGAACAGTGACGACAAGGTACCGAAGACAACACCCAGAATCATTGCGAACGAGAAGCTGCGGATAGAGTCACCACCGAGGATGAAGATACACAGCAACACGATCAAGGTTGTTACAGAGGTGTTGATGGTACGAGCCAGCGTCTGGTTCAGCGAGTCGTTGAACAGCTGCTGACGGTCGCGCTTGCCATAGAG